>JAWVGJ010000062.1:0-54843 GCA_033855115.1 Solirubrobacteraceae bacterium
CGCGTCGTCAAGGGCACGAACTTCGTCGACATCCGCGACGCCGGCGATCCCGTCGAGCTCGCGGCGCGCTACGACGCCGAGGGCGCCGACGAGCTCGTCTTCCTCGACATCACGGCGACGAGCGACAAGCGCGACACGGTGGTCGAGCTCGCGCGGCGCGTCGCCGACGACGTCTTCATCCCGTTCACGATCGGAGGCGGGATCCGCTCGGTGTCCGACGCGCAGGACGTCCTGGACGCCGGCGCCGACAAGGTGTCGGTGAACTCGGCGGCCGTCGCGCGGCCGCAGCTCGTCGGCGAGCTTGCCGACGTGTTCGGCGCGCAGTGCGTCGTGCTGGCAATCGATGCCAAGAAGGTGGCCAATGGCGCCGGGTGGCAGGTCTACGTCGCAGGCGGGCGTACCGCGACGGGGCTCGACGTGGTGCAGTGGGCGCGCGAGGCCGTCGAGCGCGGAGCAGGGGAGATCCTGCTGACGAGCATGGACCGCGACGGCACGAACGACGGCTACGACCTCGAGCTGACGCGCGCGGTGAGCGAGGCCGTCGGCGTTCCAGTCGTCGCCTCCGGCGGAGCGGGCACGCTCGAGCACCTCGCGGCGGCGCTGCGCGCCGGCGCCGATGCCGCGCTCGCCGCCTCGATCTTCCATTACGGCACGTTTCGCATTCGCGAGGCGAAGGAGCATCTCGCGGCCGCAGGGATCGCCGTGCGCCAGTAAGTCAGCGCCGGCGCAGATGGGTGTGGCAGTGGTTGTGGCGCAGCACGATCCGCTTGCCGCGCACGTTGTAGACGTGGCGGTGACGATGGCAGCGCGGTGGCCCGCCCTTGCGGTGGGAATGGTGGTGGCCGTGCGGTGCGGTGTGGTACTTCAGCTGGCGCGCCTTGCGCGCGCGGGCCCGGCGCGCTGCGCGGATCCGAACCGCCGCACGGTGTGCCGCGGCATGCCTACGAGCGGCGACACGGCGTCCGATCGCGCGCCTGCGAGCGGCCGCGCGCCGTCCCGCCGCTCCCCTGCGCGCCGCGGCGCGGCGCTGTGCCGCGTGACGCTGCCGCGCGTCCTTTGGGCGGCGGTCGAACGGGTGGCCCACGGGGTCCAGCGCGAAGAGCGAGGAGTAGGCCGTGAAGTAGATCCGCCGGCCGTCGCTGATGGCGGGGTTAAACGCGCCACGGTGCGTTTTCCAATCCGTCGCGCCCGTGCGCGCGCCGAGCGCCCAAGTCGTGCGCTTGTCCAAATCGGACACGAAGACGAGATCGCCGATGACCGTCGCCCCGCCCGAGATCTTCGGCCCCAGGGCGCGCACCCAGCGCGTCCTGCCGGTGCGCGCGTCCAACGCGTAGAAGTGCCCGTCATATGAGCCGATGTAGACCGTCGGGCTCCCGCCGCGGACCTGGCCGACGGCTGGCGAGGCGTACACGTAGTCGCCGGTGCTCTTGCGCCACGCGAGCTTGCCGTCGGAGGAGGAGAACGAGTAGATCTCGCCGTTCGTGTTACCGATGTAGACGCGTCCGTAGCGCACCGCCGGCGTCGAGTAGAAGTTGCCGTCGCCGAGTCCGAGCGGTCCGCTGCCGCCGGCGGACACCTCCCACAGCTTCTTGCCGTCGGACCGGCGCACGGCGTGCAGCTTGCCGCCGTAGTCGCCGAAGTAGAGCTTGCCCGAGTCGTAGGCGATCGCGCCCTTGACCGCGCCGGCGCCCTTCGTCGTCCAGACGATCCGGCCGTTGCGCGCGCGCAGCGCGTAGACCGTGCCGTCCTCGCTGCCGATGTAGAGCCGGCCGCGGTCCAGCAGGGGCGAACCCTCGGCCCGGCTCGGGAGCCTGCGCGACCAGCGCGTGTGACCGTCGCGTGCGGAGATCGCGACGACTCGACCCGCCCTGGATCCGCGCGTTCGCTCGAGCAGCACGGCGTAGACGACGCCGTGGCTGCACGCCGGCGACGCCGCGGCGAGCGTGCCGAGCCTGCGTTTCCAGCTCACCCTCCCGTCCAGGCGCGAGATGGCGTACAGGGCGCCGTTGTTCTTGAGCAGGAAGACCCTGCGGCGGCACAGGACGGGCGAGAACTCGAGCAGGACGCTGCCGCGCAGCGCCCATGCCTGCCGATAGGGCGGGCGCGGCGTCGAGCGCAGCGGCAGGAAGTTCGTGCGCGATTTCTTGTAGCCGAAGACGGGCCACTCGAAACGGTCGTCGGCGGGATGGCCACGGACGCGTCCGGTGGCCGGGGCGAGCGCGCTCTCCTTCCCCTCCTTGAACGTCACATCGGGATTGGAGACGTCGCCCTCGCCGCCGAACAGCAGCAACGCGGCGCCGACAACGAGCACGAGCACCACGACCCCGAACGCGAGCCGCGGCAGCAGACGCTTGCCGCGGAGCGGAGGGGTCACGCGGTGAATGGTAAAGGCCCGGTGCCTCGCGTCCCTGCGGTTCGGCGAGACTGTCGCTCATGGAAGATGCGACGCTGCTCGCGCGCCTGCGGGCATTGCCCTGCGGGCAGCGGCTGCTGGAGGCCGCCGCAGGTCAGGCTGGCGCCCACCTCGTCGGTGGCGCGGTCCGCGACCTCCTGCTCGAACGCGAGCCGCGCGAGCTCGATGTGGTTGTCGACGGCGACCTCGACGCGCTCGCGAGCAGGCTCGGCGCAGTCGCGACCACGCACGGGCGCTTCGGCACCGCGACCGTGCGCGAGGGCGAATGCCGCTGGGACCTCGCTGCCGCGCGCGCGGAGCACTACGAGCGCCCCGGTGCGCTGCCCGAGGTCCGCAGCGCCGGCATCGACGAGGATCTGCGCCGCCGCGACGTGACCGTCAACGCGATCGCACTCGATCTCTCCAGCGGCGAGGTGCGCGCCGTCGAGCACGCGCGCGCGGATCTCGACGCGCGCCGCCTGCGGGTGCTGCACGACGCGAGCTTCATCGACGACCCGACGCGGCTGTGGCGAATCGCCCGCTACGCCGCGCGGCTGGGTTTCGAGCTCGAGGAGCGCACGGCGATGCTGGCGACAGAGGCCGTCGCCGCGGGCGCGCTCGCGACGGTATCCGGCTCGCGCATCGGCAACGAGCTGCGCCTCGCGCTGCACGAACCCGATCCGCTGGCGGCGCTCGACGCCGCCGTGAAGCTGGGGCTCGCGCCGTGGCTGGCTGCCGGCCACGATCGCGCGCGAGCCGCGCTCGAGCTGCTGCCCGAGGGCGAGGGGCGCCCGGATCTGGTCGTTCTGGGCGCCTGCCTCGCCGTCACGGGCGGCGAGGCGGATGCGCTGCTCGCCGAGTTGCAGTTCAGTGCCGCGGAGCGCGTGGTGCTGCGGGCGTGCGGGGACGCGCCGGCGCTCGGGGTCGCCGCGCGCGAGGCCGCGACGCGCGCCTCCGCGCTCGCGCGGGTCCTGCGCGGCGCGCCGGTCGAGGCCGTCGCGCTCGCGGGAGCACACGGAGCGCACGACGCCGCGCGGCGCTGGCTGAGCGAGCTGCGCAACGTCAGGCTCGCGATCGACGGCGGCGACCTGCTTGCCGCCGGCGTCCCGCAGGGGCCGGAGATCGGCCGTCTGCTGGCGGCCGCGCTGGACCTGCGTCTCGACGGCGAGCTCGGACCGCAGCGCGACGCACAGCTGGCAGCCGCGCTACAGGCACGTGATCCGGGCCGCGCGCGAAGCCGTAGCGGCTGATGAACCCGACCAAGCCGGAAGCGCCGGGCCCAGACAGTCCGGGCGCTGCTGCTACAACTGAAGCTATGCCAACAACACCCATGAAGTCGCGCAACATCTGGGGGGATCGCCTGCAGGCGCCCTTCATGGCGGTTGGCGACCACATCGGCGTCGAGCTCCCGGGCGGCCGCGCGATCTTCACGACCCGCCGCGGCGGCGTCTCCGCCGAGCCCTTCGACACGCTGAACGTCGGCCTCAACACGAACGACTACATGCCCGCGGTCGAGGAGAATCGCGAGCGCGTCGCGCGGTTCAGCGGCATCCCGCGCGACCATTGGCTGGAGTCCAAGCAGGTGCACGGCTCCGATGTGCAGCGCATCTCTGAGGCGCCCGAGTCCGGGGCCAAGCTCGTCGAGGCCGACGGCGCCGCGACGAACCTCGAAGGCTTCGCGCCGATGGTCATGACGGCGGACTGCCTGCCGGTCGCGCTGATCACTCCCGGAGCGGTCGCGATGATCCACGCCGGCTGGCGGGGGCTCTCCGCCGACATCCTCAAGCAGGGTGTTCAGGCGATCCGCGACCTCGGCGCCGAGGGTGAGATCCAGGCGGCGGTCGGGCCGAGCATCGGCGTCTGCTGCTACGAGGTCAACACGTGGGTCCATCGCGCGTTCATGCGCTACCCGCGTGGCGTCGCTCGCCTGAGCAACCACGCCCACCTCAAGAACGTCGCGCGGCTGCAGTTGCAGTCTGCGGGCCTCTCGCTTGAGCAGGTCCACGACTGCGACATCTGCACGATGTGCGCGCCGCGCAGCCTGTTTCACTCGCACCGCCGCGACTACGGCGACGATCCGGCGAACACGGGTCGGCAGGCGAGCCTCGTGTGGCGCGTCGGCGAAGACGGCGGAGGCGATTGGCCGAGCTAGTCCATGGCCTGACCGCTGAGCGGGTTCGCGCGAACGTCGCCGAGGTCGAGGAGCGCATCGCGGCGGGGGCGGCGCGATCCGGGCGCGACCCCGGGGACGTCGAGCTCGTGGCGGCCGTCAAGTACGTCCCCGAGCAGGAGCTCGGCGTACTGGCGCAAGCGGGCGTGAAGGTCGTGGGCGAGAATCGCGCGCAGGATCTGCAGGCGAAGGTCGCCGCTCATGGCGACGCGTTTATCTGGGACTTCATCGGCCATCTCCAGAGCCGCAAGGTGCGCGACGTCGCGCCACTCGTGCGCCTCGTCCACTCGGTCAGCACCGACTCCGTGCTGGAACAGCTGCGCCGCCACGCGCCGCCGCAGCTGCGCGTGCTCGTCGAGGTCAACCTCGCGGGGGAGGAGCGCAAGGGCGGCGTCGCGCCCGCCGAGCTCGACGCGTTCATCGAGCGCTGCCCGGTCTCCGTCGCCGGCCTTATGACGATGCCACCACTGACCGGCGAGCCCGAGGACAGCCGGCGATGGTTCGCCGCGCTGCGCGAGCTCGCGGACGCCCGCGGTCTGCGCGAGCTGTCGATGGGCACGACGCAGGACTTCGAGGTCGCCGTCGAGGAAGGTGCGACCATCGTGCGGATCGGTACGAGACTGTTCGAGTGACAGGGAAGGAGAACGCCGGTCGGGGTCTAACCTTCCGAGAGCCATGGCGTTCAGAGACAGCTGGCATCGCGCGCTCGTGTACTTCGGCCTCGCCGAGGAGCGCACGTACGTCGACGAACACGAGCTCGAGCGCGAGCGCTATCGCGAGCAGGAGATGCAGCGCGCGCGTGATCGGTCGCGCGCGCCGGAGCCCGAGGCCGAGGCCGAGATGGAGGATCGCTATCGCGAGCGTCCGAACGTCCGGCGCCTCGCGCCGCGCCGACCGCGCCGCGACGAGTTCGACGACATCTTCCCCGACGACGAGCCGCGCGGCCGCCCGACGGCGGTCCTGCGGCCGGTCGAACGAGCCCGCAACGGAGACGTGCGCATGCACCTCGTCATCCCGAAGTCCTTTAACGACGCTCAGCAGGTCGCCGACAAGTTCAAGCAGACGATCCCGGTCGTCTTGAACTTGCAGAACACCGACACCGACCTCGCCAAGCGCCTGATCGACTTCGCCAGCGGCCTGACCTACGCGCTCGACGGCGGCATGCAGCGGATCGCCCACAAGGTCTTCATGCTCACGCCGCGCAACGTGCAGATCAGCGCGGAGGAGCGCGCGGAGCTCATCGAGAAGGGCTTCTTCAACCAGTCCTGAGGCCCGCGCGGGGCGCTCCTTCATACTTCGCGGATGCAGATCGGGCTGATCGGAGCGGGGAACATGGCCAGCGCGCTGGCGCGTGGCTGGGGGGAGCCGGTGCTCGTCTTCGACGCGTTGCGCCCGCGGGCCGAGGCGCTCGTCGAAGAGCTCGGCGGCGAGGTCGTCGACTCCAACGCGGAGCTCGCGAGCCGCGCCGACGCGATCCTGCTCTGCCACAAGCCGGACGGTCTCGCGCGGGTCGCAGCCGAGGTCGGCGGCGAGGCGACGGGCGTCATCTCGATCCTCGGCGGTGTGACGCTTGCCGATCTGCGCGCCGCCTACGGCGAGACGCCCGTCGTGCGCATGCTGCCGAGCGTGCCGGTCGAGGTGCGCCGGGGCGTCACGTGCCACGCGCGCGACCCCGAGGCCGATCGAGAGCTCGAGGCGCAGGCGCTGGAGCTGTTCGGTCGCGTGGGGCCGGTCGTGAGCGTCGACGAGAGCCAGATCGACGCGGCGATGGGGCTGATGAGCTGCGCACCGGCGTACGTCGCGCTCGTCGCCGAAGCGCAGATCGACGCAGGCGTCCGAGCCGGGCTGCCGTCAGAAGTCGCCGGCCGGCTCGTCGTCGCGACGCTCGGCGGGACCGCGGCGTTGCTGGAGGCGCACGGCAACGACACGCTGAAGGTGCGCCGGTCGGTCACGTCCCCCGGCGGCTCGACGGCCCGCGGGCTGGCCGCCCTGGAGCACGGCGGGCTGCGCGGTGCCTTCGACGACGCGATGCAAGCGGTGCTGGTGCGATGAGCATCTTCGTCATCGCGACCGTGCGCTCGCAGATCGCCGACTTCCTGCAGGCGTTGATCACCGTCTACTGGATCCTCATCTTCGCCTACATCCTCAGCACGCTGATCTTCTCCTTCGGCGGGCGGATTCCGTATTCGCGCTGGTCCAGCGCGATCCTGGGGTTTCTGCGCGATGTGTGCGAGCCGTACCTCGGGATCTTCCGGCGCTTCATCCCGCCGATCGGCCCGATCGACGTGAGCCCGATCGTCGCGATTCTCGTCCTCGTGATCGGGGGCGGCTTCCTCGTTGAGCTCATCCGCGGGTGAGCGCCCGGACAGCCGCGCTGCCTGCCCGGACCGCCTGGATGCGCGCCGGGCTCGTGCTGCTCGTCGTGCTGGTCGCCGACCAGGCCGTCAAGGGGCTCGTCACGTCGTCACTGGATGGCGGCGAGACGCGCGACATCGTCCTCGGCATCAAGCTCGTCAACGTCCGCAACACCGGCGTCGCCTTCGGGCAGCTGCAGAACGGGGGCGTGATCGTCTCGGTCTTCATCGCGCTGGCGCTGTTCGCGCTGGTCGTGTACTTCACGCGCCACGCCGGCCGGCCGCTTATCTGGCTGCCGACGGGGATGCTGCTCGGCGGTGCGCTTGGCAACATCGTCGACCGCATCCGCGAGGGAGCGGTCGTGGACTTCGTCAAGCTGCCCTACTGGCCGGCGTTCAACGTCGCCGACGCGGCGATCACCATCGGGGTCGTCATGTTGCTGTTCGTCATCGAGCGTGACGATGGAGCTCGAGGTCCCAGCTGAGGCCGGGGGCGAGCGCTTGGACACGTTCCTCGCGACGCCGTTGGGGTCGCGCTCACAGGCCCAGCGGCTGATCGCGGCCGAGCGGGTGCTCGTCGACGGCGCGGCCGCGCGCAAGGGTCATCGCGTGCGCGCGGGCGAGCGCGTGGTCGTCGACGAGGACCAGCCCGCCGGACCGCAGATCGAGTTCGCCACCGAGGCGGCGGCGTTCGAGATCGCGTACGAGGACGATCATCTGCTGGTGGTCGACAAGCCCGCGGGAGTTGTCGTGCATCCGGCGCGCGGGCATCGCCAGGGGACGCTCGCCCAGGCGCTCGCGGGACGCGCCGCCGGCGGCGAGGAGGAATGGCGCGCGGGAATCGTCCATCGTCTGGACCGCGACACCTCCGGCCTGCTGGTCGTCGCCAAGAGCGACGCCGTGCACCGGGCGCTGAAGGAGGCGCTCGCGGCGCGCCGGATCCGGCGCGAGTACCTCGCATTGGTGGAGGGCAGGCCGCCCGCGCGGACGGGAACGATCGAGGCGCCGATCGGCCGCCACCGCCGCCACCGGATGCTGATGTCGACCGACAGCGACGCCCCCAAGCCGGCCGTCACGCACTTCGAGCTCGAGCGGGCGCTGCCGCAGGCAACGCTGCTGCGCGTGCGGCTGCAGACCGGGCGCACGCATCAGATCCGCGTCCATCTGCAGGCGATCGGCCATCCGATCTGCGGCGATCGCGAGTACGGCCACAAGGACCTCTACGGACTGCGGCGTCAGTTCCTGCACGCCGCGCGGCTGGCCTTCTCACATCCGCTGACGGGAGCCGACGTGGACGTGCAGTCGCCGCTTCCGGAGGATCTGCGGGCGGCGCTCCGCGTGGCGTCCGGGCCGGGCTCGTCAGGCTAAGTGCAGCGGGACGGCCCGTCCAAAGGCCGCCCCGCTACCCCACAACACGGATCGAGCCCACCGGAGGTAGGGGAAGGGAGGACTCGCCCCGCATGAGACATAACGTAGCTGGTGCGCGGGGCTTGCGTAAACTCCTACGTTCATCGTCCTTCAACCCCGCCGGGGTCTGCGATGCGGCCCTGCTCGGCATGCGATGCCGGGTCCCGCGCGCAGCGGCGGGATCCGTACCCAAGCACCACCTCAAGGAGCAGGACCCATGGCCCAGATTGGGATCAAAGAGCTGCTGGAGGCCGGCGTCCATTTCGGCCACCAGACGCGCCGCTGGAACCCGAAGATGCGCCGTTTCATCCACGGCGAAAACGGCGGCATCTACGTCATCGACCTCTTGAAGACCGAGCGCCTGCTGCGCGAGGCGCAGGAGTTCGCGTCGGCGGTCGCCCATCGCGGTGGCACCGTGCTGTTCGTCGGCACGAAGAAGCAGGCGCGCGACGCCGTCAAGGATGCCGCCGAGAAGTCGGGCATGCCCTACGTCAACCACCGCTGGCTCGGCGGGCTGCTGACGAACTTCCAGACGATCAACCAGCGCATCGCGCGCCTACACGATCTCGAGCGCTACGAGACCGAAGGGCAGCTGGCGCTGCTGCCGACGCGCGAGCGGATGGCCGCGGAGGCGGACCTCGCGAAGCTGCGGGCCAACCTCGGCGGCGTGAAGAACATGACCCGCACGCCCAACGCGATGGTCGTCATCGACCTGAAGGTCGAGGAGATCGCGGTCCGCGAAGCGCAGCGTCTGCGGATCCCGATCATCGGGCTGGTCGACACCAACTGCGATCCGGACGGCATCGACTTCGTCGTTCCCGGAAACGACGACGCGATCCGCTCCTGCGCGCTGATCACGCACGCGATCGGCGATGTCGTCGGCGAGGGCCAGGCGGTGTTCCGCGCCCAGGCGGAGCAGGCGCGCAAGGAGGCCGAGGAGCAGCAGCGTCGCGAGGCCGAGGAGCGCCAGCGTCGCGAGGCCGAGGAGCAGGCGGCCCGCGAGGCAGCCGAGCGCGAGGCTGCGGAGGCCGCCAGGGCTGTGGCCGAGGCCGAGTCGGTCGCGAAGGCCGCTCCGCCGGCTCAGGACGCTTCCGTGGAGGCTCCCTCGGCTGAGGCACCGGCTGCTGCACGCCCGGAGGCTCAGGCGCCGGACGCATCCGGCGCGACACCGCCCAGCGAGGCGGCGAAGCCGGCACGGCGGCGGCGCAAGCCGGCGGCCAAGCCCGCCGAGGGGCCTGCCGTCGCGGACGGTGCGCCGGACCCCGCCGGCGCTCCGGTGCCGGCCCAGCCCGCGGCCGCTGAGCAGCCCGCCGCGGCTCCCCTCGAGCCCGTGGCCGCTGAGCAGCCCGCCGCGGCTGCCCCCGAGCCCGCGGCGCAGGCGCCGGCTGAGCCGGCCGCCGAACCCGCCGCCGCCGCGCCGCCCGCCGAACCCGCCGATGCGCCTTCGGCCGAGTCCGCCACCGAGACCAAGACAGAGGAAGCAGGCCAGTGAGCAACATCAGTGCGAAGGACGTCAAGGCCCTGCGCGACCAGACCGGCGCGGGCATGATGGATTGCAAGCGCGCGCTGCAGGAGACCAGCGGCGACATCGACGCCGCCGTCGAACTGCTACGCGTCCAGCTTGGCAGCAAGATCGGCAAGCTCGCCGGCCGCGAGGCCACCGAGGGCACCGTCCAGTCCTACATCCACTCAAACGGCAAGGTCGGCGTCCTCGTCGAGGTCGACTGCAACACCGACTTCGTCGCTCGCAACGAGGAGTTCGTCGCGTTCGCCAAGGACGTGGCGATGCACGTCGCGGGCTCGCCGACCACCAGTTACGTCTCCGAGGAGGAGATTCCCGACGAGGCGCGCGAGGCCGAGCTGCGCGTGTTCGAGGGCCAGGCCGCCGACAAGCCCGAGAACATCCGAACGAAGATCGCCGAGGGCAAGCTGCGCAAGTGGATGGAGGAGACCGTCCTGCTCAAGCAACCGCACGTCAACGCCGACAAGTTCGACGGCAAGACGATCGAGGAGCTGCGCGCAGACCTGTCGTCGAAGACGGGCGAGAACGTCGTCATCCGGCGCTTCAGCCGGTTCGCGGTCGGCGAGTAGTCTCGACGTTCGACATGATCGTCGAGCCGGCGTTCAGGCGGATCCTGCTCAAGCTGTCGGGCGAGGCGCTCATGGGTGACCTCGACTACGGAACCGATCCCGAGCGGGTCCGCGCCGTCGCCGCCCAGATCGCCGCCGTGCACGCGCGCGGCGTCGAGATCGCGATCGTCGTCGGCGCGGGGAACATCTACCGTGGGCTGCGCGGCGCAGCCGCGGGGATGGACCGCGCGACCGCCGACTACATGGGGATGATGGCGACGGTCCTCAACGCGCTGACGATGCAGGACGCGCTGGAGAAGGAGGGCGCGGACACGCGGGTGCAGTCGGCGATCACGATCTCAGAGGTCGCCGAGCCGTACATCCGCCGCCGCGCGATGCGACACCTCGAGAAGGGGCGCGTCGTCATCTTCGCCGCGGGCACCGGCAACCCGTTCTTCACGACCGACACGGCCGCCGCGCTGCGAGCCGTCGAGATCCACGCCGAAGCGATTCTCATGGCGAAGAACGGGGTCGAGGGCGTGCTGTCGGCCGACCCCCGCGAGGACTCCGACGCCGTGCTGATCCGCGAGATCAGCCACATGGACGCGGTGCGCCGCGGGCTGCGCGTCATGGACTACACGGCGCTCACGCTGTGCGCCGAGAACCACATGCCGCTGTACGTCTTCAACATGAACGACGAGCGCAACATCGAGCGGATAGTGTCTGGCGAACAGGTTGGAACGGTGGTGGTGACCCGAGATGACTGAGCTGATCGACGAGCTGCTGGCTGACGCTTCGGACCGGATGTCCAAGTCCGTCGAGGCGACGAACCACGAGTTCGGTTCCGTGCGAACCGGGCGCGCGAGCCCGGCGCTGCTGGATCGAGTTCACGTCGATTACTACGGCGCCTCGACGCCGCTGAAACAGCTCGCGACGATCAATGCCGCCGAGGCGCAGCTGCTGACGGTCCAGCCATACGACAAGTCGTCGCTCAAGGCGATCGAGAAGGGCATCTCCGAGGCCCAGCTGGGCCTGACACCGAACAACGACGCCGCGATCATCCGCCTCGTGATCCCGCAGCTGACCGAGGAGCGCCGCCGGGAGTTCGTCAAGATGGTGCGGCACATCGCCGAAGAGGGCCGCGTGGCGATCCGCAACGTTCGCCGCGACGTCAAGCACGACCTGCGCGAGCTCAAGGAGAGCGGCGATGTGGGCGCCGACGAGGAGCACCGCGCCGAAAGCGAGTTGCAGAAGCTCACCGACGCGAAGATCGCGGAGCTCGAAGCGCTGCTGAAGGGCAAGGAAGACGAGATCCTCGAGGTGTAGTGCGCCATCCGGGGCACAACACCCGCGGGTCGCCGACGTGACAACGCAGCCGGTCGACGCGGCCCGCTACGTCGCGATCATCACGGACGGCAACGGACGCTGGGCGCAGGCCCACGGCCTGTCCGTGAGCGACGGCCATCGCGCCGGAGCGGACAACGTCAAGGCGCGCCTGCGCGACGCCGCCGAGCTCGGCATCCTGGAGCTCACGGTCTTCTTGTTCTCCACGGAGAACTGGTCGCGGCCCGAGGACGAGGTCGCGGGACTGATGGCGATGTTCGAGGAGAAGATCGGCTCCGAGACGCCGGAACTGCTCCAGATGGGCGTGCGGATCCGCTTCGTCGGGCGCCGCGAGGGCGTCGACCCGGCTCTTCTCGAGCAGATGGACTGGGCCGAGGCGACGACGGCGCATAACGAGCGCATCACGTTGTTCGTGGCCTTCAACTACGGCGGCCGGGCCGAGATCGTCGACGCCGCCAAGCGCTTCGCGCAAGGCGACGAGGAGGACTTCCGGGCGCTGCTGTACGCCCCCGAGATGCACGACCCCGACGTCATCATCCGCACGAGCGGCGAGCGGCGGCTGAGCAACTACCTCATGTGGCAGTCGGCCTACTCCGAGCTCATCTTCCGCGACGAGCTGTGGCCGGACTTCACGCGCGCCTCACTGGAGCAGTCGCTGGCCGAATTCGGCGAGCGCCGGCGGCGGTTCGGGGGCCGCTGATGGCGGCCCGCGAGAGCCGTCCGCCCCCTCAGCGGCGGGCGCACGACGGCGAGCGCCGCCGGCGCGAGGGCTCGGAGCTGAGCAGGCGACTGATCGTCGCCGTGCCGGCGATCGCGTACGCGATAACGATCATCGCGTTGGGCGGAATCTGGTTCGCGCTCGGCATCCTCGCGCTGGCGATCGTCTGCCTGGGCGAGTTGTTCGACCTCTATGCCGACGTCGAGCCGGTACGGCTCGCCGGCTTCGTCGGCATCGCCGGCGTGATCATCGCCGCTTACGCCGGTGACGTCCTGCATGTCCTGCTGGCCTTGATGGCGTTCTTTCCCGTGCTCTTCGGGATCACGCTGCTGCAGCGCCGCGCGGGCACGCTCGGGATGGCGATCACCGTCCTGGGCGTCGTCTGGATCGGCGTCGCGTTCGCCCACGGCGTGCTGCTGCGCGACCTGCCCCACGGCGGCGGCATCATCGTCGACATCCTCGTCGGGACGTTCGTCGGCGACACCGCCGCGTATCTCGGCGGGCGCTGGTTCGGCCAGCGGCCGTTCGCACCGAGGGTGTCGCCGAACAAGACCGTCGAGGGGCTCGCCATCGGGATGGGCGTGGCGATCCTGGCGACCTGCCTGGCGGGCACCTACCAGGAGTGGCTGTCCGGGACCGACGCGTTCCTGCTCGGCCTCGGCGTCGCGCTCGCCGCGCCACTCGGCGACCTCTTCGAGTCGTTCGTCAAGCGCGACGCCGGCACAAAGGACACGGGCCGGTTGTTCGGCGCGCACGGCGGCGCGCTGGACCGCCTCGACGCGGTGATGTTCACGGCCGTCGCCGGCTACTACGTCTGGCTCGCGCTGCAGTAGGGGATAAGTACGGGCTTGCGGGGTGCGCCGGAAGTCGCGTGCCCGCAGCATGGTTAGTATCGGTCCGGCCTTCCCACGGGACCGGGTCTTCCACGGAGGAATCGCTCATCATGTATCGCACTCGTCTTTGCCCGACCTTCACACGGGCGGGGCTCTGGCTCATGCTCGCAATGCTGCTCGCGGCGACGTTCGCGCTGTCGAGCGCCGACCCGGCGTCCGCGCTTCAGCGATTGGCGCAGTGCGGAAACCACATCGACGACGATGGCGACCTGAAAGTCGACTTCCCGGAGGATCCGGGCTGCACGAGGCGGGGCGATACCACCGAAGCAGGCGCTGTGACGCAGTGCTCCGACGGTACCGACAACGATGGCAACATCGTCTTCGACTACCCAAACGATCCGGGATGCGCGTCGGCCAGCGACGTGTCCGAGGCCGCTCCCGCGGTGGCGCCGCCATGCACCGACGGCCTCGACAACGATCCGATACCAGGGGATGGCAAGATCGACTACCCGAGCGACCCCGGCTGCATCTCTGCGAGCGACGCCAGCGAGACGGACACCGCGTGCTCTGACGGCGCCGATAACGACCGTGACACCTTCATCGACTTCCCATTCGACTGGGGCTGCTCGGCGCCGGTCATCGCCGGTCCGGCGCCGGACTTCGCTCCCGACCAGCCCGACAACGCCGAGGAGGACCCGCCGCAGTGCAATGACGGAATCGACAACGACGGCGACGGATGGCTGGACGCCAACACGAACATCCCCGGCCAGACGAAGGATCCCGGCTGCACTGGCCCGAACGACCCAACCGAGTCGCCGAATCCCCCCGTGTGCTCGGACGGCATGGACAACGATAACGACGGGAAGATCGACTACCCCGCCGATCCGGGCTGCTCGTCGGCAGACGACACGGATGAGACCGACCCACCGCCTGATCCAACGCCATCACCGACCTCCTACGCGTGCTCGGACGGCGTCGACAATGACAAGGACGGGCTGACCGACTTTCCCAACGACGCAGGGTGCGCCTCGCGGACGGACAACGACGAGACCAACCCGCCGCCGACCACCGGGGTGTCATTCGACAGCACCGGACCCAAGGCCCCGGCAGGCGCTCCGGTGGTCACAGGTCCGAAGGGCGCGCCCTCCACCATCCGTCCCCTTATCTCGCCCTTCCCGATCGTCCGGCTACGTGGCAGAGCCGACCGGAGCGGCGTGTTCATCACGCTGCTGCGCGTCCAGGCGCCGAAGGGCTCGAAGGTGACCGTCTTCTGCAAGGGCAAATCGTGCCCGCTGCGCTGGAAGTCCGTGATCACGACCACGGGGATCGTGCGCTCGCACCCATTCGAGCGCCGCCTGCGAGTGGGCACCACGCTGACGATCTACGTGACGAAGGCCGGCTTCACCGGCAAGTACACGCGCTTCAAGATCCGCAAAAAGAAGCCGCCCACGCGCATCGATCGCTGCGCCCGCTCGATGGGAGGTCCGCCCGTGTCCTGCGCCTCGAACTGACGCGGGCGCGGCCGCCGGGTGCTATTACGTCTGGTTCACGTCGAGGTAGGAGATAAGTAGCGGCTGCCGGATTCACCGCATCGGGTCGCCACCTGGACGTTAGTATCGGCTTGGGAGCCAGCCACGGGGGAGATCAGTACGTTTGTGATCCATAGTCGTATAAGCCCGTCCTTGGGTCGCTGGGGTCTCTGGCTGCTGCTCGGCACACTGTTGACGGCGGCGCTCGCGCTGGCGAGCGCCGATTCCGCACAGGCGATCCCGCGGCTGTCGCAGTGCACGAACAACATCGATGACGACGGCGACGGGAAGATCGACTTTCCGGCCGAGTCGGGCTGCACGGGGCCGAACGACCCCCTCGAGGCGGAGCCCTTCGCCCAGTCGCGGGCGTGCTCCAACGGCACCAGCACCAACGACGGCGTCGATGGTGACACACTCGTCGATTACCCGGACGATCCGGGATGCTTGTCGGCGCGGGACAACACCGAGGACAACCCCGCGACGCTGCCGGACTGCGGCGACGGCGCTGACAGCGACGGGGACGGCAAGGTCGACTACCCCGCCGACCGCGGCTGCATTTCCGCGAGCGATCCGAGCGAACGGGACACCGCGTGTTCGGACGGGAACGACAACGACAACGACGGCGATATCGACTTCCCGTTTGACTGGGGCTGCGCGGCGCCGATCATCGGTCCCAACCAGACCGACGCCAGCGAGGTCGATCCGGCGCAGTGCAACGACGGCCGCGACAACGACGCCGATGGCACGCTCGACACCGACACGAACGTCGCCGGGCAGATCAAGGATCCCGGCTGCTCGTCGCCGGCCGACGACGACGAAACCGACCCGGCTCCGCCTATCGCGGCTCCGCCGGCGTGCTCGGACACGATCGACAATGACCTCGACGGCAAGGTCGACTACCCCAACGACCCGGGATGCGTCTCGCGACTGGACACCGACGAGACCGACACGCCCAGGGCCCCGGCAGGGGGCAGCACCGGTCAACCGGTCGGATCAAGCTCCCTCTCGCGGGCGTATCCGCTGGTCTCGCCCTTCCCGGTCATCCGGCTTCGGGGCAGGGCGGACAGGGCCGGCGTGCTGATCACGCTGCTGCGCGTGCAGGCGCCCAACGGCACGAGGGTGACGATCTACTGCAAGGGCCGGTCCTGCAAGCGGCGCAAGACGTCGGAGTACACGATCACAGGATTCGTGCGGGCGCGGGCGTTCGAGAAGCGCCTGCGTGCGGGCACGACGCTGTCGATCTACGTGACGAAGGCCGGCTTCACTGGCAAGTACACGCGGTTCAGGATTAACAAGAGCAGCCCGCCGTCGCGCCGTGATCGCTGCGCCCGTTCGGCTGGCAGGGCGTCGGTTGCCTGCCCGGTGAACTGACCTGGCCACGAGTACACCGCGGCAGGTCGTGTACTCGTACACCGGTCCGCAAGTTCTGCGCCCGGAACACCCCACACAACTTCCGGCCGCGTGTACTAGGGTGCGGCCGTCGTCGTGCGAACCTCACTGATCGGCGCGTTCGGCGCCCTCGCTCTGTCGCTCGCGGTGCCGGTCCGGGCGTCGGGATCGACGCTGGTGGAGCAGACGTTCCGCGCCGCCGGTTCCAGCCAGCGCAGCTGCCATGCCGGCCCGCTCCCTGCGGGCGGCGGCGCGCGGACGCTGCCCGTGACCGCCCGCGAGACGGGGTTGCTGCGTGCGACGCTCGTCAGCCGCGGCGACTGGGATCTCGCGATCTTCGACGCCGTCTCCAAGCGACTCGTCGCCGCCGGCGCCACGCCCGGGGACCGCGAGCTCGTCGAGGGCTTCGTCGGCGCGGGTGAGCGACTGCTCGTCCAGGCCTGTCGCCGCGACGGCGCCGCCTCGAGCGCCCGGCTGAGCGCCAGCACGGTCTCGCTGGGCCGCCGCTCGCCCCCCGCTCCGTCCGAGCAACTCGTGTCGGTCGCGACACCGGACCGTGCCGCGCGCGACCGCCTCGCCGCGCTCGGGCTCGATCCCGCCGAGAACGCCACCCACGACAGCGTCGACATCGTCCTGCATGGTGTGCAGGACGCGGCGAGGCTCGCCGGCGCCGGTCTCAGCTGGAACGTCAAGGTCGCTGACCTCGGCGCGCTCGCAGCGACGAACCTGCTCTCCGACCGCAGCTACAAGCTGCGCGCCGGGCCCTCCGGCCTGCCCAGCGGACGTGACTCCTACCGACACCTGGCCGACTACGAGGGCGAGCTGAAGGCGCTTGCCGCGCAACACCCGGGCCTCGTGAAGCTCATCACGCTGCCGCACAGAAGCCTGCTCGGCCGCGAGATCCTCGGCGTCGAGATCGCGCGCGACGTCAACGTCGACAACGGCCAGCCGGTCTTCCTGCAGCTGGGCACGCATCACGCGCGCGAGTGGCCCTCGGCCGAGCACCCGATGGAGTGGGCGTATGACCTCGTCAACGGCTACGGGAACGACCCACAGATCACGCGCCTCGTCGATGCCACGCGGACGATCGTCGTGCCGGTCGTCAACCCCGACGGCTTCAACCTCAGCCGCGAGTGGCCGATCGATCTCGGCGCCGTGCTCGCGGGCATCGACCTGCCGCCGCAGGTCAATGGGCTGTTGCCGATCCAGGACCCGGCGTACATAGCCGCGCTGCTTGCCGATCAGGGCGTGAGCGGGCTGCCGGGCACCGGCTTCACCTACAAGCGGCGCAACTGTCGCGTACAGGACGGCCGCGATCCAGCGCCCGGCGAGTGCGAGAACCTCTTCAACCGCCGTCTCGGCGTCGATCCAAACCGCAACTACGGCGGCTTCTGGGGCGGTCTGGGCGCCGGCTTCGGGGTCGAGGACGACACCTACCGCGGTGCGGCGCCGTTCTCGGAGCCCGAGGTCCAGAACGTCCGCGAGCTCGTCTCGTCCAACCAGGTGACGACGCTGATCACGAACCACACGTTCGGCAACCTGATCCTGCGCCCGCCCGGCGTGGCGGCGGCCGGCGACCCTCCGGACGAGGCGCTGTACCGCGAGCTCGGTGCGGCGATGGCTGCCCGCAACGGCTACGCCAACCAGCACGGCTTCGACCTCTACGACACGACGGGCACGACGGAGGACTGGTCCTACTACGCGACCGGCGGACTGGGCTTCACGTTCGAGATCGGTCCAAACGAGTTTCATCCGCCGTACGCGCAAGTGGTCGCGCAGTACGCCAGCAACCGGCAGGCCTATCTCATCGCTCTGGAGAGCACCGCCAACAGCGCGCGCCACGCGATCGTCGAGGGCCGTGCCGCAGCGGGCACCGTCCTGCGCGTACACAAGGAATTCGAGTCGCGGACTTCGCCGGTGCTGCTGAACTCGAGCGGGACGACCGGGCCGCCGCGCAGCTTCCGCGACGTGCTGGACTCGACGATCACCGTCGGTGAGAGCGGGCGCTTTGCCTGGCATCTGAACCCCTCCAGCAGACCGGGAGCGCCGGCGCCCGAATCGTGGGAGGTCACGTGCGAGCGCCCCGTGGGAGAGGTGCTCGCGCGCGGGAGCCTCGTCATCGGCCGTGGTGAGCGCAAGACGCTCGACTTGTGCGCGCTGAAGTTCTCGCTGGCGATCGACCGTCGCTCGCTGCCGCGCGCGCTGGAACGTGGGCTGCGCGCTCGCGCGCGCTGCTCGATCGCGTGCGCGGCGTCCGTGACGCTGAGCGTCAACAACGCGACGGCGCGCCGCTATGGATTGGCGAAGGCGGCGAGCGCCAAGCGCTTCATCGTCGCGCGTGGCAGCGCGCGGCGCACGTTCAAGGGCCGCCGCCTGTTTAACGTCGGCTTCAACGCGGTGGCGCGCCGCGCGCTGCGTCGGGCGCGTGGGTTGCGGATACGCATGACCGCGGTCGGTCGCGAGGGAACGGCGGATCGGCGCACCGTGACGCGCACGCTGACGCTGAAGCCTTGAGCGCCTGCCAGAATGGCCGCGTGGCTCGCCGCCTGCTCATCCTCGGCTCGACCGGCTCGATCGGCTCGCAGGCGCTCGACATCGTCGCGCGTGACCCGGACCTCGAACTCGTCGGGCTGAGCGCCGAGCGCTCCGCCGAGGCGCTGATCGAGCAGGCCCAGCGCTTCGGCGTCGGGCGCGTTGCGCTCGCCGATGCGGACGCGGGCGCCCGTGCAGCGGAGGCGTGGACCGCCGGAGAGGTGCTGGTCGGGGCGGAGGGGCTCGTGCAGCTTGTCGTCGAGTCCGGCGCGGATCTCGTGCTCAACGCGCTCGTCGGATCGGCGGGGCTGGGGCCGACGGTCGCGACGCTCGGTGAGGGCATCGACCTCGCGCTGGCCAACAAGGAGTCGCTCGTCGTCGGCGGCGAGCTCGTCATGGCGCTGGCGGAGGGCACGGGCGCACAGATCCTGCCGGTCGACTCCGAGCACTCGGCGCTGCACCAGCTGCTCGCCGGAGAGCTTTCGGTAGGCGGGGTGGCGTCGGTCGACAAGCTCGTGTTGACCGCCTCGGGAGGACCGTTCCGCGGCCGCTGCAGAGCCGACCTGGAGGACGTCAGCGTCGAGGATGCGCTCGCTCATCCGACCTGGGACATGGGCGGCAAGATCACGATCGACTCGGCCACGCTCATGAACAAGGGGTTGGAGGTCATCGAGGCGCACCACCTCTTCGGCGTGCCGTATGAGCGCATCGACGTCGTCGTGCACCCGCAGTCGATCGTCCACAGCCTGATCACGCTATGCGACGGGGCGGCGCTTGCGCACCTCGGCCATCCGGACATGCGCGTGCCGATCTCCTACGCGCTGCACTATCCCGACCGCGTCGAGGTCCCGATGCGCGCGCTCGACCTCGCCGAGGTTGGTGCGCTGACGTTCGAGCCCGTCGATCACGACGCCTTCCCGTGCCTCGGTCTCGCGCGCGCCGCCGCGATCGCCGGTGGCACCGCGCCGTGCGTGCTCAACGCGGCCAATGAGGTCGCCGTCCACGCGTTCCTCGGCGGCGGGTTGAGCTTTCTGGGCATCGCAGCCGTCATCGAAGGCACGCTCGAGCGGCTGCCGGCAGCTCCCGTGCGCGCATTCGAGTCGCTCTACGAAGCCGATCACGACGCGCGCGCGATCGCGACGGAGCTCGTCCAGACCTGGGCTCTGACTGGACCCGAACGGCTCCTACACTGAACCGGTGAGCTACTTCCTGGCGTTCGCGGGCTTTGCCGCGCTCATCATCCTGCACGAGTTCGGCCACTTCGTCGCGGCGAAGGCAGTCGGCATGCGCGTCGAGCGCTTCGCACTGTTCTTTCCCCCGCTGATCTTCAAGTGGCGCCGCAAGGGCGGCGAGACCGAGTACGCGATCGGAGCGACCCCGCTCGGCGGCTACGTGAAGATCACCGGGATGAACCCGGAGGAGGTCATCCCTCCGGAAGTCGTCGATCGCGCCTACTACCGCCAGAAGGTCTGGAAGCGGATCGTCGTGATCGCCGCCGGTCCGGCGGTGAACATCGTGATCGCGTTCGCGATCCTGTGGGGGTTGTTCACGATCCGCGGGATCGAACGGATCGAGCCCAGCGTCGCGGCGGTCTCCAACGGGGCGCCCGCGCAGGGACTCCTGCAGACAGGCGACCGGATCCTCGCGGTGGACGGCAGGCCTGGCTACGCGCCTGGACTGACCGCGGAGCAGGCAAAGGCGCGCGTCGCCGCGCTGCGCGAGGCGATCATGCGGCACCGTTGCGACGGCGCCCGTCCGATCGCCGGCTGTCGCGCCACGACGCCGGTGAAGATGACCGTGCTGCGCGACGGTCAGCGGCGCACGATCGAGGTGCGCCCTCGCTTTGACAAGACGCAAGGACAGCTGCTGGTGGGGTTCAGTTTCGCGACCCGGAAGGTCGACGTCGGACCGCTCGAAGCCGTGAACCTCAGCGTCACCGGGATGTGGAGCGTCACGACGTTGACGGTGCAGAACATCGTGCGCCTGTTCTACGACGCGCAGGCGCGCAAGGAGGTCTCCGGCGTCGTCGGCTCCTACGAGGCGACACGCCAGTCGTTCGAGTTCGACACCGTGCGGGCGGTGAGCGTGCTCGCGCTGATCTCGCTCTCGCTCGGGATCATCAACCTGTTCCCGTTCCTGCCGCTGGACGGCGGCCACATCTTCTGGGCGCTCGCAGAGAAGATCCGCGGCCGCGCGATCTCCTTCAAGGTCATGGAGCGGGCGTCGCTCGTCGGTTTCCTGCTCGTGTTCTTCCTGTTCTACGTCGGGCTCTCCAACGACATCGGGCGATTGACGAGCGGGGAAGGGTTCGGAGTGCGGTAGGAAGTCGAACCTGCGCAGATGTCCATGTAGAGCGCTCCGCCACAGCCAGCAGCCCCAGCAGCGGGCGGCCGCCGTTAGCGACCGTCCGCGCGATCGAGTGGGCGGCCCCTGCGACTGAAGGGAGCACTACGGGCTGTCACGCGGAGCGTTGCGCCAACCGCGCACCGACAACGGCGATCTTGCCGGTTAGTGTGCCGTCTCCCTCGATGACCTCCGCGTCCGCTGGGAGGAGTGACGATCGCGAGATCGCGCCTGGCTGGTCGACGATGGATATCGCGACGAGCGGCACACGCCGCTCCAGCGCGATCGCGAGCTCGTAGCGGCACGCCGGCGACTTGTCCCAATGCTCGCTCAGGACGACGAAGAGCGCCCGCGATTGTGCGATGCCGTTCTGCACCGCCCGCCGCCACGTGTCGCGGGACCAACGGAGATCCTCGGTGTCGAGCCAGAGCCGGATCCCGAGCGCCGTGAGCCCGGAGCAGACGACGTGCGCGAGCGTGCTATCGCGGGCGGCGTATGAGACGAAGGCGTCGCGGGTCATCAGGCTCCGTCCGCCTCCGTGGCCGCGTGCTCGCGCTGTCGCTTGGCCCTCCTGCTCCAGGACACGCGCCATGCGCCGCGCCCACGCGCCGACCTCGTCGGTCAGGATCGTCTCGGTCCGCTCGACGAGCAGCTCCTTCGCGTCCTCCTCCGTCCGCCGGTCGCCGTTCGCTTCCGCGCTATTACGCGTGACCGCGAGCGCGCCGTCGCAGATTACTTCAACAGGACCCATGCCCCGCATCTCCAGCGTGCCTTCGCCAGTCAGCAGTAGGCGCCCGTCGACGGCGTCGCCGACAGGCTCCGTCGCGAGGTCCCCGCTCGTCGCGAGCCATTCGTCGTAGGTGGACGCGAGGTCCGTCGCCGCCTGGTTGTAGATCAGGACGTCCTGTTCGTGCTGGCGGGTGGCGAGATACGACGCGGCTCCCGCCGACACGGCGGTCGTGAGCGCGACCCACGGCTCGCCCCCCAGAGCGGCGATGACTGAACCGGCGGCGCCGACGGCCAGTGCGACCCATTGCAGGAAGTTGCGACGCCGGATCTTGCGCCGGACGGCCTTGTGGTAGTAGCCGATCTGTTCGGCCGTGCGATGGCGGGCATAGTCTGCGGCTCCGAGATCGGCGAGGCTCTCGTCGTCCAGTGCGGGCGGCCGTCCCGGCCGCGCGTATGAGAGCCGGCCGCCCGCAGCCTCGGTCGCAAGGAGCTGCGCCCGGATCGCGGTGATTCGGTCGGCGAGCACAGCGTCACGGGAACGCCCCGTCCGATATGGCCCCGTTTCAGTGCGGTAGCGATACGTCTCGGTCTTGACTGACTCCGCGGCCGCGCGAAGGAGAATCCACCGCTTGCCGAAGGCGCGCCTCGTGCCCAGCGCGATGAGTAGCGCGACGATCGCCGGCGCGATCGTCGTCAGCAGGCGCGCCGCGTCCTCGTCGACCCGGGCGGCCCAGGCATGAAACGTGGCGAGGGCCGTTGCCAGGATCCCGACCGCGATGATCGCCATCTGCGACACCCGGAAGATCGTCTGGAGCACCCTGGCCTGCGTGTCATAGGCGGCGAACGTCCGCCACACGCCCTTGAGCGCATGTCGATCCGCGAACTCCCAGGCGATCCAGCGCTCGAGCGCCTTCGATCCCCCGCGGAAGAAGCTGATGGTCTTGCTCTCAATCATCATGTGCAGATCCGGCGAGATCCGATCGGTCAGCCAACCGGCGGGCCGCGCCAAGCCAAGCCAGCGGACCGCACGAGTCACCCGGTCGGCGACGAGCAGCCTGCGGGAGAAGCCGCCGAACCCCCTGACCACGACGATGGGCCATTCGCGCCGGACCGCCTCGAGCACCTCGCGTCGGGCGTTCCCGCCGCCGGATAGGAGCACGACCGCCTTACGCGCGTCCGACAGGGCGTCGGCAACTCGGAACAGTAGCTCGGTTTCGCCGCCCCACTGCTCGCTGTCCGCAAGCACGAAGTGCGTATGGTGCGGCTCCGACGGCTCCGACGGCTCCGACGGCTCCGACGGCTCCGACGGCTCCGACGGCTCCACCGGCTCCACCGGCTCCGTCTCACGCTGCCCGCCTGGCTCACTGATCCGCCCCCGCGGCGCGACGCCCACGAGGACGTCATCGTCGGCGCGTCCGGGCCCGCGGGCCTCTCCGACAATCCTCATGACCCCCGATCTCGTACCGCCGTCGACGATCGCCGCCTCATGCGCTCTCGCGGCCCGCAGCACGGCGGGTCCCAGTACGTTAGAGGCCCGAAACATGCGCCGGCGCCTGTTGTCAAGCTCCTTCGCGCCGCCGCAGACCACGATCACCGGGCGTTGCCGGTCCACCAGTCCGACGTCGCGGAGCAGGTCCTCGGCGATGTCACTCCCAGCGGCGCGGACGCGCTCAGCACAGTTTCCGTTCGGGAACTCAAGCGTCGCCTGTCTCTCGCCCGCGCTCGCGCCAGCGTCGACCACGAGGGACAGTCAACAACCGGCATCGGACGGCGCGGCCGGGCCGGTCCCGGCTGCACTCCGTCGGAGTCAAGGTATGGGTGGTCCCGGGCTCGAACCAGGAAGCCATCAACGACGAGCGAACCCGGACCCCACGTCGGGTCCGGGCCGGTCACGGCTGAGCGCCAACGCGAGGCCAGCCGGCTGGACAACGCACCGGAGGACACATGAGGAGCTGTACCCTGCCGACTTCTCCGAGCCTATGGGCTAACGGTTTCGATCCGCTCCAGATCCCAGATCGCCAACGATTCCAGCCCCGACGATCGCTCGAACTCCTCCAACTCCCCAGCTCCCAGCGCGCCGATTGCAGCGCGCACGAGCTCCAGGTAGTCGCTGCTGACGACGGCACTGCCGGAGCGCCGGCCCGCGTCAAAGCGCGCTCGCCCGCCCGCCGAGCCCAGGTACGCCCAGACCGTGCCGCCCGGCGCCGCATCGACGTCCGCCGTCACGTCGACGCGGCTGTAGTTTCGCTCGCGCCGGTCCAGGACCGCCAGGCGCGCGTCGTCAACGGGTACGTAGCGGCCGGTCACCGAAGCACCGCTCTCCTGCCGCAAGTCGACGAACGCGACGAAGACGTCGGGGCGGCTGCCGTCGCTGCGCAGCAGGTAGTGCTTGTAGCCCGGCAGGTCCCGGCGGTTCTCCATCGCGACGCCCCAAACCCGCCGGTAGCCGCGCAGCACCGCCACCGGGCCGTCGTCGTACTCGCTCGCCAGCGAGCCGTAGCCGAACACGAATTGATCGAAGCTCACCGGTCGCTCCGTAGAATCCAACGCAATGGCATCAGAGCGACAGATCATGGTCGGAAACGTCCCCATCGGGGGCGGGGCGCCGGTCGCCGTCCAGACGATGACGAAGACCGAGACGGCAAACCTGCAGGCGACGATGGACCAGATTCACAGGGTCGCGGAGGCGGGCGCCGACATCGTCCGCGTCGCCGTCCCGCGCGACCAGGACATCGAGGCGCTGAAGACGATCGTCGTGCAGTCGCCGATTCCGGTCATCGCCGACATTCACTTCAATCACACGCTGGCCCTCAAGGCGATCGACGCCGGCGCGCACTGCATTCGCCTGAACCCGGGCAACATCGGCGGTCCGGAGAAGGTGGCCGAGGTCGTCGAGCGAGCGAAGGCCGCCGGCACGCCGATGCGCATCGGAGTGAACTCGGGGTCGCTGCCCAGGCACCTGCACGCGCTCGAGCGCGAGAATCCGGTCGAAGCGCTGACCGCGGCCGCGACGGAGTTCGTCGAGCTCATGCACCGGCTTGAGTTCTACGACTTCAAGGTCTCGATCAAGTCCACGAACGTGCCGAACACGATCGCCTCCAACCGCCTGCTGGCAGAGAAGATCGACCACCCGCTGCATCTCGGGATCACCGAGGCCGGCACGAAGTGGTCGGGCAGCCTGAAGTCGGCCGTCGGCCTCGGCACGCTGCTCGCCGACGGCATCGGCGACACGATCCGCATCAGCCTCTCGACCTTCCACGCCGAGGAGGAGGTCAAGGTCGCCTGGGAGATCCTCAAGGCGTTGCAGCTGCGCGAGCGCGGGCCGGTCCTGATCGCGTGCCCCACCTGCGGGCGCCTGCAGTTCGACATGGACACGGTCGTGGCTGAGATCGAACATCGGCTGGAGGCCTACGAGGATCCGATCGAGGTCGCCGTCCTGGGCTGTGCGGTCAACGGCATCGGCGAGGCCTCGCATGCCGACTTCGGCATCACCGGAGCCAAGGACGAGGGCCTGATCTTCAGCCACGGCAAGCCGCTGCGCAAGGTCCCGACGGCGCAGCTCGTCAACGTCCTGTTCGAGGAGATCGACAAGTACGCGACGTCGAGGAAGATCGTCGTCGACGAGCACGCCGCCGCCGAGGGCGCGGCGTGGCTTCAAGCGAACGAGGACGCATCGGCGATGACCCCGGAGCGCCTGGCCGCGTTGGAGGCGGCCGAGTCCGCCGCCCACGATGGCGGCGACGACGTCCTCGCAGCGCTTGACGAGGACGTCTCTCCGGTCGCAGGGCGACGCTTCAGCCGCGCGTAGCGAGAGCGACGAGAACGGTTCTTCCCGCCCCGCGCGTCGGTTGACACGCGGGCCGGGACTCAATCGGCCGTTCGCCTACGGACCGGCCTGCGGGATGCTGCTCACCGCGAGCGCGCCGTCCGGCCCGAGGTATGCCGCGCGCCATTGGCCGGTCACGGGGGCCGGGGTGACGCGCTGGACGTTGAAGTAGCCGCGGCCATCGACCGGGGCCGGCTCGCCGACGGTCTGCCAGTCCAGCGAGTTGTCAGTCGGCTTCCACTGGATTTGGGCCACCGCAGGTGTGTCGTTCTTGAGGAAGCGCAGCTGGCCCCAGAGCGTGAAGATCGGGTTGCCGGTCGCCGGGTCGGCGATATCCGTGGGCTGCGCGAGGAACGGCAGCTGATAGGCGAACGCCGCCGGCTTCGCGCCGGGGTTCTTCTTGGAGTTGTAGTACAGCCCCGACTGGTACGTGAACCAGTAGGCCTTGGACCCCTTCTTATGGTTGCGCATCGGCTCGACGTCCTGTAGCAAAAACTGCGACTGGGCGGAGATGCGGGGGTTCGACCACGCCTGCCATTCGCCGATCATGTTGAACTGCGCCTGCGACGCCAGCGGGACACCCGAGAACGGATCGGGCGGATTGGTCTCGAAGCCGAACTCGGTCATGAACAGCGGCAGGTTCGCCGGAATCGCGCCGTTGGACTGCGACGCGATCGTGTCCAGCAGCGTGCCCAGCTCTGACGCGTTGGCCATCGTCATCGCGTCCGGGCTGGGATCGCGGACCGTCGGCGGCACGTTCTTCGTGTAGGGATGATGGGCGTAGCCGTTGGCCTTCAGCCCCCCGCGCGCGTCGAAGTCGCCGCAGTCGCGGGCCTTCGCGGCTTCGCCGGAGTACGGCGTTCCGTCCGGTCCGATGCAGGCGAGCTCCCGGAGGAAGAGGCCCGGGCGCATCGGCGACTTCGGGTTGCGGTTGTCGACGCCGAGCGGTGCCGTCTCACCAAGCAGGATGACGTCGTTGTCGACGCGGTGGCCGCTCGCGACCAGTCCCCGGTAGCCGTACTGGTGAAGCTTGCGGAACAGCGCCGGGGAGGCCGGCACGACCGAGCTGCCGCGCTTCTCCCACTGCGGGGACAGCCAGCCGGCCTGGTTGGGCTCGTTCCACAGCGACCAGAAGCTCACGCGGGGCAGCGTCCCGCGGCTGCCGTTCTCGTCGCGGTAGGTGCCCGAGAAGCGCGTGCCGACGGCCTGCACGAACTGCTTGAACGCACCGGGCTTGGGTTTGTAGGTGCCCGCGAGCGCACTGAGGTTCGCAGGCGGCTTGGTATGCGCCCAAGCCGGCCCGGGTCCGGTGATGTTGAAGTAGATGCGGATCCCGCGCTCCCCGGCAGCTTTGACGAGGTTGTCGTAGCGGTCCCAGTTGCGGATCGGGTACGTACCGGGGTTCGTCGCCTTAAAGCGACTGCTCTGCTTCTGGGCGGCGCGCTTGATCTTGCCCTTGGGGAGCTTGGCGAGCTCGGCCTTGCTGAAGCGGGCGTTCTCGGCGACGGTCTTCCACAGGACGGTGACGCGCACCGCGTCGACGCCGAGCGACTGCATCTGCGTCAGCGCGCGTGCGGCGGTGCTGTCGTCGCGGTAGACCAGCAGGTTGTCGTCCATCATGATCGACAATTGCTCCGGACTCGCCTGGGCGGCCGGTGCAACGACGGCCCCCAGCAAGAGGGCAAGGATGAACGTACGAATGGTGGTCGACATAAGCTCCTGCCGGACTCGGGGGGTTTAGAGGGGTGCGACGGGGCGGCCTCATGCCGCCCCGTCGTGTCAGAACACCGAGAATGGTGCGGAGTTCCGCCTCGCGTATCGGTCAGCCGTCCAGGACGCTGTAGCGATCAGCCGCCCAGGACGCTGTGATCAGTAGCCCGTCGCGGCGCTGTAGCGCTCTGCGACGACGGCCCAATCCACCGTGTTCCACCACGCCTTGAGGTAGTCGGGACGGCGGTTCTGGTACTTGAGGTAGTAGGCGTGCTCCCAAACGTCGTTGCCCACCAGCGGCGTCGAGCCGCCGCTCAGCGGGTTGTCCTGGTTGGGGGTGCTCGTGATCGAAACGGTGCCGCCGTCGGCGACGAGCCAGGCCCAGCCCGAGCCGAACTGGCCGACGCCCGCGGCCTCGAACTTCTCCTTGAACTCGTCGAACGAGCCGAACGCCGCGTCGATCGCGTCACCGAGCGGACCGTCGGGGTCGCCGCCGCCGTCGGGGCTCATCGACGGCCAGAAGAGCGAGTGGTTGAAGTGGCCGCCGCCGTTGTTGCGGACGGCGGTGCGCTTGTCCTCTGGAATCGCGTCGAGGTTGGCGATGATCTCCTCGATCGGCTTGTCGGCGTGCTCGGTTCCTTCCAGCGCGGCGTTGAGCTTGTCCACGTACGCCTGGTGATGCTTGTCGTGATGGATCTCCATCGTCTTGGCGTCGATATGGGGCTCGAGCGCGTCGAAGGCGTAGGGGAGGGGCGGAACCTCAAAGGCCATGTGGGGTGTCTCCTTGGGGGATCGGCGGTCTCGTCGCGGACTCTACCCGCGTAGGCTTGGCGTTCACCTGTGACCCGGCTCTCAAACCTTCTACTCCCTACCGAGCGCGAGCCGCCGGCTGACGCCGAGGCACTGTCGCACAAGCTCATGGTCCGTGCGGGGCTCATTCGCCAGGTCGGCTCCGGGCTGTGGTCCTGGCTGCCGGCGGGCTGGCGCGTACACGAGAAGATCGTGCAGATCGTGCGCGAGGAGATCGACCGGATCGGTGGCCAGGAGATGCTCATGCCGGTCCTCCAGCCGTCGGACGCGTGGCGACGCACCGATCGCTACGACATCGACGAGCTGATGAAGCTCAAGGACCGCCGCGGCGCCGACATGGTGCTCGCGATGACCCACGAGGAATGCGTGACGACGCATGTCGCGCAGGTCGTGCGCTCCTACCGCGACCTCCCGTTCATCCTCTACCACTTCCAGGTCAAGGAGCGCGACGAGCCGCGCCCGCGCGCCGGGGTGCTGCGCACGCGCGAGTTCATCATGAAGGACTCCTACAGCTTCGATCGTGACGCCGACGGGCTCGCGATCAGCTACGACAAGCACGTCGACGCGTACAACCGGATCTTCGAGCGCACCGGCCTGGAGTGGTACAGCGTCGAAGCCGACGTCGGGATGATGGGCGGCCACGGAGCACACGAGTACATGGCGCCGTGCGCGGCCGGCGAGAACGAGGTCGCGCTCGCGCCGGGCTACGCCGCCAACGTCGAGGTCGCGAGCGCCGACCCCAAGCCCGTCGACCTGCCCCAGCCGCTGCAGACGCCGAAACCGGTGCACACGCCGGGGGCGACGTCGATCGAAGAGGTCGCTCGAATGCTCGCCGTGCCTGCCGCCGCGCTGCTCAAGGCCTTCCCCGTCGTCGCTGACGGGCGCGGCCTCGTGCTCGTGCTCGTGCGCGGCGACCATCGCGTCAACGAGATCAAGCTCGCCAACGCCCTGGGCACGACCTTTCGGCCCGCCAACGACGAGGAGGTGCGCGAGCGCATCGGGCCGCCCGGCTTCATCGGCCCGGTCAACGCCAACGTGCACGTACTGCTCGACGACGCGATCGGCGACGGCGGCTACATCACCGGCGCCAACGAGCCCGACCACCACCTGCGCGGCGTCCAACCCGGTCGCGACTTCGCCTTCGAGCGCGGCGACGTGCGCACCGTCGAGGAGGGCGACGCGGTCGACGGCAACCCGATCACGATCGAGCCCGCGATCGAGGTCGGCAACATCTTCAAGCTCGGCACGCGCTACACGGTGCCGCTCGGCGCCACCTACCTCGACGAGCAGGGCGCCGAGCACCCGATCTGGATGGGCAGCTACGGGATCGGCCCGGCGCGGATCGCGGCCGCGGCCGTCGAGCAGTTCGCCGACGAGAAGGGCATCTCCTGGCCGCGCGCGCTGGCACCGTGGGACGTCGAGATCGTGGCTCTGGGCAAGGCCGGCAGCGACGAGCTGGCGGCGGCCGAGCGCCTGTACGACGAGCTGCGCGCCGCCGGGCTGGACGTGCTGCTGGACGACCGCGACATGGGGCCGGGGGCGAAGTTCGCCGACGCCGAGCTGCTCGGCCTGCCGCTGCGGCTGACGGTCGGGCGCCGCTCGCTGGAGGCCGGCCGGGCGGAGGCCCAGCGCCGGCGCGGCTTGGAGGACGTCCAGGGCGGGGTATCGCTGGAGGGCGGCGCCGAGGAGATCGTGGCGCTGTGGAAGAGTCTTCCGTAGCCCGAGAGGCGCGGCTGACCTTCCGGCGGTTGGCCGGGCTGGACCGCTCCGGCCCACCGCCGCCGCAGACGCTGCGTGGTCAGCCGTGGAACCCATGGACGATCCCCAACGCGATCTGCCTCGTCCGCTTCGCGCTGATCCCGGTCTTCCTCGTGCTGGCGCTCGGCTCGCGGTCGGGCACCGACGCGCTGCCGGCCGCGATCTTCGCGGTCATCGCATGGAGCGACTACTTCGACGGCATGGCGGCGCGCATCACCGGCCAGTACAGCCGGCTGGGCGCGCTGCTGGACCCGCTCGTCGACCGCCTGCTCGTCGTATCGGGGCTCGTCGTCTGCTGGCACTTCGAGCTGCTGCCGCGCTGGGCGCTCGCGGTGCTCGTCGTACGTGAGCTGCTGCTGCTCGTCGTCGGGCTGCTCGCGCAGCGGCGCGGCCTCGAGCTGAAGATCAACTGGCCCGGGCGCCTCGCGGTGTGGCCGACGATGTCGGCGATCTTCGGCGGGTTGGTGGGATGGACCGCGGCAGCGACGATCCTGCTCTACATCGGCCTCGTGCTCGCGTGGTTCGCCGTCGTCCTGTACGTGCGCGACGGGCTTGCGCAGCTGCGCGCGCAGCGGGAGGGCGCGAGCGGGCCTCAGGCTCGGGCGGGCGCCGGCTGATCGGCGGCCGCAGTCGCCGAACGTGGCCGCGGCGACGCGAACCTCGCGCTCTGCGCGTGGCGCGCGAGCTCGCGCTCGGCCGCCAGCTGAGTGGCGATCGCGCTCCAGCGGCCGAGGCGGTTGCGCACGGTCGCCGACGACGGCAGGTCCGTGCGATCGGCGGCGTGGCGGGCGTAGCCGACGACGGTCGGGATCTCTTCGAGCTCGGCGACGGCGTCGCGCAGCGCGGCCCAGCAGGCCTCGACCGTCCAGCGGCGCGAGCGCGTGCGCCGCGCCGACGAGATCGAGCTGAGGCCGGCGGCGCCGAGAGCGCTCGTCCAGCCGCCCATCCGGTTGAGGACCGTCGGCAGGCTCGGATACTCGAGCTCGCGCGCAAGCGCGCCGTACTCCTTCGCGCTCGGCACGCGGTCCAGGCGATCGGCCACCGAGATCAGCGCGACGATGATGTCGCGGTCGGAGTAGGTCGTTGCGCCGGTGCGCGCGCCGGCGAGGCTGGCCTTGCGCGCGGCGCGGTCGACTTCGGTCGCAAAGCGCGCGATCGTGGCGCGACAGGCCCCCGCCTGCAGGCCCAGCGCGCTGGCTGCGCTGCGCGGCTCCTCGCCCGAGCGCCACAGTGCGAGCAGCTCGTCGACGTGCGCCTCGGCCTGGCGCTCGGCGCGGCGACGACGAGCCTCGGCCACGTTCTCGGCATCGGGCCCACCGTGGGCCCGCAGGATCTGGCGCACGCGCTCGCGCGACACGCCGAAGCGCAGCGCGATCTCGTCAAGGCTCCAACCCTGCTCACGCAGGGCGACCATCTGGCGGACGCGCTGCAGCGAGCCGGGGGCCAGCGTGCAGTCGTCGCAGGCGGAGGGGTCGATCAGCGTCGGGAGGACCATTCGGCTGGTCTTTGGCGGCATCGGCTGCACGGTCAGGTTCAGTTAGGGTCACCTAACCCTACCGGATTCAGCGGCGGAACGGGCGCGCAGCCTCAAGCTCAGCTTGAAGGAAAGACCCGCGCTGGTATCCTCGGACGGCCCCCGCAGGCAGCCCCTTTTCATGGAGGAGACCTCTCGTGATGGACACGTTCCCGGACCTCGGCTCGCTGGCAGATCAGGAGCTGAAGGACCTCATCCAGCAGCTCACCGACGAGGAGGTCGAGGTCTCCTACCGCCGACGGATCCTGCACGGCAAGATCGACATCCTTCGGGCCGAGCTCGTCAACCGGCTGCGCAAGAAGCATGAGACCGGCGAGGACGTGATCTCCGGTGCGGACGTCCAGCGGCTGACGGACATCCTCGCGGGGCGCACGTCCCAGGAGTAATGGCGCACCACTGCCCCGAATGCGGCTTCGTCAACGCCGAGGGTGCCAACTACTGTCAGAAGTGCGGTGCCTTCGTCGGCCCTCTGGAGTCGCCGAAGGACCCGGTCACGGCGACATACCTGATCGACGAGACCGGTGAGCTCATTCCCGTCGAACTCGAGGCCGTCGTCGCGCAGGGGGCGGCGCTCGTCATCCGCGCCGGCGGAGGCCGCGTGGGCGAGAGCTTCCCGCTGGAGGGCGAGCGGATCCCGATCGGGCGGCGCCCGGACAGCACGGTGTTCCTCGACGACGTCACGGTGTCACGCGATCACGCGTTGATCGTGCGTCGCGGCGGCGACTGGCACCTCGACGATCTCGGCTCGCTGAACGGCACCTACGTGAACCGACACCGCATCGAAACCCACCACCTGCAGGACGGCGACGAGCTGCAGGTCGGCAAGTACAAGCTCACGTTCCTCTCCCGCTGATGGCCACCGACCAGACGTCTGTGCCGCAGAACGCCGAGATCGACGATGCGCGCCCACAAAAGTCGATGACGATCGGCGCGGTCTGCAAGGGCCTGGCGCAGGAGTTCCCCGACATCTCGATCTCGAAGATCCGCTACCTCGAGGATCAGAAGCTGCTCAACCCGCGCCGGACGCCGGGCGGCTACCGCCTGTACTCGGCGTCCGATGTCGTACGCCTGCGCACGATCCTGCGCCTCCAGCGCGATGAGTTCCTGCCGCTGCGCGTCATCCGCCAGGAGCTCGCGTCGGGACGCGCCGGCGATCCGGACGCCGCGGTCGCGACGGACGGGCACGTCTCGGTCGTCGACAAGCGCAAGCGCCGTGCGAGCGTCTCCGTCCAGGGCGGCGGCGCGCTGTACGCGCTCGAGGACGTGCTCGAGGAAACGCGCGCCAACCCCGAGCTCGTCAAGGAGCTCGCGGACTACGGCGTGATCAAGGGCGAGCTGCGCGGCGGCCTCCACTACTACGACGAGACCGAGCGCGAGATCATCCGCGCTGCCACCGAGCTCGCGCGCTACGGCGTCGGAGGGCGCAACTTGCGCGTGTTTCGCTCCTCCGCCGACCGCGAGGCGGCGCTGTTGCAGCAGATCCTCGCCCCCGCGCTGCGCTCGCGCAATCCCGAGCGCCGCAAGCAGGCACTCGAGGCACTGGAGAACCTCGCGGCGGTCGCGTCGCACCTCAAGCACCTGCTGCTGATCCGTGACCTGCGCAAGATCGCCGGGTGAGGCTATGAGGGCGACGATCCTCGAGGACTACATCCGCTCGATCCCGGACTTCCCCAAGCCGGGCATCGTCTTTCGTGACATCACGCCGCTGCTCGCCAGTCCTGAGGGGCTGGACGCGTCGGTGCGGGCGCTCGCGGATCTCGCGCGCGACCTGGCCCCGGACATCGTCATCGGGCCGGAGGCGCGCGGCTTCCTGCTCGGGCCGGCAGTCGCACGCGAGCTCGGCGCCGGCTTCGCGCTGGCGCGCAAGCCGGGCAGCCTGCCGTACGACACGATCAGCGTCGAGTACGCGCTGGAGTACGGCAGCGACTCCCTCGAGCTGCATGCCGACGCGCTCGGCCCAGGCGCGCGTGTGCTCGTCCACGACGACCTGCTCGCGACCGGCGGGACCGCGCGCGCGCTGTGCCAGCTCGTCGAGCAACTCGGCGGCGAGATCGTCGGCTGCGCGTTTCTCATCGAGCTGGCGTTTCTGGGCGGGCGCGCGCTGCTGGCACCGCACGACGTGCACGCGCTGATCAGCTACGACGCGGAGTAGCGCGAGGCGGGCGCCTCGACGTTGCTACGGCGTCGTCGTCGTCTGACCGCGCTGAGCCTGTGCCGGCGGCGCTGCGGTCAACAGGCGCCCGCGCAGGACGATCGTCCCGGGCTGCTTGGGTCGTTGGCTGGTCTCGCGCGTCAGCAGCACCTCGCGATAGGTCGGCGTCTTCGGATCGAGGTCGGCGACCGTCTCGAGCTTGCCGTCCTGCCCGACCACGATGTCCGGGAACCCGACGAACTGCGCCTTGCGGGGGGAGCTGTAGAACCAGACGCCGTAGGCCGATCCGCGCGCGCTGCTCGGTGCGAGCGCCTTGGCCTGGAGCGCCAGCCGGTACTGGTTGTTGTCGGGGAAGCGCACGATCGCGACCTGGCCGGTGGCCTTCACCTGGCTGCCGTCGCGCGGCTTGAGCTCGCCTTGCGCGACGACCTGGAACTGCTGGCCCGACGGCGTGGTCGGCGTCGCGCCGCCCGTTGCGGGAGCGGTGCTGGTGCCGGCCGGCGGGGAGGCGACGGTGCTCGTCGCCGACGACGGCGCGGATGCGCTCGGCTTGGCGCCGTCGTCGCTCGAAAACGGCTTGAGCGCAAAGATGATGAAGATCGCGATGACGAGGCCCAGTCCGCCCGCGATCAGCTTGCCGCCGAGCTGTGAGCTGCGCTGCACCTCCTCCCGGCGGGCGGCGCGCTGCTCAAGCGCGTCGAAGGCCTCGGCGACCTCCTCGCGCTCGGCGGGGATGTCGGGCAGCGCCTGCTCGCCGGCGACCGCGCTGAGCGCGCCGGCAGCGCCGCGCGCCCAGGCACGTCCCTCGGCCGAGTCTTCGAGGTACTCGCGCGTCGCCGCGCGCTGGGCGGCCCCCTGCTGGCCGAGCAGGTAATCGGTGATCTCGTGGCGACGATCGGTCCCTACGCCGGCGGTTGCGGGGCCGAGCGCCTCGACCGCCTCGTGCGCCCGCGAGCGGACGCCGTTGGCGTCGGTGCGCAGCAAGCCCGCAAGGTCGTCGTAGGACTTACCTTGCTTGAGCAGCAGCTGCAGGACGGCGCGCTGACCGTCGTTCAGGGTGTCGAGGGACGCCATGCGCGCCAACCCTAGCGAGGACTGACGCCGGACCGCCCGGGCAGGCGCTCGGTAGGGTCCGCGTCGCATGCAACGCGATCCGATCTTCAAGGAGACGACCGGCTTCGACGCGCTCTACGGCCTCGAGGTGGTCGAGCTGACCGACGATCTGGTCCGCGCCGAGGTGCCCGTGCGCGACGAGCTGCGACAGCCCTTCGGCTTGGTCCACGGCGGCGTGCTGACGTCGATCGCCGAAGCGCTCGCCTCGCTGGGAACCGCGGTCGTCGTCGTGCCCGAGGGCAGCGCGGCCATGGGGCTCTCCAACAACACGTCGTTCATGCGCCCGGTGCTCGGCGGGACGATCCATGCGCGGGCGATCCGCCGCCACCGCGGGCGCACGACGTGGATCTGGGACGTCGAAATCTCCGACGACGAGGGGCGGCTGTGCGCGCTGAGCCGGATGACGATCGCGGTGCGGCCGACGAGCGATACGGCGCGCCCGCCCGCGTAGCTCAGCCCCGATAGCGGTTCGTGATCGGAACCCGCCGGTCGCGGCCGAACGCGCGAGTCGTGATCTTGATGCCGGGCGGCTGCTGGCGGCGCTTGTACTCGGCGCGGTCGACGAGGCGGATGACGCGGTCGACGTCCTCGGCCGGCAGGCCGCGCGCGACGAGCTGCTCGCGGCCGAGATCGTGCTCGACGAACCCCTCGAGGATCGCGTCGAGCACCTCGTAGGGCGGCAGCGAGTCGTCGTCGCGCTGATCGGGGCGCAGCTCCGCCGACGGCGGGCGTGTGAACAGCTCGGGTGGGACGACGCCGCCGCCCGCGCGCTCGTCGCGGTGGCGCGCGAGGCGGTAGACGAGCTGCTTGGGCACGTCCTTGATGACCGCGAAGCCACCGGCGCTGTCGCCATAGAGGGTCGAGTAGCCGACCGACATCTCGGACTTGTTGCCGGTCGTCAGCACAAGCCAGCCGAACTTGTTGGACAGCGCCATAAGCAGGTTTCCGCGGATTCGAGCCTGCAGGTTTTCCTCGGTGAGATCGGGATCGCGACCCTCGAAGACATCGTGCAGCGCGCTGTCGAAGGCGCGCATCATCGGTTCGATCGGGAGCTCGAGCAAGTCGACGCCGAGGCTGGCCGCCAGCGCGCGGGCGTCGCCCTTCGTCCCCTCCGAGGAGTACGGCGACGGCATCGTCACGCACGTCACGCGTTCGGGTCCGAGTGCGTCGACGGCGATCAGCGAGACGAGCGTCGAGTCGATCCCGCCGCTGAGGCCGAGCACGACGTGTTCGAAGCCGTTCTTGGCGACGTAGTCGGCCGTGCCGAGCACGAGCGCACCGTAGATCTCCTCCTCGACGCTCGGGAGCGGGGCGACCTCGGCCTTGAGCGGCGCGCGCGGCCCGGACGCTGCGCCGACGGTGAACGACCCCAGCCGGTCGATTGCGGCGGCGCCCGCTGCCGCGGGCTTGCGGCGGCGCGTGTCACGCAGGCGCGCCGAGCCTGCGGTGACCGGATCGACGTCGGCGAGCAGCAGCGCCTCCTCGAACTGTGGTGCGCGCGCGAGCACGGTGCCCTCGTGGTCGACGACGACCGAGTGGCCGTCGAAGACGAGCTCGTCCTGGCCGCCGACGAGCGCGCAGAAGGCGACCACGGCAAGCTCGTCCTTCGCGCGCTGGGCGATCATCCGCTCGCGCTCGGCGCCCTTGCCGGCGTGATAGGGCGATGCCGAAAGGTTGACGATGACCCGCGCTCCGGCGAGCGCCTCGTCTGAGAGCGGCGGTCCCGGCTGCCAGATGTCCTCGCAGATCGTCAGCCCGACCGTCACGCCGTCGATATCGATCGTCGCGCCGCAGCTACCGGGCTGGAAGTAGCGCACCTCGTCGAAGACGCCGTAGTTGGGCAGATGCAGCTTGCGGTAGTTCGCCTGGACGGCGCCGTCGGCGAGCACCGCCGCCGAGTTGTAGACGTCCTCGGCGCGTTCGGGATAGCCGACGAGTGCGACGATCCCGTGGGTGCCGTGCGCGAGACGCTCGAGCGCCGCGCGCGCGTCTGCCAGGAAGTGCTCCTTGAGCAGCAGGTCTTCGGGCGGGTAGCCGGTCAGCGCGAGCTCGGGAAAGCAGACCAGCTGGGCGCCTGCGTCGCGCGCGGCGGCGATCTGACCTGCGATCTTCTCCTCGTTGCCGGCGATGTCGCCGACGGTGGCGTTGATCTGGGCAAGGGCGATGCGCAATGGCGCCGTCATCGCGGTAGCGCCCTACGGCCAAGCCAGTACTCGACGAACTGCGCCAGGGCCGGGTCGTCGCCGCGCTGCGCATCCAGCCGGCGGGCCGCGGTGAGCGCGGCGACCGGCACGGCGAGGCCGGCGTCGTGGCGCACGATCACCGCCTGGCCGGCCGCCGCGAGCTTTGCGTTCGCGGGGCCTGCCACCCGATCGGCGAGCGCCCGCAGCGCCCCGGCCTCGTCGCGTCGGCGATGCAGCAGCAGCACGTTGCCGTCGACGACGGCCGGCGTGTCGCCCGCAGGCCGCGGGACGCCCGGCCCAGCCGAGCGGGTGACCGTCGCGTCGTCCTTGGAGTTGAAGAACTGCGACGCGGCCACGACGGCCGCGATCGCCAGCACGAGTGCGCCCAGTGCAAGGAGTGGCCTTCGCATCTGGCTAGTGGCTCGTAACAGGGGATCCGACGGCTGCCGCTCGTCGACCACGCGCGGCGCGGCGCGGTATCGACGCCCTGCTCGCGAGCGCCTCGATCGCGTCGCGCAGCGCGTCGGCGAAGACGTCGAGGTCGGGCACCGCGTCGTAGTCGGCGAGCATTCCGAAGCCGAGCCTGCCGTTGTAGCTCGTGACGGCGATCCCGAGCGCCTGGCGATCGGCGAGCGGGATGACCGGATAGAGCGCCCGCAGGCGACGGCCGAGCAGGTAGAGCGGAACCTGCGGGCCGGGGACGTTCGTCACCACGAGGTTGAAGAAGCGCTGGCGTTGTTGCAGCCGGGCGGCCTGGCTCATGATCGTCGGCGACGCGAACCCCACCAGCTCGGTCAGAGCGCGAGCACCGATGACCTCCCGCGCGCCGTCTGGATGCCTGACGCCGTCGCGGACGGCAGCAAACTGTGCCACGGGATCCTCGATCCCGACCGGCAGCGACGCCCACATCGGGGCGACGCTGGACAGCGCCCCCTGCGGCTCGTCGGCGCGCACCGCGACGGGAACCAGCGCCTTGAGCACGAGGCCGCCCGTGTCGACGCCGCGGTGGCGCAAAAAGTGTCCGAGTGCTCCGGCGACGACCGCCAGCACCGCGTCGTTGACCGAACCGCCGAGCGCCTCCTTGATCCGTTGCAGCTCCGCCAGCTCCCCGTCGACCCACGCGTAGCGCCGATGGGCCCCGGTCGCGACGTTCAGCGGCGTCGCCGGTGCGGGGCTCAGACCGGCGAAGGCGAGCGCGCCCGTCGACTGCAGCCCGTTGCGCACGTCGCGCAGCATCTGGCGCGGCCTGCGCACGATCGCCCGCATCGAACGGACGAGCTCGTGCGGGCGCGTCACGCGCTCGAGCAGCGCATCGGAGAGCAGCTGCGCCCCCGTTGGCAGCGGGCGCGCAGTCCAGGCGCTGTGCGGAGCCGGAAGCTGCGGCGCATCGGGCTCGGTGTCGAACAGCACGGTCGTGATGTCGACGGCCGAGATCCCGTCGACGAGCGCGTGGTGGCTCTTGGCGACGATCGCGAAGCCGCCGTCCGCCAGGCCGTCGACGAGCCACAGCTCCCACAGCGGCTTGGTGCGATCCAGGCGCTGGGCGAATAGCCGGCCGGCGAGGTTGGTGAGCTGCTCCTCGCTGCCGGGCGCCGGCACGCCCGCGTGGCGCAGGTGGTATCGCAGGTTGAAATGCGGGTCGTCGACCCAGACCGGACGGCCCTGGTCGAGCGGGATCTCCGCGAGGCGCTGGCGAAAGCGCGGCACGAGATGCAGTCGCGCCTCGATGTGCTCGCGCAGCGCGTCATAGGGTGGCGTGGGTCCCTCGAACAGGGTGACGGATGCGATGTGCACCCGCGCCCCCGCCTTCTCGAGATGCAGGAACGAGGCATCGAGCGCAGAGATGCGTTGGCCGCGGGTCATGGGTCGATTGTTCCACGACGCCCAGAGGGCACCGCGCGGGACCTCCGGACGCCCTGTCATCGTGCAGGCGACGATGGCTGCGATCGCGCATCTGGACGTCGACGCCTTCTACGCAAGCGTCGAGCTGCTGCGCCGGCCGGAGCTGCGCGGCCTGCCGGTGATCGTCTCGGGCAGCGGGCGGCGGGCGGTCGTCACAACGGCGTCCTACGAGGCGCGGCGCTACGGGATCGGATCGGCGATGCCGACGGCGCGGGCCCGGCGGCTGTGTCCCGATGCGATCCTCGTCGCGCCCGACTTCGTTGCCTACAAGGCTGCCTCGCGTGCGGTCATGGAGCGCGTGCGTGCCCAGGTCGAGCGCGTCGAGGTCGTCGGCCTGGACGAGGCGTACCTCGACCTGTCCGAGCTCGTCGCACCGCGAGCCGCGATGCGGCGGCTCGTCGAGGAGATTCGCGCCGAGACGGGGTTGGATTGCTCGGTCGGGATCGGCCCGAACCGGCTCGTGGCGAAGGTCGCATCGGATGCCGAGAAGCCCCGCGGGTTCGTCTGCCTGACGCGCGAGCAGGCGTGCGTGCGCTTCGCCGAGCACCCGCCTGGGCTCGTGCCGGGCATCGGCCCGAAGACCGTGGTGCGCCTGGAACGCCTCGGGATTCGCACGCTCGGCGCGCTCGCGCGTGCCCCGCTCGACGTGCTGGTCGCCGAGTTCGGCGCCAACCACGGGCCAGACCTCAAGCGCCGGGCGCGCTTTGAAGGCTCGGCGACGCTGACGCCGGTGCGGATCGCCGTGTCCGAGTCGCACGAGACGACGTTCGAGACGGATATCGCCGATCCGGCGCGCTTGCAGGAGATCCTCTCGAGCCTCGCCGCGCAGCTGTGCTCGCGCCTGGCCGAGCAGGATCGTCGCGGGCGGACGATCGCGATCAAGGTCCGCCTCGACGACTTCACGACGGTCACGCGTGCACGGACGATCGCGACCGCCACCAACGATCCCGCCACCGTGACCGCAGTCGCGCTCGAGCTGCTGGGCGAGTACGCCCCGTCGCGACCGGTGCGCCTGCTCGGTGTGCGCGTCGCCGCCTTCGATCCGGGCGAGGTACAGCACAGCGGCGGGCAGCTGGCGCTGCCGCTGTAGCGTTCCCCGAGTGCCGAAGATCGCGATCGCCGAAACCGACTTGTACTACGAGCGTCGCGGGGAGGGCGAGCCGCTGCTGCTCATCCAGGGCCTCGGCGGCAACAGCCTGCACTGGGGCGAGCCATTTCTCGCCGACCTGGAGAGCGACTTGGCTGTCTTCGCCCGAGCGCGTGCGTAGCCTGACGCTGGGTTGCACGTTCCCGGGCGGCCCTGAGGCGAAGATGACCGACCCGGCCGTCATCGGGCTGCTCGCCGAGGCGGTCCTGTCGGGCGACGGCGAGCGCGCGCTGCGTGCGGGTTACGACGTGATGATCGCTGCGCAATACGCCGAGGATCCCGCCAACTACGCGCTCTACGCCGAGGTCGCCGCGCTGTATCGCGCGCCGCTGGCGGTGCTCATGGCCCAGCTGCAGGCGATCTCCGGGCACGACACGAGCGCGCGCTTGAGCGAGATCAGCGCGCCGACGCTGGTCCTGCACGGCACCGCCGATCGCCTGCTGGACTCCGTCAACGGCGAGCTCGTCGCGCGCCTCATCCCCGATTCCCGCCTGGAGTTGCTGGAGGGCGCGGGGCACATGTTCTTCTGGGAGCAGCCGCAGCGGGCGGCCGCGCTGGTGCGCGCGCACGCGAGCGGCGGCGTGACGGCGTCGTAGCGCAGGTCCGTCAGTACAGCGCCGCCGCCATCCGACGCCGCGACTCACGCGCCAGCGGATGGTCGACGCCGAGCTCGTCCAGCACCGCGACGACGACCTTGCGGATGCGCTCGCGGTCGTCCTCGTCGTCGGCGGCGACGAGCAGCTCGAGCAGCTTGTCCAGGCCCTCCTCGAGCTTGCCCTCGTCGATCAGCGTGAACGCCTCGCTCAGCTCGCCGTTGCCGGCCTGCTCGAGCTCGATGCGGGCGAGGAGGCCGTCGGCCTGGAAGTCACCCGTGACGTTGCGCAGCCGTGCTCGCGCACTGTCGCTGTCGCCGTTGCGGTACTCCAACTTCGCCAGGGCGAGGTTCGCCTGCGAGTTGGTGGGCTCGAGCTCGACGGCCCGCCGCAGCGACTGTTCGTCGCCGGCGTCGAGCAGCTGCTGCGTCTCGGACGGCACGAGCGCGTCGAAGAACTTCTCCACCTGGCTCGGGGGCTGCGCGCCGAGGAACTCCGCGACGACCTCGCCGTCGACGAAGGCCTTGACGGCCGGGATGCTCTGGATGCCGTACCGATCGGCGATCTGCTGGTTGGCGTCGGTATCGATCTTCGCCAGGACGACCGTGCCGTCGCGCTGCTCGGCGGCCTTCTCCAGGATCGGTCCGAGCTGGCGGCAGGGGCTGCACCAGCTCGCCCAGAAGTCGACGACGACCGGAACCTCGCGCGAACGCTCGATGACCTCGGCTTCGAAATCGGCCTCGTTGACGTCGATGACGGTCATACGATCACAGGGTAGACAAGCGCGCCCACGTGCCTTCAGCGTAGACCGGGCGCGGCCGGCTCCCAGCGCGCAGGGGGCGGCGATCTGCGGTGGTGGACCGGGCTCAATCGGGTTGCGGCAGGATCGGCTCCCGCGGCGCGAGCACGCCGGCCGCGGCCACGACTGCGGCGCCGGCCAAGAGTGCGGCGGTGAGTCCGAGCGGTCCAGCGAGCACGCCGGCACCGAACGGGCCGAGCAGTAGGCCGACGCCGTTGGCTGACATAGCGGCCGAGATTCCCAACGACGGTCGCGCTGCGAACAGGTGCGTGCTCCAGATCGCCTGGATGCCCACGGTCGCGTTGTACGCAGTCCCGAACAGGATCGCGGAGGCGATCGCCGCCGTGAGCGAGAACGGCGCCAGTGCCAGCAGGGCGAGCGCCAGCGCCTCGGCGATGGTCATGGTCACAAACGTGCGCTGCGGGCCGATCCGGCGCATGAGATCCGCGGTCAGGGTGGCGAGCACGCTGGCCACCCCGACGATCCCCAGGAATATCCGGCTCTGCGCGGAGGAGAGCGCCCCAGCGTCGATGAGATGCACAACACCGAAGGTCCAGTACGTCGAGCTGCCCAGACCGACCAGCACCGCGCCGGTCAGCACCGCCAACGCCCGCCGCTGGCACAGCGCCGAACGCAGGTCGCGTCGGGCGTTGCCGGTGCTCGCGCCTGGGCTTGGGCGGCTGGGCAGTACGCACGCCGCCCAGACGGTCGCCAGAACGGCCAGCCCGGCAAACGCCAGCCAGGCGCTACGCCATGCCGCGCCGGCCAGAATGGCAATCGGAGCGGCGAGCGCGACGCCGTAGCCGGTGCCGCAGTTGATCGCGACAAGAACCCGCCCGCGGGCGGCGGCAGGCACCGCACGAGCGGCGTCGGAGAATGGGGCGAAGGCGAATCCTGCGCTCGCACCGGCGACGAGGATGCCGGCAGCGAACACCGCGGCGGTTCGCGACACGCCTACGACGATCATGCCGGCGGCTGCCAGCAGCCCGGCAATCACCGCGGTCCGGCGCGCGCCGAGGCGGGTGGCGAACGCGCCGGAGAGCGCGGTCGCGGCCAGGTAAGCGACGTACGACCCGGTTGCGATTGCTCCGAGGAGCACTGGATCGAGGCCATACTCGCGGCGCGTGTCGGTCAGCATCAACCCGTGGCCGTAGCGCGCCATTCCGTAGCAGGTGCCGACGATGCCGATCCCCGCGCTCGCCAGACCCAGCGCTCCGAGGTGCGGAGCGCTCAGGCTGCATCCATCGAAGGTCGCGGAGGGCCCGCGGCGGTGAGATGCTGCATCCGGATTCAGCTCGGCGTCCCTACTGGGCCGTGTGATCGAGTGGACAGCCAGGGGCGCTCGTACAGGCGCTGCGGTCGCACAGGCGGCACACGCGCAGCGCCTGGGGCCGGTCGTCGGCCAAGGCGGCGACCACGCGCTCGAGCAAGGGCTCGAGCGCCGCCTGCTCGCCAGGTTCGAGGATGTCGAGCAGCGAGCGCAGGCTCTGCGTGCGGCGCGATAGCAGCTCGGAGGCAGCGCGCTCACCCGCCGCTGTGAGATGCAGTGCGAGCGTCCGCCGGTCCGCGCCGGATCGACGCTCGACCAGCCGTTCGCCGACCAGACGATCCACGACCCGGACCGCGGCGGGCTGCGATATGCCCAGCACGCGGCGCAACGCCTCTACCGACTCGCCGGGATATGCCTGCAGATGCACCAGTGCGGCGGGGGCACTCCCTCCGTGGGAGAGCTCGCTCTCCACGGCGTGACGCAGACGGTCCGTCGCCGTAAGCGCCGTCACGCCGAGCAGGTTGGCGAGGCGATCCCATTCAGGTATGCATACGCGAGGTATGTATTAGCAAGCCCGGGTTGGCCGCAGGCGGGCGCTATGCGTTGCCGTGCGGTCGGCTGCTGAGCACGTCGGGCGCTGCCGGCTGCAACGCTTTCACGGTGCTCGAGCGCACCATCACGACCGCCGACGGCGTCACGCTTTGCGCATCCGAAGACGGCGCCGGTATCCCCGTCGTGCTGCTTCACGGCCTGACCGCGTCGCGCCGTTACGTCGTCATGGGCTCACGTGCGCTGCAGCGCGGCGGCCACCGCGTCGTCGCCTATGACGCTCGCGGCCACGGTGCCTCCTCGCCCGCGCCGGATCCCGAGGCGTACCGCTACGAGGATCTGGGCAACGACCTCGCGGCGGTGCTCGACGCGCTCGAGATCGAGCGGGTGGTGCTGGCCGGCGCCTCGATGGGCGCGCACACGATCCTGCGGCTCGCACTCGAGCAGCCCGAGCGCGTCGCCGCGATCGCCGTCATCACGCCGGCCTACGATCCGGTCTCCAACGACGACCCGGAGCGGCTCGCGCGCTGGGACGCGCTGAGCGACGCGCTGCGCGCGGGCGGCGTCGAGGGCTTCGTCGAGGCCTTCGCTGTCCAGCGGCTTCCAGAGGCATGGCGCGACACCGTCACCAAGGTCATGCGCCAGCGTCTGGTCCTGCACGAGCACCCAGGCGCGCTTGCGGACGCGATCAGCGCCGTGCCGCGGTCGCGCCCGTTCCGCGACCTGCACGCGCTCGCCGAGATCGAGTGTCCGGCCGTCGTCGTTGCCAGCCGCGACGAGGCCGACCCCGGCCACCCGCTCGACATCGGCGAGACGTACGCCGAACTGCTGCCGCGCGGGCGACTGCTCGTCGAGGAGCCCGGAGCGTCGCCGCTGGCGTGGCAAGGCGGGCGGCTGTCGACGGTCATCGCCGAGCTGGCCGCAGAGGCCTGGTAGCTACGGCCTCGGGGGAAGCGGCGTCAGGTCGCTGACCGGCCAGGTGATCTCCTGTCCGCCGCCAAAGCGCACGACGGCCTGGTACTCGTCGACCATCCCGACGACGACGCCCTCCATGATCTGGATCTCGTCGCTCGCGGGGTTGTGGCGCAGAAACGCGACGCGATCGCCCTCTTCGAAGTCCATGGGCCATGATCGCACGATGGGAACCGATCCCGTTCCGACCGGGTACTCGGGCACGCCGCTGGTGCGCAAGCTCGGCTTCACGCCCGGCCTGCGCGCGGTCTACGTCGGCGCGCCCGAGAACTTCGCGACGCTCCTGGGCGACCTGCCCGACGGCGTCCGCGTGCTCGCCAGGCCTGCGCCGCACCTCGACCTCGCGGTGCTCTTTGTGCGCGAGCGGCGTGAGCTCGAGCGCCGGCTGCCGGGCCTTCAAGCGAAGCTCGCGCCGGCGGGAATGCTCTGGGTCGCGTGGCCCAAGCGCGCATCGAAAGTGGCGACCGACATGACCGAGGACGTCGTGCGCGACGTCGCGCTGCCGCGCGGCCTCGTCGACGTCAAGGTCTGCGCGATCGACGAGACGTGGTCGGGCCTGAAGCTCGTGATCCGGCGCGAGCTTCGGTGACGCGCGCCTCAGGCGGAGACGGAAATCCCTCCGGGCTCGAGAGCCGGGGCGATCTGTTCATGCTCCACGTGAACAAGTCGACCCGACTCCGCGAAGCGCGATCACCGACCACCGCCACCACGACGAACTCCCCGGCAGCACATGCGTGCCGGGGTCGAACGTCGTATGGATGGAGCCGTCGGGGCGGTCGGGCGCCGCGCCGGACGGCGGATCTAGTTGTTCAGCGCCTTCTTGAGCGCCGCCGCAGGCGAGAACTTCGCGGCCTTGCTAGCGGCGATCTGGAGCGGCTCACCCGTGGCTGGATTGCGGCCCTCGCGAGCGGCTCGCTCGCTGATGCTGAACTTGCCGAAGCCAGCGACGGCGACCTCGCCGCCTCCGGCGAGCTCGGCCGCAATCGCGTCAAAGGTGGCGTCTACCGCGCCTTTTGCGTCAGAACCGCTGAGACCGGTGTCCGAAGCCACCTTCTGTGCGAGCTCCTGCTTGGTCATTGAGTGCTCCCGTTTCGGGTTCAGGATCGGCTTACGCTAGCGGTTGCCCCGGCGGCTCGGGGGTCTTTGCCTCCCAGACGGCCCGAGATACCGACGTTTTCCGGCCTTGCGCACGCACTTGCCCGCGGCAGCGCGCAACCCTAAGGCGATCGCCGTGCGTCGCGTACGATCGGTGCGATGGCGGTCGATTCGGGAAGCACCGGGCGCAGCAGCGCGATCGAGGACTACGCGAAGTCGATCTACTCGTTGCAGCGGCGGGCGGGTGGCGAGGCAGTGACGACGAACGCGCTCGCCGAGCGCTGCGGCGTCACGCCGGCATCGGCCTCCGCGATGGTGAAGAGGCTCGCCGAGCGCGGCTTGGCGATCCACGAGCCCTACCACGGCGTGCGCCTGACGGCGGCCGGTGAGCGGCTGGCCCTGCAGACGCTGCGCCATCACCGGCTCCTGGAGCTGTACCTCGCCGAGCACCTCGACGTGCCGTGGGATCGGGTCCACGAGGAGGCCGAGGCGCTCGAGCACGTCCTGTCGGAGTACCTCGAGGCGCGTATCTCCGCGAAGCTCGGCCACCCCACGCACGACCCGCATGGCGACCCGATCCCCGACAGAGATCTCATCATCGACGAGGGCGAGACGCAGGCGCTGAACGCGATGCCGGCAGGCGTCAGCGGTCGCTTCGTGCGTGTATCGGACTCGGACCCGGCGATGCTGCGCTACCTCGACGAGCGCGGCATTGCGATCGGCGATCGCTGCACCGTCAGCGCGCGCGAGCCGTTCGACGGCCCGATCACCGTGCGCTTCGGCGAGGTCGAGCACGTGCTCGGCGGCAAGCTCGCCAACGCGATGCGGGTCGAGATCGACCATTAGCTCAGCGCCCGCCCAAGCGCGACGGCGGCGAGCCCCAAGGCGATGCTGGCCGCGACGTACACCGCGGCCGCCAGACGGTGGCGCTCGTGCCATAGCTGCCAGGTCTCCAGCATCCACGTCGAGAACGTCGTATAGGCGCCGAGCAGCGCTGTCCCGGCGAGCAGGCTCGCGTCGTCGCCGGGCGCCGCGCCCGCGAGCAGACCCAGCGCGAATGCACCGCTGAGGTTCACCGCCAGCGTTCCAAACGCGAAGCGCTCGCCCACCCGCGCGCGGTCCAGGCGCTCGCCCACCCGCCGCTGCACCACCTCCGAGATCAGCGCTCGCGCGACCGCCCCGATGCCGCCCGCCATGCCGACCCCTATCCAGAGCCCGACGCTCACAGTCGCCGCCCCAGCATGACCGCCGCCAGTCCAACCGCAACGCTCGCGAGCGCGTACCCGAGCGCGAGCGCGATCCGCTTCGCGTCGAGCATCTGCAGCAACTCGAGCTGCAGCGTCGAGAACGTCGTCAGCGCTCCGCAGACGCCCGTGCCGAGGAGGGCGCGGGCAGGCGAGTCGGGCTCCGTCCGTGCCGCGACCCAGCCGAGCGCGAACGCGCCAACGATGTTCGCCGCGAACGTCGCCCACGGCCAGGCGCCGGGGGTGGTCGGCGCCGTCTCGAGCAGTCCCGCACGAGCCAGCGTGCCCGCGACCCCGCCGGCGAAGACGGCGGCGAGTGCGGACCGATCGATCAGCGAGAACCCCGGCGAGTCACCGCGCCAGCGTAGACAGCCCGAGCAGGTACTCGGCAGGCACCCCGGTCGATCAGCTCGGAGCTGTCCGGAAGCTACCTGTTGACATCGCTTCGCGCGCCCGTTCGCCGGCATGTTCGCCAAGCGCGCGATAGGCCTCGAAGCGCTGATCGGTGTAGAGCTGGTCGCCGGTGCTGTGGTGGGGAAACACTGGATCGGCGTCCTTGTAAGCGCGCACGTCCCACGGCACCTTGTGGGTCAGGACGGTGGGCGCGTAGATCAGTCTGCCGACGACCTCGCCCCGATGCTTGATGACGCCGACCGCCCCGCTCTCCTGGGCGAAGCCATGTTCGTCGAGCTTGATCATCGTGGGGTCGATCTCGACCTCGACGCCGAGCTCGCTGCGGGCCAGCGCGATCGCGTCTCCCAGTGCGGCGGCGGGCCTCCCGCCGCTGGCGTCGAAGCAGTAGATCTTTCCGCAGCCCCGCCGTAGCAACTCGACGAGGCCGAGGTTCTCGTAGTGGCCGCCGTCGGTGATGTAGAGAAAGCGGCCGTCGACACGGTTGCGACCGACCATCTCGCGGAACAGGTAGGAGAGCCGCGGATGCTTGACGAGATCCTTCGGGCGTCCCTGGACCTGCTCGATGCCGAACTCTCGATCCTCCGCTGCCTTCTCGCTGAGCAGGACGGTCCGTTGCTTCCAGCGATCGCCGGACACATACCGGGGATTTGGCACCCACACCCCGAGTCGCACGTTGGCAAGCGCCATGAGCATGCGAAGGGCCGCGTTCGTCGACTTCCCCATCGAGGGCGATATCGCCGCGCCCGACATCGCGATCGCTGCCGGCAGCGTGATGTCCCTCAGGCGGTTTGCGCCGAGCCTCCGCTCGTACTCCTCCGTGGCGATCCCGCCGACGAGCGGCCCGCCGATGGTGTCGCGGCTGAACGTGAAGCTCGACACCCCCCGTCCGGGCGGGGTGGCTCCAGGATCGGAGACGTTAACTGCCGCGCAGACGAGCAGCGTCGGCCAGCCCTCGCTGTCGGGTCCCGGCCACACCCCCGACTTCGACAGCGGAACGAGCCTGTTGTAGTCGCGTTCGACCGCCTTTTGCGGCGGCACGCCACTCTCGTCGGCGCTTTCGACGTTCACGCGCTTCAACGCGAACGCGCCGCACAGACGCCGTCGGTAGAACGGGTGCAGCGACCAGGTGTTCAGGTCGGAGAACAGGTAGAGGACCGCAAACGCCGCGACCGGGACCACCAGCCCCCACAGCCACAGCTCGGTCCTCATCGCCGCGGGTGTCGCTGCGAAGTAGGCCGCCAGCACGACGATCCCGAACAGCAGCACCGGACCGGCAATAAGCGTGGCGACGTACACGAACGCGCGCCGGACCTTCGGCGAGGCCCGGCTCAGCAGGCTCCGTGCCTTGCCGACGTCCTGCGCCACGGCAGCGGGGTGCGCCTCGCGCGACCGGAGCTCGAGCAGCGCGGCCAGCAGCAGGCTGCCGATGCTGCCCGCACCGACGGCCGGCACCGCCGCCTTAACCGGCGCTTCGCCCCCAGCCTCGGCTTTCAGCGCCGTGCTCAGCAGCGCGACGAGTTCGGGAATGACGACGAGCACGAGCGCGGCCACCGCACTGATCAGCAGCATTCGCAGAGACCAGGTCTCGAGGACGCTGCGCACCCAATCGCGCTTGGGGCGCGTCAGCAGCGACAAGAGACCCAACGCGACAGCCAGCCCGAACGGTCCGCCCAGCCACCACCAGACCCACTGCGGCGGGTCGGCGCTGTACGGAGCATCGCCTGACAGGCCGTAGCCCGAGCGGTACAACACGATCGCAAGCAAGGTGCCGATCGCGAACAGCGGCAGACCCACCAGCGTCAGGTTGAGGAGCAGTCCCAACAGCACGCGCCAGGCCAGAAAGAGCTTGTCCAGCCTCTTCGGCGCCAGGTACGTGCTCCGGTTTCGGAGATACTGCTCCTCCGGCGACTGGGGGTGAAAGGGAGGCGCCTGCGTCGTGACGATCGAAGGGTCGGAGTCGTCGTGGCCCTCCTCGTCCTTCGCGGGCCGTTCGGCGCCTACGGGCCAGGTTTTGGCCACCATGCACAGGCTGCCCGCGATGTACGAACCGCCCGAGACCGCGGCGAGGTACTTCGCCTTGCCCAACTCGTGCTCGTGTCGCAGCGCTTGGAGCGCGCCGAGATTGAACGACGCGGAGCGGATGCCGCCGCCCGAGCAGCAGATGCCCATGCGCTCGGGATCGAACGGCTCCAGCACACCGAGACGCGAGGGCGCCGGCTCCGCCCGGTGCCCCGTGGCGAACCACCGCAAAAAGCGCGTGATCCGCCGTTGCTCGGGCGGATCGGGCTTGACATCGCGAAGCCGCACATCGGCTGGTGGCGCATCGGAGGCGCCGCTCACGTGGGCAGCCACTCCGATACGTATCGACCCTCGGGCAACGTGCCTTGTAACACCTCGTCGCAACGTACCGCGAATTCCATCGAGCCGTCAACGCACGGTTCAATTTACAGAAAACCGGTTCAAATCAAGCGCGCGGGTCTCGAAGCGGCAATGCCTACCTGACATCTCATAGGTAACGCGATAGGTTGGGCCGCAGGCGCGTACCCGACGCGATCGTGGCCACGGCGCCACAGCGTGTGTAGCGCATCCCACCAGCCGACGACGAGGCAGCCAGGTCCGAGGCAAACGACCCAGGGCAAAAGAGGGGCCGATACCGTGAAAAAAGCATCTCGCTTGCGCAGCAACGCGCATCTCATCTTGGCGGCGATCCGGTTCGCCAACGGGGCGCTGGCCCTGTTCGTACCGCATTCGCTTGCACGCCGACTTGACGTCGATGCCGACAAGAGCCCGGCGCTCCTGTACTTCGAGCGACTGTTTGGCATCCGCACCATCCTCATCGCCCTGGACCTCGTGACCGGCGATGAAGAGGAGCTCAAACGGGCATTGCGCCGCGGCCGCCTGATCCACGCCACCGACGCGACGGCCGCGGCCCTCGCCGGCATGCGCGGCAACCTCGCGCCTCGGCCAGCGCGGATGACCGTCGTGATCTCGTTGGTCAACCTCCTGCTGGCGCTCATCGCTCGGCCGCAAGAGGCCAAGGGCCTCCCGCTCGGCATCGGTCGGTTTTAGCGAATGCATCTGCCACGGTCTCGACGCGGACAGGTCGTGCTGAACGGCGCCATCGGCGACGGCGCCACGGCACGACGCTCCCGGTAGCGGACGAGCGCGCCCACATCGAGTACCGCAAGACGCGATGACGCCCTCGAAAGCCGTCCTTATCACCGGCTGCTCATCCGGCATCGGGCAGGCCACCGCCAAGCATCTGAACGAGCGCGGTTGGACGGTGTACGCGACCGCTCGTCGCCGGGACTCGCTCGCCGACCTGCAGAAGGCGGGCTGCCACACGCTGGCTCTGGACGTCACCGACGAGGACTCCATGGGTCGTGCCGTCAGCGAGGTGGAGGAGCGCGAGGGCGCCGTCGGGGTGCTCGTCAACAACGCCGGATACAGCCAGTCGGGTGCGATCGAGACGGTCTCGATGGATACCGTGCGGGCTCAGTTCGAGACCAATGTCTTCGGGCTCGCGCGCATGTGCCAGCTCGTCCTGCCCGGGATGCGGGCGCAGGGATCGGGCAGGATCGTGAACCTCTCCTCGATGGGCGGCAGGCTGACGTTTCCCGGCGGCGGGTTCTATCACGCCACCAAGTACGCGGTGGAGGCGATCTCCGACGCGCTGCGCTTCGAGGTCGAGGGATTCGGCGTCCACGTCATCGTCATCGAGCCGGGCCTCATCCGCACGCAGTTCAGTGCGTCCGCCGTCGGATCGATGATCGCGGCGGCCGGCGACCAGCGCGACGCGGCGGACCCCTACGGCGAGTTCAACGCCGCGGTCATGACCGCCACCGTGCAGGCCTACGAGGTCGGCCCGATGGCGCGCCTCGGCGGGCCGCCGGAGGCCGTGGCGCGCAAGATCGATAAGGCGATCTCCACCAATAGGCCGCGCCCACGCTACACCGTCACGCCTTCCGCGAAGGTCCTGCTCGGCCTGCGCGCCGTGCTTCCCGACCGCGCGTGGGACCGGTTCGTGGGCAGCCAATTTCCGAGTCCCGGAGAACCTCGCAAAGGCTCGGCGACCGACTTGACGACCGGATGTAAGCTACGACGGAGCCGAGGGTTCACAGCAGGCGCTAGAGAGAGGCGACAGTGAATGCCATAGACACCCACGGGCAACCAAGTGTTCCCATCGGCAGTTACACCAAATGGTTCAGGCGCGCGATGTGGGTGGACATCATCCACGACTGGGCGCTCGGCATCCCGGCGATCTTCGCGCCGGAGCGCGTGCTGAGGCTGACCGAGCAGCGACCTGACCTGGAGCGCATGAATACCGGGATGGGGAGCTGACGCGATGGCGAGCACCGATATCTTCGACTACGTCATCGTCGGGTCTGGACCAGGCGGGGCGCCGGTTGCCGCACGCCTGACGGCGGCGGGACACTCCGTCTGCGTGCTGGAGGCCGGCGGGACCGAGGAGCCGGTCGAGTATCAGGTGCCGGCGTTCAACGGCCTCGCCTCGGAGGTGCCGGAGCTGCGGTGGGACTTCTACGTCCGTCACCACGACGACGAGGAGCAATCCCGCCGCGACAGAACGTACGTCCCCGAGCACGGTGGCACCCTGTATCCACGCTCGGGGACGCTCGGTGGCTGCACGGGCCACCACACGCTTATCACGCTCACCCCGCACGAAGCATCATGGGACGAGCTCGCGTCCATCGTCGGCGACCCCTCGTGGAAGGGCGAGGCGATGCGTCCGTACTTCGAGCGCCTCGAGGCGTGCAGCTACATCTCGCCCCCTCGGCCGACGCCGAAGATCCCCCTTATCGGGAAGCTCCTCCCGCGACTGCCGATCGTCGGGGGGTTCTTTCAGAACCGCAGCCGCCACGGGTACGAGGGCTGGCTCACGACGACGCTCGCGGACCCGAAGCTGGCGCTCGGAGACAAGCAGCTCGTGAACGTGATCCTCTCGGCGGCCAAGGGCACGCTCGAGGCGGGGCTGCGGCGCAAATTGACGCCCGTCGAGGACCTCCAGAGCTTCGTGGATCCCAACGACTGGCGCGTGCGCAACGCGCGCGAGGGCCTCTGGTTGGTGCCGATGAGCGTCCGGGACGGCCGGCGCCTCGGCACGCGCGAACTGTTGCGCAGGGCGCAGGCCCGCGACCCGGGCCGGCTCGAGATCCGCACGGAGGCCCTCGCGGCGCGGGTGCTGATCGATGATGCGCATCGCGCCTACGGCGTCGAGTACCTCGAAGGTCGACATCTTTATCGTGCCAGCCCGCTCGCCGGCGACGCCCCCGCCGCGCCCGTCAGGAGCGAGGTCCACGCGCGTCGCGAGGTGATCGTCGCCGCCGGGGCGTTCAACACGCCACAGCTGCTGAAGCTCTCGGGCATCGGGCCGCGCGAGGAGCTCGAGCAGCACGGCATCGACGTCATCGTCGAGCTGCCCGGCGTCGGCGAGAACTTGCAGGACCGCTACGAGGTCAGCCTCGTGTCGCGTATGAAGAAGGACTTCCCGGTGCTGCGCGACGCCAGCTTCCGCGCCCCCTCACCGGAGTTTCCCGCCGATGCGGCGTTCGAAGACTGGCTCGGCGGACGCGGCCTCTACGCGACCAACGGCGTCCTCGCCGGCGTGATCTTCCGCTCGAGCGTCGAGTCGACGCAGCCCGACCTGTTCCTCTTCGGCTTCCCCGGGCAATTCTCCGGCTACCACCTGGGAGGCGCGAGGGCGGCGGTTCAGGACAAGCGACACTTCGCCTGGGTCATCCTCAAGGCCCGGACGCGCAACCGGGCGGGATCGGTGACGCTGCGATCCGCCGACCCGAGAGATGTGCCGCACATCGCGTTCCGGTCCTTCGAGGAAGGCGCCGAGCCGGATCTCGAGGCGATGGCCGACGGCGTGGAGTTCGCCCGCGGGATCATGAAGCGCTCGGACAAGTACATCGACGCGGAGGAGGCGCCCGGAGACGCTGTGCGCACGCGCGATGACATCAAACAATACGTCCGCGACCAGGCCTGGGGCCATCACGCATCGTGCTCGTGCGCTATGGGTCGCGCTGACGACCCGGCGTCCGTGGTCGACTCGGCCTTCCGCGTGCGTGGCGTACGCGACCTGCGGATCGTGGACGCATCGATATTTCCGCGCATTCCCGGGTTCTTCATCATCACGTCGATCTACATGGCCAGCGAGAAGGCGGCCGACGCCATCCTGAGCGACGCGTGAACCGGGAGAGAACGCATCTCCCTTTTCACGAGTATCGCGCCGGCGCGTTGCTCCCCTCCGCGGACGCAACAGTCCTCGCTCGCCGATGCTCAACGTGTTGTCGAGCTCCGCGGGAGCGTATAGGGTGCTCTCTTTGCGGACTGTCCAGGCGCCGCACCACACCGCCCCGGCCGGACCAAGACGGCAAGTTAGACCGGCGGTATGGCGTACGTGTTCACGTTTCTAGCGCGGGAGCGAGTCATGACTGGCCGGGTTAGCATCGGGTCGTCGGAGGCGACGGAGCACCGAGCACTGGTGCTGTACCAGCGGTTCCTCGGCTTCAACATGTTCCTGCACCTGCTGATCGGACTGGCCTGCATCTTCGTGCCGTACTGGGTGTCGCGCACCTTTGGGCTCCCGAGGCCGATCCCGACCGGTTGGGTGCGGGGCTGGGGCGCGACCTTGCTCCTCGTGACGGCGCTCTACGTCCCGGGGCTTCGCGACCCGGTGGGCCACCGCGAGCCGAACTTCATCGGCGTGGGGGGCCGGTTCTGGATGGGGACGATTTGGCTGATCTGCGGCGGCGGCTTTCTCTGGTTCTCGGCCTTCGACTACATGTGGGCAGTGATCCTCGGCATCCTGTACCTCCGTTTGATCCGTCGCCTCAAGGCAAGCTGACGTTTCGGTTCCGCGTCTTGACAACCTGGCGAGCGATCGGGAAGCGTCGCCGCAACGGGAGGGCGGAGCCCGCGACGACGATGTTCGTCTTCGTCAGCCCGCCTGCGCCTTCGACCACGGCACGAACGCGTTGTCGAGGTCGCGCAGCCGGGGGCGCAGGCCTGGCAGGTGGCGCAGGATGATGTCGGTCATCTCGTTGTCGTCGATCCACTGCATGCCGGCCTTGGTGTACACCGCGGGCGTGAAATCCTCGGTGAAGAAGCGGTCGGAGTTCAGCCGCCGCGACGCCATAAGGATGAACACGCGAAACGCCGTGTCGCTGAACGCAAAGCCCGTCGGATTGGTCTCCGCGAACATGCCCACCATCGTGTCGACGCGCTCGACATTCCCGTAGACCTCGCGCAGCTGCGCGGCCCACTCGGGGTTGTCGGTTAGCTCCTCGAACGACTTCGGCACCGGCATGTGCAGCAACCGGCGAAACTCACAGTAGCGCGGCACGCCGATCTCGCGGATCCGCAGGACGTCCACCGCCGCAAGGTCCTCCATGACGCCGTCGGGCCGCTCGAACTCCTGCAGGAAGCGCGGGAAGTTGTGCAGCTGGATCGCGCCCGGATGCGACGTGCCGAAGGAGTAGAAGAGATCCTGCATGCCGATGTCGTCGGCCACGTCGACGGCGGCCGGACCGGAGATCTCCCGGAACGTCATGTTGCGCAGCTCGCTGTCGTCCTCGGCGGAGCGGAAGCTCCAGTCGTCGGCGAGCAGCGGGTGCATCCGGTAGACGGCGGTGAACTCCTCTGTCAGCGAGTACGGCACGCCGTAGTGCGCGGTGCGGGAGCCCGGGATGCCGGAGATGGCCTCGTCCTCGGAGATCCGCCCGAGCAGCTTGTGGATGCGCTCCTCGGCGAGCCCGAACCAGTTCGCCCGTAGCGCGATTTTGGTCGTCGGGTGGCTGATGACCGCCGGTGTCCACTCCATCGTGTGGATCTTGGCCTGCAGCGCGCCGCAGATCAGGCGCGCGCGCTGGAAGAGCTCCTCGTCGTCGTACTCGGGATACGCGGCCTTGAGGTGGTCGCAGATCGCGTTGTGCTCCA
>JAWVGJ010000063.1:0-9337 GCA_033855115.1 Solirubrobacteraceae bacterium
GCACGGGGATGGCGCCTGTGCGCACGCCACCCCCCGCGGCACGGCGTGGGTCACAACGTACGCCTACGCCGGAATCACGGTCCGGCCCGCGGCCCCGGGCTGCGCCTGCGCCTGTGCCGCGGCCCGCGCCCGCTCGGCGTCCTGAGCCGGTGGTGCGTCCTGCGCCCGGGGCACCCTCGCCAGCGCCACGTTGTGCGCCTATCCCGCGTCAAGCGCCGGTGCCGCATCCTGTGCCCGCACCGCGTCAAGCGCCCGTGCCGCGTCCTGTGCCCGCACCGCGTCCCACGCCTGCGCCGCGTCCTGCGACCGCGCCGCGCCCGCCCCACGCCGTCAAGCCACAAGCGTCCGAGCCCCCCGGCGAATTCGACTTCGAAGGCGGCTGACCGCCCGGTGCGCCGCGCTCCCTACCGCAACTCCTCCTCGGCCATCGCGGCGCCCTTGGCCCGGATGTCCGCTAGCTGCTCGTCGATCCAGTCACCCGGATCGCGAGCCGTCACCGCCGCCCTCAATCCACTCGCGCGGCGCTCGCGTTCCTCTTCGCTCATGGTCAGCGCGTGGTAGATCGAATCCGCCGTGTCCTTGATGTCGAACGGGTTGACGCTGATCGCCCACTCGCCGAGCTCCTCATGGGCGCCCGTGTTCTCCGACAGGATCGAGACACCGTTGCGCTCGTTGACCAGCGGACCTTCCTTCGCCACGAGGTTCATGCCGTCGAACATCGCGTTGACGATCATCACGTCATAGTGCTTGTACGCCGCGACGGCCTCCTCGAGGTCGTCGCGGAGCTTAAGCTGGATCGGCATCCAGTCCGGCGTGCCATGGCGGTGATTGACGATCGCCACGAGCGCCTCGATGCGCTCGAGGTACTCCTGATACTCCGGCACGTCCATCCGCGACGGCATCAGCTGAGCGATGAACGTCACGCGCTCCTGGAACTCCGGGTGCTCTTCCAGAAACTGATCGAACGCGGTGAAGCCGCGCAGGACGTTCTTGGACAGGTCCGCCCGATCGACGCGCAGGATGATGTGATCGCGCCGGCGGCGTAGCAACTCGACCTCGAACTCCCGCGTGCGCTTGCTGCGTGCCACCGCGCGCGTTGCCTCGTAATCGATCGGCAATGGATAGGCGCGCACCCACACCTCGCGGTCCTCGTAGAACACGATGCCGCGCGCGAAATCGACGTCGAGGTCGAGCAGGTCGGCGCAGCACTGCAGGAAGTTCCAGCGGTATGAGCGCGTGTGGAAGCCGATGATGTCGTTGGCGAGCACGCCCTTGAAGATCTCGTCGCGCATGCCCCGCGGTAGCACGCGCCAGGCGTCGGGCTGCGTCCAAGGGATGTGGATGAAGTGGTGCAGGAAGACGTCGGGACGCGCCGCACGGACCACCGCCGGCAGCGTGTAGAGGTGGTAGTCGTGGACCATGACGACCGGCTCCTCCTCGCCGGCGATCTGCTCGATGACAGCCGCCGCGAGGTCCTCGTTGACGACCTTGTAGCCCTGCTCGAAGGCCTGGATCTCGTTTTCGCGGATGTCGGGCGCGTTGGAGAGGTCCCAGAGGTAATGCTGGATAAACCACAGCATCGGGTTGGCGACGACGTTGTAGAAGCGGTCGTAGGCCTCGGGATCGGACGCGACGAGCCGCACCTGGTACTCGCCACCGTCGGGCGTGCGCACCTCGAAGGGGCGGCCTTCGCTCTCGTTGGCCTTGGCGATGTCGCCGTCCGTCATCGCCGACGCGATCCAGACGGCGTCGCGGTGCGATGCCAGCCCGGTCAGCGCGGTGACGAGCCCGCCGCTGCCGCGGGTGAACGACCCGTCGACGTCGAAGGTCACCGGGCCGCGGTTGGAGACGAGAACGAGCGGCGCCTGTCTGCGACCCGAATCGCCGGTCTTCCCGTTGGACCCATCCATCAGCTGCGGTCAGTCTACGACTGCGCGGCGTTGCTCGACCTCACCCGTTGCGACGACACGCGTCGGGTCACTCAAGCCGGCAGCTCCAACGAGAACGTCGTGCATCCCGGCGTCGCGTCGACGTCGAGCGAGCCACGCATCCGCTCGGCCAGCTCGCGCGCGATCGCCAGGCCGAGACCGGAGCCCTGCGCGTCGTCGGACGTGAAGAACGGTTCGAACACGCGCGGCGACGCGTCCGGGCTGATCCCCGGACCGTCGTCGCTCACAGCGAGCAGCGCCGAACCATTGGAGCCCGCGGCCGTCACCACCACGCCGGTGCCGGCAGGCGTGTGCGTCAGGGCGTTGTCGATCAGGATTCGCAGAACCTGGGCCACGCGCTCGGGATCGCAGACGGCCTCGATCCGCTCGCCGTCCAGATGCAGCTGGAGCGTCGACCCGTGTTTGTCCAGCGCAGGTCCGAACTCCGAGGTCACAGCGCGCGCGAGACTGCCCAGGTCGGTCCGCTCCGGGCGCAGGTCCAGCGACCCGGCCTCCAGGCGGGAGAGGTCGAGCAGGTCCGTCGCGAGCTTGCCCAGCCGCGCGACCTGCTCGCGCACGGTGCCGACGAACTGGCGCCGGGTCTCCTCGTCGAGCTCCTCGTCCTCGAGCAGCTCGAGAAAGCCGCCGATCGAGAAGATCGGCGTGCGCAACTCGTGCGATGCGGTCGCGATAAAGCGCCGGCGCGAGGTCTCCAGCTGCGCGAGCTGGCGCTGCATGTCGTCCAGCGCGCGCGCGAGCTGACCGAGCTCGTCGTCCCTGTCGGCCGGGAACACCGCCGTGAAGTCGCCCGCGGCGACTCGCTCTGCCCCCTGCTCCAACGCCTTCACGCGCCGCGCGATCCGGCGCGAGACGGCGAAGCCGGCCGCCAGCGCAAGCACCAGCCCGAGCGCGCCCGCGATCAGGATCTGGCGGCGGATGAGCGCGACGTTGCCCTGCACGTCCGACATCGGGGTCGAGAACACCGCGACGCGGCTGACCGTTCCGTAGTCGCTGATCGGCACCGCGGCCTCGCCGAGCTCGGTGTCCTCGAAGGACTGGACCGTCGTCGTCGACAGGCCCGTGCGCGCAGCCTTCTCGGCGACCTTGAACCCGAGGTCCCTGATCTGAACCTCCGACGTCGAGTCCGAGAAGATCGCCAGCTGCAGGCCCTCGGTTCCGTCACCCACGCCGAGCATCGTCACGCGCGCGTTTGCGCGCTCGCTGACCTGCGAGACGATCCGATCGATCTGCTCGTCCGAGCCGTTGCTGCGTACGACATCGGCGATGAACGGGGTGTAGATCCGCGCCGTCTCGGCGAGCGCGCGCAGCTTCTGCTCGCGCAGCGAAGACTCGAGCTGGGGGGCGATGTAGAACGACAGCGCCGCGACGGCCACGAGCGTGACCGCGAAGAACTGCAAGATCAGCCGCGTGCGCAGCGACCGCAGGCGCACTAGTGGTTCCTCCTGTAGGTCACCACTACCGCTCCGTATCGCGGAAGCGGTAGCCGACGCCGCGCACCGTGAAGAGATACTCGGGTCGCTTGGGGTCGAGCTCGAGCTTCTCGCGCAGGTGGCGGATGTGGACATCGATCGTGCGCGGGTCGCGGTACGCGGCGTCGCCCCAGATCCGCGTCAGCAGCATCTCGCGTGTGAACACGCGCCCGGGGCTGCAGGCGAGTGCGGCGAGGATCTCGAACTCGACGAACGTCGTCTGCACGCTCTCGCCACGCACCCAGACCGCACGCTTGTCGAAGTCGATCCGCAGCCCCGCGACCTCGAGTGGGTCGGCCCTGAGCGCAGCGGGTTCGTCGGGGCGCATGTCCGCGCGCCGCAGCGCAGCCTTCACGCGGCTGCGGAACTCCCGCATCGAGAACGGCTTGGTGATGTAGTCGTCGGCGCCGATCTCGAGGCCGAGAACCTTGTCGATCTCCTCCGTGCGCGCGGTCAGCATGATGATCGGGACCGTGCTGCGGGCACGGATGCGCCGGCACACCTCCAGACCGTCGAGCTTGGGCAGCATGAGGTCGAGCACGACGAGGTCGTAGGTCCCCTCGGCGAAACGGTCGAGCGCCGCGCGACCATCTGTCGCTTGGACGACTTCGTAGCCGTCTTTGCGCAGCGGGTAGGAGAGCAGGGTCTGGATCGCGTGCTCGTCGTCGACGAGGAGGATGCGGGGGGCGCGATCCACCATCACCAATAGTGTGACAACGCTGATGATCGACCCGCGGATCTACCGGGCGGCGCTCGTTCCCGTCCTCTTTGCGTTCGTCCTGCTGGCGTTCTCGCTGGAGAACCGCCCGCACGCGCTCACGACCACGCTCGCACCCGATGCCTTCGAGGGCGACCGGGCGTTCGAACGCGCCTACGTCGGCGACGCGAGCCTGGCCAACCGCTTCGCAGACCGCCGCCCTGGTTCGGCCGGCGACGAGCGCTTCGCCGATTCGATCGCCGCACAGATGCGCGAGGCCGGCTTCCGCGTGCGGACGGTTCTACGCGACGGTCAGACGATCGACGGCACCCGTTCGCTGCGGACCGTCATCGCCGAGCGCGCCGGCACGATCGACGAGCGGATCGTCGTCGTCGCCCACCGCGACGCCGCCGGCCGGCGGGCCGAGGCTGAGCTGTCGGCCAGCGCCGCGCTGCTCGAGCTCGCGCGCGTGTTCGGAGCGCCGCGCCAGACGCAGCGCTCGCTGACGCTCGTCTCGACGAGCGGCGGCAGCGGCGGATCCGCGGGCGCGTCCGCGCTCGCCGACGTACTGCGGGGGCGGCCCGTCGGCGCCGTGCTGGTGCTCGGCGACCTCGCCTCGCGCAACGTCCGCGCGCCGCTCGTGACGCCGTGGTCCGACGCGCTCGGGGCGACACCCCACATGCTGCGCGCGACGCTCCAGGACACTGTCCGGATCGAGACCGGGTCCGGCGCCGGGCAGCCGCGCGCGCTGAGTCAGCTCGCGCGCTTCGCGCTACCGGGGACGTTCGGTGAGCAGGGAGCGCTGCTGGCCGGCGGCCTGCCCGCGGTGCTGCTGTCGATCGGCGGCGACCGCCCGCCGCCCGCGGGCGCGCCGATCTCCCGCGCGCGCCTGAAGACCTTCGGACGTGCCGCGCTGCGCACGGTCACGGCCCTCGACGGCGCGCCGGCGACCCGACCGCTCACGCCTCAGGCAAGCAGCAGCGACCTGCTGACGAGCCGCAAGATCCTGCCCGGTTGGGCCGTGCGCCTGTTCACCGGCGCGCTGCTGCTCGCGCCGCTGTTCGCCGCAGTCGACGCGCTCGCAGCGCTGCTGCGCAGGCGTGAGCCGGTCTTCGTGTGGCTGCGCTGGACGCTCGCGGGCGCCCTGCCGTTCGTGCTCGCGGCGCTGTTCGCGCTGTTGCTTGGTGTGACGAACCTGCTCGGCGCCACGCCGCCCGCGCCGGTCCCGTCGCAGGCCATGCCGGAGCAGCCGGCGGCGCTGCTCGCCGTCGCGCTCGTCTTCGTGCTCGGCTGGGCCTGGCTGCGACCCACCGTGCTGCGCATCGTGGGCGCGACCGGTGGGCCGGCCGAGCCGGGCGCCGCGGTCGTCGTCGTGCTCGTCATGCTCGCCGCCACGATCTACGTCTGGATCGGAAACCCATATGCTGCCGCGCTGCTGACGCCCGCCTTGCACATCTGGCTGTTCGCGCTCGCGCCCGAGGTACGGATGCGCCGGCCGCTGCGCCTCGTCATGGTGGCGCTCGGCTTCTTGCCGCTCGCGGTCGTCGCGGTCGCGCTTGCCCGGGCCATGGACCTGGGTCTCCTCGATGCGGCCTGGGAGCTGGTGCTCGTCGCCGCCAGCGGGCAGATCTCGCCGCTGAGCGTCCTGCTGTGGAGCGTCGTCGCCGGCTGCGGCACGGCGGCTCTGCTGATCGCCGCCCGCGGCCGCGGGCCCGCCGGCGACGACGGAATCCCGATCACCGTGCGCGGACCGGTGAGCTACGCTGGTCCCGGCTCGCTCGGTGGCACCGAGTCGGCGCTGAAGCGATGAGCGCGCGCGCCGTAGCTCCGCGGACGGTCGGTGGTGGCAGCGGTCGTCGCAGATCCGCGCTGCGAGCGTTGTCGACGGCGCTGATCGTCGCGGGCGTGCTGATGCTCAGCGATGCGGCGTTGACCGTGGTGTGGCAGGAGCCGCTGTCGGCGGTCTACGCGTGGATCGTCCAGGACCGCCTCGGCGATGACCTGCGCAAGCTCGAGCTGCGGCGTCCGAGCGCCGTCGATCTCGACGCGCTCAGCGCGCTGCGCAGCGAACGCCGGCGGATGGCGTTCCTCGCCCGCTCGCTGCAGCGCGACGCGCCGGGCGGTGGAGCCGTCGGGCGGATCATCATCCCCAAGCTCGACGCGAACGTCGTCCTGGTGAACGGCACCACGCCCGGCGCGCTGCGCAAGGGCCCCGGCATCTACGAGGACACGCCGTTTCCGGGCACGCCCGGAACGACGGCGATCGCCGGCCACCGCACGACGTACCTCGCGCCGTTCAGAAACATCGACGACCTGCGCCGCGGCGACGAGATCGTGGTGCAGATGCCGTACGGACGTTTCACCTACGAGGTGGAGAAGACGCGCATCGTCGAGCCGACGCGAGTGTCGGTCATCGATCGGGTGTCCCATGATCGGCTCGTCCTGTCGGCGTGCCACCCGCTCTACAGCGCCGCGAAGCGCATCGTCGTCTTCGCCAAGCTCGTCGGTTCGCAAGCTCGCGGAGCGGCTCTACCGTGACAGCGCGCGATCGCCCGACGGCTCCGTGGCAACGAACGTCCCCCGTTCCTGCTATGGGTAGATATGTGCGGACGCTGAGACCGCTCGACTCAACCGATGCGCCGTGATGTTCGATAGCTGCCGTGCAATGCGAACGGAGGAACTCAAGCTGCGTATCGAGCGCGCACATTACGTCGTCGATCCCGTGGCGGTTGCGGGGGCGATGCTTCGTCACGCCGTGAGTCACAGGCGGTGGTGGAACCCGCCGAGGGTCTGCGCGACACCGCCGCAGGTCAGCACAACTCCCGAGGGTCCGTCGACGACGGAGCCGATCCAGGTCAGCCTGACCGCCGACTCGACCGCGCCGCGGTCCGACGCGGCGACGCACGCGCACAGCTCGTAGTCCTCGCCCGCAGCGGCGGCGAGCTCCCAGGGCGGCACGCCGAGCTGGGCCGCCACGTCCGCTACGCCGTTGGCAAGCGGCAGCGCCTCGAGGTCGATCTGGAGTGACACGCCACTGGCACGCGCGACGTGCAGCGCGTCCGAAGCGAGGCCGTCGGAGAGGTCGACGAGCGCGTGCGCCCCGGCGCGAGCAAGCGCGCGGCCCTCGGCCAGGCGCGGCTCTGGGCGCCGGTGGCGGTCGGCAAGCGCGTCGGGACCGTGCGCGCGCCCTTCGAGGATCGCCAGGCCCGCGCCGGCGGCGCCGAGCGTTCCGGTGACCCCGACGAGGTCTCCCGGACGTGCGCCATCGCGGCACACGAGCTGCCCTGGATCGTCGGCCCAGCCGATCACCGTCACCGCGAGGACCAGGACCGGTGCGGACGTCACGTCGCCGCCGATGACCGCGACGTCGCAGCGCTTGGCGAGCGCGCCGATCGCGTCCGCGATCGCGATCGCGTCGGCGGGATCGAAGCCCGCCGGCAGCCCGATCGCCACGTAGGCCTCGCCCGCTGCGGCGCCCATCGCGGCGAGATCCGAAAGCGCACCCGCCAGCGCACGGTGCCCGGCGTCGGCCGGGCTTGCCGTCGTGCCGAGGCGGAAGTGCACGCCCTCGACCATCATGTCAACCGACGTCACGCACAGCGGTCGCGCGCGCACGACCGCGGCGTCGTCGCCACTGCCGACCAGCACGCGCTCATGCGGTGGCGCAAAGCGCTCGCGCATGGCCGCGATCAGGTCGAACTCGTCCACGCGATCCTGGAACGCTGCCGCAGCGGGCAGCGCGGGTCAGCGGTGGCGGTAGACGATCCGCGCGCGGTCGAGGTCGTACGGCGACAGCTCGCAGCGCACCCGGTCACCCGGGAGGATGCGGATGCGAAAGCGCCGCATCTTGCCCGCGACGTGCCCGAGCACGATGTGCTCGTTGTCGAGCTTCACGCGGAACATGGCGTTGGGGAGGGCCTCGATGACCTCGCCCTCGAACTCGACTTTCTCTTCCTTGGCCATACCTGCAACCGTAGCAGCGCCGCTGCTCATCCGCCCGCTACGGCGGCAGCGGGTCTGGCCTTGGTGTCGCGACCGGTTCGTCGGGAGCGGGCGGTGGCGCCGCCGGCGGCGGATCGCTCTCGTATTGGGACGGGTCGTAGCCGTTGCCGCCTGTCGGGGGAGGCGGCGGAGGAGGCGGCGGCGCCGCCGGCGGCGGTGTCTTGCCGGCGGGAGGGACCTTGCCGTAGTCGGGGGTGGTCTTGTCGGGCTGTGGATTGACAGGCGCCAGCAGGCTCGGATCGACGGGCCGAACGGGCTGGCGGTTGTACTTGGCCTTAAACGGAACCGTCTTGAACGGCTTGTCAGGCTTGGCGAAGTTCCCGCAGTAGCCGCCCTTTGCGGCCTTCATGTAGTCACCCCAGATCTGCGCGGGGAAGGTCCCGCCGTCGACCGGACCGCCGTTGAAGAGGTTGGACATCGGGATGTTCGCTTCCGGGAAGCCGACCCATACCGACGTGGCGAGCTTGGGCGTGAAGCCGACGAACCAGGCGTTGCGGTTCTCGTCCGTCGTGCCGGTCTTGCCGCCCGCCGGGCAGCCGATGTTCGCTCGCTTGCCGGTGCCGCTCTTGATGTTCTCGACGAGGATCTTCGTCACCTCGTACATTGCCGCGGGCTCGAAGGCCTTGTGGCGCTGGGGCGCCGAGAGGTCGTCGACCGTGCCGTCCGGGTGGCGAACCTCGGTGATCGCCTTGGGCTTGTTGCGCCATCCGCCCGAGGCGATCGTCGCGTAGGCGTCGGCCATCTCCAGCGGCGAGCAGCAGCGCTTCAGGCCGCCCAGGGTCTCCGCGGGCAAGCCTTGCAACTCCGAGCGGATGCCCAGGTCGCGCGCTGCCTTCTTGACCTTGTCGGGCCCGATGTCGAGCGCGAGGCGGATGTAGACGGTGTTGTCGGAGCTCAGCGTGCCGCTGATGAGGTTCTTCGTGCCTCCCGAGCAGTGTCCGCCGTAGCAGTTGACGTCGATCGGACCCCACTTCGAGTTGGGCATCACGAAGCGCCCCGACGGATAGCTCTGCGTCGCGGGGTTGATGCCCGCGCGCACGGCCGCGACGAGCGCCATGATCTTGAACGACGAGCCAGGTTGGCGCTTGGCGTCCGCGGCGAGGTTGAACTTCGAGTTCGCGTATTTCGCCGACGAGGCCATCGCGCGGATGTAGCCGGTGGCGGGATCGATGCTGATGATCGCCGACGATGGTGCGCCGGGGAAGCTCAGGCTCTTCGCG
>JAWVGJ010000064.1:0-20117 GCA_033855115.1 Solirubrobacteraceae bacterium
CGCTGTCGCACGCGCGCCCCGCCGCTGGCTTGGCGCGGCTCCAAGCCGTTACTCGTTACGAGCGCTTGGTCGTCAGGAAGTTCGGAGCAGCAGGGCGCGGCCGGCGAATCCGACGCTGCGCGCGAGAGCGGTGAGGAACTGCTCGCGCAGGAACCTGTTGCCGCCGATCGCCACCAGCGTCTGCGCGTGCGTCCACGCGTTGTCGCGCGCGCGCTCGACACTCCAGTTGGCGAACACGTCGTCGGCCTTTCCAAAGGCGATGTCCACGTCTTTGACGATGCCGGTGGTAAAGCGCTCCTTGATCTCGTTCTGGACCTTGCCGAGGATCTTGTCGACCGCGGTGTAGTCGCGATGCTGGGCAGACCCGCGGTTCAGCTTGATGCCGAATTCCGCGCTCGTCGAGACGAGCGCGACGGCGAGGTCGTGGTTGATGTGCGCGTTCATGCCCGCGATCGCGAACTGCAGCGGCGCGATGCCGCGCGTGTTGCGCAGTTCGAAGAGCGGCGCCCACGCTCGCGGGATCTTCCTGTGCGCGTTCGACGCATCTACGGCCGCGAAGTACAGGTCGGCGAAGACGACGTCCAGACGCGACATGAACGCGGGATCCGTGAATGCCGCCTTCGCCGTGTGCGCCGCCACTGCCCGGGTGACCGCAAGATACAGCTCGTTAAAGCGCCTGATGCCGTCGTTGTAGGACAGCGGAAGGGCGATCGACTCCATGTGCGCAGCGACGGCGTCGATCGCTTCGACGACAGCGCCTCCATCCGTAGAGGCTGGCATGTAGGCGATGCTAGTGAGCCTGCCAGCGCCCGTGGACGCATGTTGGACCCGCGTTGCGTTCCGGTTAACAGCAGGCAGAGCGAGCCGGCGCACGCAGGCGGCCAGGCATAGCGTCCGGCGTCCGGCGCCTAAGCGTTTACCGTCGCTTAATAGCGTCCGGGTACCTAGCCGGATTCAGTTACCGGGGGTGTTCATGCTGTCGCATATAGACGCAACGTCGAAAGCCATCGGAGCACTCTCCGACGAGCGCCTCGGCGCGGTCGTCGACCAGGTCGCCAGTCGCGAGCCGCTGCCCGCGGCGGGTGCGGCGGTCGCCGTAACGTTGTCGCTGGCGGCCGCGCTGCTGGAGAAAGCCGCCTCGGCGCCGCGGGCGGGCGTACCGGTCGACTCGGCCGCCCAGGGCCGGGCCGGGCACCTGCGCCACGAAGCGCTCGCGCTTGCCGACGAGGACACCGCGATCTATCGCCGCGTCGTTGCCGCCAAGGGCGATGACGAGCGCGTGCGCTCGGCGCTGTCACAGTTCGCCGAGCCGCCGCTCGCCATGGCCGAGATCGGCCTCAAGCTCGCGCGGCTGGCGGAGCGGATCCTCGCCGACGTACCGCTCAGCCTGCAGGGCGACGTCCGCTCGGCCGGGCACCTCGCTTGTGCCGCGGCGAAGGCCGCGACCGAGCTCGTCGCGATAGACGTCGACTCGTCGCGGGACGAGCGCTCCGTGCGCGCCACGCAGATCGCGACCGAGGTCGCGGAGCGGGCGCGGGACCTGAGCTCGCGAGCTCTGCGCTGCTGAGCCGCTGACGACGTTCGATGAGCCCGCGCTGGGCTGGATCGAGATCGCGAGGTTGGTCTAGGGCGAGTCGACCGCCTCGACCGCCTCGACCGGGCTGATGCAGGGCGATATCAGGGATGCCGTGGGCTCCGGCGCCTCAGGCGCCTGTTCATGCGCGGTACCAGTCACCCGGACACGGTGTCCGTCGCAGCGTGCGATCTCCTCGGGCGGACGGATGGCGTCCTCTGCCCAGACCGGCTCGAGCGTCACCTCGGTGCCGTCGTCGAGCATCACTGCGACGTGCCCGTGATACACCGGGTCGCCCTTGATGCGCATGCGAACGTCGATCTGCCGGTAACGCCCCTCGACGTCTACCCGCTGGCCGGAAGCGCGGCGGAGATCCTCGATCGAGGTAACAGCCATGTCAGCGCGGCCCGACGCCCATGCTCGTCGGCATGTCGCCGTGCTGCTGCGATCCCTTGTGCTGCTCGTGGAAGGTCTGGCCGGCCTTGCTCGCCGGACCGTACATCTGGAAGTCCCAGTCGGTGTTCACCGCCTCGGCGAAGCCGACCGCGTAGTTCTCGAGCGTGACGTGGTCGCTGCCGTTGCTCATCACCACGCCCGCCCAGTGGAAGTTCCACGTCCGCTTGCCGGGATATGGCGCGCCACCCGTGGCCATCGTATAGCCCTCGCCGACACCAGGCGAAACGTATTCGTTGATCCCGTGCTCGCGGTCGAAGGTGTCGCGCTCAGCCGGTGCCATCGCCTGGTACTTCGCCCAACCGTCTGCCGCCTTGCCGCCGCCGAGCGTCTTGGCGATGATCTCGTCGGCCATCGCCTTCGGTGAGTTCGAATCGGTCTTGACGACCTTCCCATCAGCCGTGTACGTCGCGGTGACCTGGCCGCTGTTCTTGCCGCTTCCACCGCCGATGCCCATCACGTCGCGCGCGGAGCGGCCACAGTCGGCCCAGATCTCCATGGTCGTACCGGACGTGCTGGTCGCGACGTTCTCGGGCTCCACCGAAATGAGATCCATGCAGACGCCGATCCTGCCGGGCTTGTTGAGCTCTGGCGGGGTGCCGGTCAATGGGTCGCCGCCCTCCTTCAGACGGACAACCGACCCGCTCGCCTTCAGCCGCTCGTTGGAGGCCCTGATCAGCGGTTTGGTCGCGTACAGCTTGTGCGATCCATACTCGCTGTCCTGCCGGACGACCATGGTCCCGTCATCGGAAACGCGAACGAGCTTGCCCACGGGAAACTCGTCCGGACTCTGCTTGTCTGGCGGCACCTCGGTGTACGGACGTAGCGCCGACGGCACGTTCTCTCCGTGCCAGCTGATCAGCTGCGCGGCAGGGCGTTCGGAGACGACGGCGCGAGCAACCGCCTGGGCATGGCCCTCAGGACCCAGGAAGCCGTCCCGCGTCACGCCGGCGTGCTGGAGTTGATGCGTTGCCTCGTGCGCCGCCACCTCGAGTGACGGCTCGGCGGAGGCGAAGTGGGTTCGCGTGCCTTCCGTGAACGCCTTTACGCCTCGCGCGCCACAGCCCTCGCGATCGACCACCGCCTCCCCGGTTGGTTCGCGCCCGAGCCGCCGGTGCAGCGTGTCGGCGTGGGGGAACGCACTCAGCATCCGCCCGACGGCCGCGTTGCCCGCACCACGCTGCATCGCGAGCACGGCTTCCTGGTGGGGAGGTAACCGTGTCGGCAGCTGGCGCGATCGCTCCTGACGCTCTTTCTCACGCTGCTGACGCTCGAAGTCGTACTCCATATCGATTAACAGAATCAGCATCGGCGAGGATCGTCAAGGCACGCTGAGGCGGCAATCTGCGCCCGCCGCCGGTCGAAATCCGGCGCGGGTCGGACCTGGCGGTAGCGTCCCAGCGGTGAGCCTGCTGTCGGACCTCGTCATCCGACCCGCCGCGCGCGTCGGCGCGGCGGCCCAAAACGCGCTGGAGGTTGCCCGCTTCGGCGGCCTTCAGACAGATGAGGAGGCGTCGCCGTACGTGGTCGCCGCGCAAGGGCCGATCTACCGCCTGCGACGCTACTTCCCGCCCGAGGCCAACGGCGCGTCCGCCGGCCCACCGGTGCTGCTCATCCCGCCGATGATGCTCGCCGCCGACGTCTACGACGTCTCGGCGTCGTCGAGCGGCGTGGCGACGCTGCGCGAGCACGGCGCGGACCCGTGGGTCGTGGACTTCGGCGCGCCCGAACACGAGCAGGGCGGGCTCGAGCGAACGCTCACAGACCACGTCGTGGCGGTCAGCGATGCGGTCGACCAGGTGCGCGAGATCACCGGCCGCGACGTACACCTCGGCGGCTACTCGCAGGGTGGGATGTTCTGCTATCAGACCGCTGCCTACCGCCGCAACGAGGGCCTGGCGAGCCTGATCACGTTCGGAGCGCCGGTCGACACGCTGGGGGCGCTTCCATTTGGGATTCCGGAGGAGATCGCGGTCCGCGGCGCGGGCTTCCTCGCCGAGCACGTGCTGTCGCGCTACGCGCTGCCGGCGTGGGCGAGTCGCCTGGGCTTCCGGCTGCTGGATCCGGTTAAGTCGCTGCGTCAGCAGATCGACTTCGTCATGGCGCTGCACGACCGTGAATCGCTGCTGCCGCGCGAGCGCCAGCGCCAGTTCCTCGAGGCGCGTGGCTGGGTCGCGTGGCCGGGGCCGGCGCTCGCGGATTTCATCCATCAGTTCGTCACCCACAACCGCATGCTGTCCGGCGGATTCGTCATCGACGGTCGGCTCGTGACGCTTGCCGACGTGACGCTGCCGGTCCTGACGGTCGTCGGAGAGGTCGACGAGATCGCACCGCCGCGGGCCGTGCGGGCCGTGCGCCGCGCCGCGCCGCGGGCCGACGTCTACGAGCTGGCGCTGCGCGCCGGGCACTTCGGGCTGGTGGTCGGCTCGACAGCCTCGCAAACGACATGGCCGGTCGTGGCGGACTGGGTGCAGTGGCGCGACGAGGGCGCCGATCTGCCAGACCAGGTGCGCTTGATCGACGACGACGAGCCCGATCCCGCAGCGCCGGTCGGCACGCGGGTGGGCTTCGGGATCGAGCTCGTCGCCGGCGTGGGGATGGGTGTCGCGCGCTCGGCGCTCCAGACGGCCTCGCGAGCGGCCGACATGACGCGGCTCGTAACGCAGCACGCAACCCGCCAGCTTCCGCGCCTGACGCGGTTGGAGCGCCTGGAGCCGTCGACGCGGATCTCCGTCGGGCTGCTGCTCGACGAGCAGGCGCAGGACTCACCCGAGGCCGTTGCGTTCCTCTTCGGCGATCGCGCCTACACGCACGGCGCGGTCAAGGAGCGCATCGACAACGTCGTCCGCGGGCTGCTGTCGCTCGGAGTGCGCCACGGCGAGCACGTCGGGGTGCTGATGCACACCCGCCCGAGCGCGCTCGTGATCGTCGCCGCGCTCAACCGGGTCGGGGCGGTGGGGGTCCTCCTGCGTCCTGACGGCGCGGTCGATCGTGAGCTCGAGCTTGGACAGTGCACGCGCGTGATCACAGATCCGCAGCTCGCCGATCGCGCTCGGGAGTTCGCCCTACCCTCGCCGCAGGGGGTGCTCGTCCTGGGCGGCGGCGGCGCGCCGCGCGACCTTGGCGACGGGCTCGTCGACATGGAGCGCATCGATCCGGGCGCGGTTCGCATCCCGGCCTGGTATCGCCCCAATCCAGGCCGCGCGAGCGAGCCGGCGTTCGTGCTCTTCACCGGCGAGGGCGAGCGCACGCGTTGCAACCGGGTGACGAACGGGCGCTGGGCACTGTCGGCCTTCGGCACTGCGTCCTCGGCGGCGCTGTCGGACGCCGACACGGTCTACGCGGTCACGCCGATCTATCACCCATCCGGGCTGCTGATGTCGATCGGCGGCGCGCTCGCGGGCGGCGCACGGCTCGCTCTGGCGGAGCGCTTCGATCCGGAGCGCTACTGGGAGGAGGTGCGCCGCTACGGCGTCACGGTCGGCTCCTACACGTGGACGATGCTGCGCGAGCTCGTCGAGCGAGCGCCCGATCCCAGCGAACGCCATCACCCGCTGCGGCTGTTCATCGGCGCGGGAATGCCGCGCGGACTGTGGCGGCGCGTCGAGCAGCGCTTCGCTCCCGCGCGCGTCTTGGAGTTCTACGTGTCGGCCGAGGGTGAGGCCGTGCTCGTCAACGTCGCCGACACGAAGCCGGGGGCGAAGGGTCGCCCGCTGCCCGGCAGCGCCGAGGTCCGGATCGCCGCGTTCGACGTCGATCAGGGGCGCCTGCTCGATGGTGGCGACGGCTTTGCGATCGAGTGCCTGCGCGGCGAGGAGGGGATGCTGCTCGCGCGCCAGCGCCGGGGCGTCGTTTCGTCGGCCGGCAGCCTGCTGCGCGGCGTGTTCGAGCGCGACGATGCCTGGCTGTCCACCGGCGACCTGTTCTGCCAGGACCTTGACGGCGACTTCTGGCTCGTCGACGACGCGCGCTCAGTGGCCCGAACGGCCGATGGACCGGTGCCCTCGCTGCCGATCGCCGAAGCATTGGGCGATCTGGACGGCGTCGACCTCGCGGTCGCTTACGGCGTTTGCGCCGGCGCGAGCGAGCTTGTCGTGGCCGCCGTCACGCAGCGCCCTCGGACGAAGCTCACGGCGGCGGATATCTCCCGCGCGCTGGCAGGGCTTCCGCCGAGCCGGCGCCCGCACGTCGTCTACGTCGTCCGCGAGATCCCGTTGACGACGTGGTATCGCCCGCTGACGGGACGGCTGCGCCGCGCGGGCCTACCCAGAGCCGGTCGCCGCGCCTGGTATCGCGACGATGACGAGTACAAGCAGCTGACGAGCGAAGTTCGGACGCGGATCCTGGGACGGACGCGGTAGCAGAATCGTCCACTCGCGGGCCGACATGTACTAGCCTCTCTCAAACCGGCGGATCGCCTACTCGGCCGGGGCGCCTCGGCGCCCAGCCGGGCCACGCGCGGGCCTTGTGCCCGCGGCCAGTCCCGGTGGTCGGGAGTGTCGATAACCGCCCCAGGTACGACACACAACCTGGGGACGTAGCAGTAAAGCGGTGATCCATGACCGGGCGGTACCGGGCGAGCTCAGGGCTCGCCCGGCCGCGTTAAGCGACCTCGGCCAGGCCAGCGCCGGCTCGGCGGCCGGTCGCCCGCCCGTCGCCGCAGGCTGTCACCGTGTGGACGATGCACGAGTCGTCGCTGCCGATCGCGCTGCACGCGATCCACGTGGGGCGCCACCTGCATCACCATTTCACGGGGCCGCGTGTCGATTACGTCGGCGTCGGGCTCGCGGCCTTCGTCAGCTGGGTCGCGATCAGCGGACCGGGCGAGGGCGCGCTGATCGCCGGCGGCATCTCGGCCGCTCACGGCAACGTCGACATCGTCGGGATCGTCCTCGTCGCCTGGGCCGGCGCCATGACCGGCGGGATCGCGGGCTACGCGATCGGACTCAAGGGCGGACGGGCGCTCATGGTCAAGCCGGGGCCGCTGCTGAGGACGCGCCGGCGCCTGGTTCGCCACGGAGACGAGGTGTACCAGCGGCGCGGCTGGCTCGCGGTCTTTCTCGCGCCGTCGTGGATGGCCGGGATCAGCGGGATGCGCGTGCAGCGCTTCCTGCCTGCGAACGCCGTCGCCAGCCTCGTGTGGGCCGTGACGATCGGCCTCGGCTCGTATTTCGCGGGCCCGTCGCTCGCGGAGGCGATCGGCGACATCGGCACCGTGGGCCTGGTGGCCCTGATCGGGTTGATCGCCGTCGCGGCATTGCTCCGCCGACGCCGGCGGCGAGAGCGCCCTTGCTGACCGCGACCCCTGCGTGAAGGAAGCGCGGGCGCCAACAGAGCCCCAACAACGAGCTACCCCCGCCTCGGCGAGCGCAGCCGGCGCCGCCAACGCGCACGAGTACGAGGTCGTCGTCGTCGACGACGGGTCCACCGATGCCCACCGCCGAGATCGCGGCGCGCCTCGCGGGAGGCGATCGCCATGTGCGGCTCGTCGTTCACAGCGCCAACCGCGGCTACGGCGCGGCACTGCAAGCCGGGATCGGCGCAGCGACGATGCGGCGGACGTTTCACATGACGGTCCGCGACTTGGACTGCGCGTTCAAGCTCATCCGGCGCGAGCTGATCGAGCGCTACCGCTGACCTGCAACGGCGCGATGATCAGTACGGAGCTGCTCGTCCGGGCGACCGCGGCGGGCGCTCGGATTGAGGAAATTGGGGTGCATCACCACCCGCGAGTCGCAGGCGTGCAGAGCGGTGCGGCGGCCCGCGTCGTTCTACGAGCTGTCCACGCTCCGCCACCATCCGAGCCACGCGGCATCCGCGGCCACGCCCGCCGCGGCCTAGCGCCGCGACGATGACCGAAGCCGCACCGCTCACGGCGCGACATGCCAGCCCGCGGATGCGCGGGGCCGTCGTCTCAGCAGCGCTCGCTGCCGCGCGGCAGGCTCTCCCGACTCACATCCGCCGCGCGATCCGCCACCGCGCGGATCGATCGCGGCGCGGTCCCAACCACATCGCAACACACAGGTCGGCCGACCCAACACACGCCGCGTCACGCTGCGGGCTTGCCCTGTCTTCCTCACCGCTGCTCGGCACGGCTTCGTACTGGCCGGGGCGCAGAGCGTCGCATAGGCTCGTCCTGATGTGCGCGGTCGTCGCCCTGCAACTGCTCGTCGTCGATGACGAATCCGATCTGCGCGAGGGTCTCGCGCGGGCGTTCAAACGCGATGGCCATCACGTCACCGCCGTCGCCGATGCGCGCTCGGCAATCGACCGGGCGAGCACCGGGAACTTCGACTGCATCCTGCTCGACGTCGCGCTCGGCCCGGGCGAGGACGGGATCGACGTCTGTCGCGAACTGCGCGCGCGACGTAACGTCACCCCGATCATCATGCTCACTGCTCGCACCAGTGAGGCGGACGCCGTGCTGGGACTGGAGGCCGGCGCCGACGACTACGTCACCAAGCCCTTCGGTCTGGCCGAGCTGCGCTCGCGCATAAGGGCCGTCCTGCGCCGGTCGGGCTCCAACGCGCTCGGCGAGTCCGTGCTGAAGGTCGGTCCGGTCGTGCTTGACCGCGAGCGTCGCCAGGCTCGCCGCGACGCCCGCGAGATCGCGTTGACGTTCTCGGAGTTCGAGCTCCTGCGGGCGCTGATGGAGCAACCGGGCCGCCTGCTCTCGCGCGAGGACCTGCTCACCGCGATCTGGGGTGACTCTGCCTACCGCGATCCGCGTGGCATCGACGTCCATGTTCGGCACTTGCGCGAGAAGCTGGAGGCGCGCCCCGAGGAGCCCGAGATCATCCTCACCGTGCGCGGCTCCGGCTACCGGCTCAACGTGCCCTGAGGTGCGCGGCCATGTGATCCCTGGCCTGCGCGTCCGCCTTGTGCTGGCATTGCTGGGCACAAGCGCCCTGACCATCGGCGTCGTGGCGCTGACGCTGCTGTCGCCGCTGGAGCGCCGGTTGCGCGATCATGAGCTCGAGGGCTTGCGGGAGTCGGCAAGATCCGTCCGCCCGGTCCTGTCCCACGTCTCTCGTGCAGAGCTACGGCCGGAGTCACGCGCGTTCGACCGCGCCGTCCGCGAGGCCGCCGAGGTCGTCGATGGCCAGGTTGTGATCGTCGCCGGCGACGGGAGCGTGCTCGACTCGAGCGTGAACCGCCCGGGGTTTCGTGCCGCTCAGGCCTACGCGGCCGTCCGCGACCGGCGGGCGATCACCACCGTCACCGCTGGCGGCTCCGGCGCCATCGCGACCTACGCCTCCACCGCGCGGGTCGCCGGAGAGCACGTCGGGTTCTCGGTCAGCCGGCCGCTCGACGAGGTTGCCTCCGCGGCCAGCGTCGTGCGCCACGCGGTGGTCGTCGCGGCGCTCGTGGGTCTCGGCGCCGCACTCGTCCTTGGCTTGGCGCTGGCCGCGGGGCTTGTTCGGCGGCTGCGGCTGCTGCACGACACCGTTCTGCGGGTCGCGCGCCTGGGAGCCGTGGTGGAAATGACCTCCGACCCGACGCGCGACGAGATCGGCGACCTGTCGCGCGCGTTCGCCAGCATGCAGAACCGGCTGCATCGCCAGGAGGAGGCGCGGCGAACCTTCGTCTCGACAGCGTCGCATGAGCTGCGCACGCCGCTATCGTCGCTTGTCCTGATGCTCGAGCTTGCCCGCGAGGAGCTCGCCCGCGCGGGCCCGGACGTCCAAGACGCGCGCGATGAGGTGGAGCGGGCCGGCTATCAGGCGGAGCGGCTCGCCGCGCTGGCCGATCAGCTCTTGGACCTCAGCCGCATCGACGCCGGCGTATCGCTTGAGATGCAGGCGATCGACCTCGAGCCGCTGGCGTCCGCGGTCGTCCGGGAGTTCGCCGGGAGGGCCGCCGGACGTGATCAACCCCTGCGCCTGGACGCGGCACCCGGAACGTGGGCGCTGGCCGACTCGGGCGCGGTCGTTCAGATCATGCGGATCGCGCTCGACAACGCGCTGCGCTACAACCCGCGGGGCGCGCCGCTGGAGGTCCAGGTGACAGCCGATGCCCACGCTCGTGTAGTCCGCGTGCGCGACCATGGGCCTGGGATCCCGCCGGAGGAGCGCGAGCTGCTCTTCGAGCGCTTCCGCCGGGGCGCGCACATCACCGGCGACGGCGGCTTCGGCCTCGGGCTTCCGATCGGACGTGAGCTGGCGAGCCAGATGAACGGGCAGCTCGTGCTGCGCGATGCACACCCCGGCGTCTGCGTCGAGCTGCGGCTCATGCCGGCCCCACCGCCGGCGCCCGTGTAGTAGCCGCTCTTGGCAACTCAACCTGATCCTCACACGACGTCCGCGGGTGTCAAACGCGCGCCGTGACACGATCTACGCCATGCGGGCTGCCGAGCTCCACGCGATGTTCGCCGCCGACGAGCAGCACTGGTGGTATCGCGGCCGGCGCCGGGTGCTGCGCGCGATCCTCGACCGGCTGCCGCTGACGCCCGACGCGCGCGTCCTGGACGCCGGTTGCGGCTCGGGCCGCACGCTCGACGAGCTCTGCGACTACGGGCGCGCCTGCGGCGTCGATCTCAGCGACGAGGCGGTCTGCGCTACGGCCGCGAGGGGTCACGATGTCTTGGCGGCCCGCATCGAGGCGCTGCCGTTCGCGGCCGCGACCTTCGACCTGATCACCTGCCTGGACGTCATCGAGCACACACCCGACGACCGTTGCAGCCTGCGTGAGCTGCGCCGCGTGACGCGCCCGGGTGGCTTCCTCGTCGCCACCGTCCCCGCGTATCCGCGGATGTGGTCGGTACACGACGAGGTGAACCTGCACTTCCGCCGCTACACCTGCCGCACGCTGCAGGCGGCCGCCGCCGACGCCGGCTGGGAGGTGTTGGAGTCAACGCACTTCAACAGCACGCTCGTGCCAGTGGCGGCCGCCGTGCGCGCCGTTCACCGGACCAGCCGCGGCGGCTCCGAGCTGAGCCTCACGCCGGCGGCGCTCAACGGCGTTCTGGAGCTGCCGCTGCGGGCGGAGGCGAGGGCTGTTCGGCACGGGATGCGCCTGCCCGTCGGTCTCTCGCTGCTGGGCGTGCTCGTCAACCCCGAGGCCTGCCCGCAACGGTGGGAGGGTCGACGTCAGGCGGCGCGGGCCAGCAGCGTGATCCGCAGCGACCCTGACGGAAACGCTCGGTCGGTGAGCGCGTAGGCGGCGATAGCGCCACCCGCCGAAGTTCACCAGTCCTGCGGCAAAGAGCGCCCAAAGCAACGCACGATCCAAACCAAACCCAACATACCCGCGTCTAGGCTCGCCAGCGCCCCAGCCGTTCAACGTCATCACGAGGAGGAGTCATGAGCCGTACTCGCATCGCAGTCGGCGTCTGTGTCGCGACGATCGCGACAGCGTCGCTGGCCAGCGTCTCGAATGCCGCAAGCACGAAGTTCACCGCCGCGATGAGCGGCGCGCAGGAGGTCCCGACCAAGGGCGACGCCAAGACCACCGGGAAGGCGACGATCACGGTCACCGGCAAGAAGCTGTGCTACACGATCGTCGTCAGGAATCTCAGCGGGGTGCCGCAGGCAGGCCACATCCATAGCGGCATGAAGGGCAAGGCCGGCCCAGTGTTCGTGACGCTGTTCGGAAAGCCGAAGGCGCCGAAGAAGAGCAAGCTCTCAGGCTGCGTGTCTGCGACCGCAAGCCAGATCAAAGCGATCTCCGCGAAGCCGAGCGCGTACTACGTCAATGTTCACACCAAGGAATACCCAAACGGCGCGCTGCGCGGCCAGCTCAAGAAGTCGTGACCAACCTCACGGTGAAAGCACGACGGCGCGCAAGCATTCGTGCAGGACGATTCTTGGTCGCCAGATTCTCGCCGATGCCATTAGCTTGTCGGCGTGAGCTTCTCGAGCGGACGCAGGGCTGCCGGCGGCGTACTGCTCGCGTGCGCCGCTGTCGCCGCGCTCGTCGTCGGTGCGGCCGCACTGTATGACCACGGCCGCGCCGACCAGCTCGCGCCGGGCATTCGCGTTGGCGGCGTGGACGTCGGTGGGCTCGGGATCGAGGCCGCGAGGCAGCGGGTCCATCGCCTCGCGGTCGCACCCAGGCTGCGCAGCCTGCGCATCCGCACCAAGGAGAAGACGTTCGTCGTCACCGCGGCTCAGCTGCGCGTGACGGCCGACGTCGATGACGCCCTGGCTCGCGCACTGGCCGACAGCCGGCGCGGGTGGTTCGGCGCCCGCGTGCTGCGAGAGCTCGCCGGCACGCGCCTGCGCGATTCCGTGCCGTTGAGGACGCACTACGCCCACGGCGTGCTGCCGAACGTCGTGGCCAAAGTCGCCGCGGTCAGCTACGTGGCGCCGGTCGACGCGACCATCACGCCCGCGGGTGCCGCGCTCAAGCGCGTGCCCTCGCGCGACGGCAGGCGCGTCGACACGAGCGCGCTGTTCGCCGATCTCGAGAGCGCGGTGCAGCATCGCTCGCGCCCGGCCGACATCGACGTCGTGATGCGTCCCGTGAAGCCGAAAATCAGCACGAGCGACCTCGACGAGCGCTTCCCCGCGTACATCGTCATCGACCGCAAGGCCCATGTGCTGCGCTTCTACCGTCACCTGCGCTCGTCGCGCAGCTGGCCGATCGCCGTCGGCCGTGCGGGCCTGGAGACCCCGGCCGGCCTCTACGACATCCAGTGGAAGGAGGTCAACCCGCCGTGGCGCGTGCCCAACAGCCCGTGGGCCGGCGCGCTTGCCGGCAGGACGATCCCGCCCGGACCGGACGACCCGATCAAGGCCCGCTGGATGGCCTTCAACGGCGGCGCCGGCATCCACGGCATCGACCCGAGCGAGTACTCCTCGATCGGCCAGGACGCGTCGCATGGTTGCGTGCGCATGCGGATTCCGGACGTGATCGCGCTCTACGCGCTCTCGCCGGTCCACACGCCGGTCTACGTCATCTAGGCGCCGCGGGCTGGGGGGCTACAGCACGCCCAGCAGAAGCAAGATCACGACGGTCCCCAGGACGGAGACGAGCAGCGAGCCCAGGCAGCCGAGGTTGTTCGAGAAGAAGATGAACATTGGTGGGTCAAGCTAGGGGGATGAGCGTGATCTTGCGGTGCGGTTCTGCCATCTGCAGCTTCCAGGCAGCCTCGAGGCGCGAAGCTGTTGCTGTGACCGCTGATCGTACGCCCGAACAGCTGCCCGATGACGACGTCGTATCCATCGCCGGACTCGGCTTTCAGCGCCGCGGCGTCGTTCCCGCCGCCAAGCTGCACGATCGCGTCGGCCCCACGGGCGAGCAACCGCTCGAGGGTCGGGCGGTGCCGAACCCGCGGCGACCACCCGCCCGGCGCCGAGCAGCTTCGCCGACTGCACGGCGATCTGTCGTGGGTGTCGTCGGGCAGCGGCTCCTTGAAGTCGGCGTACACCGGGAGCGTGCCGAGCTCGTAGAGCACGGCGGCGCGCATGGCGATTGGGCCTCCTCGAGTTCGTGTTCGTGGCGGGCGCGATGCCCTTCGCGCAGCGGTAGGCCAGAACGGCTGGCTCAGAAGACCGCTATCGCGGTGCCTTGACGCCGTGGCCGCGCAGGTAGTCCAGGTAAAACGGTCGCAGGAGCTCGGCGACCTCGCCGCGACCCGAGTCGGTGAGGTCATCGATGTGCGCTCGCAAGGTCATGACGTCCGCCTCGGCCTCGTCGATCTCACCGGCAGCGGCCTCCGCGACCGGGAGAAACTCCATCAGCCGCCAGAAGAAGGGAATGTCGACGTGGCGCAGCGCGTACTTCACCGCGAGGTCGTGCAGCTCCTTGGAGGAGAGCGCGTCGAGGCCGTCATCCTGAGTGTCGTCGCCGCCGGCCATCGGGTCAGACCACGACGGTCCAGGGCACCACTCGGTGTCCGCTCACGATGGCGCCCTCGACGTACGGGTCAGTCGCGACGTACTCCTCGATCACCGCTGGATCGTCCACGAGGAAGACGAACATTCCGCCGCTCGGCGGTTTGCCGAGCGCGCCGGCGCTGACGAGCCGGCCCTCGTCCTTCCACTGCTGTGCGTGCTCGAGATGGCCCGCGCGGTAAGGCCCGCGACGCTCGAGGACATCCTCGACGTAGTCGTAGAACAGGACGTGATACAGGACGGGATCGGCCATCGCGGGCGGACGCTACTTCTTCGACGGCGGCGGCGGGATCCAGCCGCCGAACGCGCGCTCGAGCTCGATCGCGACGGCGACCGCGACGTGATCGCGGTCGGGCGCTGCTACCGCCTGCACGCCGAGCGGCAGCGCGCGCGTGTTCAGCCCCAGCGGGATCTGCGCGACCGGCACCCCGGCGAGGTTGAAGACCGCGGTCGTCGTCAGTAGCCACGGCTTGCCGACGGTGCGCCCGTGGCGCGGCGCCACGCGCGGGTGGGTGGGGTGCAAAAGCACGCCGTCGCCGATCGAGTCGATGACCTCCGCAGCGAACGCCTCGCGCGCGGCGGCGGCCTTCTTCAGTCGGCCCTGTGGCGCCTTGCCCGTCATCCATTCGCTCATGAGCAGCAGCCGCAGCGCGCGCGTGTGCGGACCCTTGCGACGCAGCGCGGAGCGGATCGTGACCGGGTCCGATCCTTCGGCGACGATGAGGTCCACGACGCTGACGCCCGCTTCGAGCTTCAGCACCGCGAGATAGAGCTCGAGCGCGCGGCGCATCGACTTCAGCGAGATCGTCTGGACCTTCGCTCCGGCGCGCTCCAGTGCCTCGGCGGCGCGCAGGCGCGCGTTGCGCAGCTCGCGGCTGACGGGGATGTAGGACGACTCCTCGCTGAGCAGGATGGAGGTATCGGCGATCGAGACCTCGTCCGGGTCGCCGATCGGCGCCTCGCGCGCATAGGGATCGACGCCGTCCGGTCCGGCGATGACGCGCAGCATCGGCATCAGATCCTCGGCGCGGCGCACGATCGGGCCGATCGTCAGCATGTTCGCGGCGACCTCGGTCTCCGTCGACGGAAACTGGCCCGTGCTCGGCACGAGACCGGGGGAGGGCTTCAGGCCGAAGACGCCGTTGAAGAACGCCGGGATCCGGATCGACCCTCCGATGTCGGCGCCGAGGCCGATCGGTGAGCCACCGGAGCCGACCGCGGCGCCCTCGCCGCCCGACGAGCCGCCGGCGGTCCGGGTCCGATCGTAGGCATTGTTCGTGCGCCCGTACTGTCGGTTCTCGGTCTCGATCCAGAGGCACAGCTCGGGGGTGTTCGTGACGCCGAGCGGGATCGCGCCCGCGTCGATGAGGCGCTGCACGGTGGGGGCGTTGGCGTTGCTGCGCAGCTTGTGGCGGGAGACGAGCCCGGCGCAGTTGGGCATTCCCGCCATCGCGATCGATTCCTTGATCGTGCAGGGCACGCCGAGCAGCGGCGGCAGCTCGTCGGGATCGGCGGCCACCGCGACGCGGGCGTCGGCGGCGTCGGCGTCCTCGCGCGCGGCGTCGAAGCGATTGACGACGACGGCGTTGATGCGCTCGTGGTCGCGCTCGAGCAGCTCGATGTGCGCTTCGACGACCTCGCGCGAGGTCGTCTCACGCGCGCGGATGGCGCGCGCCAGATCGGTAGCGGAGCGTTCGGTCAGAGAGCGGGTTGGCGCAAGAACAGCCATGGCCTAAGAAATCTACCTGGCGCAGCCGCGTTCAGCGCTTGGAGACAACCGCCGTACTACGCCGTTCGGCGTAGCCCGAGCCGCTCGGCCGCCGCGTGTACCCTCACGTTCATGCAAGCTGGGAACCATGTCGACGCGGCGCTGGGCGGTCCGCCACGACGCGGACCGAGCGCGTGCGACGAGAACACCCTGCGCCGCTACGCCGAGCTTGTCGTGCGTTTCGCTGCCAACGTCCAGCCTGGCCAGATCGTCGCCATCGGGACCGAGCCGGCGAAACTCGAGATGACCCGTGCGGTTGCCGAGGCCAGCTACCGCGCGGGCGCAAAGTTCGTCGACGTCATGGCGTTTGACCTGCACGTCAAGCGCGCGCGCATCCTCCACGCGGCCGAGGAGACGCTTGACTACGTGCCGCCCTGGTACGGCGAGCGTGTCCTGGCTCTGGGCGAGCACCGGGCCGCGCGGATCGGGCTCACCGGACCATCGGCGCCCGGGCTGCTCAATGACCTCGACCCCGTGCGGGCCGGCCGCGACCAGTTGCCGTATCTGCGCGAGTCAAGCGAGGTCGTCAACGCACGCACGACGAACTGGACCGCCGTGCCGTGTCCGACGGAGCCATGGGCGACGCTCGTCTTTCCGGCCCTCGAGCCCGAGCTCGCGCTGGAGCGGCTGTGGCAGGAGATCGTGCACATCTGCCGGCTCGACGAGGACGACCCGGTCGCGGCCTGGATCGCCCGACAGGACGAGCTTGTCGCCGTCAGCGGACGGCTCACCGAGTTGGGGCTGGACGCGCTGCACTTCGAGGGACCTGGAACCGATCTGCGCGTCGGCCTGCTGCCGACATCACGCTGGCTGTCGGCGCGTTTCGAGACGGTCGACGGGATCGTGCACATGCCCAACCTCCCGTCCGAGGAGGTCTTCACCGTGCCGGACCCACTGCGCGTGGACGGCGAGGTGCGCTCGACGAAGCCGCTGGTGGTCGGCGGCACGATCGTGCGCGGCCTGCGCGTTGGATTCGAGGGCGGCCGCGCGGTGTCGATCGACGCCGACGAAGGCGGCGCGCTACTCGCCCAGTACGCCGCACGCGACGAGGGCGCGAGCCGGCTCGGGGAGGTGGCTCTGGTCGACGCGGCCGGCCGCATAGGGCCGCTGGACACGGTCTTCTACGACACGCTGATCGACGAGAACGCCGCGTCGCACATCGCCTTGGGATCGGCCTACGAGTTCACCGCCGGCGAGGAGGACCACGAGCGCATCAACCGCTCGCAGATCCACATCGATTTCATGATCGGATCCCCTGACGTCGACGTCACGGGGCTGACGGCCTCCGGCGACCGCGTGCCCCTGCTGCGCGGCGGCATCTGGCACATCTGAGCTGCGGGCGGCGCGCTCGCGGCCCGGTAGCCTGAGCGCCTCTGGAGAGGTGCCGGAGCGGCTGAACGGGCACGACTGGAAATCGTGTGTGGGCCTCAACGTCCACCGAGGGTTCGAATCCCTCCCTCTCCGTCTGACCGGCGCTCGTCTGCCATCTTCCCTGTCGGAAAGAAGCATTTCGCCAGAGCGATCGGACGAGGGAGCTTGAGCTACGTGCGAACTTGACTAGGTCGCGACGGCGTTCGGTGTGCGTTCACGCGAGTGCGACACTTGTCATCGCATGTGGATCGCGCGAGATACGATCGTCGAATGCGGGGCCGGCCGTGTCGCGGAGTCGATCGCGCGAGAACAGGACATGCGCGTCCGCCGTGCCGCGTAGCTTCGGTGCGTGGCCAAGAAGTTCAGGGAGGTGCGCAGGGCTCTGCTAGTCGAGGGGTGGATCAAGGTACGCCAGACCGGTTCGCATGAGACCTGGGAGAGCGCTGACGGAGCGCGGATCGTCACGATCGCCGGCAAGGACTCCGATACCGTTCCTGTCGGCACGCTCGCTGCGATCCGGCGGGCGACTGGACTGCGGGATCTGCGTTGAAGGACTACCTCATCATCTATGAGCAGGCTGAAGACGGTGCCTGGGGTGCCCATAGTCCTGACGTGGACGGTGTGTTCGCGCTGGGACGGACGCGCGAGGAGGTCGAGTCGCGGATGGCCGAAGCGCTCGCGTCGCATCTCGCGCATCTGCGTGAGTCCGGCCGGCCCGTTCCTGATCCGCACACCGATGCCGGACGGATCGCGGCCTAGCATCCGGCGCGATCGACCCCGCCGTCTCGACAGCCACCGAAGCGGTACTGATGCGTCGTGCGCCTCTGCTTTGCGCGAGAAGCAGCGCTCTGCGATTCGGGCTGGCGGACGGCGATTGCGCGCGAAAACCAGGTACCACGAAACCTAACCGTCTCGCTCGGCTACGGAGATGTGCCATTCGGCGCGGGCGAGAAGCTCGTCGTACGTGACGATCTCGGGCTCGTACAGGTTCCGACGATATAGCTCGAACGAACGATGCTTTGCCGTGTGGACACCAGTTGCGCCCCGCAGTTGGTCGAGTTGGCCAGCGATGACGAACGAACGCGGGCGCACAACCTGAACTGCCTCGTCGGTATCGGCGCCGCCTTCGTCGGTGTCTCGAAGCTGTGTGCCGATCGCCCGAACTGCGATATCAACCGTTTGCTGAGCTTGTGTAACGGCTCCCACCAGCTCGGCAGACGGCGCCCAGCATCCGCTCCGATATTCGCTATTAGCGACGAGGTCCGTCTCATGATGTTTGATCTCTGCGAAGACGAGAGAACGGATGCGGCCACTCGTTTCGAGTAGCGCGTCGACGCGCTTGCCCGGCCCAGTTATCGATGAGCCGGCTACAACCTGTTCGAGCCGATGCGGGTCCCATGCAGTTAGAAGTTGGCCCGACAAACTCACGCCCAGAACCCACGGATTCGCCTCAAGGAATTGCTGCCATACGGCCTCCCGGCCGCCGTCAGAATCTAGCTGCGCGTCGGCGAATGCCTCCGAATCCGTTAGGAGCTCTCGGAAGCGTTGGACGACGGCTCGGCGGTGGGCAAGCGCCACGACATCCTGCGCGGAGGCATCGCTTCGAATCAGTTCTCGGATGCGCTCAGGGTCCCGCTCGTAGAGCCGGACCATCGCGTCAGGGTCACTGAAGAAGTCACGAAGCGTCTGATCGTCGATGCGTACCGTGTGCTCTCCACCCTCGACCGGGACGTGCTGGAGAGCCGCGACGAGGTCTACGAAGCGCTGGGCGCCATCTCGATCCAGGCGCAGGATCTGCTGGAGCTCTGGCTTCCCACCCACGACCTGGATCTGCTCGATCTCAATCTGTCGGATCCGGCCAGCCTCCCGGGCTACTTGCAACTTCAACTGCCGGCGGCCTGCGGGTGTCTCATACACGATGTCCTCCGTCCACTCCAGCGTGCTCGCTGCATCCGTCTGTGGGATCCATTCGCTCGGTTCGTCGAAGACCTTGACGATATACCGCGCCCACTCGCCGAAATCCCTGGATGTCGCGAGGCGTAGCCGAAAGCTTGCATGCAGGTACGTTCGGTCCGGCCGTCTTCCGAGCGCGTAATCAGCAAGGTTCGCTTCGGATTCGTCCACCGTTCACGCGCGCTTCATGAGGCGAGCGGTTGCTGGACGGCACGTTCGGCGAGCGTCAGCTCGGCGGCTCTACCGGGCGGGCCGCCGCGCGCGTCGACGATCACGTGCTGGATACCGGGCGCGGCTTGCTCTAGGAGCCCACCGAGGAAGCGGCATACCGTCTGGTGCAGCCGGTAGTCGGCCGGCTTCGTACTCGCGAACGCGCTCACCAAGACTGCGGGTGACTCCCAGAACGGCGGCTGGTTCGACGACCACCACAGGTAGTTGGCGACGTTGTGCTCGAGCGACTCGGGCGCGACGTTGAACTCCGCAAGCAACGTCAGCGGTTCGCCGCTTCGCCTCGCAGCGAGCCACAGATCTGGCTCGATCCATTCGCGCAGCCTGTCGGGTCCGTAGTAGCACCGCCGGTCAGCCCGCGGCGCATCAACATCCCAGCCGGTCTCGCTCAGTTCCGTGAGGAACGCCGTGGTGAAAAGCTCTTGCCGTGCGGCCACGGCGTTGCACCTTGCCACGTCACGCGCTGCTCGTCTATGCGTTCTCGCCTCGCTCACTGCATCGCACCCGTTCGCCTGAGGTGGAGTTGCTCCTTGCCGACGACACGAGCGCTGACTGAGCCCACCCGCAAAGCGCGAACACCGGCGCTATGCGATGAGCCGGTGGGCAACTGGCCTCCGTAGGCATTGCTTCACGTATGGCATGATGTATGGCATGCGACGCACGACGATCTATCTCCCGGATGAACTCAAGCTCGCGCTCGAGCGCACCGCGGCGGCGCAAGGCACCAGCGAGGCCGAAGTCGTGCGCCACGCCCTGATCGCGGCAACTGCCGAGTCGTCCGCCCCGACGCTGCGTATCCCGCTGTTTGATAGCGGCGATGCGACCTTGGCCGAGCGCGTCGACGACGAGCTCGCCGCCGGCTTCGGCGAGTGATCCTCGTCGACACGAGCGGGCTGCTCGCCGCGCTGGATGCCGCGCAGCGACTGCACCGCGA
>JAWVGJ010000065.1:0-12277 GCA_033855115.1 Solirubrobacteraceae bacterium
CGGACGTCCTCGGCGGTGACGGGCGGCACAAACGATGCAGGTCAGACACCTGGCCGACAACGAGCGTAAGAGCCAGCCCGTCACCCGCCGAGGAACCTCCAACACGGATCGGACGGACCATCACCGAGGGCACCAACGTTCTCACTGACGCGCCTGCGTAGGCGCCGGTGCCGCCGACGATTGGGAGCTCGCTGGTGTCGTCGTTGAAACGCGCTGTGCCCTCACGCGCAGCCAGTAGGCACACAGCCCCGTGCCGTATGAACGCCACGGTCAGCGCGACGCTGGGGCCGTCTCTGCTGTGCTCACTGCGCTGACGATGCGCCACCGGCCCCGTCAGCGCCGGCGGCGCAGCACGCGGCGGTCGTCGGACAGGCGCTTCGTGTAGCGCGCCGCGTCGAGGTACTCGAGCAGCGCCTCGGCGTACTTGCGGGAGGTCCCGAGGTCGTCGCGCAGCCGCGCGAGCGTCACCGCACCCTCGTTCTCGATGATCGCGCCGGCGCGATCGGCGACGACCGCGAGGGCGTCGCGATGCGCGTAGAGGTCACGGCCGATCCGGACGGCGACGCCCGCGTGGATCAGCGCGGGCACGTGCGCGACGGCGGCACCGAGCTCCGCGCGCGACGGCGGCTCGTGACCGGCCGCGAGCAGCCGCTCTGCGAGCTCGATCGCAGCAGGTTCGAGCGTGGGCGCAGACGGGGCCGCGGATGCCGGATCGCGCGGGTCGGCGCCTTGCGGCGCCGCTGCGCTGGCGGGCTCCGGCTCACCGCGCCGTAGCCGCTCGAGGCGCGCGAGCACGTCCGGGCGGCGTCCATGCCGGCGGGCGTGCGGATCGAGCACCGTGCCGCCGGCGAGCGTGTCGGCCGGTGCGACCGCGCGCACGACGAGCCGGTCGCCGGCGGCGGCGAGCAGCGGCGCCTCGAGTCGCACCTGCCAGAGGCCGCCGCCGAGCCCAGCCAGCCGCGCGGGAGCCGCCCGCGTGCCGTGGTGCACCATCACGCGCCGGCCGTGCAGATCGTCGCGGAGGTCCAGCGCGGCGTCGATGACCTGCGTCGGCGCGATCGCTGCCGCTGGATCGGCGAGCGCATCGCCGCGGGCGACGTCGCCTAGCGGGACCCCGGCAAGATTCACGGCCACGCGCTGCCCCGCGTGCGACCGGTCGGCGGGCTCGTCGTGCACCTGCAGCCCGCGCACCCGGACGAGCCGCTGCGAGGGAAGCAGGGCCAGCGTGTCGCCCGCCGCGAGGGTGCCCGACCACAGCGTCCCGGTGACGACCGTGCCCGCGCCGTGGATCGTGAACGCGCGGTCGATGTGCAGCACGGCCGGGCCCTCCCGGCGCACGTCTGCGCGCGGCGTCACACGCTCCGCCACGCGCGCCAGCGCCGCCGCGACGGCCGCCACGCCGTCGCCCGTGCGCGCCGAGCACGCCACGACCTCGGCGCGGGGGAGCAGCTCGGCGGCCTCCGCGGCGGCGCGATGCGGGGACGCCCGGTCGCTCTTCGTGATCGCGACGACGCCGTACTCGATCCCGAGTGACGCGAGCACCTCGGCGTGCTCGACCGTCTGCGGCATCACGCCGTCGTCGGCGGCGACGACCATGAGATGGAAGTCGATCCCGGTCGCTCCGGCGACCATCGTCCGCACGAAGCGCTCGTGGCCCGGGACGTCGACGACGGAGACGCGCCGCCCGCCGGGCAGCAGCAGGGGCGCGAACCCGAGCTCGATGGACATGCCGCGCGCCTTCTCCTGGGGCAGGCGGTCGGTGTCGACGCCGGTGAGCGCGCGCACGAGCGCGGTCTTTCCGTGGTCGATGTGGCCGGCGGTGCCCAGCGTGAGCGCCGCCAGCTGCTCCGGGCTCACGGCAATGCGGCGCGCACCGCACGTGCGACATCGCGCGCCTCGTCGTCGGTGAGGGTGCGGGGGTCGAGCAGCAGCCGGCCGTCGCGGATACGACCCACGACCGCCGGATCGCCGGTCCGCAGGTCCGCGGCGAGCGCGGACGCGCCGGCCGGGCCGGGCTCGATCGCGACGGCCGGTCCGAGCAGCTCGAGCAGCGGCAGCGCGCCGCCGCCTACGCGCGCCGTCGAGGCGACCACCGTGCCGCCGATCGCTTGCGCGAGCTCGTGTGCGCGCCTGCTCAGCGTCGCGTCGTCGGCTTCGAGCATCGCGAGCACGGGAAGCGCGCGGCGCGCGGCCGCCGGGTCGCGGTAGAGGGCGAGGGTCGCCTCCAGTGCGGCGAGCGACAGCTTGTCGATCCGGACGGCGCGCGCGAGCGGATGGCGGCGGCACACCTCGACGGCGGCGCGAGTTCCCACCAGCAGCCCCGCCTGTGGGCCGCCGAGCAGCTTGTCGCCCGAGAACGCCGTGAGCGCGGCGCCCGCGCGGACCGAGCGGCGCACCGGCGGCTCGTCGGCGAGCAGCTCGATGTTGTCCGCGAGCACGCCGGAGCCGACGTCGTCGATCACCGGCACGCCGAGGTCGCAGAGCTCCTCGATCTCGACCGCGGCGACGAAGCCGACGGTGCGGAAGTTCGAGGGATGTGCGCGCAGGATCGCGCCCACGCGCTCGCCCCCGGCGGCGACCGCCCGCTCGTAGTCGCCGCGCCGCGTGCGGTTCGTCGTGCCGACCTCGACGAGCCGCGTCCCCGCGAGCTCGAGGATCTCCGGGATCCGGAAGCCGCCGCCGATCTCGATCAGCTGCCCCCGCGACACGATCACTTCGCGGCCGCCGGCCAGCGCGGCGCAGGCCAGCAGGACCGCCGCCGCGCAGTTGTTGACGGCGATCGCCGCCTCGGCGCCGGTCAGCTCGCGCAGCAGCTCCTCGACGTGGGCATGGCGCGAGCCGCGCTCGCCGCTGCTCAGGTCGAGCTCGAGGTTCGAGTAGCCGGCCGCGGTCCGCGCGACCGCGGCCCGCGCCTCGGCGGCGAGCGGGGCGCGGCCGAGATTCGTGTGGACGACGACGCCGGTCGCGTTGAGCACGCGCCGGAGGTGTGGACGCAGGCGCTCTCGCGCGCGTGCGACGAGGTCGACCGTCTCATCGGCGCCCGCATCGGCGCCGCTGAGCTGCTCCTCGCGCCGCGCCTGCAGCTCCGCGCGGGCGACCGCCGTCGCCAAGCGGTCGACGGACGGCAGGTCGCGCAGCCGGTCGCGGTCGCTCATACGGAACGGCGAAGGAGTCGAACCTTCCAGCGCGATGTGTCGCGCCCCGCCGGTTTTGAAGACCGGATGGGCCACCGGGCCCGGGCCGCTCCAGGATGGTGTGGCCGCAGCAGCGCGATCATCGCACCGCGATGGCGCCGGGCTCTCCGGCGACGATCTCGCCCACGATCGGGCCCGGCAGCGACGCGGCGGCCTCGGGCGCGACAGCGATCAGCAGCCCGCCCGACGTGGTCGCGTCGCACACCAAGCGCCGGCGCGATTGCGCGACGCCATCCGCGAACGTGGTGAAGCTCTCGGCGTAGTCGCGGTTGCGGCGGCTGCCGCCCGAGACGGCGTCGTCGCCCGCGAGCAGCTCGAGCACGCCGGCGATCGCCGGCACGGCCGACGCGTCGATCACCGCAGCGACGCGGCTCGCGCGCCCGAGGGAGTGCAGATGGCCGAGCAGCCCGAAACCGGTGACGTCGGTCATGGCGTGCGCGCCGGCCGCGCGCGCCGCGGCGGACGACTCGTCGTTGAGCGCCGTCATCGTCGCCACGCCCCGCGCGAGCAGGTCGTCGTCGCGGTTGCCGCGCTTGCGCGCGGTCGTGATCGCGCCGACGCCGAGCGGCTTCGTGAGCACGAGCACGTCACCTGCGCGCGCCCCCGCGTTCGAGATGAGCTTGCCCGGATCCACGGTGCCGGTGATCGACATCCCGTACTTCGGCTCCGCATCGTCGATCGAGTGCCCGCCGCCGACCGCGATCCCCGCCTGCGCCGCGACGTCCGCGCCGCCGCGCAGGATCTCGCGTAGCACGTCGCCGCCGAGCTGCTCGAGGGGGAAGGCGACGACGTTCATCGCCGCCAGCGGCACGCCGCCCATCGCGTAGACGTCCGAGAGCGCGTTCGCCGCGGCGATCCGGCCGAAGTCGTAGGGGTCATCGACGATCGGGGTGAAGAAGTCGATCGTCATCACGAGCGCGATCTCGTCGGTGAGCTTGAACACCGCGGCGTCGTCGGCGGTGGTCGAGCCGACGAGCAACCGCTCGTCGGTGCACTGCGGCAGGCCGCGCACGATCGGCAGCAGCGCCGCCGCCGGCAGCTTGCAGCCGCAGCCCGCGCCGTGCGCGAGCGCCGTCAGCGCGACGGCCGGCGCGGTGTGTGGCGCGCTCATGGCCGTACCGTCGGGGCCGGCAGCAGATGGACGACGTTCAACACGGCTGTTGCGATCGTACGCGCTCCTGGATCCGCGCCACCTGGAACCCGGCCGGCCGCCGTCGAACCACTCAAGCCCACGGCCGGCGATTGTGGAAACATCCGGACCATGAACGCGCAGGCCGGGTTGACGCGGTTTGTCCACGACGTGCGCGAGCTCGATCTGGGCGAGCGTACGAGCTACGAAGCAGGGCGCGTCACCGTCGGCGCGGAGACCGTGCGCGATCTCCTGCGCGATCCTGCGCTCGCCGAGGTCCGGCTGGCCTGCGCCTCCCCCGGCGACCCGGTGCGGATCGTGGGCGTGCTGGACGCCGTGCAGCCCTGCTCGAAGGGGCCCGGTGGGGGCGGCGTGTTCCCCGGGCTGCTGGGTCCCGCGATGCCCGTTGGCCGCGGCGAGACCCACGTGCTGCGCGGAGCGGCCGTGCTGGCCGCCGGCTTCCTGCCCCGCGCGCAGGAGGCGATCATCGACATGTCCGGGCCGGCGGCGGCGCTCTCGCCGCTCGCCGCGACGCATAACCTCGTGGTGCAGTGGACGCCCGCCGAGGACGCGGACTGGGGGGACGTCGACGCCGCGCTGCGACGCGGGCTCGTCAAGGTGGCCGCGCACCTCACCGAGGCCGCGCTGAAATCCGAGCCCGACGCCGTGGAAGAGCTCTCCGAGCCCGGCGGGTCGGCCTCCAACGGCACACCACGCGTGGGGATCGTCCTCAACCTCCAGACCCAGGGAAGGTTCAAGGACGTCTTCGTCTACGGGCGCAGCCTGTCCGGCGGCCTGCCGACGATCATCTCGCCCGGCGAGCTCGACGACGGCGCGGTGGTCAGCGGCCAGTTCGGGCATCCGGCGCTGAAGAACCCGACATACCTGCACCAGACGCACCCGGTGGTCGCCGCATTGCGCGCCCGCTCGGAGGAGCTGGAGCTGGCGGCGCTCGTGCTGTGCCCCGAGCCCGTCGATCAGGCCAACAAGGAGCTCGTCTCGGCGCACGCCGCGCGGCTCTGCAAGGGCCTCGGGCTCGACGCCGCGATCGTGACCAAGGAGGGCGGCGGCAATGCCGACGCCGACGTCTCGCTCAAGCTCGATCGCCTCGAGGAGGAGGGGATCACCGCGGTGGGGGTCCTGGGGGAGATGGCGGGGCGCGACGGGACCGGGCCGCCGCTGGTGGTCCCACCGACGAAGGCCACAGCCCTTGTCAGCACGGGAAACTACGACGAGCGCATGACACTGCCCGCATGCGAGCGCGCGCTGGGCCGCGACCGCATCGCGCTGCTCGACCAGCCGTCCACCGACGAGGTCGAGCTGCCGGTGGCAGCCGTCTACTGTGCGCAGAGCACCCTGGGCTGGGGCAGGCTCACCTGCGCGGAGCCGGAGATCGCCCCATGAAGATCGTCCACTACGTCAACCAGTTCTTCGCCGGCATGGGCGGCGAGGACTCGGCGGGCACCGGGCCGGAGCTGCGCGACGGCGCCGTCGGACCCGGGCGCAAGCTGGCCTCCCTGCTCGGCGACGAGCACGAGATCGTCGCCACCGCCGTCTGCGGCGACGACTACGCGGCCTCGCACGCGGACTTCGCCGCCGACCTCGTCGCGCAGGCGAAGGAGCGCGGCGCCGAGATGGTGATCGCCGGGCCGTCTTTCACGAGCGGGCGCTACGGCATGGCCTGCGCGCGGATCGCCGCGGCGGCCAACGAGGCGGGGCTGCCCGCGCTGGCCTCTATGCACCCCGAGAACCCGGGCCTCGGCGAGGCCGCCGGCACGGCGGTCGTCGAGAGCGGCCAGACCGCGCACCGGATGAAGGACTCGCTCGAGCGCTTCGCCGCCGCCGCCCGCATCATCGCCGCGGGCGAGGAGCTCACGGCACAGGACGGGCGCATCGGCCCGATCGCCCGCACGAACCGTTTGGCGCAGCGCAGCGCCGCCGAGCGCGCCGTCGACCTCGTGCTCACCCGCCTCAGCGGCGACAAAGACGCCACCGAGATCTCGCTTCCCGACTTCGACAGCGTCACGCCCGCCGCGCCCGTCGCCGACGTCACCGACGCGCTCATCGCACTCGTGACCGAGGGCGGCTTCGTGCCCGCCGGCAACCCCGATCGCCTCGAGTCCGCGCGCGCGACGAAGTGGGTGCGCCACTCGCTCGACGGCCTCGACACCGTCGAGAGCGGCAGCTTCGAATCGGTGCACGGCGGCTTCTCGACGCAGTGGGCCAACGCCGACCCCAACCGCATCCTCCCGCTCGACGTCGCCCGCGAGATGGAGCGCGAGGGCGCGATCGGACGCCTGTACGGCGAGTACCTGGGGACGACCGGCAACGGCACGACCGTCGCCGACGCGCGCCGCTTCGGGATGGAGTGGGCCGCCGAGCTGCGCCAGGCGAACATCCAGGCGATCATCCTCACCGCCACCTGAGGCACCGGCACGCGTTGCGGGTCAACGCTCACGAAGGAACTGGAGCGCGCCGGGATCCCCACGGCGTTGCTGTGCAACCTGGTGTCGATCGCCAAGCGCGTCGGCGCGCCGCGCATCGTGCCCACGCGCGGCATCCCGTTCCCGACCGGCGACCCCGAGCTCGCGCCCGACGCCGAGCGTGCCTGGCGCCGGCAGCTGCTCGAACGGGCGCTCGTGGCCGTCGGCACGCGGGTCAGCGAGCCGACCGTCTTCGACGGCGATCCAGTTCAATAGAGGAACCTATGCCAGTCCCGGTCATCAGCGCCACGAGCGCAGTGCTCGTCCACGTCCCCGGCCTCTGCCGCCACGGCTCCAAGCCGTCGCGCGAGCTGCCGAAGAACCCGGAGGTCGAGGCGCAGTTCCTGGGCTCGCTTCGCACGTTCGAGCAGGCGGTCGCCTACGCCCCCCACCAGGCCTACCTCGGCGCCATCCACCCGCGCGACCTCCCGGAGCGACCGTGGGTCGGCGCGGCGCCCAACGGCGAGGGCCGCTTCGCGGGCGTCGGCGAGCTCATGCCCGAGGACGAGTTCCTCGGCCTGCTGGCGGCGGTCGACGACTTCGGCCTCGTGCGACTCGGCGCGGAGGAGGCCGTCGCGATCGCCGAGCGGCTCGGGCGCCATCCGCTCGCCGAGCATCTCGATCTCGAGAAGGTGGCCGCGGCGGCCGGCGACGCCGAAGCGGTGGCGGCCGAGCCGGGGGCGCTGAAGCTGCACCTCGACGCCGATCATCTCGCCGCCGCCGTGCGCCGCGCCCACGAAAGCGACGCCGCCCTGACCGCGGGCGTGTTCTTCGAGAACCTCGCCGGCAAGGCGAGCGCGACGCTCGCGCTCCTGCGCCTGCTCGCCGACAACGGCATCGACCCCGACTCGATCGACTACGTCATCGGCGCCGGCGAGGAGGCGATCGGCGACCGCTACCAGCGCGGCGGCGGCAACCTCGCCAAGTCCGTGGCGGCCGCGGCGGGATGCGGCAACGCCTCGGGCTGTGACGTCAAGAACTTCTGCGCCGCCCCGATCCCCGCGCTCGTCATCGCGAGCAGCCTCGTCGCGGCCGGGGTCTTCCAGCGCGTCGCCGTGGTGGCGGGCGGCTCGTTGCCGAAGGTGGGGATGAAGTTCCAGGGCCACCTCAAGCACGACCTGCCCGTGCTCGAGGACGTGCTCGGCGCCAGCGCCGTGCTCGTCGAAACCGACGACGGCCGCTCGCCGCGTGTGCGGCTGGACTCTGTGGGCCGCCATACGGTCGCCGCCGGGTCCTCGAACCCGAAGATCATGGAGGCCCTCGCGTTCGCGCCGCTCGAGCGTCTCGGCCTGGGCTCGCTCGACGTCGACGACTACGCCACCGAGCTGCACAACCCCGAGATCACCGAGCCCCAGGGGTCGGGCAACGTCCCGGAGCGCAACTACAAGACGCTCGCCGCGCTGGCGCTGCGCCGGGGCGAGATCGGCCGCGAGGACATGGGCGAGTTCGTCGCGCAGCGGGGCATGCCCGGCTACGCACCGACGCAGGGTCACATCGCCTCGGCCCTATGCTACGTCCCACATGCACGTAGGCGGTTGATGGATGGGAGCGCACATCGGGTACAGCTCATTGCAAAGGGCAGCCTGTTCCTGGGGCGCATGTCCGAGCAGTCCGACGGCATGAGCGTCCTGCTCGAGTCCAACGACGAAGCGGAAGGGTAAGTGCGGTCCTGCTCAAGTCCAACGACGAAGCGGAAGGGTGAGCGCGAATGGGTGCTGTAGCCGAGGCGACACGCGAGAACTTCGACGAGCTTGTCGAGAGCGGCACCACGCTCGTCGACGTATGGGGACCGGACTGCCGGCCGTGCCTGGCGCTGAAGCCGCACGTCGAGAAGTTGGCGAACGCGCGCGACGACATCAGCGTCGTCATGCTCGAGGCGCCGAAGGCCCGGCGGGTGTGCATTCGCCTCAAGGTCCACGGTCTACCGACGTTCCTGCTGATGCGCGACGGCGAAGAGGTGTCGCGGCTATCGGCCTCGACGATCAGCCCCGCGCAGCTCAATGACTGGCTCGACAAGAGCCTTGACGAGATGACGGAGGAGGTGAGGTAGCACCTATGTTCGACAACAAGAAGGTGATCGTGCTCGGCGAGCGAGACGGCGTCGCGGGCCCCGCGATCGCCGCCTGCGTGAAGAGCGCCGGCGGACACGTCGAGTACACGTCGACGGAGTGCTTCGTCTGAACAGCCTCAGGGGCCATGGACCTCAATAGCCAGGAAGTGATCAAGCGCCTTGCCGACGAGCACGGGGCCGAGCATCTGCTCGTCATCCTCGGAGCTCCGGACGACGAGAGCGCGGAGATCGCCGCCGAGACAGTTGTGCTCGGCGATCCGACCTATGCAGGTGCATTGGCCGAGGCCCAGTTGGGTCTCTCCGTGTATCACGTACTTGAGGAAGAGTTCCGCAGTCAGATCGACGACGACGTCTGGGAAGACCAGATCGGCGTTATGGCCGACGTGCTCGACGCCGAGGTCATCTCCGCGGCGGTGAAGGGCATGCGCGAGCAGAAGTCCTAACCACCGTGTGCACCGCCGTCGCGGTGCTCGGCCCGATGTACCGCCGCAGCCTCAGCCGCCACGGCGCGACCTGGTGCCCGCAGTGGTGGAAGCACGCCGAAGCCATCGCGCGGCTCGAGGCGCTCTGGCGCGCCTGGGAGCACCTGCGCCTGGACGCACACACAGGCTGTCCGTGTGGTTTCGCGACCACGCCGACCACCACATGGCCGTCCTGCTCAGCGCCGAGGGCCCCTTCAAGGGCTGCAAGCCTGACGCGCACGGCGAACGACTCAAGCCGCTGCCGCTGACCGTTCCGCCCGATGATCGCGCGACGCTGAGGTAGGCGGCGAGCCACGGCTTGGTGGCAGGCCGCTGCGGGTGGTCAAACCGATTTCCCGCCGCCTGCGGCGGCGCAAGCCGAGTCCGGTGAAATCCGGTCGCCGCCCTCGTCGGTGACCCACGTACGTCCCGACAGCGTGGCGGCGCGCAAATGACGATCGATGCCGACCTTGCGCGCCCTTAGCAGCGTGGCAAGTCGGGCGCGGCCGCTGTCCCAAGCACGCCCGCCTTCGGATCGCGAGTTACCTCATCGCTCCGCTCTTTGTCGGTTTCGTGGGCTTCCTCGCCGACTGGGCCGTTACCACCGGGAAAGCAACGAGACGGCCCAGAACCCGGATCGCTTTGGCGGTCGCGATCATCGCTGTCGCCACGCTGATCGGTCTCGAACTGCTCCGCCCACCGCTGGAGACACTATTCATAGCCCAGAACGCGGCAACGCTCTTGATCGTGCTAACCATCTGGGCGCTCACGCCGCAGCGCGGTCGGCGCGTCGAGGAGCGGCTGCTGGTGTTCGTACTTGTGATGCTCCTGGCTGGCGTGCTCGCGTTCTTGTTTGAGCGTCGCAGCACACCGGTCTTTGATTTTGCCGCTGTCGCCATGAAGGCAGACGGCGAACCAGTCGCTGGGTACTACGTCACGACGACAGGTAGCGCGCTCCTCCTCATCACCGTCCCCAACTCACGGCAGCCGGCGTGCAGTACGGCGGTAGCCAAATCCGATCCGTTTCGCATCGTGGCCGTGCCGGCCGACAGCATTGATCGAACGTTGATCGGCCCGGCGCAGCGCAAGGTGACACCGGAGCTGTACTGCGAGCTGGAAGGACCAGCATTAGCCAGCGTCAAGCGGTAGCTGCACAACCCATCGAATTGGTTGTCCCGGCGCGACACCCGCGACAGTTTCGCTCATCGCGCTCAGCGGCACTGCCGGCGACGACTGCCGAGAGCGGCGCTGGCATGGGAACGACACGGTGTTGCGGTCCGTGTTCATCCGCGCTGGGGCCGCCCCATCGCGCAGACCGCGGGGACCGGGCGCAGGTCCTCGACCAGCACCCTGTCGACGGAGAATCCGCCCTCGCGTAGCCGGTCGGCCAGCTTGTTCCCGAGGTCCCGGGCTCGCTGCGGCGCGCAGTGGCGCGCGTCCCAGAAGAGGTAGACGGCGCCGTCCCGGGCGAGGTGCTCGCGGACGGCACCGAGCGCCACCTCCGGCTGCTGCCAGAAGGGCGCGACGTTGAAGGCGAAGACCTTGTCCAAGCGCCGATCGACGAGGTCGGCGTCCTCCAGCGCGATGGCCTCGAGCACAGCCCTGCCCGCGTCGACATGCGCGCGGTTCCTCCGCGTAGCCATCTCGATCATCTTGGGCGAGCGGTCGATCGCGGTGATCGTTCCCGTCGTCAGCCTCTCGCAGACCAGGGAGACCGCGACGCCGTGGCCGCAGCCAACCTCGAGCAGGCGGTCGGCCGGGCGGACCTCCAGAGTGTCGACCGCCCAGACGAACCGCTGCGATGCCTTGCCCGCCATGCCCGAGCAATAGCATCACGCGCCCGTGAAGCCCAGGCTGATCTACTCGATGAGCGTCTCGGTGGACGGCTTTATCGCCGACCGCGACGGCGCGTTCGGATGGAGCGTCCCGAGCGACGAGCTGTTTCGCTTCCATCTCGAGCAGGTCCGCGAGCTCGGCGGCTGCCTGTTGGGCCGCAGGCTCCACGAGACGATGCTCGTGTGGGAGACCGATCCGTCGCTGCAAGACAACGAGGACACGACCGCTTTCGCCGACGTGTGGTGCGCGCTCCCGAAGGTCGTCTTCAGCCGGACGCTCGACAGCGTTCAGGGCAACGCCCGCCTCGCCGAGGCGCCGCTCGCCGAAGAGGTCGCCGCGGCACTCGCCGCGACCGACAAGGACGTCGAGATCGGCGGCGCCGGCCTCGCCTCGGCAGCGATCGAACTCGGCCTCGTCGACGAGCTGCGCATCTTCCGCAACCCGGTCCTCGTCGGCGGCGGCACGCCGCTCCTGCCGCCGGTCACCAAGCACGTCCCGCTCGACCTGATCGAGACCAGGACGTTCGGCTCGCGCGTGATCTACGAGCGCTACGGGCGCGCCCGCGATGAGTCGGACTGACACCGCAGTCCGAGTCCTCAGCGCCTCGCAGGATCGGGTACTCGCCGCGCTGACCGACCCCGACGCGCTTGCCCGGGCCCGCTTAGGCAGCGCCAACGGGACACCGGTCGCCGCTTGCGCGCAGATGCACATGCCCGCGCTCGGCTCGCCGCCCGTCGCCCGTCGCCCGCCTGGTTTGCAGGACTACGGGATGCCCCGCCTGCCTGCCTGCAGACGACTGCTTTGCCATGCGAGCTGCACTTTCGGCGTCCGGCGTCGAGAGTGTCGCCTTCCCATCGAGACAAGAGCGCTGCTCTTCGCGCAAAGCAGGAGTCGACCAGGCCGGAGCGGGCACCTGCCGCTTCGGCGTTTCTTTTCGCATATCGCGCCTAGCATGCGTCCCTCAAAACGATGAAGAGAGCAGGCCGATGATCACCTTGAACGTGCTGTATCCGAACAAGGACGGTGCGAAGTTCGACATGAACTACTACCTCACGTCGCACATCCCGATGTTGAAGCGCGTGCTTGGGAGCGCGCTGAGAGGT
>JAWVGJ010000066.1:0-14877 GCA_033855115.1 Solirubrobacteraceae bacterium
GCGCGCGCCGCGCCCACTCCGCTGCCAATCGCGTCTTGCCGATGCCTGGCTCCCCGGACAGCAGCAGAAACTGCCGACTGCCAGCCGCCGCCTGCGTGTATACGTCCGCCAAGATCTCGAGGTCCGCGGCGCGGCCCACGATCACATCTTGAGCGGCAGCGGTCAGCGCCGGCGGCAATGGGAACGGTTGCGGAGCAACGCCTCCGATCGATCGGGTCTGACGCGGCTCGCCCGGCGCAACACGCGACAACACCAGCACGGTCAGGTGCTCGCGCAGCAACCGCTCGAACGTCGCGACGCTCGCATAGCGCCACCACAACTGCTGCTCGGGCAACGCCTGCTGAAACTCCAGCACGCGCTGCCACTGCGCGAGCTCCTCCGGCGTCTTTGGCGAATACGCACGCGTGCAGAAGTAGACCATCACCTCCGGGCGCCCCTGCTCCCGCCAAGCCGCCCAAGCACGACGGAGCTCATGCTCGGTCCCCGAGTCAGCCGCGCCCGTCGGTGTCCCAAAGCGCTTCCAAAAGACACCGACCACGATGTCGACATCTTGGAGGCACATCAGCTCGTCGATCAGACCCTGCGGACCCTGCAGATGCATCCCGGGCCGCGCATCCGTCTCCCAGCGCCACAACGACAGCCAACACCCACGATCCGCAGCCACCCCGCGATTGAGCTCATCGACGACCGCCTGCGCCACCATGCGCTCCCGCGCGACATCGCCCGGCGACACCACCACCACCCGGATGCGCTGCTCGACCCTGTCCATACCAACTCCACCCTAACTCTCATGATCGCGACGAAGGCAAGCAGCCGACGAGCGTCTCCATTGTCAGGGTTACCTGACGAACGTCTCTGGCTGTAAGCCCCGCTAGAGATGTGCCGGTTGGCGCCCCTTGGGTTCTCGCGGTGATCGCAACACGCCCAAGAGATCGAGGGGCCTGAGGAAGTTGTTGTCGTCGTTGTTGTGCTGTGCGCAACCCGAAGGGTTGTGCACAGTTTTTCGCGCGCGGGCGGGCGCGACCGCCGGGCTTTGACGGCGCGCGCTCGCCGGGGCGGCGGATGGATTGCGACGCGCGTTGCGGGGTTGGCGGTTGCGCCTGCCCGCGAGTAGGCGACGCTGAAGGACGGATGCTTGCCGGGCGGCGGAACCGGGGGCCCGGGTCGGCGACCGGTGTCCCGGGCATCGAGCTCGCCGAGCGTGGCGAGGCGGAGGCGAAAATTGCGTGACGGGCGACAGTCAAGAGGTGCTCGATGAGTCGTTTTACCAATCGGATGGACACCGAGGCCTTTTAGCTGTTCTGGGCCGCGCTGCAGCGCGGCGCGTTCATCAGCGACGCGGCCGAGCAGATCGGCTCGTATCGCAAACAGGGATCGCACTGGGTCGCCGCTTGCGGCGGGGTGCGTCCGCGCCGCGGTCGCGACCTCAAAGGCCGCTGCCTGACGTTCGCCGAGCGCGAGGAGATCGCGCTGGCCAGAGCGGGCGGCGAGACGATCGGGTCGATCGCGCGGCGTCTGGGCCGCGCGCCGTCGACGATATCGCGCGAGCTTGGCCGCAACACCGATCGCCGCGACGGCCGCTACCGCGCGAGCACCGCGCACGCGCTCGCGTACGGGCGCGCGAGTCGGCCCAAGCCGGCGAAACTGGCGGTCAACGTGGCGTTAGGAGCGTGTGCGGGACGATCTGCTCAAGCGCCTCTCGCCCGAGCAGATCGCCGGGCGCTTGCGCCGCCGGTATCCCGATGAGCCGCAGATGTGGGTGTCGACCCAGACGATCTACCAATCGCTGTACGTGCAATCGCGGGGTGCGCTGCGCCGTGAGCTGACCGCGTGCTTGCCTACCGGCCGCGCGCTGCGCCAGCCAGGCCGGCACTCCGGCACACGCAAGAACCGCATCATCCGCGACATGATCAACATCAGCGAGCGTCCGCCCCAAGCCGACGATCGCGCGGTGCCCGGCCACTGGGAGGGCGATCTAATGATCGGCAAACGCAACCAGACCGCGATCGGCACGCTCGTCGAGCGCACAACCGGCTACGCGATGCTCGTCGCGCTGCCCGACGCCTACAAGCCCGAGCATGTCGCCCCGGCACTCGCGACGAAGATCCAGACGCTGCCCGAGGCGCTACGCCGCTCGCTGACGTGCGACCAAGGCCCCGAGATGCGCAACTGAAAACAGGTTCGCGTCGATGCCGGCATCGACGTCTACTTCTGCGACCCGCACGCTCCGTGGCAGCGCGCCTCCAACGAGAACACCAACGGGCTCGTGCGCCAGTACTTCCCCAAGGGCACCGACTTCGCCACCGTCACCGAAACCGAACTCGACCGGGTCGCCGACGAGCTCAACGACCGAGCCCGCAAACGCTTCGCGTTCGCCACGCCCACCGAACAAATCGCGGACCTCCTGTCGCAATAACCGCCAGAATCCGCCGATCCCCCTGCGAGACGGCCCCTCCCCCGCCCAGCACGCCGCTCGCTCAAGCGATCGGGTGCCGCAAGCCGTTCATCTGCCGGACTCCGATTGGCGAGGAGTCACCCGCAAGGGGGGTGTTCGCCGCAATCATGAGAGCCTATCCTGTCTCCATGGACCGCTTTGAGCTCAGCGAGCGATGGTGCGGCTGGAGAGATCTCGACGTGATCTTCATCGCCGCCCGCTTGGCCATCGAGGCCGGGCCGTTCGATCCGCCGATCTGCGAGGTCGTTTTCGACGAGGAGTTCGACCCGTTCACGGTCGACACGCTCGACGAGGCGCGCGAGCACCTGAGGCGCAACCGCGTCCGGTCGATGGACATCATCCTCTCGCACATCGACGAGGACGAAGCGCGCCTGACGCTGCGCTACAGCGGCCAACGGCTCCAGCTCAACGGCTACGGCAGCAACTGGGAGCGCGCGCGCGCGGCATACGACGCAGCGCAGGCCGAACTCGCCGGCCACTTCGGGATCACGACGTTCAAGCTGCCGAAGCTGCCTCGCGACACCGTCGCCGAGACGCGCAAGCGCCTCGTGATCGAGGAGCTCGAGGCGGCGCTCGAGAACGTCGACTCGAGCATCGAGAATCGCTGAGCCCGCTGCCTAGCGATGCGCCGAGCTCGGCGACGGCGTCAGCGTGGGGTCCCGCTGCTGTCTCCGTAACGGGAGCCCCTGCGAGGCGGTCCTCCCCCGTCCAGCGACGGCCGCTTGCTGGATGGATCGGGCGTGCCGCAGGCCGTTCGCTGCTGAGACGCGGCGGCCCCATGGAAAGCGCCCGGCTTGGCCTCCCGACCAGACGACCGTCAGCCGGGTGCAGCGGTGCCGGGGATACTGGGGGCATGGCGTTCGCGCTCGACTCGCTCGTGCACCCGATCGTGCAGGCCCCGATGGGCGGCGGGCCGTCTACGCCAGCGTTGGCCGCCGCGGTTTCCGGCGTCGGCGGGCTAGGTTTCCTTGCTGCCGGCTACAAGCCCATCGACGCCATCCGTGGCGACCTCGACCAGCTTCGGTCGCTGGCGCCAACTGGGGTCCCGTTCGGGATCAACCTCTTCGCCCCGCCTGGACATGGGGCCGGCGCTGCGAACGTCGGCGCTTACGCCGACACGATTCGTGCCGAGGCTGAGCGCAGCGGCACGGTGCTGGGTGAGCCGCGCTGGGACGACGACCGCTATGCCGAGAAACTCGACCTGGTCTGCGCCGAGCACGTTCCGGTCGTGTCGTTTACGTTCGGCTGCCCGTCGGTAGACGACGTGCGGCGGCTGCGGGATGCTGGTGCGGCAGTCTGGGTCACCGTGACAACGCCCGACGAAGCGCGCGCGGCGCACGCCACGGGTGTTGACGGACTGATCGCGCAGGGCATCGAGGCGGGCGGTCACCGCGGCGCGTTTGACGACGCGCGGCCGGGCGACCTCGGGCTGCTTGCGCTGCTGCAACTCGTTCGTGACGCCGTCGGTGACGCGACACCACTTGTGGCGACCGGCGGCATCGCCACGGGGCGCGCCGTCGCAGCGGTACTCGCCGCCGGTGCCACAGCCGCGCAACTCGGTACAGCGTTGATGCTTTGCCCCGAGGCGGCGACAACGCCCGCGCATCGCTCCGCGATCGAAGACAGCCACGAGAGCACCGCGCTTACCCGCGCCTTCACCGGCCGCGCTGCGCGCGCCATCATCAACCGCTTCCTGCGCGAGCACTCCGAGAACGCACCCAGTGCCTACCCCGAGGTACACCATCTGACCGCGCCAATGCGCGCCGCGGCACGACAGCGCGGCGACGCCGACGGCTTCAATCTTTGGGCCGGCCAGGCCTACCCCCTCGCCGAAGCGATGCCGGCAGCTGAGTTGGTCGTCCAACTCGCCACCGAGGCTCGAGCAGCCCTCGCCGACACCACGGCGCGTTTCTGCGACTCCGGTTAACAGACACGGCGCAAGGATGTCCGCTCGCGCCGCGCGCTTGTCGTCGAAGTGAAGCATTTCGAGACGACGAGGATCACGGAACGGCTTGTCGCTGAGAGTGGGCAGGCGGTGCGGTCCGGAGGGGTCAATCTGTACGGGCCGCTGCGAAGCAGCGTTCGCGCCGCGGCCGAGGAGCAGCTCGCACCGTTTGCGCCCCTCGGCGTCCCACTTGTCTAACCGGCCGGACGATGCGATTGCTCGTGACCGCTTGCCTCGCAGAGGGATCGGCTCGGCTACCGGCACACCCTGGTCATGTGGTTCATAGCCGGTGGTGCATCCAGACGTTGGGCTCCACGTAGATCGCGTGGTCCTGCTCGAACGACACATGCACCGGAGCCAGGGCTTCGGGAATATCGATCGGTCCTGAGCTGGTGAAGGGCAGCCCGGTTCATTCGCGCCACTGCGCCAGGCTGCCGGGCACGATCATCGACAGCGGGCACACCTTGATCATGCGGGCTCCCAGTCGAACGTGGGCGCGTAACCAGGGATCCGCGGGCAGCCCGTCGCTGCGAACGCGAGCAGCGTACTCAGACATCGGCGTGCGTGGCTCTTGGCTCTTGCCCGTCGGACGAACGGGGCCGAACAGGTCACTGAATCCGAGCCGCTGGACGTTGCGTCGGGCGGACTTGAGCAGTTCATAGCTCAGCCCCTTGCCCCGGTGTGCGGGGTTGATGCGCGCCTCCAGCAGCGAGCACCGCGGTGGCCACCTCGCCGCGGTCTCGGTCGATGAACGCCCGCTCGAGGATGGCGTCCCAGCCCCGCTCAGGCAGGTCGTCATCGGAGGCCAGCCAGGCGAAGGGGACGCTATGGATCTTGCCGAGAATCGCGCCCTGCTCATCGAGGGCGAGCAGCTGATATTCCGCGAACGCTTCGGGCAGCCGGTCGAAGAACATGTTTGCGACCGGGTCCTTTCGCATGTAGGTCGGCCACGGATTCGGCATCGACCACATGGCGTCGATGAGGTCAGGGCGCTCGGAAAGCGTGACGATCGAGGTGAGCACCGCAGTAACCTATTCGCTGCCGTTTCCGCTGCAGCGCAGGACGATCATCACGATGCTGAGCCGCGCCATCCGCGGTGCTCGTTGGAGGATCCTTTGCGAGACGGCCCCTCCCCCGCCCGCCGCTTGCTGGAGGGAGCGGGCGCGTTGCAAGCCGTGGGAACGAGCAGCGCGCCGCGGCCGTGGTGAGAGCATGGAGAGGCCGTGCCGGTCGAACTGTTTTGGGAGGGGTTCACCAGCCCAGATGGGGCAGCAGCTCGGCGACGCCGTCGAGCGCTTGGCCCGCGACGGCCGGGAGGTCCAGTAGGTTCGGCCTGCCGTGCTTGTAGCGTTCCGCGTCGATGCGCTTGAGCGCCTCCCACTCGGGCGGGCGGTAGGGCGCGATCACGCGCACCGGCGGACCGCTCGAGCCCGCACGTTGCATGAGCGTGCGGGCGGCCGCGCGCCCGCTCGCGTTGGCGGCCTCCATGTTTGCCATCTCCCATTGGCCGCGCGGGTAGTCGCCGGCGAGCACGAGGTTGGGGATCGCGGTGGCGACCTCGGGGCGGTGCTTCCAGGCTCCGACCCTCGACAGGACGAGCGGGTCCTCGCTGCGCAGCCCGTCGCGGCCGCGCACAAGCCCCGGGTCGATCGTGAATGACAGCAGCAGGTCGTCGGTAAGGGCGGGGCCCACGTCGTTGAGATGGCGCTTGAGCTGCTCCCAGATCTCGTTCACGATCTCCTGCGGCGTGCAGTCGCGAGCCGGCTTGCCGTACAGCACCCCCGGCGTCTCCCAGTCGCTGACGATTGCCGAGAAGCAGTCGCGTGCCCGTCCGTCGCCGTACGTCGCGGCGAAGTCGCCCGTCCAGAACTGCGCCTGCAGGATCCCGGTGATCTGCCACGGGGAGCTCAGGCACGCGATGTGCCCGTGCGCGAGCGACGGCGACGACCGCAGGTACAGCTGGATGCCGTTCATCCAGGCGGTGGTCAGCTCGAACATGCCGGCGAGCGTCGGGTCGGCGGCGAGGATCGTCCGCGTCCACAGCCGCCGGGCACGCTCGACCGGCAGCGCGCAGACATACCAGTCGGCGCTCACGGTCCGCGTGCCGTGCGGGCCGTGCACGCGCGCGGCAACGATCTGGCCCCCGCGCATGTCCAGCGCGGTAACCGCGTGTCCCAGGCGAAGGCGCACGCCGAGGGAGCGCAGGTGCGCGACCCACGGCTCGATCAGCGCTTGGTTGGTGGGTGCGTCGAGGATCCGGTCAAATGGACCGTTGCTATTTAAGCCGAGGAGGCTGTAGATCGCCCACTCCAGGATGGTGCCGATGCACCGCGCGCTCGTGTGCTCCGCGCGCGATGCCTGCAGGATGTGCGTGAACGTCTTCGCGAGCACGTCGCTGTAGTCGCCCGGCCAGCGCTCGGCGTGGATGAAGTTCGTCCAGGCGGTCTCCTCCCACTGCCCGAAGCGGCGCTCGTCGCAGCTCGACAGGAACACGACCATGCGATCGGCGAAGTAAGCCGCGGCCTGCGGCGGGATCTCGAGCTGCAACGCGGCGCTCACGATGGTCTGGTGGATCAACGCGGGCGTGTAGGCACGAGGCTGCACGAGGTCGAGCGGGACGATCAGCTGGCGCCTGCCCTCGCGCGCCAGCGAGAACTGCGGGACACCCGTGAGGTTGCCGAAGACGCCGTCGCTCTGCGAGCCAAACGGGATGCGCCGGAAGCTGTCGGGGTTGTTCTGATAGCAGCCGAAGAAGATCCGGAAGCCGTGCTCGCCCGGCAGCGGTCTGCGGCCGCCTGCCCTGCTGCCCGCCACCTCCGTGCTGCGTGCCTTCCCACCCCACGCCCGGCACTCGTAGACGGTCACGTCGAAGCCGCGCTCGGCCAACTCGTGCGCGGCCGTCAGGCCCGCGATCCCGCCGCCGAGCACCGCCACGGTCGGGCGTCCGCGTCCGCGTCCCCGTCGCCGCGCGGTGCGCGCGGCGCCGATCGCCGGGGTCGCGAGCAGGTCGGCCGCCGCGAGCGTCGCGATCCCGGCGTCGCGCACAAAGCGGCGCCGCGTGATGGCGTCCCTCCGCGGATCCTGCTCGGCCGCGCTCGGCCACAGACGCTCCGACTGCAGCTTCGGCATTCGGAATGGGGGCGGGAGGTCCGACACATCCTGATCCTACGATTGCGGAGGCTGTTCTGCCTTGAACGAGGACGAGCGGTCTCCGTCCCGCCGGCGAGAGCGCCGCGTGCGTAAGCAGAGCTGGTGACAACAGGCTGTGCGAGCGGGGGCGCTTGCGCCAAACACTCGGCAGTGGCGCTACTCGATCTACACCGTAATTCGCGTGGCGGCGAGACGTCGGTCACGACATGCGGTGCCATTGGGCTGTCGTGATCCAGCCAGCCGCGCTGACCGATCGGGCTTAGCCTGGATCCACCGAATCTCGCGGCGTCTCGCCGCCGGGAGTCGAGCCATCCACGACCTTCGGTGGATCCAGGCTAGCTCCACGGCAGGAACTTGGCGGGCAAGCAGTCGAATCGATCAGGGCGCCGGCCAGAACGCGGGCGTGACGAGGCTCTCGTCGACGCTGTCAGTTTCTTTGTACTGGGTGGCGTCGACTGTCTCCTTGAGTCCGTCGCCGCACTGCGGTCCGCAGATGTGCGGCGTGCCGGTGTAGTGCGCGCACCACAGCACGACGCTCTTACGTTGCACGTCGTGCGTCTCAAGGGCGTCTACGACGCCCTGCATCACGGAGAGCGAGCAGTACAGGCCCGGACGCTTCAGACCCCGCTGTTGCTGGCGCAGCACCCACGCCGGAGCGTCCGCCGGCTTCGCGTCCCCGGTCTCGATGTCGAGGACGTGCGCGTCCTCGCCGGAGTTCACCGCGATCGACACATGATGGGCGTCGGGGAACTTCGTGAGCAGTTGCGGGTAGGTCGGCCAGTTCCCTCCGACATACCCGGCGACCGCGGCTGCGTCTGCCGGGATTGCGCCCACGTCGATAGCGTCGTACATCGTCAACTCTTCCATGAGGTCTCCTGAAGTCGATGACCATCCAACCGAGCGTGCGTGGCCATCGAATCGTGCGTATGGAAACACGATGCTATGGACACATGTGGTCTCTGATGGTCGTGAGGTGTGCTGCTAGGCACTGTCCCCGAATCCCGCCGTTTCACCGGGAAGACACGAGCTTGCCGCCGAGCACACTCGCAGGACATTCGGTGCCCGTCTACGGGCTATTCGTCCATGCCTACCCGAGATCCGCCTGCACTTCGTGCTGGACGACTTCAGCCCGCACTCGGCGAGATAATGCGCGACTGGGCCGCCGACAACAATGTCGAGCTGGCCTACACACCGTTCTACGGCTCCTGGCCAAACCGCATCGAAGCGCAGTTCCGCGTCCTGCGCTTCTTCACCTTGGCCAGCCCCGAGCCAACGTGCAGCTCAATCGTGCGGCTGCGGGCTCAGACGGCCTGGGGCGACACCGCCATGCGGGAGCGGACATCAACACGTCGAGCCAGGAAGGATTCACAAACTGAGATTTCGCAGCAGCCGTCAACTACGGCTCGACGCCCCCGATCTCACCGTCAACTTCGAGATCGCGCCGCCATCGCGGCGCGATCTCGACAGCGGCTACTTGATCTGGTCGTACACGCTGAACAGCGGCAGATACATCGCGATCACGATGAAGCCGACGATGCCGCCGACGAAGACGATCATCACGGGCTCGAGGATCGAGGTGAGCGCCTTGACCGAGGCCGAGACCTGGTCCTCGTAGAAGTCGCCGATCTTCGTGAGCATGGTCGTCAGGGCGCCGGTCTCCTCGCCGACCTTGACCATGTGGCCGACCATCGAGGGGAAGACGGGCGAGTCCATGAGCGGCTGGGCGATCGTGCCGCCGGCCTTGACGCTCGTCGTGACGTTCGCCATCGCCTCCTCGACGACGATGTTGCCGGCCGTCTGCGAGGTGATGTCGATCGCCTGCAAGAGCGGCACGCCGGCGCCCATCAGCGCGGAGAACGTCCGCGACCAGCGGGCGAGGGCGACCTTCTGGAAGATGTCGCCGATCTTGAACGGCACGCGCAGCAGGAAGCGCTGCCACACCGCTCGGCCCCTCGGCGTCTTCTTCCACTTGAAGAACCCGAAGACCACCCCGACGCTGCCGGCGATCAGCGCGTACCAGTAGCCCGTCACGACGTTGGAGATCCCCATGACGAACTGCGTCATCGCGGGCATCTTGGCGTTGCCGAGCTCCTTGAAGACGCCGGCGAAGACGGGCACGATGAACGCGACCATGCCGAGCATGACGATCATCGCGAAGGTGAGGATGACGATCGGGTAGGCCATCGCCGACTTGACCTGACGGCGCAGCGACTCCTCCTTCTCGAGCTGGTCGGCGATCCGCAGCAGCGACTCCTCGAGTACGCCACCGGTCTCACCGGCGCGGACCATGGCGACGACGAGCGGGCCAAAGGTCTTGGGATGGCGCTCCAGGGCGTCGGACAGCGGCAGGCCCGCCTCGACGTCCTTGCGCACCAAGACGAGCTGCGCGGCGAGCTTCTTGTTCTCGGTCTGCGCCTCCAGGACGTAGAGCGAGCGCAAGATCGTCATACCGCTGGAGACCATCGTCGCCAGCTGGCGGGTCAGGATCGATAGGTCACCGAGCTTGATGCGGTTCGCCCACGGCAGCTCGATCCCGGCCGCCTTCTGCTTGTCGGCGATGTCGAGGACGATCAGGCCCTTGGCCTTGAGCTGATCGGCGACGGACTGCTTGTTGTCGGCCTCGACCTCGCCCTTGGCCTGCTGGCCGCGCAGGTCGATCGCCTTGAAGACGAAGGTGCTCATTTCATCACCGCAAAGGAGTCCGCGCCGAGCAGACGGCGCAGCTCGTCCGGAGTCGACGAACGGGCCTCCGCCACGCGCTGGGTGATCTTGCCTCCCCGCACCAGGGTGGCCAGGGCGGCATCCATCGTCTGCATGCCGAGGCTGCCGCCGGTCTGCAGCGAGGAATAGATCTGATGCGTCTTGCCCTCGCGGATGAGGTTGCGGATCGCCGGCGTCGCGAGCAGGACCTCGCAGGCGGCGATTCGACCCGCGCCGTCGGCGGTCGGAAGCAGCTGCTGGGTGACGATGCCCTGCAGCGCGACCGCCAGCTGGACGCGCACCTGCTGCTGCTGCGACGCCGGGAACACGTCGATGATGCGGTCGATCGTCTGCGGCGTGTCCTGCGTGTGCAGCGTGGCGAAGACGAGGTGACCGGTTTCCGCAGCGGTCAGCGCGGTGTGGATCGTCTCCAGATCGCGCATCTCGCCGACGAGGATCACATCCGGGTCCTGGCGCAGGGCGGCCTTCAGACCCATCGCGAAGGACTGCGCGTCGGAGCCGATCTCGCGCTGGTTGACGATGCATTTCTTGTGCCCGTGGAGGAACTCGATCGGGTCCTCGATCGTCATGATGTGCTCTTCGCGCGTCTCGTTGATCTCGTTGACGACGGCGGCCAGCGACGTCGACTTGCCCGAGCCGGTCGGGCCCGTGACGAGGACGAAGCCGCGCGGCCGCTTGGCGAGCTCGTGCATGACGGTCGGGAGCCCGAGCTCGTCGACCGTCTTGATCGAGAACGGGATCAGGCGGAAGGCCGCTCCGATCGCCGCACGCTGGTAGTAGGCGTTGACACGGAAGCGCGCGCGCCCGGGGATCGAGTAGGCGAAGTCGAGCTGCCAATCGGTCTCAAGACGCTGGCGCTGGTCGTTCGTGAGGATCCCGTAGACGATCTCGCGCGTCATCTCGGTCGTCATGACGGGATAGTCGTCGAGCGGCTGAAGGCGTCCGCGGATCCGCACCGTCGGTCGCGCTCCTGCCGTCAGATGCAGGTCGGAGGCGTTGCGCTCGATCACCTCGAGCAGGAGGTCTGCGAAGTCAAGGCTCATTACGGGCGCCTATCGACCTAGCGAGATCGGCTCAACGGCTTATCCCATCGAAATGGACGACCGTATGATCCGGCGACGGATGCCCGAATCTCGCCCGCGCACGCGCCCTGACGAGCCCGCCGATCGCAGGCCGTGGCGGGTGGAAGGAGAGCGCGAGGACACCGAGCGCGACAAGCCCGGCGCACCACGGCGGATGCCGAGCCCGCCGGGCAGCCGGCGCTTCTGGTGGTTTTTGCTCAGCCTGCTGGCGCTGAACATCATCCTCGGTCAGCTCATCCCGACGAAGAGCAGCCGCGTCGACGTGCCGTACACGTTCTTTCGCCAGCAGGTCGAAGCCGGCAACGTCGCCGAGGTCAACGCTCGCAACGACGTCATCCAGGGCACGTTCAAGCGCCCCGTCACGTTCAAGGACCACAAGAACGTCAAGCAGTTTCAGACGGTCCGGCCGACGTTCGCCCAGGATGATGAGCTGCTCAAGCTGCTGATCGCGAAGGGGGTGGTCGTCAACGCCGCAGCGATCGACGAGGGCCGATCGTTCCTCGCGACGCTGCTGATCTCCTTCGGGCCGACGCTGCTGATCGTCGGCCTGCTGTTCTACTTCCTGCGCCGCAGCGCGAGCATGGCCGGTGGCGGCATCGCGAGCCTGGGGCGCTCGAAGGCCAAGCGCTACGACGCCTCCGATCAGCGCGTCACCTTCGACGACGTCGCCGGCATCGACGAGGTCGAGGACGAGCTGCGGGAGATCGTCGACTTTCTGAAGAACCCGGACCGCTACCGCAAGCTGGGCGCCTCGTTCCCCAAGGGCGTGCTGCTGTCGGGGCCGCCGGGCACCGGCAAGACGCTGCTCGCGCGCGCGGTCGCCGGCGAGGCCGACGTTCCGTTCTTCTCGCTCAGTGCCTCGGAGTTCGTCGAGATGGTCGTCGGCGTCGGCGCCAGCCGCGTGCGCGACCTCTTCGAGCAGGCCAAGAAAGCGGCGCCTTCGATCATCTTCATCGACGAGCTCGACGCGATCGGCCGCGCGCGCGGCGGGGGCGGCGGCTTCGGCGGCCACGACGAGCGCGAGCAGACGCTCAACCAGATCCTCACCGAGATGGACGGCTTCACCGGCTCGGAGGGCGTCATCGTGCTGGCGGCGACCAACCGCCCGGAGGTTCTCGACTCAGCGCTGCTGCGCCCCGGCCGCTTTGACCGGCGCCTGACGGTCAACCCGCCCGACAAGGACGGGCGGCGGGCGATCCTGAAGATCCACACGCGTTCGGTGCCGCTGGCCGACGACGTCGAACTCGACCGGATCGCCGCGACGACCCCCGGCATGGTCGGTGCCGACCTGCGCAACCTCGTCAACGAGGCCGCGCTGATCGCCGCGCGGCGCGATCACGAGCGCGTGACGATGGCGGACTTCGCCGACGCGCTGGAGCGGATCGTGCTCGGCGCCGAGCGTCGCATCACCCTGTCGATGGATGAGCGCGAGCGGACGGCGTACCACGAGTCCGGCCACGCGGTGCTCGGCATGCTCGAGCCGGGCGCCGACCCGGTGCGCAAGGTGTCGATCGTGCCGCGCGGGCGCGCACTGGGCGTGACGTTCCAATCGCCGTCGACGGACCGCTACGGCTACGACGCGCGCTATCTGGAGGGCCGGATCGTCGGCGCGCTCGGCGGCCGCGCCGCGGAGGAGCTCATCTACGGCAACGTCACGACCGGCGCCGAGTCCGATCTGGAGCAGGTCACGAGCATCGCGCGTCAGATGGTCGGACGCTGGGGTATGTCGGACGTCATCGGCCTCGTGTCGGTGATCCCGGCGCCGGGCGAGGAGCCCTACTACGGCCCCGGCGGTGCGGCACACGTCTCCGACGAGACGCGGGAGCTCGTCGACCGCGAGGTCCGCCGGATCGTCGAGGGCTGCTACGACCGGGCCAAGCGCGCGCTGGCGGCCAATCGCGACCGGATGGAGTCGCTGGCGAAGGCGCTGCTCGAGCACGAGACGCTCGACGAGGACGACGCCTACCGGGCGGCGGGATTCGAGCACCCGCCGCCGACCGCGGACGCCGAGGAGATCGAGGATGACGTCGCCGGCGCGTCGGTCAGCGCCGAGGCCGACGGCGACAAGGTCGCGAAAGCTCCGCTGACCGTCGTCAAGCCCAGCGACGAGACCTGAGCCCGGAGGCCGGCGCGTGGGCCACGTCGAGCGAGCGCTAGAGGCGGCGGCGGCGCTGTACTCGGGCGCGATCCTCGAGCAGCTCCGGCCGTTCGCGCTCGCCGACCGCATCGTCGGGCTATGGCTGCACGGCGGAGTGCCGGTCGGTCCGACGAGCGACGCGTCGCGCGCGCTTGACTTCTACTGGCTGCAGCGCACGGTGCGTCTGTCGGACGAGCAGCGGCGCGGCATCCACGCGCGCGTCTTCGACGCTGACTTCGACGAGCTGTGGACCGCGCTGCTGGCGGCGCTCGCCCGGCCGGACGCTGATGCCGGCCAGCGCGCCGAAGACGTGCGCGCGCATGTCGGTGCGCACATCGACGAGGAGACCCTCGACCTGGCCCCGCGCTTGCACGCCGAGCTCGCTCAGGCGCTCGAGGTTCTCGACAGCCCGGAGATCCTCGAGAGCTACGGCGCGCGCGACATCTGGGAGCTCGTCGACCAGCTCGCGCGGATGGAGCCCGGCACGGCGCCCGACGTCACCCGCGCGCGGACCATGGCCGCGTCGGGAACGGCGATCATCGGCTGGCTTGCAGCGCAGGACGGCACGGTGACCGAAGACGTCGTCGAGGCTGCGCAGTCGTGGCTGGCGGTCGTCGAGCGACGAGCCTGATTCGGCCAAGCCTAGGAAGAGCTCTCGACCGGTGCTGCGCCGCTCCCGGTCACCCGCGTGACCTCGGCGATCGACGTCAGGCCGAGACGGACCTTCTCGACGCCGTCGTCGCGCATCAGGCGCATGCCCTGCCGCACGGCGACTTCCGAGACGTCGGTCGCCGCGACGCGCGCCAGCGTCAGCTTGCGGATCTCGTCGGAGACCGACATGACCTCGTAGAGCCCGATCCGCCCCTTGTAGCCGGAGTGCCCGCAGCGTGTGCAGCCCATCGCCTTGTAGGCCTCCATGTCGAACTGGCTGCGAATGCCGTTGTTGCGCAGCTCCTCCGCGGTGACGATCTGGCGCTCCTTGCAGTGCTGGCAGAGCTTGCGGGCGAGCCGTTGCGCGACGACGCAGTCGATCGCCGACGCGACGAGGAACGGCTCGATGCCCATCTCGACGAGCCGCGTGATCGCGCTGGCGGCATCGTTGGTGTGCAGTGTCGACAGCACGAGATGGCCGGTCAGCGCCGACTCGACCGCGATCTGCGCCGTCTCGCGGTCGCGGATCTCACCGACCATGATGATGTCGGGGTCGGCGCGCATCATCGAGCGCAGACCGGTGGCGAAGTGCAGCCCGGCCTTGCGCGAGACCTGCACCTGCGTGACCCCCAGCAGCTGGTACTCGACCGGGTCCTCGATCGTGATGATGTTCTTCTCGATCGTGTTGAGCGCCGACAGCGCGGCGTAGAGCGTCGTCGACTTGCCCGAGCCCGTC
>JAWVGJ010000067.1:0-8183 GCA_033855115.1 Solirubrobacteraceae bacterium
CGAAGGCGATGGTCATGCGCTACGGCATGAGCGAGCGCCTCGGCCCGCGCGTCTTCGGCCACGACCACTCGCAGCCGTTCCTCGGCCGCGAGTTCTCCTCCGAGCCCGACTACTCCGACGAGATCGCGCGCGAGATCGACGACGAGATCCGTCGCGTCGTCGAGGGCGCCCACCAGCGCGCCCGCGACATCCTCACGGAGCACCGCGAGACGCTCGACACGATCTCCGAGATCCTCATCCGTCGCGAGACGATCGAGAAGACCGAGTTCGACGCGCTGATCCAGGGCACGCCCGAGTCGGAGGTCTTCCCGGAGGAGGCGCCCTCGGCGCCGGCCCCGCCCACGACGCTCGACAAGCCCGGCCGCGAGGCACCGCGCCCGCTGCCACGTCCAGGTCTCGCCGGTGGCGGTGTCGAGGCACGCGCCGTCGACCGCCTCAAGCCCAAGCTCTAACCGCTCCAGCCCGCTAGTAGCGTGCGGGCGTATGTCGAGCGCTGTGCCCGACCCCGTGGTCATGGGGGTCATCAACGTCACGCCGGACTCGTTCTCTGATGGAGGCGAGTGGCTGGCGCCTGACGCCGCGATCGCCCATGGGGAGGAGCTCGCCGCCCAGGGCGCGTCGATTCTCGACATCGGCGGCGAGTCGACCCGGCCGCGAGCCCAACCGGTGGCCGAGGACGAGGAGCTGCGCCGCGTCATGCCCGTGCTCGAAGGGCTCGCCGGTGGCCGCGCGCGGCTGTCGATCGACACGTCCAAGGCGGCGGTCGCGGCGGCAGCGCTGGACGCGGGCGCGACGATCGTCAACGACGTCACGGCGCTGCGCGGCGATGTCGCGATGGCGCGGCTCGTCGCCGAGCGCGACTGCGACGTCGTGCTCATGCACATGCTCGGAGAGCCGCGCACGATGCAACAGGCGCCGCACTACGACGACGTCGTGACCGATGTCCGGAGCTTCCTCGCCGAGCAGGTGCGATATGCCCGCTCGCAAGGGATCGCGGCCGAGCGCATCTGGCTGGATCCGGGCATCGGCTTCGGCAAGACGACCGACCATAACCTCGAGCTGCTGGCGCGCCTCGACGAGCTGCTCGACCTCGGCAGGCCGCTCGTGATCGGCACATCGCGCAAGGCGTTCCTCGGCGCGATAGCCAACGGCCGCGGACCGGGCGAGCGCTTGCCCGGGACGATCGCCACGAACGTGCTGGCGCTGGCGCGCGGGGCGAGCGTCTTTCGCGTCCATGACGTGGCGGAGGTGTACGACGCGCTGCTGGCTGCGGCGGCAGTGTTGCGAGCGCGCTCGGCGGTGCCGAGCGCTGCGCCACGGCGCCACGGCGCGACGCGGTAGGGGTCCGGCCCGGAGTGCAACGAACACTGCTGCTACGTTGCGCCGCTCAATGTCTCCCGGCGACAACGACTTCGACGACGCCCTGGACGACGACGACGACTTCGACGACGAGGACGTTCGCGTCCACACGGTCGTGACGGTCGAGGTCAACGGCCTGTCGCTGTACACGCACCACGGCGTGACGGCGGCCGAGCGCGAGGTCGGCCAGCGGCTCATCCTGGACATCCGCCTCGAGCTCGGCGAGGCGGACGCGACCGTCACCGACCGCCTCGAGGACACCGTCGACTACGGGCGCGTCTGCGAGGTCGCCTCGCTCGTCGCCACACAGCGCTCGGACAAGACGCTCGAACGGCTCTGCGCCGCGATCGCCGACCGGCTGCTGCGCGACTTCGACGCTCAGGCCGTCTCGGTCAAGGCGTCCAAGCCCGAGCCCCCGATCCCGCTGACCGTCGAGGACGTCTCCGTCGAGGTCTGGCGCGAGCTCGACGACGAGGAGTAGTCGTGCGCACGGGCTACCTCGGGCTCGGATCCAACGTCGGCGACCGGCGCGCCAACCTCCAGGCGGCGGTGCAAGCGCTGGCCGCGCGCGGCATCGAGGTGCTCGCCAGCTCCTCGACCTACGACACCGACCCGGTCGGCGAGATCCTCGACCAACCGGATTTCCTCAACGCGTGCCTGTGCGTGAGGACCGCGCTCGATCCCGAGGCGCTGCTGGACGCGGTCAAGGCCGTCGAACGGGAGCTCGGCCGCGAGGCGGACGGCCCGCGACACGGACCGCGGCCGGTCGATGTCGACATCCTGCTGCTCGGCGACGTCGAGTACGCGTCCGAGCGCCTGCGGATTCCGCACGAGCAGGTGCTGGCGCGCCGCTTCGTTCTCATCCCGCTGCTCGAACTCGACTTCGACCTCGCGACGCGCGCCGGCGAGCGCCTCGCCGACGCGCTCGCAGCGCTGCCGGTCGACGAGAGCGTACGCCGCGGAGGCCCACCGCTGAAGCTCGCCGGCACGAGCGACCACCGTCCCTCCGCGAAGCCGGGCACCCGCGACACGGCCGGCCGGCGCTCTGCGGCCGAGGAGGCGCGCACCGTGGTCGCGACGACGAACTCCGGCGGGCTTGCGACCCTGAGCGACGGGGGCGCACCGTGGTCCTCGCTGATCGTCTTCGGAACGATGGCCGACGGTGCGCCCGTGCTGCTGGTGTCGACGATGGCCGAGCACGGGCGCAACCTGCACCACGACCCGCGAGCGAGCCTGTCGATCGCCGATCCGGCCGCGGCCCACGACCCGCTCGAAGGCGGTCGCGTGACGCTCGCCGGCCGCGTCGTTCAGCCGTCGGGCGAGCGCCTGCAAGCGGCGCGAGCCGCACACGTCGCCGCCATCCCGGGCGCCGAGCTGTACGTCGAGTGGGAGGACTTCACGCTGTGGGTTCTGGAGGTCGAGCGGGTGCGCTGGGTCGGGGGCTTCGCGCGCATGGACTCCATCAGCGCAGCGGACTACGCGGCCGCCGAGCCCGATCCGACCGCGCCGGCCGCCGCCGGCGCGGTTGCGCATCTCAACGACGACCACGCCGGCGCGCTGCTGGCGATGGCGCGCGGGCTCGCTGGTCACCCAAACGCCACGTCGGCGACGTGCACCGCCATCGATCGTTACGGCCTGGACCTCAGCGTCGTGGACACGGAGACCGCCACCGTGCGGATCCCCTTCGCCGAGACGGCGAACGCGCCGGGCGACCTGCGCTCGGCGACCGTCGAGCTCGCCCGCCGCGCCCGCGCCGGCTGAGGAAGCCGACGAGCCGGCGAAACGAGATTGCTCGCACGCCAGCCACACGGCACACTGTGCGCCCATGCGGATCGGGTACCTCGGGATCGGCTCGAACCTCGGCAACCGGCGTGGGCAGATGCAGGCCGCCGTCGACACGCTCGGCGCCTACGGCGTGCGCGTGCTCGACAGCTCTCCGGTCTACGACGTCGACCATCCGCTCGGCTTCAGGGTCCAGCAGGCCTTCCTCAAAGCCGCCGTGCGTATCGAGACCGAGCTCGAGCCCGAGGAGTTGTTTAACGCGACGCTCGAGATCGAGCGCGAGCTGAACCACGACCGCTACGACCCGCGCACGCCACCGCGCCCGATCGACATCGACGTGCTGCTGCTCGGCGACGTCGAGCACGTCTCCGAGCGCCTGCGGATCCCGCACGAGCAGATCGTCGCCAAGGGCTTCTACGTGATCCCGTTGCTCGACCTCGACTTCGAGCTCACGACCCCGGACGGCGAGCGGATGGCCGACTGGCTGCCGAACCTGCAGATCGCCGAGGACTACCGCGAGGCCGGCGGGTCGCTGCTCGTGGATTGAGCGCAGCACACTCGCAGCGGCCGCGCTCGTGCAGTCCATAGAGTCGTGGACATGCTCCTCGCCGTCGACGTCGGCAACACCCAGACGCATTTCGGCACCTTTCGCGGCACCGAGCTGATCGAGCACTGGCGCTTCGCGACGGTCGTCGCGTCGACGGCCGACGAGCTCGGCGCCGTCCTGCGCGGGCTGCTCGAGCTGCGCGGCATCGGCCTCGCGGACATCAGCGCCTCGATCGTCTCCTCGACCGTTCCGGTGCTCGAGCCGGAGTGGCTGGCGATGGGCACGCGCTACCTCGGCCACACGATGCTGAGCGTCGGGCCGGGGCTGAAGACCGGCATGGCGCTGCGCTACGACAACCCGCGCGAGATCGGCGCCGATCGGCTCGCCAACGCCGTCGCGATTCGCGAGCGCTTCGGGGGCCCGGCAGTGTGCGTCGACTTCGGGACGTCGGTGAACTTCGACATCGTCGGGCGCAGCGGCGACTTCCTCGGCGGAGTGCTGGTGCCGGGCGTCGAGATCTCGCTTGCCGCGCTCACCGAGCGCGGCGCGAAGCTTCCGGCGATCGACCTGCTGCCGCCGCGCACGCTGATCGGCAAGAGCACGGTCGACGCGATCCGCTCCGGCGTCATCTACGGATTCGCCGGCGCGATCGACGGCATCCTCGTGCGGTTGCTCGCCGAGCTCGGCGAGGACACCGACGTCATCGCCACCGGCGGCCTCGCCGGCGCGATCGTCCCGTTCACCGAGCACATCGACGAGGTCGACGACATGCTCACGCTCACGGGGCTGCGGCTGCTGTTCGAACGCAACTCCTGATCGCGCCTACCATGAGCCCCGTGCACACCCTCAACGATCCATGGAGGCTCGGCCCGCTGGACGTTCCCAACCGCGTCGTGCTCGCGCCGCTGGCCGGCATCGGCAACTGGTTCGTGCGCCTGCAGGCCAAGCGCTACGGCGCCGGAATGGTCGTCTCGGAGATGGTGTCGAGCTTTGGCGTCCACCACGCCAACGAGAAGACGTGTACCGAGATGCTGCGCATCGAACCCGCCGAGCGCCAGGGCGGGCCGGTCGCGATCCAGCTCTTCGGTCAGGAGCCGGACGTGATGCGCTCTGCTGCGGCGCGCGTGGCGGAAGCCGGCGCCGACCTCATCGACCTGAACATGGGCTGTCCGGTACCGAAGGTCTGCAAGACCGGCGCCGGGGCTGCGCTGATCGACGATCCCGACAGGGCGGTCGCGGTCGCTCGCGCCGCGCGCGAGGGTTCGAAGCTTCCGGTCACCGTCAAGCTGCGCTCGGGCAGGAAGGCCGGCGCCCGCGACGGCTTCGACCTCGCCCACCGCCTCGTCGACGAGGCGGGCGTCGCCGCGATCGGCTTTCATCCGCGCTCCGCGCAGGTGCACCACAAGGGCACGCCCGATCTCGACCTCGCGCGCGAGCTCGTCGAGAGCTTGAACGCGCCCGTGATCCTCAGCGGCGGCATGAGCGATCCCGACGCGATCACGGCCGCCTTCGAGCACACGGGCTGCGAGGCGGTGATGCTCGCCCGCGGTGCGCTCGGCAACCCGTGGTTGTTCGCTCGCCTGCTGGGTACCCGCGACGAGGAGCCCACGACGCCGGAGATCCTCGAGGAGCTGGAGTGGGTCATGCAGCGTGCCGTCGAGCATCTCGGCGAGCGCCGCGCGGGTCGCTACCTGCGCAAGTTCTATCCCTGGTACGTCGACCGCCTCGGCGGCTCGAAGGCGCTTCAGGCGGCGTTGCAGGCAACCGATACCGTCGACCAGGCACGGGCCGTGCTCGCCGGGGTCGACGTGCTCTCGGCAGCCGCTTGACGCCTTGCTATCCTGCGGCGTCGCGCGCGGACGAATTGCGCAACCTCCCCGCCACGAGCGGGGTTTTTCTATCTCCTGAAACCATGCCCAAGGACGTCATCCTCACCGCCGACGGACTCGAGAAGCTCAAGGTGGAGCTCGCGCTGTTGCAGGGTGACAAACGTCGCGAGGTCGCGCAGCGCATCAAGGAGGCGCGCGAGTTCGGCGACATCACGGAGAACTCCGAGTACGACGACGCCAAGAACGAGCAGGCGATGCTCGAGGCGCGCATCGCGCAGGTCGAGGAGCGGCTGCGCTCCGCGACGGTCGTCGACGCCAAGGACGTCTCGACCGACAGCGTGCAGGTCGGCTCGGTCGTCAACGTCAAGGACGAGGCGACGGGCAAGGCGCAGAGGTTCACCATCGTCGGTTCCCCCGAGGCCAAGCCGCCGGAGCGGCTGTCCTACGAGTCCCCCGTCGGCAAGGCGCTGCTGGGCCACAAGCGCAACGACGTCGTCGACGTCCCGCTGCCCAACGGCAAGACGCTCAAGCTCAAGATCACGAAGATCGACGTCGGCCTGTAGCCCGCTAGGGTCGGGCGATGAGCACTGACCTGCTGGCGGCTCGGCGCGCCAAGCTCGAGCGCCTGCGCGCCGACGGGATCGATCCGTTCCCGCACGAGTTCCCCGGCGTGGAGCCGGTCGCCGATGTGCTCAACGGTCACCAGGGGCTCGAACCCGGCACGGAGACCGACATTCGCCATCGCGTCGCCGGCCGGCTCGCCGCGCGCCGCGGCCAGGGCAAGATGGCGTTCCTCGACCTCGTCGATCGTTCGGGACGCATACAGCTTCAAGCGCGCGTGGATGTCCTCGGCGAGGAGTCGCACGAGCGCCTGCTGACGCAGGTCGACCTCGGCGACATCATCGGCATCGACGGCACCGCGATGTGCACTCGCCGCGGGGAGCTGACGCTCAAGGTCGACGACTTCGCGGTGCTCGCGAAGTCGCTGCGCCCTCCGCCCGAGAAGCACCACGGCCTGCAGGACGTAGAGACGCGCTACCGCCGCCGCGAGCTGGACCTGATGGCCAACGAGGAGGCGCGCGAGCTGTTCATCGCCAGAGCCAAGGTCGTCACGGCGGTCAGGCGCTTTCTCGACGAAGCCGGCTTCATCGAGGTCGAGACGCCGATATTGCAGCCGCTGTACGGGGGAGCGCTGGCACGCCCGTTCATCACGCACCACAACGCGCTGGACCGCACGCTGTACCTGCGCATCGCGACCGAGCTGTACCTCAAGCGCTGCATCGTCGGCGGCCTCGAGCGCGTCTACGAGCTCGGCAAGGACTTCCGCAACGAAGGGCTGTCGACGAAGCACAATCCCGAGTTCACGATGGTCGAGTTCTACGAAGCGTACGCCGACTACCTCGACGTGGCGGACCGGCTCGAAGCCCTCGTCGCGTCCGTCGCGCAGGAGGTCGCCCCCAAGGGCGCGATCGATTTCGCCACGCCCTGGCGCCGCATCACCCTGCGCGACGCGATCCTCGACGAGACCGCCATCGACATCCGCGAGCGCCGCGAGCGCGACAGCCTCGCCGAGGCGATCGGCGAGCGCCTGCCCACCGAGGGGCGCAGCTGGCCGCAGCTCGTCGACGACCTTCTATCGAAGTTCGTCGAGCCCAAGCTCCAGCAGCCGACGTTCGTGATGGACTATCCCGTCGAGCTGTCGCCGTTCGCCAAGGCGCACCGCAGCGAGGACGGGCTCGTCGAGCGCTGGGAGGCGTTCTGCGGCGGCGTCGAGATCGCCAACGCCTTCACCGAGCTCAACGACCCCGACGAGCAGCGCGCGCGCTTCGAGGCCCAGGCGCGACTGGCCGCCGAGGGCGACGAGGAGGCAGCTCCCTACGACGAGCTGTTCGTCCAGGCGCTCGAACAGGGAATGCCGCCGACCGGAGGCGTCGGTTTGGGTATAGACAGGCTTGTGATGGCGCTGACCGATCGTTCGTCAATTCGCGAGGTCGTGCTCTTTCCGGCGATGAAGGAGCCGACCCATCCCGATGCGTGACGAACGCAACATTAGGGGAGCACCCGCGTTGGTAGACTGCCCCATGCCCGCCTTCTGGACCCGAACACTCATCCGTTTCGCTTGCGGAGCCGAAAGGATGAACATGTCGGGCGTTCCGCCGTCCCACCAAACACATTTTCATCCGGACCAAGCATTGAACCGAGGCTAGAGGCCCGCCCCAGCAGGAAGGATCAAGCAGCATGTTCGAGCGATTCACAGAGCGAGCCCGTCAGGTGGTCGTTCTCGCGCAAGAAGAGGCGCGCACGCTCAAGCACAACTACATCGGGACCGAGCACATTCTGCTCGGCCTTCTCCGTGAGGAGGAAGGCCTGGCGGCTCGAGTCCTCGAGAGTCTCGACATCACCGTCGAGCGCGTGCGTGCACAAGTCGTCCGGATCGTCGGATCAGGCGAAGAGGTCACCTCCGGGCAGATCCCCTTCACCCCGCGGGCGAAGAAGGTTCTCGAGCTTGCGCTGCGCGAGGCGCTGAGCCTGGGCCACAACTACATCGGTACCGAGCACATCCTGCTCGGACTCGTGCGCGAGAACGAGGGCGTTGCCGCGCGCATCCTGCTCGATTTCGATGCGGACTCCGAGAAGATCCGCAACGAGGTCATCCGCATGCTGTC
>JAWVGJ010000068.1:0-3323 GCA_033855115.1 Solirubrobacteraceae bacterium
CAGTCCTCCAGCGGCGCGACGCGTATCTACGAACTCGAAGCCTGGACCTTCTCCGCGCCAACCGGGGTGACCAGCGGAAACATCGTCCAGGTCTCGACGACTCTGACCACGCCCATCCTCACGTGCAGCAACAACGTTGCGGTCGGGCTGATCGGGGTCGCGCCAACCGGGGTCGCGGTCAACCCGTGCTGACCGTCAAGGGGTGCCCAGTCGCTCGTTCGGCCGCGTCGGATGATCAACCGGCTGCCAGCGCGTCACCGAGATTCGCGCCTTGCCCGACGAGCGTTCGTTGGACGACATCGGCCGCGAGATCGCGCGGCTCGACCTTGGCCTGCGCCGCGAGCGCGGCCGCGACGCCGGCGGCTTGACCGGTCGCGAGCGCGATCGGTGTCACGCGGTAGGAGGAGTGCGCCTCGTGCGTGCCGGAGATGCAGCGCCCGCCGACGAGCAGCCCGTCGACGTCGTGCGGGATCAGGCAGCGCAGCGGGATGTCGTAGGCGCCGCCGGTCGGGAGCCGCTGCAGCAGCGTGCCCCGGCCGCCCTTGGGATCGTGGATGTCGATCGGGTAGGAGCCACGCGCGACGACGTCGTCGAAGTGGCGGGAGCGCAGCACGTCGTCGGTGGTGAGCTGATACTCGCCGACGATGCGGCGCGTCTCGCGCACGCCGATGTGGGTGCCGCTCTGTACGACGTACGCCTCGTCAAACCCCGGGACGCGCTTGCGCAAAAAACGCATGATCTGGTCCATCTGGCGGCGCGCGAGGTGCTCGGCGCGCGTGAGGTCGAACACGTCGGTGCCGAGCGCTCCGGACACGCGGGTGCTGTTGACGCTGACCTCGCGCTCGTGCGGCGTGGCGAAGAACAGCATGTCCTCGCGCGGCAGATCGAGCTCGCCGGCCTCGCGCGCCTGCTCGATGAGCTGCCAGAGCCCGGAGACGCCGCGCCACTGATCGGGATGCTCGCGCACGTACCCGGCGAACCGTTCACGCTGAAAATCGACGACGCGGAACATCAGCGTCATCGGCTGCACGAGCCCGTCGTCGCGACCCACCTCGTACTCGGCGCCGGCGGCCGCCGCGACATCACCGTCGCCGGTGGCGTCAACGATCACAGTGGCCGGTACGACGAGCGGTCCCGACTTGGTTTCCAGCACGACCCCCTCGGGCCGGCGGGGCTCGCCGATCACGCCGGAGGCAAAGGCATGCAGCAGGTAGCGGACGCCGGCCGAGTCGAGCAGCTCGAGGGCGGCGGACTTGTAGGCCTCGGGGTCGATCGGGACCGTGTATCCGGTTTCCTCGCTGGGAGCGATTGCGCCGCCACGGTGCAGCAGGCGCTGCATGAGCTCCAGCAGCGCTCCGGCGACGACGGGCTCACCAGGCCCGTGGTCGGCGGGCAGCAACCGAAGCGGCTCCTCGTCGCCGCGCGCACGCGCGCCACGCACCTCGTTATGCCACGACATCAGCGGCATGACGAGCGCCACCGTCGCGTTCCCGCCAAGAAACCCGTAGCGCTCGACCAGCAGGACATCCGCTCCGGCGTGTGCGGCGCCGACCGCCGCGCCGATCCCGGCCGGCCCGCCGCCGACGACAACGACGTCCGGGCGCGCCGCGACGGTCGCACGCCTGGCCGGCAGCGTGATCTGCTCGGGGCGTTCAGGACGCTGCAGCGGGGGCATCGCGATCCAGGAGCTCGACGATCAGACGCACATTCTCCCGAGCCGCCTCCTGCAGGCGCGGCAGATGCTCGCGAACGTGCTCGATCTGCTCGTCGCGGCTGTCCCAGAGGCGATCGATGTGCGACAGCAGCGCGCCCGCGTGAGCTGCGTGTTCAGGGTCCGGGGAAGGCACCTCGAGCGCGGCGAGGAAGTCGCGGACCTTCGTCGCATAGGGCAGCGCCGCGACCGGGACGCCCGCCGTCACCGCGAACAGCAGAAAGTGCAGGCGCATTCCGACCGCCAAGTCGAGGTGCTCCATCAGCCCGCGCAGCTCGCGCGGCCCGTAGCTGCGCGTGAGCACCGAGGCGTGCTCGGGCATTGCCATCCTTCCGATGACTCGATGCGCCTCGCGGACGTCCTTTCGCTCGAGCGGCACGAACACGACCTGGGCATCGAAGCGGTCGGCCATGAAGTCGGCGGCGTTTGCCAGCAACGCGTGGTACTCCCCGGGCTGCATCTCCGACATTGCGCCGCCCGGCTCGCGCACCGACATACCGATGAGCCGTCGGCCGTCCGGCAACCCCTCGCGCTCGAGCATGCTCTGGGTGAACGGCTCAGCCGCGAGCAGGAGCGCCGGATCTGCCGTGACCCAAACGTCGCGCGCTACTCCGCTCTCCTCGAGCAGTCGCTTCGCCGCCTTCTCGCGAACGGTGACGAGCTGCATCTCGTTGAGCACCGCGGCGACCGACTCGCGATCGGCCGCGCGCTCCAGCGGTCCCGCGCCCACCGCATACGTGGCAGTCGCGACACCCGCGTCCTGCGCGAAGCGCACAAGCCGCAGATACGACTCCGCCTCGTGGTCGTAGAGGATGCCGCCCCCGCCCAGCAACATGAGGTCCATCTTCTTGATCTCGCCCTCGAGCTCCTCGCGCACGGCCTCCCGCCCGGACACGACACGATCGACGTCGTGATGACGCTCGGTGTGCTTGCGATCACGCGAGAACACAACGATCTCCACGCCCGCGACGGCCTCGCGCAACTGCGCGATCGCGACGGTGAGTATCGCCTCGTCGCCGGCATTCAGGCCGCCGTATGAACCGACCAATCCGACCGTTGCCATTTCCCAGCGGTACCCGGCGAAGACGCCTAGGTAGCCCCCGGTGTGGTGGCTGTCCCCGTTGACGTTCCCCTCGAGCCGATCGCCTGCCGGCAGCGTGAGGACTCGACGAACTCGTCGGCCAGCGCCATCTCCTCGAAGATCTCTCGCGAGACGAGGGCGGTCCTCGCTCTCAAACCACTGCTGGCATAGCTGTTGACGGTCTCGCCGAACGTCTCATCGGCTTTGCCTCCGAGTCCAATGACATTCGCCCACCGACCGTTTGTCCGCGAATCAGCAGGTCGTGGGACGTCCGGACAGGAGTCGAAGCCATCCTGCGCCTCGGCAACAGCCTCTTCGATATGCAGATCTGCGGCAAGGTGTCCGCGGGGAGCGTCGCGCGCCGGACCGCGGTTGCGGTGCTACAGGGCGACGCGACGAACGTGGCCGCCCGATATCAGAAACAGCCGGGAGCCGACGAGTAGCGGTTCGATCGCATCGTAGTCGGAGGTGCGCACGGTCACAGAGCGCGTTCGGCCGGTGCCCAGCGACCGAACGACAAGACGCCCGTGC
>JAWVGJ010000069.1:0-69731 GCA_033855115.1 Solirubrobacteraceae bacterium
ATGAGCCGCCGCCCGCCACGAGCCAGGTTCGTTCGGCCGGCGTCAGCGTGACCCGCGGTCGTATCCGGGCGAGCGCAACGGCATCACGGAACGTTCCGCACACCTCGCACGCCGACATTCGCAAGCCGTCATTTGCACTGCTGACAACTTGGCGCCCATCGGGGCTGAAGGCGACGCCGCTGACCTCTCCCTCATGGGTGTGCAGCACGACGAGGGCTTCGCCGGCGGCGTCCCAAATCCGAACCGTTCCGTCCTTCCCGCCACTGACAAGCCGATCCCCTTCCGGGTTGAATCCGAGGGTCGTCACCGGACCGTCGTGGCCGTAGAGAACGATCGGGTCGCCGCCGGCCAGCCGCCAGATGCGGATCGTGCCGTCCGCGCCGGCTGCCGCGACATGGCTGCCGTCGGGGCTGTAGACCGCCGCGAGTGCGGCACCCTCAAAGCGCTTGAGAACGCGCTCAGAGGTCCCCCGCGCCGCGTTCCAGATATGTACGGTCCCGTCGCTCGAGGCACTGGCCAGGTGTTTCCCATTCGGGCTGAACGCGAGCGCGTTCACCTGTCCGTGATCTGGCAGGATCCGGCGATGGGTGCCGTCGGGCGCTTGGATGACCGCCGGTTTGGCGAGACCGGCCCGTGCGATGCGACCCCCACTCGGATCGATCGCGGCCGCGTACACCTCGGAGTGTGCGGGAACGCGCGCAAACGATGACGTCCCCCGCCTGACGTCGTACAACCGTGCCGACGCCTCCCCGTAGGTGGCCGTCCAGCTGAGTATGTACGCGCCGTTGGCCGAGTACACGGCGGCACTCTCGGCCTTATATCCCGGAAGCGTCCTCTGCGAGTCCGTCGCCGGATCCCAAAGACGCACCTCGCCGCCGTAATAGCCGCTGACGACAAGCTTGCCATCGGAGCTGAAGCTCGCCGCGGACGGTGCGCCGGCGCTGGTTACAGGGAGGGTTGCGGTCTTCAGCAGCTTCCAGAGACGAACCGTGCCGTCCGTGCCGGTGCTATAGACGCGGTCGTCGCCGCTGCCCAGGAATGCAGCGTCGTACACGCGGTCACGGTGTCCCTTGAGCTCGGCGATCACCGGCCCTCCGCGCACATCTGACACACGCACCACGCCGTCTGCGCCGCCGGTCACGACGCGGCGACCGTCGGCGCTGAACTGCACCGAGTACAACGGCTGCAGGTCAAGCGCGATCTTCCGCAACAGCCGACCAGTGAGCGCGCTCCAGATCCGTAACGCGCCGTCTCCACCGGCGGTGGCGACCGACTGGCTGTTTGGGCTGAAGCTCGCGTCCCAGATGTCTATGCCCTTGTGGGCCAGCGATGCCGTCGCGTCGCCCGCGACACTCCAGAGCCTCGCGTATCCGTCCTCACCTGCGCTGAGCACTCGCCTGCCGTCGTGGTCGAATCGAGCCACCCGGACGCCCTCGTGTCTCGCCACGGTGCTCAACTGCGAGTCGGCGATCCGGAACAGGCGGACGGTCCCGTCGGTGACCGCCATCAGCAGTCGACGTCCGCTGGGGTCGTACTCGACGCTGCGGGCATAGGGACCAGGCACGCCGCCGAGCCTTAACACGACGCGCCGCCGTCCGCCATCCAGATCGGTGATCGCGACATCGCCATCGAGACCGACGCTGGCGACCTGCTTGCCGTCTGGGCTGAAGCTCACGTCGAGTGCCGCCGGAGCCGTGTGGCCTTTGATGGTCGAGATGACCCTGGTGGCGTCGACGCTCACGATCCGCACCAAGCCGTCGTCGCCGGCGGTCGCGATACGCGACCCGTCGGGACTCAAAGCGACCCTGTAGACGGCGGTCGGATGCGCACGGATGACCGCCGTCGCGCGATCGGCGAGCGTCGCCTGACGTACGGCATATCGCGCCTCGGGAGTGTCGTGGCGCTTTACGGCCTCCAGCCCGATGGCGAGCGCGAGCGCGGGATCGCCGGTGAGCACGGCCTGCGACCGGTTTGCAAGCTCGCGCGAGGCCGTCCTGCGTCCCTGGACAATCGAGACGACGGCCACGATGCTGATCGCCAGCAACGCCACCGTCAGCGAGCCGAACGCGAGCGCGATGCGCCTGCGCCGCTGGGCGCGATCGCGCTGGCGCGCCACCTCGCTGGCCTGCAGGAATGCGCGTTCGGCCTCGTTCAGTCGCGGCTGCTGCGCCTCACTCCACTCAATTGCCTCCGTCAGCCGCACGCCGCGGTACAGCGCGCCGTCATCGCGGCCGAGCTCGTCCCACTCGCGTGCGGCAGCGTTGAGGTTGCGATGGATCCGCAGCCCCTCACGGTCGGCGTCGATCCAGTCACGCAGTCGCGGCCACTCGCGCAGCAGCGCCTCGTGTGCCAGCTCGATCGTCCCCGAGCTGACCGTCAGCAAGCGGCGGTCGGTCAGCAGCGCGACGACGCGTGCGACGTCCTCGTTGCGGTCCGTCTCGAGCTCCGTGAGCGCGACGCGCCGGCGTTCGACCCCGCCGGCAGCGCCTTCGCCCGCCAGGCGCATCAGCACGCCGCGCGCGAGAACCTGCTGCTCGCCGTCGAGCTGTTCGAACGCATCCTCGGCCAGCCGCGCCACCGCGCCGCGCACGCCGCCCGTCTGCTCATAGACCGTGTAGCGCAGGCGACGGCCGTCACGGCGCTGCCAGAGCTCCAGCAGGGCCGTGGACAGCAGCGGCAGGGCGCCGGGCTCGTCCTTGACGTCGGCGACGAGCGCGTCTGCCAGCTCGGAATCGACCCGCAGGCCCGCGCGCCGCGCGGGCAACTCGATCGCGCGGCGCAACTCATCGCGCTGCATCGGACCGACGAGGACATTGTTGGCGGCCAGCTGGTCGGCCAACACCTGATACGCCGCGCAGCGCCCGTAGAAATCCGCCCGCAACGCCATCACGACGACATAGCGCTGGCGACGGTCAGCGACGGCCGCTCCGAGCTCGGCGATGAACTCGGCGCGCTCCGCCTCGTCTTCACACGTCGTAAACGTCTCCTCGAACTGGTCGACCGCGATGACGATGCGCGGCTCATCGCAGACACGAGCCAGCCCCTCGCCGAGCTCGCGCAGCGGGTGCTGCCCCGGTCGCAGGAGCACCTGCGCCCACTCAGAACTGCCCGGCAGCACGCCGCTCGCCAACGCAGGCAGCAAACCAGCGCGCATGACCGACGACTTGCCGCTGCCCGACGGACCGACGATTCCCAGCAACTGCGACCCCACAAGCCGCGCGACGAGTTCGGCGACGACCCTCTCGCGACCGAAGAAGTACTGCGCGTCAACGACGTCAAACGACGCAAGACCCTTGAACGGGCACACCACCGGCGCGTCCCAACGACGCGGCGTGATGCGGTCCCTCACCTCTTGGAGATCCTCGACACCACCGGTCAACTCGACCTGGATCGCCCGTAACTGCTCGCGCCCGGCGACAGCCCGCCCAGCGACGGCCCCCACATACCGAGTCGCCTCGTGCCGCGCCCACTGGCTGGCAAGCTCGTGGACGACGCGCGGGACGCCGCCACTGGCCTCGAGCAGCCAGTCCGTCGGTACGTCGTCGGCAGCCACGCCGCGTGCGTACTGGCGAGCGATCGCCTCCACCGCCGCGACGTCGAGCGCTTCGAGCGCAAGCACGCCATCGGAATGTAGGCGCGCGAGCGCTTCGGCATCCTCGCAGCAGGCGATGACGAGCACCGGAAGATCCTTCGATGCCTGTGACAGCGCCTCGAGCTCAGCGAGCTCAGCGGCGCCTGCACGGTTGGCGGCGTGGATGACGAGCAGCGTCGGACGCGTTGCTTGCCGGGTGCGCCGCAGGGCCGTGACAAACGCGTCGGATGGACCGCTGCCGCTCGCGTACAGCGCGGCGGCTCCGCCGTCGTGGACGGACGCGGCCAGCTCTGCCGCCAGCCGCAGCTTCCCCGATCCGGAGGTGCCCGTGAGCGTGACAACCCCGCCCCGCCCCTCGCGCGCACGCTCCCAGCGCAGGCGCAGCCGAGCGAGCTCCTCACGGCGCCCGACGAGGGGCGGCGCCGCGCTGGCGTCGAGCTCGGGCGGCAGCTCTGCCGCCACGGCCCGTAGCTCGAGCGTTGGGTCCTGAAGGAGGATCGCCTCCTGCAGGCGGCGCAACTCCGGACCGGGTTCGACTCCGATCTCCTCGATCAGCACGCGGCGCGCATCTCGGTAGGCGTCGAGCGCCTCGACTTGGCGCCCACAGCGATACAGCGCGAGCATGAGCTGGCCCACGAAGCGCTCGCGCCCCGGATGCTGTTCGACGATCTGCTGTAGCTCGCAGACCACCTCGGTGTGCTGGCCGACGGCGAGGTCGGCCTCGATGCGCACTTCGAGCGCGGCTAGGCGCCGCTCCTCGAGGCGGGCGATCTCGGCCGCCGCGAAAGGCTCGAACGCCAGCTCGGTGAGCGGTGGCCCGCGCCAGAGCGCCAGTGCCTCGCGCAGGCCGGCCGCGGCGTGCTCGGGCTGGCCGTCGGCGAGCGCGCGCCGCCCATCGTCGACGAGCCGCTCAAAACGCTCGGCGTCGAGCTCGCCGGGGCCCACGCGCAGGCAGTAGCCAGCCGCGGTCGTCGTCAGGATGTCGGCATCGCCGAGCGCCCTGCGCAACCGCGAGACGTGTACCCGTACCGTCTTGACCGCGCCCGTCGGCGCCTCCTCGCCCCACAATGCCAGCGCCAAGCGCTCCGCGCTCACCGGCTCGTTGGCGTGCAACAGCAAGACGGCCAGCACCGCGCGCGGCTTGATCCCGCCCAACGCCACGGCGCCGCGCTCGTTGCGCGCCTCAAGCGGGCCGAGGATCTGAAATTGCATCGTCGCGGCGAGACGCTACTCGCTCCCAGCACCGCCGGACAACCGTCTGTTATCACCTGCAATCGGCCTGCAACGTCGACGCTCGACGCTGCCTGCCGCGATGACCACCAATTGTGACAGCAGGCCAACGACATCCGATCCGATCGGGGCGCACCGATACGTGCTCCCGAACGTGCGGGAGATCACTCCCGCCGCCGCGACCTCGCGGCACAAGACACCAGCGCGGAGGACGCTGGAGACAGACAGGCAGGCGACGGCCGCACAGCGGCGAACGACCGCCCGGGAGCTTGAACGCGTCGTCACGGCGGCGTCGGAAGGTGACCCGTCGGCACTGTCCGAGCTCGTGGAACGGTTTGGGCCGCGAGTTCGCGACATCGCTCGCGTGCACCGGCTCGGTGCTCACGACGTCGAGGACGTGACGCAGACGACGTGGCTGCGACTGCTCGAAAACGTGAACACGATCCGAGACCCCAACGCAATCGGTGCGTGGCTGGTGACCACGGCACGGCGCGAGTCCCTGCGAATCATCAATGGGACCAGGCGCGAGCGCCCAACCGACGATCAGCTGCTGCTCGATGCGCCGGCCCCGCCGGTGGACGAAGAGCCCCTGCTGACTCCAGAGCGCCGCGCGGCACTGTCGGCGGCGCTAAAGCAACTGACGGCCCATCAGCGGCAGCTGCTGTCGATGCTCTTCGCCGACCCCGCCCCGAGTTACGCCGAAATCTCACGCGCGCTCGGCATGCCGATCGGGAGCATCGGACCGACCCGTGCGCGGTCCCTCGCACGCCTGCGTGAGGACCAGGGCATTCGCGACGTCACCGAGGAGCGTCCGCTCAGCACGCTCCACGACACCATCGCGTGGCGCCGCACGAGCGTCAGCGACGCTCTCGCGGCGTGACATGTCAAACCGAACTGTGGGAGGCGCGCCGCGCCTTAAGCGGTGCGCCCCGGCCCTCATCGCGGCGCGGCGACTACCGCTTCGGCCGCAGGCCCCACTTCACGCCGCCCACCTGCAGGTCGCCTAGTCGTGACGTTCGTCCCCCAGCCGTAGCAGTCGATCCGGCTGCCGAAGTTCGACGAGCTCCAGCGCGTATGTGACCCGCCGACGATCCCAGACAATGCCGCGCCGACCATGACCGCCCCTGAGTCGCGGAAGTCCGGGTGCCCGCGGTTCAGCCGGAAGAAGCCTCCGACGTCGGTCCAGGCATCCAGATCGCTGCCGCCGTTGCCGGCAGCCGCGACGACGATGATGCCGCGAGCCGAGGCAAGGCGGATCGCATCGAAGTCGGCCGGGTCAGTCTCGGTCGGCAGCAGGGCCGAGCCGCGTTGGACCTCCATAAGCAGGACGTCGCCGGCGTTCATCGTCGGCAGCGCGGCGATCGCGGCATCGGCCACGTGCACGGCAGTGACCCCGTCGAAGTACGAGGTCACACGCAGCGAGGCCAGCGATGGCGCGATGCCGACGACACCGCGCGTGTTGTCGTCCGCGGCGATCTCGCCCAAGACCGCGGTGCCGTGGTTGCCCACGTATGTGCCGACGCCATCACGGTTGACGTTGAAGATGAGCGTCGGGGCCTTACTCGCGAGGTCCTCGTGGCCTAGGCGCCACCCCTGTTCAAGGTCGACGACGCCGACGCCTTGGCCCTCGCCGCCGGTCTGCGTCCAGGCCCAGCGCGCGTCGATGCCCTGCGGCGCGGCATTCTCGTAACCCTGCTGGGCATTGAAGGGGTCGTCCGCCGCGTTGACGACCGGATCGGACACGACCATCTCAGCGTACGCCGTCTCGACGCCGGGCACCTGCGCGAAGCGCTTGACCAGGTGCTCGAGCGGCTCCACGAGGCCGCGCACGTCGACGCGCCAGTAGCGGGTGAGGCTGTTGAGCGGACGCAAGCGGCTGCCGGCCGCCTCCTCCTCCATCTTCAGCAGCTCGTCCGGGTCGACGCTGGTGATCACGCGTCGCGTAGGTGGGCCGCCGGTCGCGTCGAGCAGCGCGCCCAGGGCCGACAGATCCAGCTGCTTCGCGACTTCACGCAGGTCGCGACCGTCAGCGTGCCTGAGTTCACACGAGAGGCGCAGGATCACGAAGCCACTGCGGCCATCGCCGAGCTGCCCACCATCGACGTCCGGCGGGACGTCGTCCTCGGGGGGAACATCGCGGCACGGGTTCATACGGTCCTGGCACATGGGTCGGCTCCTTTCAGCCGTCGGTTGACTGAGCGGCGACGGCAATCGGTGATACACGGCTTTTCGCACAGCGCGAGTGCAGTTGACGGCGTCGGGGCGGGCGAGCTTCTCGACGTCGGGCTTCGCGCGGCTGCGCGCGCAGGATCTGCGATCTGGCGGTCGGCCAGTCGCTACCGGCAATCGGGAAGCCGCCAGGGCCCGGCGAACACGTATCAAGAGCGCGGTCGCGTCCTCCTTGGCTGGACCTCGTCTCCACAGCCGAGGCGTCACCCGATTGCACTTGGAGCAACATATGGCCCAGCTGCCCCCTTCTCACACCCCGGTAAATCGCTGCATCGCCGTCGACAAGCACCTCGCACTACTGCGCAAGAGCCCCGAATATCGCTGGCGCCGCACGCAGATCGAGCGCGAGATCGACGCCTGGATCGATCGCTACGCCGCCGATGGCCTGCGCAGCGGGCTGATCCGCATCCCGGTCGTCGTGCACGTCGTGTCCAATACGGCCGCACAGGACATCTCCGACGCGCAGATCCACAGCCAGATCGACGTGCTCAACCTCGACTTCCGGCGTCTCAACGCCGACGCCGTGAACACGCCCGCCCCCTTCGCCTCCGTTGCTGCGGACGCGCGCCTGGAGTTCGCGCTGGCCGTCCGCAGCCCCGACTGCAAGCCGACGAACGGGATCACTCGCACACACACCTCGGTGATAAGTTGGGTATTCGGGGATGAGGGAATGAAGTCCGCCGCCACCAACGGCGCCGACGGGTGGGACCCTGCGCAGTACCTCAACATCTGGGTCGTCAACTACGCGGGCGGCACTTTCGGCTACGGCACGTTCCCGGGCATGCCAGCGGCGATTCAGGGCGTCGTCATCGACTGGCAGGCATTCGGCACGACCGGCAGTCTCACCCCAGGGGCGCACCTCGGTCGCACCGCCACCCACGAGATCGGCCACTACCTGGACCTGCATCACATCTGGGGCGATGACGGCAGCGTCTGCAGCGACAGCGACGGCATCGCCGACACCCCTAACCAACTCGAGGATTCACCCTTCGACTCGTCGAAATGCCGCACGTTCCCGGCTGTGTCGTGCGGCAACGCCCCGGATGGAGACATGTTCATGAACTACATGGACTACTCCGCCGATCAGTGCTTCAACATGTTCACCCTGGGTCAGGTGGTGCGGATGGACGCTGCCCTGCACACCCAGCGCACGACCCTGCTGGCGTCGCCCGGGCTCGTCCCACCCGCCGGGATCCCCGGGCCCGATCTCTGGTCCAAGGACGTCTCGGACGACATGGGCCAGGAGCCCGACACCTCGACGCATCCGATGTACATCAGCGACGACATCTGGGTCCGCCAGTCCAACGACGGCCTCGCCAACCAGGATCACCAGAACCCGATTCACGGCCAGCCCAGCTGGGTGTACGTCCGAGTGCGCAACCGGTCGTGCGGAGCGACGCAGTCGGGCACCGTGAAGCTCTACTGGGCCAAGGCCTCCTCCGGGCTGTCGTGGCAGGCGCCCTGGGACGGGAGCGTCGTCGCCCCGGCGCTTATGGGATCGCCGATCGGCTCGGCACCGGTGACGGTCGCCGGCGGCGACTACGAAATCCTGACGTTCCCGTGGACGCCGCCCCCCGCGGCGCCGTACGCGATCTTCGGCGCCGACCAGCATCACTTCTGCCTGCTGTCGCGGATCGAGACCGCGCCGGCCGCGCCGTTCGGGATGACCGTGCCGGAGACCTCGAACCTCTGGAACAACGTCAAGAACAACAACAACATCGTCTGGAAGAACATCACCATCGTCGATTCCGGGAGCCCCAAGACAACGGGCTTCACCGTGGCGAACTTCGGCAAGACGACGCATCGGATGAAGCTGCGGTTCACCGTGCCGCGCGAGTCACCAACGGTGTTCGACTGGGGCCGCGTCATCGTGCGCGTGCCCCCACAGCTCGCCGGCCGGCTGCACGACGCGCAGGCAGCTGGCCTCGAGTGGCTGTCGGCGGACACGTTCGAGGTCCTCAAGCCCGACGCCTTTATCGGCGGCACGCTGGCGCTCGAACCGGGTGAGCTGCACGCGCTGGACGTGCGCCTCGTGTCCGAAGGCGTCCAGACGATCGGCGCGCGAGTGCTGGTCCTGGACGTCCTGCAGCTCGACGACGACGCACCGGTCGGCGGGGTGCGCTTCAGCGTCCGCACGGAGGCGCGCGACCAGCCGCGTCCCGGAACCAAGGGTCCGCGCGACGGGCACAACTGGTTCGGCGGCGCGCCGGGCCACGGTGGGTGCGGCTGCGTCTGCTGACCACATGTGATGCGCGACGGGTGGGCCGGTATGCGAACGACCGGCCCACCCGGCCGTGATTCTCGCCTCCTCCAACGGCGGGCGCGCGGACTTTCGATGACCCGGATCGCGCGCGGGCGGCGCGCAGGAAGCTCGCGCCATTCCTCAACGGGACCCCGCGGTCGCGCGCGTACGATGCCAAGCGCGATCGTTGATGCATCGACCGACAGGGAGACCACAATGGCCGACGAGCAAGACACGACCGTCTACAAGGTCGTCGTCAACCACGAGGAGCAGTACTCGATCTGGCCCACAGGCCGGGACAACCCAGCGGGGTGGAAGGACGCCGGCAAGCAGGGCACGAGGGATGAGTGCACGGCGTATATCCAGGAGGTCTGGACCGACATGCGCCCGCTGTCGCTACGCAGGAAGATGGACGAAGCCGCCGGCGGCTGATCGACGGCGCGCCGTGCGCGCACCCGGAGCAGAAATGTGCGTAGCGATCCGGATCGTCGGCGGCGTCGGCCCTACTCGTCGGGGGGCCTCGGACAGGCGTCGACGTGCCGGGCGCCCGACCGCCGGTTGGGGAGTGGACCGACGCCCGAGTGACGAACGGCTTGGGTGAGGCGTGATTTCGCGTCGTCCTCGGCGCCCCGGTCCTGTCTCGTACAAGATGGTCTGTCATGGAGAGACTCGACCTCGCCATCACCTTCGCCCTGCGGTCGTTCTCGCTCGATCTCGCGCTGAGCGTCGGACGCGAAACCGTCGCGCTCGTCGGGCCTTCGGGCGCCGGCAAGACGACGGTGCTGCGCGCTGTCGCCGGACTGCGCCATCCAGACAAGGGCCGGATCGCCCTGGGCGAGCGGTCCTGGTTCGACTCAGAGCGCCGGATCGATCTCCCGCCGGAGGAGCGCATGGTCGGCCTCGTGTTTCAGGAGTACGCGCTCTTCCCGCACCTGACGGTCCGGGGCAACGTCGCCTTTGGTGGCGCCGCGCGCGTCGACGATCTGCTCGAGCGCTTTCACATCGCCGGGCTCGCCGCCGAGAAGCCGGCCGCCCTGTCCGGGGGCGAGCGCCAGCGCGTCGCGCGGGCGCGAGCGCACGCGCGCGATCCGGCGGTGCTGCAGCTCGACGAGCCGCTGGCGGCGCTCGACGCCCACACGCGCAGCGTCGTTCGCGACGAGCTCCAGGAGCTGCTGCGCCAGCTCGGACTGCCGACCCTGCTCGTCACCCACGACTTCCGCGACGCCTCCGCGCTGGCCGACCGGATCGGGGTCGTCGTGGCCGGTGAGCTACGCCAGCTCGGCACGGCCGACGAGCTCGTCGAGCATCCGGCGGATCCGTTCGTCGTGAGCCTCACGGGCGGGAACCTGCTGACCGGCACGGCGCGTCCGCTGCCCGGCGGCGGCAGCGAGGTGATCCTCGACGGCGGCTCGACCGTGCGCGCGGACGAGCGCGCCAGCGGACGGGTCGGCGTGGCCGTCTATCCGTGGGAGATCAGCGTGCGCCCGCCGGGCGACGAGGAAGCGGGTGGCGAGAACGCGATCACAGCCCCGATCGCCACGATGACGCCCGAGGAGGGCCGCATCCGTTTGAGGATCGGCCCGCTGGCGGCCGAGTCGCCGCGCGCGGAGCTCGAGCGGCTCGGCTTGCGCCCCGGCGAACCGGCGCGCGCCTGCTTCTCTGCGGCGCACACGCGGCTGCTGCCGCTGGCCGAGGGAGTGGCGCTGCCCGAGCCTGTTTCGGAGCTTGCGCGACGGCGGTAGGCTCGTCGCGGGATGGATGGGGGGATCCGGAACGGGGTCGGCGCGCAAGCGCTGTGACTCCGGCCGGCCTGGTCGATTAGGAATCCTTGTAGATGATCGTCCCGACGTGTTCGCCGCGTAGCGCTTTGGTGACGTTGCCGCGGGTGAGCCCGTTGACGATCTGAATCTCCTCCTGGTGCTTGGCGTTGGCCATCAGGTCGAGCACCAAGCGGTCGATCGGTAGCGACCGGAGGTCCATGGCGAGCAACTCCGCAGCGCCGACGCGTGAGAGGAACTTGGCATCGCCGTCGGCCGCCGTTGCGGGGTCGCGGGTGTAGACGCCGTCGACGTCCTTGACGTAGATCGTCCTCGCCGCGCCGTAGGCGTCGGCGATCAGGAACGCGCCGGTGTCGGTTCGGTGCGGCGGGATCTTGCCGACCGCGGGCGGAAACTCGAACAGCTCATAGGGCGGGAACCCGTTGGACACGGCCGCCGGACTCGCGGACAGGTGGACGGCGAGCTGGTGACTGACGCTGGTGTGCGGCAGGTAGGAGACGCCGTCCTGCGCGAGCAGCGCGGCGATGATGTGGCCGTTCTGTTCGGCTTCGGTCGATGCCAGCGAGGCGAGCACCCCCGTCGGCATTCCAAGGTCGAGCGCGACGCCGAAGACGTGGCGGGCGCGGATGCCCGGGCCCGTCGCGATCAGCATCCGATGTTTGGCGAACGCGGCGCGCAGCTCCTCGACGAGCGGCAGGATCGCGTCGCGGCCCCGATCCATGATCGACCTACCGCCGATCGTGACCACATGCAGCCACGGCAGCAGGCGGATCACCGGGCGGTCGGTCGCCGGGCGGACGAGCTCGCGATCGAGCAGCGTCTGGCGCATCAGCGACGACGGCACGTCCTTGGACGAAAAGAGGTGATCGGGGGAAGTCATGACGTGCTCCTAACGGTCGTGCGGGGCGTGGCGGTCGATGGCGTTCACGCTGCTGTGATCAGCGTTCCGACGTGTTCGCCCGCGAGCGCGCGGGTAATGAGCCCCGGCTTGAGGCCGTTGATGACCTGAATCGTCTTTGCGTACCGAGCGTGACGCATGAGCTCCAGCAGCGGACGCTCGATGACGAGATCCGGAAGGTCCATGGCGATCAGCTCGTCGACGGTGGTCGACTCGATCAGCTTCGCGTCGGGGTCGGTCTTCGGATTGGCCGTGTACAGGCCGTCCTCGTCCTTGACGAAGATCATGCTGCGCGCGCCGTAGACCTCCGCGACCACCCAGCAGCCCGAGTCGGTCCGGTACGGCGGGATGACACCTTCACTGGGGACGTGCTGCCACATGTCATACGGCGGCATACCGGGAAAGACCACGGCACCGCACTCCGACAGGTACAACGCAAGCGCGCCGAACCCCGCGCCCCCGACGACCGGCACGCCGTGGCGGGCCATCAGATGCCCGAGCATCTGCGCGTTCTGACCAGCGACTGCGCTGCCGATGTCGGTCAGCACGCCGGTCGGCAAACCCAGGTCGGCGGCAAGCGCGTATAGATGCCGCGCACGCGTGCCGGCGCCCGTGCCGATCATCAGCTGATGCTCGCCCTTGGCTCGGACCAGCTCTTCGACGATCGGGTAGATCGCCGCCCGACCGCGGTCGATCAGGCTCTGGCCACCGATCTTGACGACGTTCGCATCGGGCAGGATCGCGTAGTCCGGGGCCGTGTCGCTCGCCTCGAGCAGCTCGGCGTCGGTCAGCGAGCGGCTCATCAGCAACGACTGGAGCGCCCCGGCGTCTTCCTGGTCTGCCATCGGTGGATCTCCTTGCCTAGACATGGGGTTCGTATAGTCTAGGTCCAGTGTCAACGGAGTTACGCATTGCGGCGATAGCCGTGAGACGTCCGCTACAACTCGGTGCCGTGGCGAACGTACCGATCATCGTCCAGGCCGAGGCCGCGACGATAGGCTCGACGCCATATGGATGAGGGGATCCGGATCGGCGTGGCCGCGCAAGCGCTCGGCGTCAGCGTCGACACCCTGCGCCGCTGGGAGCGAGACGGGCGCATCACCTTCGAACGCCGCGGCAACCGCCGCGTGCTCGCACCCGAGGAACTCGCGCGCGTGCTACGCGAACGTGGCACCAACCCGCGTTCGAGTGCCCGCAACCGCCTGGCGGGCGTCGTGATAGACGTCAAGCGCGACGGCGTCATGGCCCAGATCGACCTCGCCTGCGGCCCCTACCGCATCGTCTCGCTGATGTCGCGCGAAGCAGCCGACGAGCTCGACCTCAAACCCGGACAGACCGCAACGGCCGTCGTGAAGTCCACGATCGTCGTCGTCGAACGCACTTGACTCTCCACCCACTGGAGACCTGAAGATGACCTCATGTCCGACGACGCCACGCTCATCACGATCGGGGAGCTCGCGCGGTACACCGGCCTGCCGGTGAGAACACTGCGCTTCTACTCCGACAGCGGTCTGCTCCCTCCGGCCGGCCGCAGTGACGCGGGGTACCGCCTCTACGATCTCGACGCGCAGGTGCGCGCGGAGCTCGTGCGGACCCTGCGGGAGCTGGGCGTCGACCTTCCCACGACCCGCCGGGTGCTCGAGCGCGAGCTCAGCGTCGCCGACGTCGCCGCCACCCACGCGGCGGCGCTGGAGGCGCAGATCCGCGTCCTGCGCCAGCGCCGCGCCGTCCTGCGGGCGGCGGCGATCCGCGGGTCCTCACCCCAGGAGATGAAGCTCATGCACAAGCTCGCCCAGCTGTCAGACGACCAGCGCCGCCGCATCATCGAGGAGTTCGTCGACGATGTCTTCGGCGACGGCGATCCGGGGCCGGTTGGCGAGATGATGCGCAGCGCCGCACCGGACCTGCCAGACGATCCGACCGAAGAGCAGGTCCAGGCCTGGATCGAGCTCGGGGAGCTCGTCGCGGACGAGGACTTCCGCCGGCGCTGCCGCGAGATGGCCAAGCGCCGCAATGCCGACCAACTGGCGGGCGGCACGTCCGAACAGCCCGATCAGGCGATCCATATGCGGGCCGCGAACGCCGTCGCGCAACAGGGCGGAGCGGCGCTGGCGGCGGGAATCGAGCCGGCCTCGGTCAGAGCGCGACCGACGGTCGACGAGCTCGCCGGGATGTTCGCCGAGCTGCACGGCCGCGAGGATGGGCCGGAGTTCCGTACCTGGCTTGCCGAGCTGCTCGAGACATTCACCGACCGTCGCGCGGAGCGCTACTGGGAGCTATTGGGGATCATCAACGGCTGGCCCGCCCGCCCGTCGAGCACGCCGGCGTGGGAGTGGCTCGTGGCGGGCCTGCGGGCCGCGGCGTAGGTCGCTCGCGCTTGCCGGCCGCGGCGGGATCTGCCACCAGCGCACCGTGAAACAGCGCTGCGGACGCGGTCGCCTCCGCAATCGACGCCGCGGTGATCTGCACGAGCCGCCGCAGTTGCGGCGTGCTCATCGCCAGGGGCGGCATGAGGACGACCACGTCGCCGAGCGGGCGCACGATCGCGCCGCGCCGGCGCGCCGCGCGCGTGACCTCGTGGCCCATCCGCGCCTGTACCGGAAACTCGCCCAGCTCGATGCCGACCATGAAGCCGCGGCGGCGCACCTCGCGTACCGACGCAAGCGGCGCCACGTGCTCCTCGAGCAGGTCGCCGAGCAGCTCGATCTTCGGCGCCAGCGCCTCGAGCGTGCGCTCGCGCTCGAAGACCTCGAGCGTTGCCAGCGCGGCCGCGCACGCCAGCGGGTTGCCGGTGTACGTGTGGCCGTGAAAGAACGTCTTGCGCTCGTCGAACTCGCCGAGGAATGCCTCGTAGATACGCTCGGTCGCAAGGGTCGCTGCCAGCGGCATGTACCCGCCCGTCAATCCCTTGGCGACGCACATGAGGTCCGGCGAGACGCCCTCCTGCTCGCAGGCGAACATCGTGCCCGTGCGCCCGAAGCCGGTCGCAACCTCGTCGCAGATGAGCAGCACGTCGTGCTCGTGACACAGCGCGCGAACTGCCCGCAGGTAACCGTCGGGATGCGTCAGGATGCCGGCCGCTCCCTGCACGAGCGGCTCGACGATGACCGCGGCTACGTTTCCGGCGTGCTCGCGCAGGAGCGCCGACAGGTGCTCGGGATCGCCCGGCTCGGCCTGCCAGGAGTCGAACAGCAGCGGGCCGAAGCAGGCGTGAAAGAGATCGATGCCGCCGACCGACACCGAGCCGATCGTGTCGCCGTGGTAGGCGTCGCGAAGGCAGATGAACCCGGTCCGCTGCAGATCGCCGCCGCGATGACGCCAGTACTGGAAGGCCATCTTGAGGGCGACCTCGGCGGCGGTCGAGCCGTTATCGGAGTAGAAGACGCGGCTCAGACCTGGCGGCGCGATCTGCACGAGGCGCTGCGCGAGCTCGATCGCCGGCGGGTGCGAGAGGCCGAGCATCGTCGAATGCGCCACGCGTTCGAGCTGCGCGCGCACCGCGGCATCGATCGCCGGATGACCGTGACCGTGGACGTTGCACCACAACGACGAGACGCCGTCGAGATAGCCCCTGTTGTCGGTGTCGTAGAGCACGCAGCCCTCGCCACGCTCGATGATCAGCGGCTCCTCCTCGCACCAGCCCTGCTGCTGCGTGAACGGGTGCCAGAGCACCCGCCGGTCGATCTCTGCAAGCTCGCGCGTCGTCATGTCGCTGACCATATGAGCGCGAGCGGACGAATACGCTCGGGACGCATGCGCCGCCTGCCCGAGCCACCGCTGGCCCTGATCGTCTTTACGGTCGGTCTGAGCATCCTCGGCGCCGAGATCGCGGCGGCCCGCCTGCTGGCGCCATATTTCGGGGCTTCCACGATCGTCTGGGCGAACACGATCGGGATCGTGCTCGTCGCGCTCTCGATCGGCTACTGGTACGGCGGTCGCCTGGCCGACCGCAACCCGACCCGCGCCGGCCTGTACCGGATCGTGCTGCTCTCAGGCGTCCTGCTCGCGGTCGTGCCGTTCGTCGCCGACCCGTTCCTGCGCTTCGCGATCGACGCACTCGACTCGATCTCCGCGGGCGCCTTCGTCGGGTCGCTGCTCGGTGTCACCGTGCTCGTCGCGATCCCGATCCTCGTGTCCGGTGCGGTCGCGCCGTACGCCCTGCGCCTCGCGGTCGCGGACGTCGAGCACGCCGGCACCGTCTCCGGGCGCCTGTACGCGATCTCGACCGTCGGCAGCCTGCTCGGCACGTTCCTCTCGGCGCTGCTCCTCATCCCGCTGATCGGCACGCGACGCACGTTCATCGTCTTCGGCCTCGCGCTCGTGGTGCTCGCCGTCATCGGCCTCGCCAAGCGCCGGCTGCTGCTGGCGCCTGTCGGGCTTGTGCTCGCGCTCGCGCTGCCGGTCGGGACGGTGAAGGGCGAGACCGGCGGCGGCGCGCGCGTCATCTACGAGGCCGACACCGAATACCAGTACGCGCGCGTCGTCCAGGATCTCGACGGCACGCGCACGCTCGAGCTCAACGAGGGTCAGGTCGTGCACTCGCTGCGCCGCCCCGGAACGTACCTGACCGGCAACTACTGGGACCAGATGCTCGTGCTGCCGTTCGCAGCGCTGGATCGCCCGCCGCGCTCGATCGCGATCCTCGGCAACGCGGCGGGCACGACCGCGCGCGCGTACGGGCACTTCTTCCCGGCCACGCGAATCGACGCGGTGGAGATCGACGGGGAGCTGACCGGCATTGGCCGGCGCTACTTCGACATGCGCGCGCCGCGCCTGCACACGCACACCGCCGACGCCCGCCCCTACCTGCGCCGCACGAAGCGCCGCTATGACGTCATCGTCGTCGACGCCTATCGCCAGCCGTACATCCCGTTCTACCTGGCGACGAAGGAGTTCTTCGTGCTCGCGCGCGACCGGCTGAACCGCGGAGGCGTCGTGATCGTCAACACCGGCCACCCCGAGGGCTCGACGAAGCTCGAGAAGGTGCTCGGCGCGACGATGGCGGCGGTCTTCCCCACCGTGCTGCGCGATCCCTCCGAGCAGCTCAACACGCAGATGCTCGGCGCCACCGCCGGCGCGTCGGCGGACCGGCTGCGCGCCGGCGTGCCGAAGTTGCCGGCGCGGCTGCGCGCGGTCGCCCTCGGCGCCGGCGCGCGGCTGGCGCCACGGCTGCCCGGCGGGCGGGTCTATACCGACGATGTCGCGCCCGTGGAGTGGCTGATCGACACGTCGATTGTGCAGTTTGCCGCCGGGGATGCGAGAAAGCAGGGCGGGCGCGGGTTGCGATGACGCGACCCTGGCGCTACTGGGCTACCCGGCGGCGGGGGCCGCAGCCTTTGGTGCGACCGTTGCGCTCGCCCCACTCCTCGACCTCGTCGAAATTCCACACCTTGCCCTGGGCGAGATCAGCCACCGGCGACGGGAACTCGCGTCGGCGCGTCCATTTGTAGGCGAGCTGGGAGGAAATCTCGTAGTAGTTGGCGATCTCTTTGATTCCGGCGAGGCGCATGCGTGCCGACTATCTGCGATTTCCTTGATTGTGGCAAGTCGTATTGCCCGCATTCGTGCGTTGCCCGCCGCTGGCGCAGGTTCAAGGCCAGGGCCGCGATGTCGATCACAGCTCCGATGCAGAGGACTTCATGACCCTCGTCGCGCTTGCTGCGCGGCGATCTCGTCGTAGCCGAACTCGTGCCTCTATGCCGGGTGGTCGACCTGGAACGGGCCCAACCGGTTTACGATATAAACCGAGCGGGCCGCGACGTTCGGGCTTGCGGCGTGTTCGCGGAAATGTGGTGCACACGCCAGCGAGCCGAAACCGGTGCTTGGAAGGAGGAGCGGCTGGAACATGAGCCAGCATGAAAACATCGGCGGGCGTGGGAGCCGCGACGGCTCGGCGCCTGCGACCAGAACGGCAGGCCGGCGATGAGCAGCACCGTGGCGCCGGTCGTGTTTGACGGCTACCGCTCGTGGGTCGACGAGCTGCTCGCGGAGAACGTGCCCATGGGTGTCATCGAGCGCATGATCGATGCGTGCGCGCTTGAACGTGAGAACAGGGATGCGTTGTGGCTGTGGGCAAGCGGACGGCGCGATCGCCTGATCAGCGGCGCGTCTCACGCTCGAATCATCGGCAGTACGGCCCCGACCGAAGCCGGTGAACCACATGACACGCTGGGATATCCGAAGGGAGCTGGACATGACTGAACCTGCCGATCGCATTCAGAGGTTGCCCGCGCGCGTGGACCCTCGGCGTGCGTTCTCAGGCACCGTCCGCGACGAGCTCGCGAGGGTGCGTGGCAGGAGCCTCGGGGCCTGCGCCGCGTGCCAGCAGCCGGTGTTCGTCACGCAGAACTTCACCCGTCTTCAGGGGCGTCTGGTCCATGAGCGCTGCGCGATCAGCTATTCGCGCCTCGCCGAGCGATGAGCGCGGGCTCCCGAAATCGCGTCTGCGTCCAGGTTGCAGCGCGGCGATGAGCACAAGATTCCGGCAGTTTATGCTGTAAACTTCGGCAGGCCAACCTGCGCACTCGCGGCGAGTTCGGCCAGATGTCGCGAACCGCGGGCAAGCTGAACCGATCGTCGGGATTGGAGCGAAACGGACGCCTGGAAGATGAGCCGCCCGACCAGAGCATCGACGACCGCGGTGACGTGGTTCCTCCAGGGCAAGCGGCGGGACGGCGAGCCGGACCCGGCGACGCGGAGATCCGATGCCCAGCGGCGCGCCAACGATGCGCTGTGGAACCGCACCAATCTCGTCAAGGCCTATGCGAGACGCGACCTGCGGCCCGTCGAGGTGATGCTCTTGGTCCGCTACCGCGAGGCGCTGTCAGGGCGCGTGCTCGAGCTTGGATGCGGTGCCGGGCGCCTGACCGGGTACCTGGCTGAGATCGCGAGCGCCGCGCACGGCGTGGACATCTCTCCCGCGATGATCGAGTACTGCCGCCGCACGTACCCTCGGGCCAGCTTCAGCGAGGGCGACATGCGCGACCTGTCTGCGTTTGAGACGGGTTCGTTCGACGTCATCGTCGCGCCGCACAACGTGCTCGACGTGCTCGACGACGAGGAGCGGCGCGATGTCGTCGACCGGATCCATCGCGTGCTCGTCCCCGGCGGGCTGCTGATGATGTCGACGCACAACCGCGACTTCGCGCCGCGGCTCGCCGAGCCACTGCAGCTGCGTGGGCGCAGCCTGCCGCGCATCGCGATCACGCTCGCTCGGATGCCGCGCTGGCAGCTCAACCGCCGCCGCCTGCTGCCGCTGGAGCGCAGCGAGCCAGGCTACGCGATCCTCAACGACATCTCGCACGACTTCGCCGCGTTGCATTACTACATCTGGCACGACGCCCAAGAGCGTCAGCTCGCCGAGCACGGCTTCGAGCTCGAGGAGTGCCTCGATCTGGACGGCCGTCCTGTCGAGGGCGACCACACCGCCCCCCATTGCTCGGAACTGCACTACGTCGCGCGGCGCCGGGCCTCTGCCGGTGGACCGATGTGTTAGTGGGCCGCTGCGCTCGTCGATGCGGCGCAGGCCTCCGTGAGTCCATACCCGCCGAGCAAGAGCACGCCACAGGCATCGAATAGCTCGAGGATCTCCTTTCGGACCGGCGCCTTCCAAGCGCGAACGCGGCATCTGCGCGAGCGAACTGGCGGGCGTGGCTGCGGGGCGGGGTCGCCGCGCCGAAAGACGATCGCGGCCTTACTTCCTGCCCCAAGCCGCAGCGCCGGCGACGTCGAGCGTCGAGATGACGCCGACGGGGCGCTCGCGGTCTACGACGACGAGGTGCGTCGCGTTGCGCTCGTCCATCAGGCGCACCGCGTCGCTGAGCGGCGCGTCGGGCTCGATTGCGTACGCGGGCCGCCGGCTGATCGCTTCGGCGTGGCTGACCGCGCTCGGATCTCGCAGCGCGCGGACGATGTCCAAGGAATCGATAACGCCCCATACGAGGTGGTTGGCGGCGATCCCACCGACCGCGACGGCGTGTACGCGGTGGGTCGCCATGAGCTCGGCGACCGTCTCCAGCGCCGTGTCAGGCGCGCACGTGATGATTCCCGGCGTCATGACGTCGGCGACCGACGCGTTGCGAAACGAGGGCCGCAAGTAGTCGTGGCGATAGGGGTGAGTTGTGTTTGGCATCGTGCGACAGACGGTACGGACGGCGGGCGCCCGTGCCATCCGCTGCGATCACGAGCCTCTGTCCGCGTGAACTACGCAGCCGTGCTGCTCGGCCATCGTGCGCGCGACAAGCTGGATCGGCGTCTCGGGGCCGAAGGTGATCACGGGTTCGTGTATGACGTCCGCCACCTGCGTCCGGAGCCAGGTGGCGCTGTGGGAACGGAGGGCGGTCATGGATGGGAGCGTAGCCGCCGGCGCGCCGGCGGTCATCGGTGAGGACCACGGTCGGACTCGGTAGTTCACCCGGATAGCCGGGCGGCGCCGTCGAGTCCGGCGGGCGTATCAGTCGTGGACGATGTGGCGATCCGCATGGGCGAGGAACGGCCCGAGATAGCGGGCGACGATCTTCGTCGGCGGGTCCCACGGGCAGATGTCGCTGACGGTGGAGCTGAAGCCCGCGTCGCCGACGAGCTCGGCTTCGAGGTAACGGGTCTGCTCGCCGGTCAGCAGCACGCCGCGGATCACGGGCCGCAGCGGCTGCGGCTCGATCGCGACGCCTGCGCGCGCGGCGATCGCCGTAGCGACGACATCGGCTTGCTGCGCCGCGATCCCTCCGTGCTTGATCGGGTACGACGTCGCGTCCCCGGCGGCGTAGACGTCGTCGAGCCCGCGAACTTCGCCATATTCCAGGACCGGGATGAAGCCGTGCGGGTCGGTCGGCACGCCCGTGATCTGGGGCCCGTCGAGCAGCGGCAGCGCGACGACGCGGCCCGGCCGCAGGCGGTTGCCGCTGGGCTGCAGCGTCAGCTCCCCGTCCGCGAGGTGGGCGTACGACGAGCCGTGGAACGTGATCCCGGCGTCGTGCAGCAGCCTTGTCAGCTCCCTTGAGATACCCGATCCGAACAGCGTCAGCGGCGCCGCCTCGGGGCTGACGATCGAGATGTCGACGGCGACGTTCATGTCGTACGCGCGGTGCGCGGTGAGCAGTGCCAGCTCGTACAACGGAAGCGGCCAGAACGCCCCGGCAGGCGCGACGAACGCGATCTCGCGCGTGTAGCCCTCCTCGACGTCCTGCACGAGCCCGCGCAGCGTGCCGCCGAGGTTGCGATCGTCGATCGTGAGCGCGCCCTCGAACGCAGGGCGGACCCGCGTCCCGCACGCGATCACGAGCGCGTCGTAGGCGATCCGCTCTCCCTCGCGCGTGGTGACGTAGTGCTCGGCAGGCTCGACGCCGTCGAGCGTGCCGGTGATCAGTCGCGTGTCGAAGTCGGCGGTGATGGCGGCCAGTGGGGCCTGCCAGGCGTGAGCGATCGTAAAGGGCTCGGCGACCGCCATCGGGCGGTAGTGAAAGTCGCGCTCGGGCGCGAGCACCGTGATGCGCACGCGGGCGCCGGCCAGGGCGCGCAAGGCCATCATGGCCTCGAGCGCCGCTACGCCGCCGCCCGCGATCAGGACGTGGAGGGGCTGCGGATACGTTTCAGTGGTCATGGGCAGCAACGCTAGGACGCGCTTGGGTCCCGCACATCGGCGCTAAGCCGCCGCTCGCCGGCGGGAAACCCCGGATCACGCCCGCTGTTGTTCGCCCGATGCCCGACCGCCGGTCCCGATATCTTGGGCGTTCATGGACTCGTCGGCTGCGGAGCGGGGCACGATCAGGATCGTGCTCGCCGACGACCACGCCGTCGTCCGGCGGGGCCTTGAGCTGCTGCTCGACGCCGAGGACGACTTCGAGGTCGTCGCTTCGGTCGGCGACGTCGACGCCGCGATCCGCACGACGCGCGGTCACAAGCCGGATGTGCTCGTGCTGGACCTCAACATGCCGGGTGGATCGAGCCTCGACGCGATCCCGCAGATCCTCGAGGGGTCACCGCAGACCGGGATCACGGTGCTGACGATGCAAAACGAGCCCGCCTTTGCCCGCCAGGCGCTCAGCTCGGGTGCGCTGGCCTATGTGCTCAAAGAGGCCGCCGACGACGAGCTCGTGGAGGCGGTTCGGCGCGCCGCATCGGGTCAGACGTATCTCAACCCGCAGCTTGGCGCGCGCATGGCCGCCGAGCCATCTGCGCCGTCCGGTCCCCCCGACGACCTCTCCCAGCGCGAGGTCGAAGTGCTGCGGATGATCGCGCTCGGCCACACCAACGCCGAGATCGCCGAACAGCTGTACCTCTCGATCCGCACCGTGGAGAGCCACCGCGCGCACATCCAGCAGAAGCTGCGCCGCTCGTCACGCGCCGATCTGGTGCGATACGCCCTCGACCACGGCCTCGTCGAGCTCTGACAGCGCCAGCACCGCGCGGACCGTCGTGCCCGGCGATCCCGGAGCGACCGTGAGCTGGCCCCCGCTGAGCTGGACGCGTTCGCGCATCCCTGCGAGTCCGAACCCGCTCGTCACGTCCTTCGGATCAAAGCCGGTGCCGTCGTCGCTGACTTCGACCTCCAGCCGCCCGCCGGTCGTGCCGACCGTGACGCGTGCGTGCTCGGCGTGGGCGTGCTTGGCGACGTTCGTCAGTGCCTCCTGGACGAGCCGGTAGACCGTCGTCTCGAGCTGCGGTCCGAGACGCCTGCCTGCGCCGGGCAGGTTCACAGCGCACTCGATCGTCAACCCTTCGATAGCGCTGACGCGGCTGACGAGCGCCTCGATCGCCGGCACGAGTCCGAACTCGTCGAGCGCCGCCGGGCGCAGCTCGGTGATGATCGCGCGCAGGTTCTCGATCTCGCGCTCGACCTGACCGACGCCTTCGCGCAGCAGCTCGGCGAGGTCGCCCTGTTCGACGCGCCGCAGCGCGGAGGAGAGCAGGACGCGCAGGCCGCCGAGACCCTGCAGCGTCTCGTCGTGCAGCTCGCGCGCCCAGCGGCGCCGTTCGGCTTCGGACGCCTCGAGCGAGTTGCGCAGCCGCTCGTGCTGGACGGTCTGGGCCAGCGCGACGGCCGTCGCGCCGCTCGCTGCGAACGCGTGCAGGGTCATCTCGTCGTCCTCCGAGAATCCCGCCGATTCCGCGCCGCGATCGAACGCGGCGAGCACCCCAAGGCCGCGGCCGCGATACACAAGCGGCGCGAGCAGCGCCGTCCGCGCGCCGACAACGCCCAGCTGAGCAGCCGAGATGCGCAGGTGGGCGCTGACGTCGGCGATCCGCTGCACCGTGCCGGACTTGAGGACCTGACCCGTCGTCGAGCCCTCGACCGGCACCCGCGCACCGATCGCTCGCTCGGTGACGCCCGCGCTGGCCGCGACGACGAGGTCGGCGCCCTCGCGCAGCAGGATCACGAGGCTGCGGGCCTCGACCAGCGCGCGACCGCGCTTGGCGATCAGCTCGAGCACGTTCTCGAGCTCCATCTCGGCGCCGACTGCGACGGCGATCGTGCGCGCGGCCTCCAGGCGCCGCGCCGCCAACTCGAGCTCGTCGCGGCGCGCGGCGACGGCCTCGTACAAGCGTGCGTTGTCAATCGCGATCGCCGCCCATGCCGCGAGGATCACGACCGACTCCTCGTCGACGGCGTCGAACTCGCCGCCGCCTTGCTTCTCGGTCAGGTAGAGGTTGCCCCACACCTGTCCGCGCACGAGCACGGGCACGCCGAGGAAGCTCGCCATCGGCGGATGGCCGGGCGGGAAGCCGTAGGACTTCGGGTGCTCGCCGACGCTCGGGATGCGCAGCGGGCGCGGAGTGTCGATCAGCACGCCGAGGATGCCGCGCCCGCGGGGCAGGTCGCCGATCGCGCGGTGGGTCTCGGCGTCGATGCCCTGCGTTATGAAGCGCTCGAGCTCGCGGCGGTCGCGATCGAGAACTCCGAGCGCGGCATAGCGCGCGCCGGTGATCTCGCGCGCCGTCTCGAGCACCCGGTCGAGGACGGCTTCAGGATCGAGCTGCGACAGCAGCCCCCGACCGACATCGATCAGGCGCCGCAGCCGTGTCTCGTCGAGATGGTCGTCCATGGGCGCGGTCCCTCGTCCGGGTCCGCGGCCCATTCTGTCACGCTGCCCGAACCCCTCCGGTTGCCGCTCGGGACTGCTCGGCCGCGACGGTGACAGCGGCCAGCGCGACGATCTCGCTCCCGAGGCGGTCGACGGCGTCCCAGTCGGTGTAGTCGTAGTCCTGCGAGGCGTCCGTCGGATGGCCCATCCGGTGCATCAGCAGCCGCATGAGCTGGCGCGTGAAGACGTCGTATTCGCGGTACTGCAGGCAGCCCGCCACGCGCTCGGTGCGCGCGGGCATCCAGCCGGTCTGCGCGCAGAACTCGTCGATGCAGCGCTGTGTCGCGGCTCGCGACTGATCGCTGTCCTCGGCCGCCGACAGCGAAACCGAAACGAAGACCGACGGGCATTGATCGAGCGCGTCGCGGCGCGCCATGACCCAGTCAACGATCTCCTTCTGATGATGCTCCTTGTGCAGGGACGCCCCCACGACGACAACGTCGTACCCGCCGGGCCAGGCGTCATCTGCGTTCGCGACGTCGCGCAGGTCGACCTCGAGGCCCTGGGCCCGCATGGCCTGCGCGACGCGGGAGGCGATCTTGGCGGTGTGCCCGTGCGTGCTGGCATAGACGACGAGGGCGCGGGCGCCCTTGGAGATGTGGCTGTCGGCTTCGGTGTGTGGGGTCATGACAAGCAGCCAACCAGCGTTTGGACCGCGTGACATCCGCAGCTGCTGCGGACAGGTCGTGCGGACAACCACGGAGACGAGCCGACCACCCGCGACAATCGCGGGAACTCCGCAGCGATGCTGTGGAAAGCAGCCGATGGCGCCGGTGGCGCGGGTCGGGAGAGTGCAGCTTGTCCGTGTAACCGGGAGCCAGGGAGCCATCCATGTTCCATCCGTTTCGCCTCGGCGGCATCGTCGCCGGCCTCATCCTCATCGTCTTCGGCGCCGGAGCCATCGTGGTGGGCCTCGCCGGCCGGCATGAGGTCAGCTCCGCCGTCAAACGCGAGCAGATCGTCGGCACCGCAGACATGAAGCCTTCGCTCATCGCCCAGAAGGTCAAGCAGGCCGGACTCGACAACGTCACGCTGCCAAGCTGCGATGTCGCCGGAGCGCCGATCACGAATGGCGCCGAAGCGAAGTGCTTCGCCGGCTACATGCGCATCCACGCGCTGGAGGCGACTGGCGGCAAGACGTACGCCCGGATGCCGCAGTTCGCCACCGCAGACGGCAAGGGCACCGACATCCGCTCCGACGCCGCCAAGGATCCCAAGACGGGCCGCCCGCAGAGCAACCAGGCCCGCCAGGTGTGGATCAACGCGACCGCGCTGAGCACCGCGCTCGACACCTCGTTCTTCGCGTCCTCCGTCGCTCTGTTCGCCATCGTGATGGGCATCGCGCTGCTGCTCACCGGCTCCGGCTTCCTCGTGCTCGCAACGGGGCTGCTCGGGCGCGCCGGCCTTCGACGCAAGCGCAGCGTGCCGCAGAGCGCCCTGCCCGCGGCAGGCTGAGCGGCGTCGACGAGCTCTTCTGAGCGCGGCGGACAGCAGCCGATCGCGCGTGGTCAAACGCTACGGTGACACCATGACGACGATTCCTCGGCGGGAGCTGCGCAACAACGTCAGCGACGTGCTGCGGCGAGCACAGAGTGGAGAACGCTTCACGATTACGGTCGCCGGCAGGCCCGTCGCCGAACTGGGGCCGCGGACGGGACGCGATCGCTCCGCGTGCGTCGGCGACCTGCAGCAGATCCTCGCTTCCACACCTGTTGATGCACGCTGGATCGCGGAGCTTGCCCTGTTACGCGGCGATGCCACGATAGGCCCGCCAAGTCCCGCTACGTTTCGACGAGGCTTGCCGTCGTAAACCCCGCCTCGCGCTCACGGCGGACCTCGGTCCGCAGGCGTCGACTCGCCCGATCCAGAGGACGTTTGAGCAGTGCTTCACATCCACCGAGCTGAGCGGGCCGACGGACTGGTCGCTGGGCTCGGCGCGCTGCTCGTAGAACCCCTCGCCGATCCGTTCGCGCCGGAGGTCATCGCGGTTCCGACCCGCGGTATGGAGCGCTGGCTGACGCAGCGGATGTCGGCGTGCCTCGGAGCCGCGCCGGGCCGTCGCGACGGCGTCTGCGCGAACATCGAGTTTCCGTCACCTCGCAGGCTGGTCGGCGACGCCGTCGCGACGGCATTCGACATCCGGCCGGATATCGACGCGTGGCTGCCCGAGCGCGCCGTTTGGCCGCTGCTGGAGGTCGTCGAGGAATGCTTGGGCGAGACCTGGCTGCACAGCCTGTCGGTTCACCTGGGCGCCGACGCGGACACGGCGGACCCGGTCCGGGCCTCGCGGCGGCTCACCCGCGTCCGCCAGCTCGCCGACCTGTTTGACCGCTACGCGCTGCACCGCCCCGAGATGGTCCTCGCCTGGGCTCGCGGGCGCGACAGCGACGGAAGCGGTCGGACCCTCGCCGAGCAGTCGTCGTGGCAGGCCGAGCTGTGGCGCCGTCTACGCGAGCGGATCGCGCTGCCGAGTCCGGCCGAACGACTCGACGGCGCCTGCGCCGGGCTGCGCGACGATCCCGGCCTCGTCGATCTGCCCCGGCGCATCTCGCTCTTCGGCCTGACGCGTCTTCCCGCCGGCCACCTGCGCGTGCTGCGCGCTCTGGCGACCGGCCGCGATGTCCATCTGTTCTTGCTTCACCCGTCGCCGGCGCTCTGGGAGCACGTCGCGCACAGCACCGGCACGCGGCCGCCGATCGTGCGCCGCAGCGATGAGCTGCCCGCGACCCTGGCGGCCAACCGCCTGCTGGCGTCCTGGGGACAAGACGCGCGCGAGATGCAGGTCGTCCTCGCAGCAGCCGAGCATCGAGTCGATCATCACCACGCCGTCGAGCACCGGGCAGGTTCGCTGCTGGCGCGGATCCAGGCTGACGTGCGAGCGGACCGTCCCCCTCCCGGTCCCCCGCTACCCGGCGAGCAGGACGCGCGCCCGACGTTCGATCCGCACGACCGCAGCCTGCAGGTCCACGCCTGTCACGGCCGCGCCCGTCAGGTCGAGATCCTGCGGGACGCGATCCTGCATCTGCTCGAGGAGGATCCGGCCCTCGAACCGCGCGACTTCATCGTCATGTGCCCGGACATCGAGACGTTCGCGCCGCTCATCCAGGCGACCTTCGGGGCCGGCGAGGTAGCCGACGCAGAGCAACTCGACGCGCTCCCCGCCGGCATCCGGCCGCCCGACCTCAGGGTCAGATTGGCCGACCGGTCGCTGCGGCAGACCAATCCCGTGCTCGGCGTCGTGGGCGAGCTGATCGACCTGGCCGAACAGCGGCTCACGGCGTCGCAGGTGCTCGACCTGGCTGACCGCGAGCCGGTCCGCCGGCGCTTCCGGCTCGACGACGACGATCTCACGCGGATGCAGGACTGGGTCTCGCAGAGCGGGATCCGCTGGGGCCTCGACGCCGCGCACCGCGCGCCCTTCAAGCTCGATGCGCTGCCCCTCGGCACCTGGCGCGCGGGCCTCGATCGGATTCTCGTGGGCGTGACGATGACCGAAGACGAGCAGCAGGTGTTCGGCGGCGTCCTGGCGCTCGACGATGTCGAGAGCGGCGCGATCGACCTCGCCGGACGCGTCGCTGAGTTCGTCGATCGCCTGCGGGCGTCGATCGACGCGCTGAGCACGCCGAAGACGATCGATGCCTGGGCTGCCGCGATCGCGACCGCGGCAGATTCGCTGACCGCGACAAGGCAACGCGACGCCTGGCAACGCGACGAGTTGCAGCGACTGCTCGACGACGTCGTCGAGCAGGCAACGGTCGCCGGCACTGTCAAGGCGATGACGATCTCGCTGCCCGAGATACGCGCGCTACTGGCCGAACGTCTGCAGGGGCGACCGACGCGAGCAAACTTTCGCACGGGTCATCTGACGATCTGCACGTTGGTCCCCATGCGTTCGGTCCCCCACCGGGTGGTCTGCCTGCTCGGGCTCGACGATGGCGCGTTTCCCCGTAAGGCACCGCGTGACGGAGACGACCTGATGGTCGAGGATCCGCATGTCGGCGACCGTGACCCGCGCAGCGAGGATCGCCAGATGCTGCTCGATGCGCTGCTGGCGGCAACCGACCGGTTGATCGTCACGTACACCGGTAACGACGAGCGCACGAACACCCCGCGACCGCCCGCGGTGCCGGTGGGCGAGTTGCTGGATGTCGTCGACGCCACGGTCCGCACCAAGGACGGCGGCGACGCACAGGCGCATGTCGTCGTGCGACACCCGCTACAGCCGTTCTCCCCGCGCAATTTTGCCCATGGAGCGCTCGTGCGCGACCAGACTTGGAGCTTCGATCCTGTGGCCCTCGAGGGAGCCCGCGCCTTGACCCGCTCACGGTTGCAACCAGGTCCGTTCCTCGCCGGCCCGCTGCCGCGCCTCGACGCGTCGCTCGTCGAGCTCGAGGATCTCGTGCGCTTCGGCCAGCATCCCGTCCGGGCGTTCCTGCGCCAGCGCCTGCGCGTCAGCGTCGGCGACTTCTCCGACGAGGTGGAGGACGGCCTGCGCGTCGAGCTCGACGGCCTCGGGAAATGGGGCGTCGGTCAGCGCCTGCTCGACGCGCGGCTGGCGGGGGTCGACGCGCGCACCGCGATCGTCGCGGAGATCGCGCGCGGCACGCTACCGCCAGGGGTACTGGGCCAGCCCGTGATCGAGGAGGTGTTCCCGATCGTCGACGACATCGTGTCGCAGGCCGAGGCGCTCGTCGACGCCACGGCGCCGACCGGCTCGATCGACATCCGGGTGGCGCTGTCCGACGGACGCTCGCTCAGCGGCACGGTCCCAGGCGTCAGCGCAGACGTCCTGCGAACGGTCACCTACTCGCGAGTCGCCGCCAAGCATCGGATTGCGTCCTGGATTCGCCTGCTCGCGCTGACGGCGGCGCATCCTGAGCGGGCCTTCGAAGCTCAGACGATCGGACGGTCCGGGGGACGCGCGAGCGCGACGATCGCGCAGATTCCGCCGCTTGCCCAGGACGCGGACACGCGCCGCCGATCGGCCCTCCGTCATCTCACGACGCTGATCGACCTCTACGACCGCGGCATGCGTGAGCCGCTACCGATCCCTTGCGCGACCTCGGCTGCGTATGCGGAGGCGGCGGCCGCCGGCGCCGATCCCGTGGCGGCGGGCCGGAGGGCGTGGACGTCGGAGTGGAACTTCGCCAGAGAGGACAAGGAGCTTGAGCATCAGCTCGTCCTGAGCGGCGTGCGCACGTTCGACGAACTGCTGCTGCAGCCCCCGCGCTCGGACGAGCAGGGCGACGGCTGGGAGATCGCCGAGACGACGCGGCTGGGCCGGTGCGCGCGCCGGATGTGGGACGGCCTGCTCGCACACGAGAAGCTGACACACCGGTGATCGAGCAGCTGCAGATCCGGCCCTTCAAGGTCTGCGGGCCTCTGCCGACGGGCGTGACGGTGCTCGAGGCCAGTGCCGGGACGGGCAAGACCTACACGATCGCCGCCCTGGCGGCGCGGTACGTCGCCGAGGGTACGCCGCTGCAACGGCTGCTGCTCGTGACGTTCACGCGGATGGCAACCGGAGAGCTGCGGGAGCGCGTTCGGGAGCGGCTCGTGAGCGTGGAGCGAGGACTCGGGCGCGCCCTCGCCGGAGTGGCGCCGAGCGACAGCGACGACGAGGTGGTTGCGCTCCTCGCCGACGCGCCCAGCGCCGAGGTGCGGCTGCGACGCGATCGGCTCGCGCGCGCCCTGGCGGACTTCGATGCGGCCACGATCGCCACGACGCACGGGTTCTGCCAGGAGGTGCTGGCAGGGCTTGGCATCGCGGGAGACGTCGACGCGGACACGACCTTCGTCGAGGACATCGGCGACCTCGTCGAGGAGGTCGTCGACGACCTCTACGTGCGCCGCTTTCACCGCGGCGACATACCCCCGTTCCAGCGGGCGGAGGCCGGCGAGATCGCCCGGGCGGCGGTTCACAACCCGGCCGCGCCGATCGTGCCTGCCTTCGGGGGGGTCGGCGAGATGCGCCGCCGGCTCGCGCTCGCCGTCCGCGACGAGTTCGAGCAGCGCAAGCGCCGGATGGCTGTGATGACCTACGACGATCTGCTGACCCGCCTCGACGGCGCGCTCAGTGGGCCCGGTGCTGCTGCCGTCGGCGCCCGCCTGCGCGCCCGCTACAGCGTCGCGCTCGTCGACGAGTTCCAGGACACCGACCCGGTGCAGTGGAACATCATGCGGCGCGCGTTCGGCGAGGGGGACGCGACGCTCGTCCTGATCGGCGACCCCAAGCAGGCGATCTACTCCTTCCGTGGCGCAGACGTCTACGCCTACCTCGAGGCCGCACAGGCCGCCGAGGCCCGCGCCACCCTGGACGTCAACTGGCGCAGCGACCAGGGACTGATCGACGCCTACGACACGATGTTCGGCGGCGCGAAGCTCGGCCACGAAGGAATCGTGTACCGCCGTGTCCGCGCGGCCGACGCCAACGTTGCGCCGCGCCTGTCGGGCGCACCGAGCGATGCTCCGCTACGCGTCAGGGTCGTGCATCGCGACGGGCCGTCGATCACGCTCACCAACCGGGGGTACGCGAACATCGCCAGCGCGCGCGAGCACGTTGCCAGGGACCTCGCGGCGGATCTCGTCAGGCTGCTGTCCTCGGGAGCCGAGATCGAGCGCCGCTCAGATGATCGCGTAACCCGCGGTGCGGAGCGCGTGCGCGCCGGTGATATCGCGGTGCTCGTGCCCACCAATCGAAACGCCGCGCTGATCCGCAATGCGCTCGACGACGTCGGCATCCCCGCCGTGATCAACGGTGCCGGCAGCGTCTTCGCCACGCCGCTGGCCCGCGAGTGGCTGCGTCTGTTGGAGGCGATCGAGCGTCCCGCCTCCCCGACGCGCGCGCGCTCGGCCGCGCTGACCTGTTTCTTGGGCTGGACCACCGAGCAGGTCGCGGCCGCAGGCGAGGACGGAGGAGAGGAGATCCATCGCCGCTTGCACGACTGGGCAAGGGTGCTGCGCGTGAAGGGCGTCGCCTCCCTGACGGAAACGATCACGCTCGCCGAGCGCCTGCCGGAGCGCATCCTGGCGAGCACCGACGGCGAGCGCCGGCTCACCGATCTGCGCCACGTCGGCCAGCTGCTGCATGCGGCGGCCGCGACCGAGCAGATGGGCACGACGGCGCTGACGGCGTGGCTGCGGCGGCGGATCGCGGAGGCCGAACAGGACACAAGTGACGAGGAGCGCAGCCGCCGCTTGGAGTCCGACGACGCGGCGATCCAGGTCCTCACGATCCACCGCAGCAAGGGGCTCGAGTTCCCGATCGTCTACCTGCCCTTCCTGTGGGAGCCCGGGTACATCCCGCGTGATCCCCAGCCGGTCTTCTTCCACGACCCCGACGCCGGTGACGCACGGACGCTTGACGTGGGGATGCAGGGCGCGGACTTCCGGCGCCATCAGGAGCAGGCCGTTCGGGAGCAGCGCGGTGAGGATCTGCGCCTCGCGTACGTCGCGCTCACCAGGGCACAGCATCAGGCCGTCGTGTGGTGGGCCGGCTCCTGGGACAGCCGCAACTCACCGCTCGGGCGGCTGCTCTTCCAGCGCGACGCCGAGGGAACCGTCGCGCCGGCCGGCGCGTCTCCTCCGAGCGACGCAGCCGCCGTGGGGCGCTTCGAGGCGCTCGCGGCGCAGGCGCCTGGCCGCATCGCCGTCGAGCGGTCGACCCCAGCGCTGCCAGCCACCTGGAACGGGCCGCAGGCTGGGCCGGCGCAGCTCACCGCCGCGGCGTTCGATCGCAGCCTGGACTGGCGCTGGCGGCGCACCTCCTACAGCGACATCACCGCCGGAACGTACGAGCGCTGGGTCGCAAGCGAACCCGAGCAAGCCGTCGTCAGCGACGAGCCGGCCGCCGCGTCGTCACCCGTTGCCGGGCGAGGCCCCGGCGAAGGGTTCATGGCGACGCCGTCGCTGCTGGCCGAGATGCCGTCCGGCGTCGACGTGGGAACGCTCGTCCACCGCGTGCTCCAGGCAACCGACTTCACCGCGGAGGACTTGGACGCCGAGCTCGGGGCGCAGATCGCGACGGTGCAGGCACGACGGCGTGTCGAGATCGGCGAGCCGGCGACGGTCGTGGCCGGCCTGCGCGCAGCGATCGAAACGCCGCTCGGCCCGCTGCTGCGCCAGGCCGGCCTGCGCGACGTGCCGCGCTCAGACCGTCTCGACGAGCTGGAGTTCGAGCTGCCCCTGGCGGGCGGCGACGAGCCGACCGGCTGCCTGGCGCTGACCGCGATCGGGGACGTGCTACGGGAACACCTGCCCCCCGGCGACCCGCTCGCCGGCTACGCGCAGCGCCTGGACGACCCGGCGTTGCGCCGCTCCGTCGGGGGCTATCTGACCGGAAGCATCGACGTCGTCATCCGGGTGCCTGGTGCCGCGGCGATCCCGCGTTTCGCCGTCGTGGACTACAAGACGAACTGGCTCGGCGCGCCGGGCGAAGCGCTGACCGCGTGGCAGCACCGGCCGTCGGTGCTCGCCGCCGAGATGCGGCGCGCGCACTACGGGCTGCAGGCGCTCCTGTACAGCGCCGCGCTGCACCGCTACCTGCGCTGGCGCCTGCCCGGCTACGACCCAGAGCGCAACCTCGCCGGCGTCCTGTTCCTGTTTCTGCGCGGGATGACCGGGCGCGACACGCCGACGGTCGACGGAATGCCGTGCGGCGTGTTCGGCTGGCGGCCGTCGAAGGCGCTCGTGGAGGCGCTGAGCGACGTGCTCGACCGCGAGCGGACCGAGTGACGACGGCTCTCGAAGCCGGGCGGGATCCGTTCGATGTCCGTCGCGCGCGTCGCGCGCCCGGATTGCTGCGCGAGTTCAACGACGCCGGCGTGCTGGCGGCGGCCGACGTGCACGTCGCGCTGCGGCTGGCCGACCTCGGCGACGAGAACGACGAGTCGGTGCTGCTCGCCGCCGCGCTCGCCGTTCGCGCGCCCAGGATCGGCCACGTGTACGTCGATCTCGCGACGATCCGCGACACGGCGGCGGTCGAGACCGACGAGCCGGCCGACCTGTCGAGGTTGCGGTGGCCGTCGACCACGGCGTGGACGGCGCGCGTGGCGGCAAGCGTGCTCGCGACGGTCGGCGAGGAGGACGATTCGTCGCGGGGGCGTCCGTTGCGTCTCGTCGGCACGTGGCTCTACCTGGACCGCTACTGGCGAGAGGAGCGCCAGGTCGCGGCCGACCTCCTGGCGCTCAGCGACCAGCAGGCTCGGGGCGTACGGGTCGAGATCCTCAGCAGCGGCCTCGCAACGTTGTTCGCAGGCCAGACCGACAGCCGCCAGTGCCTGGCCGCGGCGGCGGCGGTCCTGCGCCGGCTGTGCGTCGTCGCCGGCGGGCCGGGCACGGGCAAGACGACGACCGTCGCCCGGATCGTCGCGCTGCTGGCTGCGCAGGCCGCGGCCACGGGATCGGCCCCGCCGCTCGTCGCGCTCGCGGCGCCGACGGGAAAGGCCGCCGCGCGGCTCGAAGAAGCCGTACACGAGCAGGCACGCGGGCTTGCGGTGGATGATTCGATCCGCGCTCAGCTGCTCGCACTGCAGGCTTCGACGCTGCACCGGCTGCTCGGCTGGCGTCCGGGAAGCCACAGCCGGTTTCGCCATCATCGAGGCCAGCGGCTGCCGCACGACGTCGTGATCGTCGACGAGACGTCGATGGTGTCGCTGTCGCTCATGGCGAGGCTGATCGAGGCCGTCCGGCCCGGCGCCCGGTTGATCCTCGTCGGCGATCCAGGGCAGCTGGCATCGATCGAGGCGGGCGCCGTCCTCGGCGACATCGTCGGTCCGGCGACCGGCGGACTCGTGATCGGTCGCGCGGCACGGACGCTCCTCGCGGAGGCGACCGGTCATGACGTCGCGGCGCAGCAACCATCGCGCGCCGCCACGATCGGGGACGGCATCGTGGTGTTGGACCGCGTGCACCGCTTCGGCGCCGGCATCGCTCGCCTCGCCGAGGCGATCCGGCGCGGCGATGCCGACACTGTGCTCGAGGTGCTCGCCGACGCGCCGGACGGCGTGACATGGATTCCCGTCGACATCGCCGAACCGTCTGCTCAGGAGGCCCTGGCGCCCGTCCGGGACCGTGCAACTGCCGCCGCCCGAACCGTGACCGAGGCCGCCCGCGCCGGCAAAGCGAAGGAGGCGATCGAGGCCCTCGGCTCCTTCAGGTTGCTCTGCGCGCACCGGCGCGGACCGGAGGGCGTGGCGACGTGGACCGCCCGGATCGAGGGCTGGTTGGCGGCCGAGCTCGACGACTTCGTCGCCGATCGCCGCTGGTACGCGGGTCGCCCGGTGCTCGTGACCGAGAACGACTACGAGCTGCGGCTCTACAACGGCGACACCGGCGTGGTGGTGCAGACCGGGGCCGACCGCGTGCTGGCCGCGTTCGAACGGCGAGGGGAGATCCTCGAGTTCAGCCCGAGCAGGCTGGGCGCTGTCGACACCGTGCACGCGATGACGATCCACAAGAGCCAGGGGTCGCAGTTCCAGACCGCGGCCGTGCTGTTGCCGGCGCCGACGTCGCGGATCCTCACCAGAGAACTGCTCTATACGGCGGCGACCCGGGCGCGCGAGCTGTTGATCTTGGCCGCGTCCGAGGAGACGATCCGCGCGGCCGTGGCCCGCCCGGTCGCCCGGGCTTCTGGGCTGCGTTGGCGGCTGTGGGGGGACGCAGGGCCTGCCGTCGTCGTTTGAGAACGCGCATCGTCGAGACATGCGCGCGGGTCGATGGTCACGTACGGCGCGCCAGACTCGCGCCGCTGTTCGCGAGCAGGTCGAGCAGCTCGTGCCGCGTCTCGGCCAGGTCGTCCCGTCCCCGCCGCGCGCAGGCGACGGCCGTCGCACGCGCCTCGTCGGTCAGGCACCAACTCAGCAGCGCATCCAGCCGCTTGGCGTCGGCGGCGCGGGTTCCGCAGACGGCCGGCCAGCCCAGCACCTCGGCCTGACGCGTCATCTTGGCGCCGCCGGCGATCGGATCCAGGGCAAGCGCCGGCACACCGGCATCCAGCGCGAGGACGAGGCCGTGCAGCCGGGTGGTGAGGACCACGTCGACGCGCGCAACGAGCGCCCGAAATTGCTCCGGCGTCCTACAGGCCATCTCGTCGACCTCCTCCAGGCGCGTGTCCAGCGACAGTGGCGCGAGGCCAGCCCGTCGTACCAGCTCGCGTACCAGTTGCTCCGCGATCCCGTGCCGCTGGCGGTCTCCGTACTCCGGCTGGGGGTGGGCGAGGATGACTCCGACCACGGGGACCGCCTCGGATGCCGTCCCGAGGCTGAGGTCTGCGCGCGGCATGCCCGCGCCGTCGCGGGCGAGCAGCGCGTCGAACAGCCCGTCCGGCGGAGCGGTCACCGAGATCCCGACCCCGATCCGGCGGCATGATGCGAATCGATCGAGCAGCCGCGCCACCTTGGGCGAGGCGACCGGTCCACATACGAACAGCACGTCGCTGTAGTGGCGCGGATCGACTGCATCCGGCGTGGCCTCGGAGGGCCGCCGGAAGCCCGTGGCCACCGCGATGTCATGCGGCACGCCCGCCTGCGCCAACCACGCCGACACGGTCCGGCCACAGAGCATGTCGCCGGCGGTGATCTCCCCGTCCTCCGTGCTGAACCATCCGGTGACCAGCACTCGACCGGGGAGTTCAGCAGCGATCGCGTGCGTGTCGGGCACCTCGAATTCTCCGGGTAGGCTGCGCCGACGCCGCGTCAACTTCTTCGGCTCGTTACGTGAGCCCACGTGACGTCGCGCCCGCGCATCGAGCGTCTGGACACGTCACAACGGGTACGGCCGCACGGTGAACGCCGAGATGCACACGCAGACGCCAGCGCGATCCGCTCCGGATCCGCGCATCGCCGTCGTGATCATCGCGATGAACGCTCGCGAGCGGATCGGCCGCGCGCTCGAACGCCTGACCGCGCTGCCCGAAACCCCGCAGATCGTGGTCGTCGACAATGCGTCGACGGATGGGATGGCGCAGTTCATCCAGCGCCGGTTCTCTGGCGTGCGGCTCATCCGGCTGGCAGAGAACCGCGGCGCCGCGGGGCGCAACATCGGCGTCGCCAACGTGGACGCGCCGTACGTCGCGTTCGCCGAGGACGACAGCTGGTATGAGCCGGGAGCGCTGCGCGCGGCGGCCGATCTCCTCGACAGACACCCGGAGATCGCGCTGATCAACGCTCACGTCAGCGTCGGCGAGGACGAAAGACCGGAGCCCCTCCACGACGACATGGTCCACACACCGATCGCGCGCCGGCGCCCCGAGCTGCCGGGCTATCGCATCCTCTCGTTCCTCGAGGGTGTGTCGATCGTCCGCCGTGACGCGTTCCTAGCGGTCGGCGGATTCGACGCGCGATTGCCCGTCGGGGGGCCCGAGGAGCACCTTGCGGCCGACCTGCTCGCCGCTGGATGGGAGCTGCGCTACGTACCCGACGTCCGCGCCCGCCACGTGCCCGACCATAAGCAACCGTCCCCGATGGTCCGACGACTTGGGCTTCGCAACACGCTGTGGTTCGCCTGGGGCCGGCGCCCGCCGGCTGCCGCACTGCGTTGGACCGTTCACGTCATCCGGTCGTCTCCACCGAACGCGGCGACGATCCTCGGTGTCGCGACCGCGCTGCGCGAGCTGCGGCGCGTGCTGCGCGAGCGCCGTCCGTTGCCGGACGACGTCGAGGCCGAGATGGCGCTCCTGGATGGTCCGAAGATGTCCTCGCGCGCTCGCTCGTACGGACGCTAGTGTCCTGAGGCGTTAATTGTGTTGCAGTATGAGGCGAGCGATTCGAGGATCTCGTCGGCGGTCTTGGTCCAAACGTAGGGTTTGGGGTCCTCGTTCCAGCGCTCAAGCCAGCCACGGATGTCGGCGTTGAGCTGGTTGACGGACCGGTGCGCGCCACGGCGCAGTTTGCGTGCGGTCAGCTCGCCGAAGATCCGCTCGACGAGGTTGCACCACGACGCGCCGGTCGGGGTGAAGTGCAAGACGAACCGCGGGTGGGCGGCCAGCCAGCGCTTGATGGCCGGCGTCTTGTGGGTGGCGTAGTTGTCGAGGATCAGATGCACGCCAAGCTCGGCGGGGACCTCGCGGTCGATCTTCTGCAAGAACTTCTTGAACTCGATCGCGCGGTGACGGGCGTGCAGCGAGCTGATCACCTTGCCGGTCGCGACGTCCAGCGCGGCGAACAGGCTCGTCGTGCCGTGGCGCTGGTAGTCGTGACTTTGACGCTCGGGCACGCCGGGCAGCAGCGGAAAGATCGGCTGGCTGCGGTCCAGCGCTTGGATCTGAGACTTCTCATCGACGCACAGCACGATCGCGCGCTCGGGCGGATCGAGGTACAGCCCGACGACGTCACGGATCTTCTCAACGAACTGCGGATCCTTAGACAGCTTGAAGTGCTCCACGCGGTGCGGCTGCAACCCAAACGCCCGCCAGATCCGCGAGACCGCCGTCTGGTTCAGGCCCGCCGCAGCGGCCATGTTGCGCGTCGACCAATGCGTCCCGCCATCGGGCGGCTTGCTCTCAAGCGTCTTGACGATCACGTTCTCGACCTGCTCGTCGAAGATCTCGCGAGGCCGCCCCGGCCGCGGCTCGTCCAACAGCCCGTCCAAGCGCCGCTCGGCGAACCGGCCGCGCCAGCGGCGCACCGTCGGCACCGACACCCCGACCCGTTTGGCGACCGCCGTGTTGGTCAGACCCTCGGCGCAGGCCAACACGATCCGCGAGCGCTGCGCCAGTCCCGCCGCGCTACGCCGTCGCCGTGACCACCGCTGCAACGCCTCACGCTCGTTATCGGTCAACTCGATCGACACCGCAGCAGGACCCCGAGCCATGCCCGCATCCTACCACAAAACCAGCATCAAACTAACGACTCAGGACACTAGCCGGAAGTTTTCGTGGTTGAGGTGTTGAATCCCGCGTGTTGGCGCGGGATTGGGGTGCGGCGGGCTGGTTTTGCTTTGGCTACGCGTGGAGCTTGATGTCGAGCAGTCCTAGCGCGGTGGCCTGTAGCTTGGTGGGTGTTGTTAGGCGGGTGAGGGTGTGCTCGGACTCGCCGATGCGCAGGGTGTTGCGGCAGAGCGTGGCAAGGTCGGCGAGGAGGTCGGGGAGGGTGTGGGCGGGGTAGCCATGTTGGGTGCGGGCGCTGCCGGCCTTGGCTTGGGCGGACGGTGAGCGGGTGGCGGGCGCGATGGGGTCGGTGTTGGCGGTCGGGGTCTCGTCGCTGAACAGCAGCGCGGTGAGGCGCTGGTGTAGCTCAAAGGCGACGTAGTAGGCGAGCGTGCAGAGGAAGATGTGCGCGCGGACGCGGTCTTCGAGGTGGTGGTGGATCGGGCGGATCTCGATCGTGTCCTTCATCGTTCTGAACGCGCGCTCGGCCATCTTCAGCTGTTTGTAGGCGCGGACCGCGGCCTGGGCGCCGAGCTTGTCGGCGGCGACGGTGGTACGGATCGCGTAGAGGCCGTCCAGCGCGGCCTCGGCGGTGATCTGGTCGGTCTTGCGCTGATAGGCGAACTGGCCGTCGGTGATCGTGAGGGTGAAGTGCTTGGCCATCTTGTACTTGTTGACGACTTTGCCGGCGCGCTCACCGATCTGGCCGGCCGCGGCGTCGCGCAGGCGGCCGCGGGGCCCGTCGACGCTGGCCTTGACCTTCGCGAGCTCCGCTTCGGTGGCCGCGAGCAGCTCCGTGCGTTTGCGGGCGCGGTCGGCCGCAACTGCCGGGTTGCGGCAGACGACGAGGCGTTCGCCGGGGAACATGGGTGAGCTGATCTCGGCGAGGTTGACCTCGTCAAACAGCGATAGCTGCAGATCGCCGGTATTGACCAGCGAGCGGATCTGCATCGACTTCAACGCGCTGACGAAGTCCACGCCCTGCGCCTTCAAGGAGGCGGCGTGCGCGTGGGTGATCATCCCGCGGTCGCCGACGAACACGACGTGCTTGACGGCGAAGTCCTCACGGACCATGCGGACGGTGTCGGGAACGGTCTGCGAATCGGTCGTGCGGCCCTCAAAGACGCGTACGCCGACCGGGCGGCCCTCCGGCGAGCAGATCAGCCCGTAGTTGACCTGCAGCTTGCCCTTGACGCCATCGCGTGAGTACCCCAGCGTCGCCAGCTCACAGCAGCGGCCCTCCATGTAGCTTGAGGACAGGTCATAGAGCACGAACCCGTCGTCCTCTCCCTCACCGTGCAGGTGCCGACGCGCGAGCGTCCGCTCGATCCGCGGCTGGCGCTCAAGCAGCCAGTCCATCGCCGACAAAAGCTCGGCCTCCTTGACCTCACCCAGGCCGAGCTCGTCGGCGAGCGTCGTCTGGGCGAAGCGTCGCGTCGCCGACAGCTTCGAGCCCGGACCGATCAGCCGCTGGCAGATCATCGCCACGACGAGATCTCGCTCGCGGCAGCGGTCGCGGCCGATCAGGCGCTCCAGATCCAGGGCGCGCAGCACGCCGAGGACCGCGGCGACGTGGCCGTGGGGCAGCGACCGCTCGATCTCGAAGTCCTCGTCGAGATCGACGAGGCGCTGGCCGGCGAGCATCGCGCGGATCGCGTCGATGATTTCGATCGGCAGATGCGAGAGGTTCCCGAGATTCTCGTGGCGGACCTTGCCGCCCTCACGATAGGAACGACGCAGCAGATGCGACGTGTAGACCACATCGCCCTTCCCCTTCGTCTTGATTGTGGCTACGTGAGCCGAGCCACCACGCTTTGCCATCCCAACAAGATAGCTGCTCTACCGGACAGCATGCAACCTTGACTTTGGCTACACCAACCGGACAAAGAGAAGCCCGACCCCTACAAACACTGGGAATCGGGCCTCAACCCCTCAAAAACTTCCGGCTAGCGCCGCGCCGATCAAGGCCCCGTTTCGCACGCTCGCTCGTGGCGGTCGATCGCCCGCAGCGCGTCCGCTACCGCCGCCGGGATGGGACGGCGGTCGCGCAGCGCGTGCGGCAGGCCGATCAGCGCGGAGGCGACCGCGCGTGGCTCGCGACGCAGCGCGCCGGCAGTCTGTCGTGCGGCCATCTGCAGCGGCAGCCGCGACCATGCCGACCACAGGTCGTTGCGCACCGTCCGGCGATGGCGGCCCGCGCGCCGTGCCGACGGCTGTGGATGGTGATGGGCCACCACCTCTGGGTCGTAGACCAGGCTCCACCCGGCGCTCGCCAAGTCCAGCGCGACGCGGCGCTCTTCGCCCCCGAACCCGCTGCCATCCGGGAACCCGCCGACCTGCAGCAGCGCGCGCCGGCGCAGGACCGCACCGCAGGCCAAAAAGCCCAGCAGCGCCGGCGCGCCGATCAGCCGAGCACAGGTGGAATCGAGGCGCTCCTCGGATCCGACAAGCACGCGCGCCTGCACCAGGGCGAGACGGGGATCGCGGGCAAAGCGGTCTGCGGCGCGTAGCAGCGATCCGGGCGCGAACCACGAGTCGTCGTCGCAGAATGCGACCAGCTCCGTCGATAGCACGCGAGCGCCGATCGTCCGTGCCACCGGGCCATGGTCGCGGGCCAGCGTGACGATGTCGACCGCCGGGCGCGTGTGTCCTGCCGCCCTGATCGCAGCGGCGAGGTTGGGCCGGCCGCGGTTGTCGACGACAACCATCGGCGGGCGCTCCGGAAGCGCGGCGAGCCGGTCGAGCGTGGGCAACAGCGTTGTGCCGTCATCGCACGTCGCGATGACGATCCCGACCTTGCAGCCATGGCCGTCGAGCGCACTCACGGCAGGCCGGCGAGCTCGGCGAGGACGTCGTCCGTCTCGATCCGCAGCAGGCCCGCGTCTGGCCGCCGCGCGTGCGGGTCGCCGCGCAGTCCGGCCCACAACACCCGGTGCGGCGCCGGCGCGCCGGGCGGTCCCCACGCGTCGGGCGGCGTCGGTCCGAAGAGCACCACCGAGGGGGTGCCGAACGCGGTCGCGAGATGGGCGACGCCTGTGTCGCCGCAGACGATGCGCCCGGCGTGAGCGACAAGGGCCGCGAGCTGCGCAAGCCCGGTGCGCCCAGCGAGCAGCGCGCGCTGCGGCAGCCCCGCAGCGGCCGCCACCTCGGTCGCCAGCGCGCGCTCATGCGGACCGCCGGTGACGACGACCGTGCGTCCGGCGGCGGCCTCGCTGCGCGCGACGCTCGCGAACCGTTCGGCCGGCCAGCGCCGGGCGGCGCTCGCCGCGCCTGGGTGGACCAGCGTCGCTCCCCGCGCCCAGGCCGGCTCGGGCGGACCCGGCCGAGGAACGCGCAGAAGCCCGGGATCCGCGGGCATGCCGGCCTCGCGCAGCAGCCGGCACCAGCGGGCGACCTCGTGCTCGTCCTCGCGGCTGGCCGGCAGACCGGCCGTCTCGGGCACGTCGGGATGGGCGAACGCGAGCAGCCGGCGCGGCGCGGCCGCGAGCGCAATCCGGTGCGACTGCGGCCCGCGGCCATGGAGGTTGACGAGCAGGTCGGCGCCGCACAGCTCGGCCGGGAGCGGCTCGAGCTCGCCGGCATGCACGAGCGAGACGCCGGCCAGCGCGGCGAGCGGCGCCAGCATCCTCGGTGCGGCGACGATGACGTCCCCGTGGGGCTGGAGCGCGCGCAGCGCCGGCACGGCGGTGAGGAAGTCGCCGAGGCCGAGCGCCCGCAGCGCGACGATGCGCCTCACGGCCAGGAGGACTCGCCCGGGGGGCAGATCAGCAGCTCGCGCACATCGACCTCCGCTGAGCGGCTGAGCGCGAAGACGACCGCCGCCGCAATCTCCTCGGGCGGGGCCAAGCGCGCGTCGGGCCCGGGCCGGTACTGCTCTGGGCGATCGTCGAAGAACGGCGTGCGCATCCCGCCGGGAAGCAGCAGCGTGACGCCCACACGGCCGTCCATCTCGGCCGACAGCGCACGGGTGAACCCGACGACTCCGAACTTGCTGGCGCAGTAGGCGGTCGCGTCGCTGAGCGCGCGCAGGCCGAGCGTGGATGCCACCGTGACCACGCGGCCACGGCTTCGCTCCAGATGCGGCAGTGCCGCGCGGACGACGGCCGCCGTGCCGAGCAGGTTGACGGCGATGACGCGCTCCCAGGCTGCCGGGTCGACATCGACGAGCCGACCGCACGCGTCGATGCCGGCGGCGGTCACGACCCCGTCCAGGCCGCCGTGCTCGGCGGCGACCTGCTCGACGGCCGCCTGCGCGGCGGCGCTGTCGGCGAGGTCCACGATGACATGCGCGAGCCCGTCGGCCGGCGGGCGCAGATCGACCACGACGGGCGTGCCGCCGGCGTCGGCCACCGCCTCTGCCACCGCTGCGCCAAGCCCCGAGGCGCCGCCGGTGACGAGCACGGTCCCGAGCTCACGCGCCGGCACGGACCGCCACCTGTTCGATGAGCTTCGTCGTCGAGCGACCGTCGAGGAACGGCAGGATGACCGCGCGCCCGCCCCAGCGCTCCAGGACTGCCGCCTCGGGCAGTTCGCTGTCGGAGTAGTCGCCGCCCTTCGCCCATATGTCCGGACGCAGCTCCTCGAGCACCCGTTCGGGCGTGTCGTCCTCGAAGATCGTCACGGCGTCCACGCAGCTGAGCGCGGCCAGCAGCGCCGCGCGGTCCTGCTGCGGCACGAGCGGGCGATCGGGGCCCTTCAGGCGCCGCACCGAGGCGTCGCCGTTGAGGCAGACGACGAGGCAGTCGCCCAGTCCCCGGGCCGCCTGCAGGGTCTGAACGTGGCCGGCATGCAGCAGATCGAAGCATCCGCCGGTCGCCACCACGACGCCGCCCTCGGCGCGCACCCGCTCGATCGCCGCGACGTCCTCTACGGTGGGCGCGGCGGCCCGCGGCGGGGCGTCCAGGCGCAGCGCCGCCGCGCCGCCGGCACGGACAAACGCGGTCGCCGCCGACACCGCGTGCCTGACGGCCTCGGCCACCGACGCTCCGCGCGTCAGGGCGCCGGCCGCCGTGGCCGCGAAGCGGTCGCCGGCGCCACAGGGATCGCCTGCCGTGACCGGCGCGGCCGGGACGGCGAGCGCGTGCCCACCGTCCCGGCGCACCATGACCGCCCCCGCAGCGCCGCGCGTCACGCAGACGTGATCGGCGCGCCATACGCGCGCCAGGGCGCGAGCGCACGCTTCCGCGCCGGCCAGCCCCGGCTCGCCAGCCGCCAGCGCACGGGCGTACGCCTCCGCGCCGGCTGGCCCCGGCTCGCCCGCCGGGCCGGGCGCCGTCAGGCGCCGCGCCTCGGACTCGTTGGGCGTGCATAAGGTCGCCCCCTCCACCGGCGAGGCGCCGTGCGGGTGGGGATCCCAGACCAGCGGCCCGCCGTGCCCACGAGCCTCGACGAGTGCAGATCGTATGGCCGGGTCCGCGGTCAGGCCACGCCCGTAATCGGCGACCAGCACGGCCGGCGCCCATGCGATCGCCGCACGCGCCGCTGCGCTCGCCGGCCGGACGCGGCCCTCGCGACCGCCGGTGTCGATGCGCAGCAGCGACCGACCGTCGACGCGGACGCGCAGCTTCTGCGGTGTCTCGCCGTCCAGACCGACGTCGACGAGCTCGATCCCCCAGCGCTCGAGTGCGGCGCGCAGCTCGGCGCCGGCAGCGTCGTCGGCCAGTGCGGTGACCAGGATGACGTCGTGGCCGTCGCGGGCGGCAAGCACCGCGGCAAGAGCGGCGCCGCCGGGCCGAGTACGCGTCTCGGCGTGCTCGACGACCGGGACCGGCGCGTCCGGCGAGAGGCGCTCGACGGCGCCCTCGACGTCGCAGTCCAGCAGCGCGTCGCCGACGACGACCAGGCGCGTCACGACATGCTCTCCGCACCGACGAGGGCGCCGTGGCCGACCGCGGCGCGGTCGACCGCACCGCAGAGCACGTGAACGGCCACCAAATGCAGCTCCTGCACGGTCGCACAGCGCGCGGCGTCAAGGCAGATCGCTTCGTCGCAGCGGTCGGCCAGCGGGTTGGGCGCAGCGCCGCTCAGCGTCCAGGTCGTCATCCCCAGGTTGCGTGCCGCTTCCACGGCCGCCAGGACGTTGGCGCTGCGGCCGGAGGTGCTCAGCGCGAGCAGCACATCGCCCGCCCGCCCGTGGGCACGAACCTGACGCGCGAACGCCTCCTCCGCGCCGTAGTCGTTGCAGATCGCCGTCAGCGACGACGTGTCGCCGTGCAGACAGATGGCGCTCAGCGGCTGGCGCTCGTCCTCGAAGCGCCCGACCAGCTCGGCGGTGAGGTGCTGGGCCTGGGCCGCGCTGCCGCCGTTGCCGACGACAAGCAGGCGCCCGCCGGCGAGCAGGCGCTCGGCGAGCTGGTCACCCCAGCCCTGGGCGCGCTCGAGCTCCGGCCGCAGGCGCGCCAGCGCGGCGACGAGCTCGGCGATGTGGTCGGTCGGGCCTGATCTGCGGGCAAAGCGCGCCGACCGCCGCCAGGCTGGCGTCGACTCCGCACCGGCAAGCGGGCGGTAGACGTCGAGCGTCGAGGCCGCGATCCGGTTCCAGTCATACAGCTGACGCGCGCGTCGCACGCCAGCCCTGCCCATCTGCGCCCGGCGTCGCGGGGCGGCGAGCAGCGTCTGCAGCGCGTCGGCGAGCCGCTCGGGGTCGCGCGGCGGGACGTGCAGGCCCGTGACCTCGTTGACGACGCTGTCGATCAGGCCGCCCACGGCGCTGGCCACGACCGGAACGCCGCATGCCATCGCCTCCAGCGCGGTGATCCCGAAGGGCTCGTACCAGGGCACGGTCACCAGGATGTCCGCGGAGCGCAGCAGCGCCGGCAGCTCGTCGCGCGAGACGCGGCCGCGCAGGTCGACGCGGTCCGCGACCCCCTCGCGGCGCGCGAGCTCGACCAGCCGGCGCGCGTCGGGGTCGGATTCGAGACGGTCGTGCTCGGAGCCGCCGGCGATGACGAACTCGGTGGCGGGCAGCTCTCGCAGTGCCGTGATGACGTTCCCGATCCCCTTGCGCTCGACGAGCCGCCCCACGCACAGCAGCCGCGAGCGCCCGTTGCGGCGCGGGTTGCGCGGACCGTCGGGCATGAAGCGTTCGAGGTCGACGCCGCAGGGAATGACGACGAGCCGCGAGCGGTCGGCACCGAGCCGGACGAGCTCGAACGCCTCGTCCGTGCACGTGCACACGAGCCGGTCGGCGCGCCGCACGATGTCCTGCTCGATGCCGAGGCGCTCGGGCGGACTCGTGTCCTTGTCGCCCTGGTAGCGGCGCTTGACGACGCCGAGCGCGTGGAAGGTCTGCACGACGGGAATGCCGAGCGGACGCGCCGCCGCCAGGGCGGCGTGCGCGGACATCCAGAAGTGGGCGTGTACGACGTCGGGCCGGTCGGCGGCCCACTGCCGGGCGAGGTCGTCGGCGAACGCGTCCATGAACGTGAGCAGACCGTCCTTGGGAATCTCCTGCGGCGGGCCGGCTTCGACGTGGTCGACCTCGAGCCCGGGACCCAGCCGCACACGCCGGGGCAGCTCCGGGCTGTCGCGCCGGCTGTGGACGACGACATCGTGGCCGCGGCGGGCGAGCGCCGCCGACAGCGCCGCGACATGCACGTTCTGGCCGCCGGCATCCACGCTGCCGAGCGCGGCGAGCGGGGAGGCGTGCTCGCTGACCATCGCGATCCTCATGCGGCCACCTCGTCGAGCAGGGCGTCCCAGTCGTCCAGAAAACGCTCGAGCCCGTAGCGCTCCAGCGCCGCCCGCCGCGCCGCGCGCCCGGCCTCCGCGGCGCGGTCGGCGTCGGCGACGAAGCCGGCGAGCGCGTCGCGCAGCGTGTCCACCCGCGTCGACACGACGCCGGCCGCCGCGGGAACCGCATCGGGCGCCTCCGTCGTGGCCAGCGCGACCACCGGCATGCCGAGCTGCATCGCCTCGATCAGCGACAGCCCCAGCGACGTCCAGCGGATCGGGTGCAGGTAGACGCGCCGGCGGGCCATCTCGTCGTGCAGCCGGTCCTGGGGAACGTCGTCGATCCCGCGCGTCGGAGGCGAGACGTTGAGGGCGTCCATGCCGAACAGGTCGATCGGCGCCGCCTCGCCGAGACGGTCGAGCAGGTCGGTGCCGGTGACCCGGCCGCGGCGGGGGGCCTCGTTGATGACCGCGGCGGCGCGCGGCAGCTCGCCGGTGTAGCGCTCACCAGGATCCACGATCCCGTGCTCGACCACGCGCGTGAGTGTCGTGCCGCAATCCCAGAACAGGTGGTTGAAGTGCGTCACGTGGCATACGACGAGGTCGTCGCGGTCGGCCGTCGGATGGCGCATCTCCATGATCCGTCCCTGGGGAGCGTTGTGTTCGACGTAGATCGCCGGGACGTCGCCTCCGGGGCGCCGGCCGGTCCAGTCCTCGCAGAGGTGCTCGAGCTCGTGGGGTCGCTGCAGTAGCACGACGTCGAACGGCTCGTCGGCGAGCTGCTCTGGCGTTCGCTCCACCACGCGGTCCGGCCACTCCCACGTCTGCGCTCGTCCGCGGCCGTTCGGGCCGCGACCGTCGACGAGCGGGACGATGTAGTCGTGATCGCCCTGGACGAGCGCGGTCGTCCAGGAGCCGTGTACGTGCCACAGCAGGACCCTCATGCCACCAGTGCCTCGCTGCGAATTGCCAGCCGGTTGACAGCCGCGACGACCTCGCCGACGGACACGCCCGACAGGCACGGATGACCCTCGACGGGACAGCTGCGCGCGCGGCAGCCCGCGCATGGCACCCGCACGTTCAGGAGCTCGTGCGCGACGCGCCACGGCCGCCAGCGCACCGCTGGGACCGTCGGTGCGTACAGCGAGACGACCGGGGTGCCGACCGCCGCGGCCAGGTGGGCGGGCGCGGTGTTGCCGACGACCACGCAGGCCGCGCGCGCCAGCACGCCGGCCAGCTCGCCAAGCGTCGTGCGCCCGCCAAGATCGGACACCTCGGCGCGGGGCGGGCCGGCGACGCGCGCGCACAGCTCGGTCTCGTCGGGACCGCCCGTGACGACGACGTGGCGGCCGGCGTCGGCGAGCGCCTGCACGAGCGCCGCATTGCGCTCAGGCGCCCAGGCGCGCGCAGGCACGGACGCGCCAGGATGCACGACGACGAACGCGCGCGGCAGCGAGCATGGCGGACGCGCGGCAGCGCGCACCTCGAGCGCGCCGTCGTCGCCGTCTTGCAGCCGGTAGCCGAGCGTCGCCACCAGCGACAGGGCGCGCTGCACCTCGTGCAGGTCGCCGGCGACGCGGTGGCGGACGTCGAGCAGCGAGCCCGCGTAGTCCTCGCTGATCGCGGCGATCGTCTGCACGCCGGCGAGGCGCAGCAGCAGCGCCAGCGGCAACGGGCTTTGATGAAACGAGGTCAGGACGAGGGCCTCGTCGAAGCGCTCGGCGGCCAGCCGCCGCACGAGCGCGAGGGTGCGGTCGCGGTCGACGGCGCGCGGCTCGGGATCGATCCACTCGGCGCGATACACGAGGGTCTCGTCCACGCCGGGCAGCAGCTTCGCGGCCTGGCTGCCGCGCGGCCCGCACAGCAGCGTGACGTGGGCCGCGCCGGCCGACACCGCGCGGATCGCGGGGCCTGCGAGCAGCACGTCGCCGTCGTTGTCCAGCCGAGCGACGAGCACGCGCGGCGCGGTCATGCCACCGCCTCCACGCCGTCGGCCGCCGGCGCTGCGGCCGGCTCTGGCGGCGCACCGGCGAGCAGCAGGTCGACCGCGGCGCAGAACGTCGGCGCGACCTCGGGCGCCGCGTCAACCTCCTCGGCACGCGTGACGGATGTGGGCACGAGCACCGGTCGCGCGCCGGCTGCGGCGGCCGCCTCGACGTCGGCGCCGATGTCACCGATCATCGCGCAGCGACCCGGCGCGGCGCCCAGGCGCCGTGCGGCGTCGAGCAGGAGGCCGGGCGCCGGCTTGCGGCAGCGGCAGCCCTCGCCGGGGCCGTGCGGACAGACGAGCACCGCGTCGAACGGCCCCAGCAGCTCCTGCACACGGCGATTGACGGCGTCCACGTCAGCGCTGGCGAGCAGGCCGCGAGCGATCCCGCTCTGGTTGGACACAAGCGCGACGGGAACGCCGGCGCCGCGCAAGCGCTCCAGTCCGGCGAGCACGCCCGGCAGCGGCTCGACTCGGTCCGGGTCGCCGTTGTACGGGACGTCGCGCAGCAGCGTCCCGTCGCGGTCGACGAGCACCGCCGCCGGCCGCTCGGGCGCCGGCCCTGGGCACTCGACCACGAGGCGCCGCGCACGTAGCTCGCCGCGCGCCCGTTGCCAGCAGGCGACAAACGGCATCGCAGCGCTCGTCGCGAGCATCCGCCGCAACTCCGCCGCCGTCCGCGGCCCCGGCGCGATCCGCGCCCACGCCAGCTCGCCGGTGCCGACTGCCCAGGCAACAGCCGCCACGCTCGCGGCGCGCGGGCGCTGCACCACGGCCAGACCGATCGCGGTGGTGCCCGCCGCCGCCGTGCCGGCATGGCGCGCGAGCCGGCCGCGCGGCGCGCCCGCGGGACGCCGCCAGCCGGGGCCGTGCAGCCGGCGCATCAGCGCGTCGTCGGCATTGCCGTCCTGCTTGCGCAGCGACACCCAGTTGCCCGCCTCGCCGACGGGATGCAACACCCGGCGGGCTCCACGGACGATCTCCCAGCCGCGCTGAACGAGGCGCAGGCCGAGGTCGGTGTCCTCGCGATACGCGCGCGGGAAGCGCTCGTCGAAGCCTCCGAGAGCGGCGAGCGCGCTGCGCCGGTAGACCATGTCCGCGGTCGCCCAGCGCGCGCCTTCGAGCCCCGCGACGTTGCGCTCCCAGTCCGTCGGCCGGCGATCGTCGGGCAGCGGAACGCTGATGGCGCCCTGCGAGGCGCCGGCGCGCGGCGCCAGCCCGGCCAGGTCCCGGGCGAGCGCTTCCCGCCATCCCGCGAGTGGGACGACATCGTCGTCGAGGAACGCCACCCAGGCGGCCCCACTCGCGCGCCAGCCTCCGTTGCGCGCCGCCGCCGGCCCGCGCCCTGCACTACGCAAGACGTGCGTGCGGTCGGACAGCAGATCAGGCAGCCGCGGCCGCAACGGCGGACATCCCGCGGGTCGGTCGTCGACGATCAGGAGCCGCTCGGGCAGCGGTCCGCCGCCGCCCGCCAGAGCGACGAGCAGCACGTCGAGCGTCGCGCGACCCGACGTCGGGACAACGAGGTCGTACGAGCTCATGCCCGCGGCTTCCCGTTCGACGACCCGCGTCCGCGCGAGCGTTCGCGGCGAACCACGTATGGGCCGATCCCGAGCAGGTCGACCGGCGCCGAGCCGAAGCATTCCAGCGCGTCGCGCGGATCGTCGACCATCGGCCGGCCAGCAGTGTTCAGCGACGTGTTGACGACCAGCGGAACACCGGTGCGCGCCTCGAACGCCTCCAGCATGCGTGCGACGAGCGGCTCCTGCGAGCGGTCGACCGTCTGGATCCGCGCGGTGCCGTCGACATGCACGACGGCTGGGATTCGCTCGCGCCACTGCGCGTCGACGTCATGTACGAACAGCATGTGCGGCGAGGGTTGGCGCCCGCTGAACATCTCCGGCGCGCGCTCGGCGAGGACCATCGGGGCGACGGGGCGGAACTGCTCGCGGCCCTTGACGTCGTTAAGCCGCTCGAGGTTGGCGCGGCGGCGCGGGTCGGCCAGCAGCGAGCGGTGGCCAAGCGCACGCGGGCCGAACTCCGAGCGGCCCTGAAACCACGCCACGACGCCGTCGGCGGCGAGCGTCTCGGCGACGACGTCGGCGACGTCGGCGGGGCGTTCGTAGCGTACGTCCGCGCGATTCAGCCAGTCGGCGAGCTCGTCGTCGTCCCAGCCACGTCCGAGGGCCGCGCTGCCCATCGGCTGCACATTGTCGCCGAGCTCATGCGCGACGTGCATGGCCGCGCCCAGCGCGGTGCCGCTGTCGCCCGCCGCGGGCTGAACCCAGATCTCCTCGAACGGACCCTCGCGCAGCAGGCGCGCGTTGGCCACGCAATTCAGCGCCACTCCGCCGGCCATCGTCAACCGCCGCTCGCCGGTGCGCTCGTGCAGCCAGGCGCAGAGCTCCAGCAGCACCTCCTCGAGGCGCCGCTGGACGGTTGCCGCGAGCGCGGCGTGATCCTCCGCCCAGCCCTCGCCGCCGCGAGCCAGCGGACGTGCGAAGCGCCCCCAGTCGACGGACTCGGCGACGAAACCGCCGTCGCCGCTGCAGCGCAGGAGCTTGCGGAAGGCGTCGAGGAATCGCGGCTCCCCGTAGGACGCCATCGCCATGACCTTGTACTCGTCGCTGGAGCGCCGGAAGCCGAGGTGGGCCGTCAGCTCCTCGTAGACCAGGCCCAGCGAATGCGGAAGCTCCTGGGTGGCGAGCACCTCCAGGTCGCCGCCGCGATAGCGTCCCGCCAGCGACGACGCACGTTCACCTCGGCCGTCAGTCACCAGAACGGCGGAGGAGTCAAACGGCGAGGCCATGTGCGCCGAGGCGGCGTGCGCCACGTGATGGGGCACGAAGCGCACGCAAGCAGGGTCCAACCCCGGCATCGCCGTCCTCAAAAACAACGGGGCGCGTTGCACGAACAGCGTGCGCAGCCCTTCCCAGCGCTCCTGCGTGACGTCACCGGCTGACGACGGCGCCAGTGACGGGTCGTATGAGTAGGCGACCGCATCGATGTCCTCGGGAGTCAGGCCTGCCGATGCCAGGCACCAGGTCATGGCCTGCTCGGGCAGCTCCCATGTCGAGAACGGCACCGGCGCCTTGCCGTGCTTGCGCCGGCTGAAGCGCTCTTCCTCGGCAGCGGCCACGGTGACGCCGTCCACGATCAGCGCCGCCGCCGGATCGTGGAAGACGGCGTTCACACCTAGGACGCGCATGGCGTGCCGACGATGCCACCCATCTCGTCTTCTCCCTTCGGATCTGGTCACCGGAGTTGCGCGCATTGCCCGCGGTGGCGGTTTTGCAAACCGCCACTGGACGTCCATGTCGTGTCGCCTCGACCGCGCCTGCCAGCAAGATCAGACGTAGGACAACAACGGCTGCACGCAACACGATTAACCGGTTCTCTTGCGTGTGCGCGCGTCCGCACTACGGTTGTGTTGGAGCGGCTGAGGAACGAGACGTGGCGACATTCACACGGTTCAGGGATCGAGCGGAAGCTGGCCGGCTTCTCGCGGAGCGGTTGCGCGAGTACGCCGGGCGTGACGACGTGATCGTGTTGGCCCTTCCGCGCGGTGGTGTGCCCGTCGCGTTCGAGGTGGCCCGCGCGCTGGATGCTCCGTTGGATGTGTTTCTGGTGCGCAAGCTCGGCGTTCCCGGTCATGAAGAGCTGGCGCTCGGCGCGATCGCGACGGGCGGCACGCGCGTGCTCAACACGCCGCTGATCGAATCGCTCGGGCTGCCGGCCGAGTGGATCGAGGCGATCGACGCCAAGGAGCGCCGCGAGCTTGACCGACGCGAGCGCGTCTACCGGGAAGGCCGGCCGCCGCCCGAGATCGCCGGCCGGGCGGTGATCCTGGTCGACGACGGCCTGGCGACCGGTTCGACGATGCAGGCGGCCGTCGAAGCGATCCAGCAGGACGACCCGGCGAAGATCGTCGTCGCCGTCCCTGTCGCCGACCCGGAAGTGTGCGAGGCGCTCGGGAAGCTGGCTGACGAGGTCGTGTGCCTGAGCACGCCCCAGCCGTTGCGGGGCGTCGGTGCCTGGTATGAGGATTTCTCGCAGACCAGCGACGAGGAAGTCCGGGCCCTCCTAGACCGTGCCCACCGGCCACCCCCGGCGCGCGTTCAGCTTGAGCTTCGTGCGCTCACGGGCGCGACCGGCGACTACGACTCGCTCGTCCAGCGCGGCGCAGGAACGCGGTTCTTCCTGCTCGGGGAGGCGTCGCACGGGACGCACGAGTTCTACCGCGAGCGCGCGGAGATCACCAAGCGACTGATCGCCGAGGGCGACTATACGGCGGTGGCAGTCGAGGCCGACTGGCCGGACGCGTACCGCGTGAACCGTTACGTGCGCGGCGCCAGCGACGACGACAGCGCCGATCAAGCGCTATCGGATTTCCGGCGCTTCCCGGTCTGGATGTGGCGCAACACGGTCGTCGCCGAGTGCGTGCAGTGGCTGCGCGAGTTCAACGACGCGCTGGCCGATGGGGTGCCGAAGGTCGGCTTCTACGGACTCGATCTCTACAGCATGCACGCGTCGATGGATGCCGTCGTGGCCTACCTGGATGAGGTCGATGCGGAAGCGGCCCAGCGCGCGCGGGAGCGTTACGCGTGCTTTGACCAGTTTGGCCGCGACCCGCAGGTGTACGCCTACGAGGCCGGGATGGCCGGTGCCGAGCCCTGCGAGGAGCAGGCGGTCCAGCAGCTCGTCGAGCTGCGCGACCGGACCGCCGTGCTCGTGCGGGGCAACGGGCAGGTCAACCCCGACGAGCACTTCTACGCCGAGCAGAACGCGCGCCTGGTCGTCAACGCCGAGCGCTACTACCGCGCGATGTTTCGCGGCGGCGTGCAGAGCTGGAACCTGCGCGATCGCCACATGGCCGAGACGCTGGAGGAGCTCACCGCCCACCTGGAGCGGACGAGCGGCCGCACGAAGGTCGCCGTGTGGGAGCACAACTCGCACCTGGGCGACAACCGCGCTACCGAGCTCTGGCAGGCCGGCCAGCTGAACGTCGGCCAGCTCGTGCGCGAACGCCACGGCGAACAGGCGCTCCTGCTCGGCTTCACGACGTACACGGGCACGGTGACCGCGGCCTCGGCATGGGGCGGACCGGCGGAGCGCAAGAACGTCCGCCGCGCGCTGCCCGGTAGCTGGGAAGAGCTACTGCACGAACAGGACAGCGCCGCGTTCCTGCTCGACCCCACGGGACTGCACGGGCGCCGGCTGGAACGCGCGATCGGCGTCGTCTACCAGCCCCAGACCGAGCGCATCTCACATTATTTCCACGCCCGCCTCGCCGATCAGTTCGACGCCGTCATCCACTTCGACGAGACAACCGCGCTGGAACCGCTGGAGCGCACCAGCGTATGGGACGGCGGCGAGCTGCCGGACACCTACCCGTTCGGTGTATAGCCAGCCACGTCCCAGCAGGTTGCAACCGAGAGTCGGGACGGCGTCGAGATTCGCGCCGGCTTCGTCAGGCTTGCGGGCGACCTGGTGAGAAACTGCCTGCTAATCAGCGGTTCCTGCGGATCGAGCAACCGCGATGGCTACCGATTCAGGCGTCGAGTAAGCAGCGCCAGCGCAGCCGCGGGTAGCGCCCGAACCCGCGATCGAACGTCACGAGCTCGGCTCGTTGCTCCAATGCCAGCGCGGCCAGGTAGGCGTCCGGCACGAGATTGCCTCGCAAGTTGAGCTCCCGGCACAAACCTGCAAATCGAGGCCATTGCCCGGCTCCCGCTGTGACGACCTCGACAGGCGGGTGTAGCAACGCGGCGATGTAGTCAAGCGCGGCGTCGACAGTGTCCGGCTGTATGAAGACGCGTGGATTCGTCGCGAGGCGCACGAGCGAGCTCAGTGCCACGTCGCTGATACCGAGCGTTCCCGTTTGCGAACGCGCGTCGTCCAGAAACACGCGTGCCGGCCGATGATGCATGTGATCGGTGCGAAAGCCGGCGAGCAGGACGTTGACGTCAGGCAGCAGCACCGTCGTCGTCCGCGGCATCCAACAGCGATGCGTTGGAGCCGGGATCGATCCACGGATGCATACCACCGCTGTTGCGAGACACGGGGAGCGACCGTCGAGCCGATGCCGACGGCACACGGCGGGCGAGCCGTAGACGCAGCCCGTCGGCCAGCAGATCGGTGAGCGTCGTGCCTTCGTCCGCGGCACGCCTGCGCGCCTGCGTCAGCAGCTCGTCAGGGAGATCGACGGTGGTCCTCATGCAGCGAATCGTATCAGCGCATGCAGCATGCTGCATGACCGGGTGGGTAGCTGCGCGAGCGATTGAGACCGTCTACCGACGGCGACGTCCAGCGTCGTGGGCAGTGCGAAGCGTTCCGTCCACGTCGTCCTCCCGGTGCCGTGCCACCTGACGGCTACGGACACGTTGCTGGCGATGGGAGCGCTCGTCCGCGTCACCATGTCGCTGGCGCTCCATGCCGGGCACGGTCGAACGCGGTACTCGCCGCCTCGTCCCAGAACAGCAGGCGGTCGCCGTCCAGCCGTCCCAGGAGCGCCGTGGTGTCCGCGTCCCCGTCCTCCCACAGGACGATCACGAGGAGCGCAGTCGTCCGCGTCATCGCCGTGAAGAGCCGCTCGCTCGCGGCCTCGCTCGTGTCGCGCCACGAGCGCCGTTCGTTCGTGACCACGACACACGGCCACTCGAGTCCCTTGTACTTGCGCATGTCGCCCTGCTCGACCATCCACGAGCAATCGCGGGCGGCGCGGCCCGCGGCCTCGCGGGTGCGCCGGCCGCAGTCCGCCGCCAGCAGGCGCTGCCGCTCCCCCTCGAAGACGTAGGCGCGCAAGACGTCGCCGAGCTGGTCGGCGACGTGCTGGCCGGTCAGCACGATCGGCCGGAATCCCGCAACCGAGGCCTTGCGCGACCGCAGCAGGACGGTGTCGAGATCATCCTCCAGCCGCGACGCGAGGTGCGAGCTGCGAATGTTTCGAGCAAGCGGCTGGAGCGCTTCGCAGACACGTAGCGGCAGCCGGTAAGAGCCCTCGAGCAGGTGTGTCTTCCACTGCGCGCCAGCGATGCCGGGCCGGTTGTACGGGCGGCCGAGGTGGATCGCCTGCGACGCGTCGCCGGCCATGCACAGGTGGCGCGGGTCCCTCGGCGCACGCGCCAGCAGCCGGATGTCGCTGCGGGTGAAGTCCTGGCACTCGTCGACGAACACGTGCGTCCATTTCCGCTCGAGCGCTGCAGGGTGCGCGTGCGTCACGGCCGCCTCGTGCTTGCGGTACGCCTTCACACGCTGATTGACGTACGACTCGATCGGCGGCTCCATGAGCAGGCGCCAGACGACCTCGCGCGTCCTGCCCTTCGCCAGCGGCGTGACGCGACCGATGCGATCGACGTTCGCGTACTGCGCCAGGTCCAAGCAAGCCAATCCGTAGATGACGCGTTCGAGCTCGTCCTCAAGGAAGTCGTGCCCGAGCCTCGCGACGAGAGCCCTGTCGGCGGCGGCGAGCTTGGCAGCCCGGCGGTCGATCTCCCGCTTCCACCAGTCTCCTTTCAACTCACCCTTGATGTGCGCGACCTCGAACACGCGGACGGGAAGCCGGTCGCGGTTCATGAGCTCGACCCGGGCGGTGCGCCCACGCACGACGACGCGGAGCTCGTGGTCTCCCTCGCCGCGCATCGTGTGCTTGAGCGTGACGCCCTCGGTCGCCTCGAGCGCGCGCACGACCTCCGCGGCGATCAGGTCGACGACGGCCTTGTTGAACGCCGTCACGAGGACCACGGGCGTCGGCTCGGAGCGTTGGGCGACCGCGACCGTGCGCGCGATCCGCTCGCTCAGCACGATTGTCTTTCCGGACCCGGCCGCTCCGACGATCACGGTCAGCCGCTCCTCGGGGCTCGCCGCGGTGGCCTGAGTCGCGTCGTGCAGTCGGCCGTCGCGCGCGTCGTCGAACAGCGTGACCGCGATGCGACCGGGTCTGCGGTTCATCGTCAACCGCGCGGCGAGGCGATCGCTGGACCACGACGGCGGGCTGCGCCACAGCCGGTCGGCGGTCAGTCCGTGGCGTTTGTACCAGCTCATGCGAAGCGCGTGGCACTCCCCGAACTGCCCGCCGGCGATCGCGGGCCCGAGCTCGCAGTTGCGATCCGTCGACTGCCATTCGTCGCGCTCGAGCGCCGTCTGGACCCGTTTCAGCTGGGATCCCTTGCCCGCCGCGGTGCTGAGCAGGATCGACGACGCCGACAGCTTGTCGGCCAGCGCCTTCAGACGCTGAGCGATCTCGTCGGCATGAGCTCCGTCGGAGTGGTCGAGCAGGTAGCCGCCGACGATCGCCGTCGGCGCACCGTCGGCGGCCGCGACGCTGGCCCAGGGCATCGACCGGAACGTCGCGCGAACGCACGAGCAGCCCATGTCGCGGACCAGCGCTGCGAAGATCTCGCGTGCGACCTCGACCATGAACGGGCTCGAGTCGACGCCATCCACGACGATCTCGGTAACCGCCGCCAACCCGCACCGATCGAGCGCGACGACGGCGAGCGCGACGGCGCAGGCGGTCGCTCCCGTGCCGCAGCCGAGGTCGACGATCCGCAGCGAGCCTTCGACGCCGGCGATCCGCGGGGCGAGCATCCGCAGCGCATCGTGCGTACGCTTGCCCTGGTACCACAGCGCGTACGACACGCCGATGCTCGGACGGTCGTACGTGCAGTCGCGGTGGCGCCCGAGCCCCGCGAGCTCCGCCAAGCCCCTCTCGATCTCCCAGGCCGACCACTCGGTCGCGTGCCTGGCGATGACGTGCCGGCACGCCTCGGCCGTCGCACGGTCGAGGAGTGAGCTGCTTGACTGCAACTGGTCGACGAGCTCGGGGGAGACGCTCGCCGTCACGGCGCGAACCCCTCGCGTCCCTCGATGAGCACCGGCAGATGCTGGCGCAGAATGTCGACCGTGGCGCGGTAGCGCTCAGGCGTCCAGCTGAGCTCGCGAATGAGCGTGAGCGCCGCCTCCCGGGTTCCAGCGACGAAGCGGCCGCGATCGAGGTGAAACGGCTGCACGACGAACCGGCGAACCCCGGTGTCCAGCAGATCGCGCGCAAACTGCTCCGGGCGCTCGACCGGCAGCAGCGGCGTCATCGTGACGCACGTCTCGATTCCGGACGCCGCGACCGTCGCGATCGCCGCCAGCCTGGCTCGGTTGCCCGGGCACATGGGCTCGAACCCCTTTCGTACGGCGTCCGAATCCGTCGTGACGGTCATGTTCACGCGGACATGCTCGAAGCGTCGCAGGACGTCGATGTCACGCGTGACGAGAGGGCTACGCGTCTGCACGACCAGCCGCGGCTGTTGCTCGGCAAGCGCCTCGAGCAGCCCGCGCACGAGCAACAGGCGACGCTCGATCGGCTGGTAGGGGTCCGTGACGCTGCTCATGTAGATCGCCTTGCCGGTGAGCGACGTGCGCATCCGGTCCAGCCTCTCGAGCGCGTTCTGCTTAACCTCCACCCACCGCCCCCACGAGTCGCTGCGCTGCGGGTCGCGGCTGAAGAACGCCGCGTAGCAGTAGCTGCAACCGAACCCGCAACCCGAGTAGGGGTTCAGCGTGAAGTCGTAGTCCGCCATGAACCCGGTCGCACGCGTCAGGATGCTCGCGGCATCGCGGTAGCTCACCTCGGTATCGCCGATGCGCTGCGGACGCTGCCGAGCGCCGTCGTCACATGCCCGGGGCTCGTGACCGATCACGCCCACGAGTCTGGCGGATCGTCCGGTTGCACCGTCGGTCGCCGGCGCGGACAGTCCGCGCTCTCGTCTGAGCGCCTTTGACGCATGCGGTCGGTCCCGCGTCCACGGTCGATGCCGGAAACGGCTCGCGCCCCGACGGTGCGGGAGCTGCGCCGGGTCGTCGTCAAGCCGCCCCACGGCTACGGCGGCAAATGCGTCGTGACCGGCGCACACGCCGAGACCGCCGACCTCGAGCGTCTCGCCGACGAGCTCGAGCGCCACCCCGACGGCGGCGAGGACACCTGGGTCCTCGCCTGAGCCCGCGGCGCGAGCGGGTTCAGTCGCTCAGTGCGGCCCACGGGAGCCTCGGAGGTCCGGCTACATCGTCAACCAGAACCACAGCTCGAAGTCGCCGCCGGGCTGGCCGTCGCCGCTCAGCGGGTTCGCGAGGCGGGGGCGCCTGTGCCGACGAGGATGTCGACGAGATTGCTTGCGGTGATGGCGCGGCGTTCGTCGTCGTGTTCGGAGCTACGCGATGCGGGCTTCGGAGCCATGGCGGCGGGCAACGTACGACCCGCCTTGCGGTATTGGCAAATTGGCTCTCACGAGCCATTCGACTCGTTTGATCCCGTCCCCTGGAGATCGCACGATAGATCTGCGAAACGCTGCGAAACTCCTGCAAACCGCTTCTCGCGGTTTCGCAGCTACTTCCTCCGGAACTTCTCGGGCCTTCTCGCTACTCCTCGGTTGTCCTACAAATCGGGGCGCCCGGATTTGAACCGAACGGACGGCCCGTCCTCAGCCGGTCACGCCGTGCATGCCGCGCGTTTCGCTCGCTCCGTTCACCTCAGGTTCCGTCAGATTGCTACCCCGAACGCTACCTCGGGCGAAGGCCGCGGCCACCATCTCAGCCTCGCGCGGGCTTGGTGCGTAGTCCGCGTAGATCTGCGTCGTCGCGAGGTCGCGATGCCCGAGCCATTCCTGCAGGGTCCGAGCGGCACGTCGCCGGCCGCCATCGTGGTGCCGAACGTGTGGCGCAGGTCATGGAAGCGATGGTCCGGGTTGAGCCCCGCGGACTTCAACGCTGCTCGCATGCGCCGGGTCACGTTCGCCTTCGGCAGCACGCCGCCCGTGGCCGGGTGGGCGAACACCAGATCGTCGTCGCCTTGCCAGGCCGTCGACTGGAACAGTCGCTCCAGGACACCGGCGACCTCGTCGACCATCGGCACCGAGCGCGTCGACCGCTTGCTCTTGGGCGTCCCGAACGCGCCGCGCACGTAGTTCTGACGGACCCGGATGCGGCCGGCCGGCCAGTCCACATCGCGCCACCGCAGCGCGACCAGCTCGCCCTTCCGCAGTCCCGTCATCGCCTGGTCACGTACAACGCCCGGTCGATCGCCTGGAACGGGCCCGGCCGCGCGTGCGCCACCAGGAGATCGATCTCCTCAAGCGTCAGGAAGCGGATCTCCGTCGTCGCGCGCACGGCCGGTAGCTCCAACCCCTGGCACGGGTTGGCGCTGGCCCATCCTCGCTGCGGGGCCATAGCGAAGTTGAACAGCGCCGACAGGGTCGCGATGACGTTGCGAATAGTCTTCGGCGCCGGCCCCTTCGCCTCCATGACGGCCACCAGGTCGAGCACGTCCTCGGGCCGAATCGCGTCGAGCGAGCGCCCGCCGAAGAACTGCATCAGGTGGACTCGAACCTCCGATTCGATATTCGCCAGCGTCGAAGGCTTACGGCCGTGCCGCTCGGCGTGCACGAGATACCGGTGCGCAACGTCTTCGACAGACAGCCGCTCCGCCGCGGGTCGGACCGTCTTCGTCTCGACGATCAGCCGACGCAGCCGCGTCTCCGCCTGTGTCTTCGTGAGGCCATCGGTGCTGCCCTCACGGCGCTTCGGTCCGAGACGCCTCTTGACCTGCCGGCCGTTCGCGCGCCAGTGCCCGTACCACGTTTCGCGGCCGTTGCTGTCGGTCTTGGTGTAGAGGCTGCCAGTCCCATAGGAGCGGCGTGTAGAACCGCTCGTGCGCATGACGCCAGATCTCGGCGATGCACTGGCCCACGGCGCCGCGCCTGCCACCACGCCTCCAGGACTGCGGGCTCGAAGCGCACGTAATGGCCGAGGCGCACGTGCGGGAGTGCGTTCTTGCGCGCCTGCGCGAGAACCCAGCTCTTCGGAACTCCGAGCAGATCGGCGGCCTCCTGAGCTTTGACGAGGCCGCTCACGCCCATCGGCGGCCGCAGCTCGTTCACGCGGCCCATGTCTGATCCTGCACCCTCTGGCATCGGTTCTCGCTTCATCGGTTGATGTGCGTGTAGAGCGCTTCGCGCGCGAGTTCACGCTGTTCGCGGGCTCTTGCGGCGGCTTGAGCAGCGAGATAGGCGTCAGCGGTTGTGAGATGCCCGACGCCGACGAACTCGAAGGAGGGGATCCGCTCGTCTGGGGCGAGTTCAGCGAGCTGGCGCTGCGCCCGGTTGCCGTTGGCGAGCAGTTGCGCGCGCGTGGTCCTCGCGTGCCTGGCGCAGCGCTGTGAAGGTCGTCGACCAGCACCGGCTCTTGGTGAGGCAGTGGCTGCCGTACCCAAACGTGTGCGCACATGCCGCGAGCCGCCGGTCGCGCTTGTCGCGCTTGGGCAACTCCGGAGGGGCGGTCATGATTGTGCGCAGCTCGGCCATCGCGACCACCTTCCCGGTGTCGAGCACCAGGCCATCGACGGTGCGCGGCACGATCCGGCCGACATGCTCGCTCCCGTCTTGCAACCGCATGAGGACGCGCTCGCCGGTGCTCATCGCCGCCAGCACTCGAAGTACCAGGCCGTTCGGATCGCTGGCTGTCGCGGGCGCCGGATGCGGGCCGCTCGCGCGTTCCGGGGGCTCGCCCGTGGCGATCGCGGCCGTCACGCGGTCGTTGCAGCTCGAACGCGGCGCGCAGGTAGCGGCGCACGTGTTCGCGCACGGGCGCGGAGTCGACCTCGCTGCTGGGAATGCGGTGCAGCAGCCCGCCGGCCTGTTCGGTGCTCTTCGTCGAGTATTTCGTTAGGTAGCCCGCCCGCTTCCGCCGCTCGGCGTCCTCCTCGGCGAGCTGCTGCACGTCCAGCTGCGCCCCCCAGCGCACCTCGCCGCCGCCCAGCGCGTCGGGCACCGGCGAGCTGACCGCAGCGGCGGCCCCGCGCAGCGCGTCCTCGAGCAGCTGCACCGTGAACCGCCGGTCCGGCGGGCGGAACTCATCGGCGCGGTAGGCCGGCATCCGGCGATCCAGTCGGATCAGCGGATGCAGATGCACGAGCCCACGCGCCTGGTACTCGGCCACCTTGACGTACGACACGCGCACCAGCTCGTGCACGCGCTTCTGCGTGATGCCGAGCAGGCCGGCGAGCCGGCGCGGCAAGTAGATCGTCGTGCGACGCCACATCTCGCCGAGCAGGTTGTTCCAGGTCACCGCCCCCTCGTAATCGAAGCAGTCCGCGCACAGCGGTTCACCCAAACATGGCTCGTCGGGCGCGTGCCGCACCGAGCACGCCAGCGCGACGCCGTGCGGGCAGACCGGCGCATCCCTGCGCGGCCGGCACCGCTGCGGACGACCCTCGCCGTCCGGCAGATGGACATGCACCGCCCCGAAGCTCGGCGCCGTCAACGTCGCGAACGCCGCCGGATGCCCCGCCACCGACTCGGGCACGCCCTTGCCGCCTCGAAGCCCAGCGGCGATCAGCTGCCACGCATCGCCGCGATAGCGCTCCGCGCACGGCCCGCAGACCGCCTCACGCCGATTGCCGCACGCCTTCCGAAGCAGCTCGTCAGGCTCACCATCCGTCGACCACACCCGCCGCCGGCCACCGTGCCCGTCGCAAACCTCGATCTGCCCGCGCAGCCGCACCGGCCGTGCGCAGTAGCCCGACGAGCGTAACTGCGCCTCGAAGGCCCCGTAGTCCGGCCGCGCCAGCCGATCGACCACGCCCTCCAGCAACGCGCCCGCAAGCTCCATCATGATTCCGGATCGCGGGCTTCGACGTAGGCACGAGCGTCCTGCAGCGTCGCGTGGTCGCCGTCGTGCATGCACCATCCCGACCCACTGGCCTGGCGCTGGGCGACCAGCCACCGATGACGCAGCTCCGTCGTGAGCTTCCACGGATTCGCGATCCGCCACCGGCCATCGGCGGACTCGAACAACCCCCGCTCGATCTTCCTCCACCCGTCAGCCATCGACATCGCCCTCCACAGCGGGAGCCCGCAGCTCGCAGCCACGGACAAGCGCCTCGTCCTGGAGAACGCGGACAGCGCCCTTGAGCGCCGAGCGCTGGCCATGCTGATGCGCGCTCAGCTTCGGCTTGTTCGCCCACCGCGCGAGCTGGCGATGCGCGACGAACTTCAACGCCAGGATCTGCTCGCCCGACAGGCGCGGCGCCACTGACTCGTCGCTCATGGTGTTCACCTCACGGCACCCAGGCCGAACTCGATGTCGGATAGCTGGCCGTGGCGCACCTGCGGGGGTTGGAGTCGACCGACGAAGTGCACGCGCTCGCTGTCGGGATCGTCGAGCGCGATGGCGATCTCGTGGAAGGACTCAGCGGCGCGGCGGGCAGCGCCGCCGCGACGGCGTATGAGCTGCGCCAACTCCGCGCGCAGGCCATCGTCGAGCGGTTCATAGAAACGCACTCGCATACGGCGCCGCTCGTGGTCCGTCAGGCCCAGCCGCCCGTCGAGGCTGACGGTGACATGCACGCACCCGCAGACGAGGCGTCCCGCCCGGTATGCGCGCCCGAGTCCTCTGGTCGCATGCTCCGCCTGCGTACAGCTCTCGGCGTCGGCCGCTCTCACGGGATCGCTCCCGGCGATCAAGGTCCGATTGCTCAAATCGATCCGAAGACGCATGACCCTCCTCGTGGTCGCAGATGCGCCGAACTGCGGTGTTCGACAGCACAGCCATCGAATCGGGACTACGGGGACGGCGAAACTGCCTTGACGGACGCTTTGGGACGTTTAGGATCGCTTATCAAACGTCCCGACAGAGACCGAGCGATTCATGCCCAACGACCGTCTACGCCGCGCGATGACAACGGCCCGTGTGTCGGTCGACGACCTCAGCGAGGCCGCCCAGGTCAACCCCAAGACCGTCCAACGCTGGCTCGGCGGTCGCGTACCGCACGCGCGTCATCGATGGGCGGTCGCGACCGCGCTCAATGAGGATGAGCACTACCTGTGGCCGGCATCCGAGGGGACGCTCTCGCCGGGGGCGGCTACTACCTCGGAGGTGGTCGCAGCCTATGCCCACCGAGCCGACGTACCGACGAGCCAATGGTGGGATCTTCTCGTTGGCGCCAAGCGCCAGATCGACCTGCTCGCCTACGCGATGCTCTTCCTGCCCGAGCAGCATCCGCGTCTATGCGACCTGCTCCGTGGTAAGGCCGCCGCCGATTGCAGCGTCCGCATCACGCTCGCCGACCCCGACTCGCCGCAGGCGGCCGAGCGTGACGCCGAAGAACATCTCGACGGGGCTCTACTCGGCCGTATCCGAACGGCCCTCCAGTACCTTGGCTCACTCCATGACTGCGAGGGGATCGAGATCCGGCTCCACCTAGCGCCGATGTACAACTCGGTCTTTCGCTTCGACGACGACATGTTCGTGACCCCTCACCTCTACGGGACGCCCGGCTACAGCGCGCCCCTTTTTCACGTCCGCCGGCTCGGCCCGGATGGCGTCTTCGCGAACTTCGCCGAGCACTTCGAGGCCATCTGGGCGACGGCGCGGACTGATGGCACGGATTGAGCACTTCAACGATCCGAACGCACCGGTCGCGAACAACCTCGTTCCGGCCGCATCCGCTGTCGTCGCCGACCAAGCCGGAGCGATCCTCCTCATCGAGCGCACTGACAACGGCCTCTGGACGATCCCAGGCGGCGGAATGGAAGTCGGTGAGACGATCGCCCAGACAGCCGTCCGCGAGGTCAAGGAAGAGACCGGCCTCGACGTCGAGATCCAGCGTCTGGTCGGGATCTACTCCGACCCCCGACACGTCGTCGAGTACTCCGATGGCGAGGTTCGGCAGCAGTTCTCGGTCTGCTTCGCCTGCCGCGTCACCGGCGGGCGACTCGCCAGCAGTTCGGAGTCGCGGCGGGTCGGGTTCTTCGCGCCCGACGAAATTGAGGCGATGCCCGTCCATGATTCGATCCGACGTCGTATACGCGACTACCGCGAATCGCATCCGGAGCCCGTGATCGCGTAGCTCAGAGCCGGCGAGCCCTCGTGAGCAGCCCCTCGATCGCATCGACAGCACGCTCGATCTCCGGCCGCGCTAGCCGCAGCGCCACAACGACCGGATCGTCCGCATCACGCCGGTCCTCTACGTCGGCAAACCGGTCCTCTACGTCGATCACCGATCCGTCTGGCGCGGTCGTCACGTCGCAGTAGGTCAGAGCATCGGCCACCTCCGACCGCTCCCGCGGAAACTGCGCGAGCTGGTTTCCAAGCCCTCGCAGGCGCGCTTCCGCCTCTGCCCCCGAGTGATACGCAACGAGCCCCGCCAGGCGCTCCTCGCCCAGCTCGCGCAGATGAATCGCCCCATCGACAGGATGGAACCCCGTCCGCATGAGCGCCGGCGCGTAGCCGATGTCATGCAGGTACGAGGCAGCTATAAGGACATCGGCCTCGTCTGCCGAGATCACCTCGCCAACGCGGCGCGCACGGTTCACCACGCCCTCGGTATGGAGCCAGCGGCCCGGAAGCTCCGAAAGCAGTTCCGCCGCATGCGCCCGAACCCACTCGACTCGACTCATGCAGAGCAATGTACGTCGCTCGCGACGGGCAGAAGGATTCGTCGGCCATGACTGCGGGCAACGACACTGGCAGGAGCATCGCCAATGGGCCGCGACGCCGCGTTGACCGCCGGCCTTCTTATCCACCAGGTCGCAGCTCGCACCTGCGACAGATCTCGCCGGCGGCGTAGGAACGCGACCCGGCTACCGAGCCCGGGCTCAGTCACCACGCATCGGCTCGGACCAAGCCTGGGCCGGCGCCACAACGGACGTCGAGGAATTCAACACGCGGCGGCTCACTGAGGTACTGCTCTCGACTCCACGAATGAGCGAGGCGGTACACCGCGACTCGGACTTGCCCATCCGTGCGCGGAGATCACCCGCCGCGGTCTTGATACGCCAGGTAGCACCCGTCTTATGAGCGGCTAGCCCCCTTGGACCGGTGCCTAACAATCACGCAAACTATCCCAGCGGCTGACTCATACCGACCGCCGCATGCATATCCCTCAGACCGAGCAATCAAAGCAAAGGACACACCTTGCAAACCACCAGACGCCTTGCCGGACTAGTTCTCGCTACCACAGCGGTGATGCTCGGCCTTAGTGTAAGTATGGCGAGCGCAGCGACGGAAACCGAGACGGCGGCTAGCCACGGCGCCCAGACGACCCAAGGCCCTTTTACTCCAGTCGAGTGCAAGGCCACCCCCGTACTGACTAACGTGAGCAACTTTTGGTTCGGGTACTCCTTCCAGGGGAAGTGCAGCCCATCTCATCCGCTGGTTGTCAGAGTGCAGTGGCTCGATGCCTGGGGCAACATCCTGGGTGACTCGAGCGGTTGGATCCCTAAGAGGGCAGCGGGCACTTGGTCGAGCTACACAGGCAACCTCCAGCGACCGTGGAGCACAGCGCAGACCTCTTACGCCTGCATCTGGGTGACCCAAGACTTCGAGGCATGGCTGGGCGGCCCCGTCATCGCCAGCGGCTGTTGGAACAAGAATTCCTGATGCCTCATCCCGCCGGCGACCCGGACCGCCTCGGCCGGCGGCTGCAATCCGGCCCGTCCCGGCTATCCCGACAATAAGCTGCGCGGGTTTGCTGGGCACGAATAAGAATCAACGCTTCCTTCCCGACTGATCCCGGCGCGGCCCGCACATTAGGTGAATTGCCCTGAGTACCAACTCAATGTTCCCAGGGGTCGCCAGAGCCAGAGCGGGATGAGGTGGTATTGGCAGTCTAGTCGGCCGCGGTTCTAGCGGTGCTGTTCGGGATGCTGTCCTCGGGAAGGAGAGTCTGGCGTCTTAGCCGTGCCCGAAGAAGTATCGCGATCAACTGGTCGCGCGAGGTATTTGGCTGGCGCTGGAGACCGAGCCGCCCGCTGCGCGCATATCGCGCGCAGCGGGCCTTCGCTGGTCCGCGGCGGCTGCGAGTTCCTGCTCAGCCACAGGAACCCAGGACGCGCACGCCGCCACCGGCCGCACGACTACGCGCGAGGACGACACCTCCGGGAGATGCTCGGCGTCGCGCTCGCCGACACCATCACCGCCCACGGCTGCGTCCAGCACAGCAAGACCGACGCGCTCCCCGCATAGACCCGCAGACACCAGCGGCCCAGCCGGTCAAGTGACAATCTTCTTTACATCGTCAAGGGCGGCGCTTCGCGCCGCCGCCCGGCCGGACCGCTGCCTCGGCCCGCCTTGCCCCTACGGGCTGACGCCCTCCGGGGCCGGCGGCCGCGGCCCGGCCGGCTGAGACACCACCGACGACCACCCAGGACGCAGAGCAGACCCACACACCACGACCGACCGCAGCGGCGCACGCCTACCGCGCCGACGTCCAGGCGCGCCGCCACCGATCACAGCCTGGCGAGGCGCCCGCAACCGCATCACTGAGGGAGCAGCGCGGGAGGAGGGAGCGCAGCCGCAGACGCGCTTGCCAGCGTCAGCGTTGAGGCCGAGCCAGCGTCGTGGGGATGGCCGCTACTCGCTGACATCGACGCTTCGCGGGCGGTCCTACGTCCGATTGCTACCTCATTGCTACCCCGACGCTCCCACAGACGTCGAAACGCCCGAGAGTACGGGCGTCCTCCTGCAATCGGGGCGCCCGGATTTGAACCGGGGACCTCACCGACCCGAACGGTGCGCGCTACCAGGCTGCGCCACGCCCCGATGCCCGGTGATTATCTCATGACGATCCGGCGACCGCCCGGTAGTAGCGGACGGCGAGGCCGGTGATGAGCGTCTGGAGGGCGGTTTCGAGCGTGACGCCCTCCTGCTCAGCGTAGCGCTCGGCGCCGACATCCTCGATGCGCTGAGCCTGGCGGACGACATCGTCCATGAGCTCGGGGTGGCGGTCGGCGAAGTAGGCGCCCAGTGCGTAGAGGGCGGTGTCGGTGAACGGCTCGAGCTCGCCATCCCCGCCAGGCGCGGTCAAGACGGCTGTTGTGCCGGGGGCAGCGGGGAGGTGAGGGCCGCGGACACGTCCGAAACGGTATCGGCAACCACGGTCGAATTGGGAGCGGCCGGAACGCTTGCGGGCGCGGGCGGCGCCGCGGCGGAATCCGGGGCCGCGGGTGGCGTCGGGAGCGGGCCCGGGAGCCCCTGGGGGGCGGACTCCGCCCCCTGCGTCGGGGCGTCACGGGCGCCCGCATCGGTGCTGCCGCCGGCGTCACGCAGCTTGTCGATCAGCCTGCTGATCGGCCGGTCGCGCCCGCTTTGCGGCAGTTCACCGTCCCCGCCGGTCGGAACGCCCGCGTTAGCGCCGGTGACGGGCGAGGTGCGAAATGGCGTCAGGTCGAGCCTGTCGATGATGGCCTTGATCTTCTTCTTGGCAAGCGAATCGCGCTCGCGTACCGCGGGCGCCGCTCCCGGGCTCCAGGACGTGACGCCGGGATCGACGGCTTGCACTACCGGAACGGAGCCGTGGGCCCGCCCGGCGGCGACGCGAGCGGCGGCCTCGGGACGTCCACGAGCGTGCCCCGCGGCCGGCTTGACCCGCACGACCCCCGATCGCGCACCGGCCCAGTTCACCGAACTGCGCAGCCCCCCGACGCCGCCGTTCCCCGCTTGGCCGGATCCCGTCGCCGCCGGCCCCGGTCCCGACACGATCGGCGGAGCCCGTCCGATGAACCGCTGCAAGCCCTCGCGCTCCGTCATCGCGGCACCGGCGCCTACGCCCGCAACGGCGACCGTCGCGGCCGTCGCGACGGCCTTCGTCCAGCCGGCGAACACGGTCGGGTCCACAACCCCCGCGACGCTGGCGGTCCACTGCCCAACCGGCGCGGTGCCCTGCTGGCCGAGCAGCTGACTGGCCTCCTCAGCGCCGAATCGCCGGCGAACGAACAGCGGCAGCGGCACGAACGCGGCGATCCGCGCCGCAGTCGCAGCCGCAGCAGCCCCGGGCCGTCTGGCGACCGCATCGACATCGAGGCCCGCCAGGCCCGCATAACGCCTGCAGGGCTGGCAGTGGGCAAGATGGCGCGCCAGGCGACGCCGGTCGCGCAGGCTCGCCGAGCTCGCGCCGCCGGCATCGACGATCCGTTGCACGCGCAAGCAGCGCTCGCCGCTGACAAGCTCTTCGTACTCCTGGCTCAAGCGCCGTCGGGCCCGAGACAGCGTGCTCTCCACGGCCGCGCGGCTGAGGCCCAGGCGCTCTCCGATCTCGTCATAGGACAGCCCCTCGAACTCGCGCATGACGAGGATCTCGTGATGGCTCGGCGCGAGCCCGCCGATCGCGCCGCAGAGGTTGTCGAACGCGACCTTGCCCTCGACCACCGAGTGCGGTGTGGCCCCCGGCTCGGCGAGCGTGCCGAAGCCGGCGGCGAATGCGTCCTGGGCGTCGAAGGAGACTTCGTCCCTGCTTCGCGCGCGGCGGAAGGCGTCGATGCAGGCGTTCCTCGCGATCTCGTGGATCCACGGCTTGAAGGCGATCTCGGTGTCGGTCGCACGGATGCGTCGCAGCGCCGAAATGAAGATCTCCTGCGTGATGTCCTCGGCGCGGCCGCGGTCGGTGACCATCCCGCGCACGTAGGCCGCGATCGGCGGCTGGTAACGCACGAACAGCAACTCGAAGGCGCGGTCGTCGCCCGCTCGTACGCCCGCGACGAGACCGAGATCGTCCCTGCCCTGATCAGTTGCCCTGGTGACGACATCCAGAGCCGACATCAATCCCCCATCGACTTGTATCCCCTCCCCGCGGCGCGTCCTGCGCTTCGGGTCCCGGCATCGAGCGGTGAACTGTACCGTTCACCGCGGTGCTGCTCAACATGCTCGCCTACCTCGATGAGCTCCTGTCGCCGGGCTCGTTCATCGACTACGGGCCGAACGGTTTGCAGGTTCCCGGGCCGGAGCGGATCGAAACCGTCGTTACCGGCGTATCTGCCAGCGCGGAGCTGTTCGAACGCGCGGCCGAGCACGACGCCGACCTCGTTCTCGTCCACCACGGCATCTTCTGGGATCGCGCGCCGCTTGCCCTCACGCCTTCCTCCAAGCGCCGGTTGCAGCTGCTCTTCGACAACGACATGGCGCTCGCCGCCTACCACCTGCCGCTCGACGGCCACCTCGAGGTCGGCAACAACGCGCTCATCGCGGAGGCTCTCGGCTGCACGAAGCGAGAGCCGTTCGCGATCCACAAGGGCATGCCGATCGGCGTCGCCGGCCGCTTCGCCGGCGATGGCATCAGCGCGGAGCAGCTTGTCGCACGCGTTCGCGAGCTAACCGAACGCGAACCGCTCGCGTTCCTGTCGGGTCCCGAGCGCGTGCGCTGCGTCGGGATCGTGTCGGGAGCAGGCGCGGACTACCTGCCCGATGCCGTCCTGGCCAGTCACGACGCCTTCATCACGGGCGAGCCCGCCGAGCGCGTGATGACCCAAGCACAAGAAGAACACATCCATTTCCTCGCCGCCGGCCACTATGCAACGGAGACGTTCGGCGTTCGAAGACTTGGCGACCTGCTCGCCGAACACTTTGGAATTCGCCATGAGTTCGTAGATATTTCGAACCCGATTTAGGGATTTTCGTTGAGCCCGTCCACTCGGGGTGGTACAAGTTGGAGGTGCTCTAAACCACTCAGGAGGGTTTCTGCCGATGCCCAATCACCTCACCCCCACGGAACTCGCGCGCGAAGCCGGGCTCGAACGCCGCGACGTGATCTCCAAGTGCATGGAGATGGGGGTACCGATCTTCCAGGGCAGGATCGATAAGTTTCTCTTCTTGACGAGCCTCGACGCCGAGCAGCGCGCCGAACCCGTCAAGCTCTAGTCGAGTCGCATCGTCGGTAGGTTCCGCGCCCGCGCTCCCGCGGGCGCGCGTGGTTCCGGGCCGAACTCGCCTGGCGAAGTTCGCCGGGCCGGGCTAGCGGTCGGCCTGGTCGCCGGACTGGCGCAAGAGCGCACCGGTCGTCTGCTCGAGGATCTTGCGCCAGGCGCGCGGGCTCTGCTCGGCCTCGAAGTGCTTCATGACCTTGCGCACGCGCGTGGCCGAGATCTGGATGCCATGGCGTTTGCAGATCTCCCGAAATCGCGGGTAGCCGAACGCCAGCTGCGTCGTCACCGACTGGAAGCCGTGGCGTGCGATCTCCACGCGCGACGTGAAGTTCATGATCGACGTCTGGAACATGAGCTCGTCGTCGGGCTCGGGCTCGATCAGGACGATGTCGACGCCCGGATAGCGCTGCTCCCACTGGCGCGCCATCTCGTGCAGGCGCTGGTAGGCGACCATCTTGAAGGCCTGGTAGCCGATCTGGG
>JAWVGJ010000070.1:0-19347 GCA_033855115.1 Solirubrobacteraceae bacterium
GGCGTGTGACGGGCTCTATGGTGCGGCACTCCGGGCCTCCTTGAGGAAGTGAGCTTCGACACCCACACCCTCTCGGCAGGCCCGGACCTACAACCTCACGCCGTTCGGAACGTCCCCGGGCACGTCATCTAGCGCCCGCGCAGCGTGACGGTCGACGGGTTGCCGCTGCGCAGCCTGAAGCTCGCGCGGCTAGCCGCGAATGCCGCCAGCGCGCGCCGGCCCGAAGCGCTCGATCGCAGCGACGACCAGGCGCGCGCGGCGTTGACCTCGCCGCGCAGGCGCCGAGTCGTGGTGCCGGCGCGCGCCTTGCCGGCGCGCGGCACGGTCGGGTCGTTGCGCGCCAGGCAGCGCAATGCGCCGGTCATCGTCACAACGCTCAAAGCGTCGGTGCCCCGACAGGCGCTGCGCTCAGCGGCCCGCTCGGCATTACGTGTCGCGACGGCGCGGTCGGCGAAGCCGCCGATCGCGGAAAGGTACCTCTCACGCCCGGCATCGGAGAGCGTCCCGTGCAGCCACCAAGTCTCCGGCGTCGCCGTCAAGTCGGATTCGAGCTCGACGCTCTCCGTCGTCGGCCGCGCGGCGAGGAAGCGGTCGAGCTGCTCGCGCGGCATCAGGTGATCGTCCGCCTCGCGCAGCATGAGCACATCGGAGGTGATCTTGCGCGAGAGCTTGACCGGCTCCCACGCCGCCGTGACGTCCTCCGTCGAGCCGAAGATCGTCTCCATCTGGTCGGCGATGATCGTTCGAGGCCCATCGCCGCTGGACTTCGCCTCGGCCATGTAGGCGTGGAAATCGGTCGGCGCGCCGGCCGCGACGACGCAGTCGATCGCCTTCAGCCGCGACGCGACGACGAGCGCGATCTGCGCACCCGCGGACTCGCCGTAGAGGCACAGCAGGTTGCCCTCGGCGCGCTGCAGCTCCTGGCCGGCGGCGTTGAGGACATCGGTGATGCCGGCCGTGCCGGCGTTGTAATCCACGGAGACGACGCGCCAGCCACGCTGGACGAGCATGTCCCCTGGCTGCTCCATGAGGTACTTCTGCGATTTCTCGCCGGGGCCTTGCCATCCGCCGCCGTGAACCATGAGCATCGTGCCCTTCAGACCGCTCGCGGGGGAGCCGACGAGCGCCTCGGCAGGCTTGACTGGCTCGACCGGTGTCGTGGGTGGAGATTCGAAGCCAAGCAACCCGAGCAGGCCTGTGATGGCGATGGCGGCGATGGAAGCCATACGGGTCCTATCGGCAATCCAGGAACAATCAGTAGCGAAGGCACGTGCCACACGGGCCAGGAGCGGGGATCAGATTTGTGCCGGCGGTCCGGTGAGCGGCGCGTTTGGCGTCGCCATGATCGTCGCCATGGCAGATCGCACGTCGCTCCGACTCGAACTCAGGAGCCGTGCCCTCGGGAACCCGCGCCGTCCTCGCCGGCGCGTGTCACCGATCGGGCGCGGGTTCGAGTGTGCTCGCGTCCGCGAACTCATGCGTGGCCGGGGCCGATGAGGCCCCGGCGCACACGATCGAGCTTGCGGCGCGGGCCTCGGCGCGGCTGCATCCGACCAGTGACACGGTCAGAACCGCGAGGCCCTGCTGCCGATCCGCCCCGATCCCCCCGGGACGACAAGCCGCAGAACTCTGGTTGACCGCCCCGGTGATCGCCGCGCCGTCCGACGGCGCGGCGGTCGCAGCTGGGGCTTGCTTACGCGCATGATTCCTGGCGCGTAAGCGCTACCCCACGACGTCCGCGGCGGGTCGTGCCGCTTCCCGGGAGCCCGGCGACGATGTCCCCAGCTCGATCAGCTCCGCCAGGTATTCCACGTCGCGCGCGATTCCGGAAAAGCGCCCCGACCCCCACGTGTACAACCACGGCAGCCCGACGACGTAGAGGCCCGGCACGTCGGTCACGCCGCGGTCGTGACATGGCCGGCCGCGACCGTCGAAGATCGGCGCCTGTACCCAGCCGTAGTCGGGGCCGAAGCCCATGCACCACACGACGCTCGTGACGCCCGTCGCCTCGATGTCGAGCTCGGCCACCGGCTCGCCCGGCTGCCAGACCGGCGTATAGCGCTCCTCGGGCGGCGCGTCGATGCCGTTGCGCGCGATGTGCTCGTCGATCGTGTCCTTGATCGCCTCGGCCGAGGCGTCGGCAGCGTCGAGGTTACTCTGGAGGTCCGCAGAGAACGTGAACGTGCCGTCGCGCAGGCCCGTCAGTCGTCCGTACAGGCGCATGCCCTCAAGGGCGAAGCGGCGCAGGTCGATGTCGCGCCCGCCGTCCCGGCCGGTGACGTACTGGTTGGCCTTCGCGCGCACTCCTTGGCCGAGCTTGTGCTCGTGCACCGGCAGGTCGTAGTAGCCGAGGTCGTCGAGCCATGCGACGACGTCGCGGCCGCGATAGAAGCGCGCGGTGCGCGTCGCGCCGCCCACGCAGAGATGCACCCTGCGCCCCGCCAGGTGCAGATCCTCGGCGATCTGGCAACCCGACTGGCCGGTGCCGACGACGAGTACGTCGCCGTCGGGCAGCGCGTCGGGGTTGCGGTACTGCGAGGAGCCAAGCTGGACGATGGCGGGCGCCAGGCGCTCGGCGAAGCGCGGAATCCGTGCGACGTGGTAGCCGCCGGTCGCGATCACGACCTGGTCGGCGCTGAGCGAGCCGGTGCTCGTCTCGAGCGCGAAGCCGCCGTCGGGATCGCGGCGCAGCTCGGTGACGGCCGCGCCCTCCAGCAATGGTGGCCCGAACGATGCGGCGTAGCCCTCGATGTAGGCGACGATCTCGTCGCGCCGCATGAAGCCGTCCGGGTCGTCGCCCGTGTACGGGAAACCCGGCAGCTGGCATTGCCAGTTAGGGGTGACGAGGCAGAACGAGTCCCAGCGCGCCTCCCGCCACTCGTGCGCGAGCCGCCGGCGCTCGAACACGAGGTGCTCGATGTCGCGCCGCTTCAGGCAGTAGCTCATCGACAGCCCCGCCTGCCCGCCGCCGACGACGACGACCGGGCGCTTCATTCCTCGAACCCGATGACGGTCACATGCGCGCCTGAGTGCTCCCGAAACGAGCGCGCCGAGCGTTCGATGGCGTCGAGCTGGGCGGCGGCATTCGAGCACGCGAAGCCGTGGCGCATGCGCACCCGGTCGCTGGCGAGCTGCAGCGCCCTGCGGCTGCGCCCGACGAAATCCGCCAGCGGATAGGTCTCGCCCGCGGCCAGGTAGTCCCTGACCGCCCGCGACGGCGAGTAGCAGCGGTCGATCGACCCGTCCGGCCAGCGCACGGTGAAGTGCAGCGCAGGCATCAGTGCTCCGTCCTGCCAGCCACTACGCCACCAGCGGCGCCGAGACGCGGTAGAGGTCAGGACGCAGATCGCGAATCGGCGACAGCGCGCGGCGGGCGCGTTCGAGCGTTGCCTCGACGTCGAAGCTCGCCAGCGCCAGGCCCGGTCGGGTGCCGGTCTCGTCGACGACGTCGCCGCCCGGATCGACGATCCGCGCGCCGCCGACGAAGCGCAGCGAACCGAACTCGCCGGTCTGATTGGCCGACGCGACGATGATCGAGTTCTCGGCCGCACGCGAGCGGTCCCACAGCTCTGCGCGTCGCCACTGGCGGTCCTCCTGAAGACGCGGCGCGGCGTTCGTGGCGCTGCACGGCCAAGCCGAGAGGAAGGCGAGCACCTGCGCGCCGTCGAGCGCGAGCGTGCGCGCAGCCTCGGGGAAGGCCTTGTCGTAACAGATCAACATCCCGATGCGGCCGACCGGGGTGTCGAACGCCTCCAACCGATCGCCCGGCGTCGTAAAGCGATCCTCGCGCAACGGCAGGTGGATCTTGCGGTGCACGCCCAGCACCCCGTCTCCGGTCAGGCAGGCCGCGGAGTTGTGGCGCCCGCCGTCGGCACTGATCTCGCAGAACCCGATACAGACCGTCAGGTCGCGCGCGAGCTCGCAGACCCTGCGCAGCTCCGGTCCCGCGGCATCGAGCGCCGGCGGCGGGTCGATGTCTTCTCCGTGCAGCGACTCGACGTAGCCGCCGAGCGCGGCCTCCGGCAGCACGACGAGCTTTGCGCCGCACACGCGCGCCTCGCCGAGCACCCGCTCGATCGTGCGAAAGCAGGCCTCCAAGTCGCGACCGAACGGCGCCGCGACAGCGGCGATGACGAGATCGCTCATCGCGACACCGCTCCTTCGGGCTCGACGTCGACGACGCTCGAGCACTGGCGCGCAGTCATGCTGCCTCCCTGTTTGCAGGACCAAGTCCGGTCACGGATCCATCAAGTGCCACGGTCACGTCGCCGTCTGGCCAGCGCAGGCGCACGCCGGGCCGCGCGTCGAGGCGGCCGATCGCGGCCGGCACGGCGGGGCCCGCGACCGGCGCCGGCGCACCTGCCCGATCCGCCGTGAGCATCGCGAAGCCTGGGAAGCACGTCAGCCAGTCGGCGGCGCAGACGTCGTGCGGTCGCGGCACCGCCGCGACGTCGATCTCCGTCCCGCAGCCCGATGCCTCGGCGAGCATCCCGGCGGTGCCGACGATGCCGGCCATGCTGACGTCCTTGGCCGCCCGCGGCTGCGCCGCCGCCACCGCGCCGAGCATCGCCGCGAGCTCGTCGCGCGAGCGCCAGGACGTGCAGTCCCATTGGCGAGCCCGGTAGCCGGGACGCCAGCCGCCCTCGAGGTCTGCGGTGAGCGTCAGCACGTCGCCGCAGCGCCCGCCGCCGGCGGGCACCGGCCGCTCGGCGCGTCCGAAGCCGGTCCCGCTGAGCGACCCGGGCACGCCGCGGGTCGTGTGACCGCCGAGGACGGGCAGGGCGAAGGCCTGTGAGCCGGCGCGCAGTCCGCGCACGACGCGCTCCGCGTGCGCGGCGTCGGCCGCGCCGATCGTGTCCATCGCCCCGACCGGGGCCGCCCCCATCGCGCTGAGGTCGTGCGCCGTGACGAGCATTCCGCACCAGCCCGCCCACTCCGGGTCGCGCTCCACGATCGCCGGCAGGATCGCGTCGGTCGCTGCGATCAGCCCGCCTGGCCCGGGCACCGGGACGCCGTCGTCGCCGCACCAGCCGTCGATGCGGTGCAGAAGATCGGTGAGCAGCGGGCCGAGCGCCGTCTTCGTCGATCCCACGAGCGCCTCGAAGCGGTCGATCGGCCAGCGCATGAGCTCGTGCGCGACAGGACCCCCCACGAGTGGCCGCACTCGCTCCCAGCCAAGCCTCGAGAAGAACTGGGTGTGGTTGTGCTGCACGTGCGCGTCGAAGCGCAGCGCGCCCGCGTCAACCGCCGCGACGCACGCCGAGCCGACGAGCGCCGCGCCGACGCGCCCGCGCGCGCCGCCCGCGCACGCGCCCACGACGAGCCGGCTGCCGCGCCACCAGCCCAGGCCGGGATCGGCCGCCGTCTCGGGATGCAGCCGCACCCCGCCGAGCACCTCGCCATCGGCGGCGACCGCGACGAGCACGGCAGTGTGCGCCGCACCGTCGTGCTCGTCGCCATCGTCGTGAGCGAAGATCCGCTGCTGCTCGACGAACGCGCGCCGGCGCAGCGCGCGGTACGCGGCCAGTCGTGCCGGATCATCCTCGGCGCGGACGATGAGAAACGGCGGCGGCCCAGCCGGTCGCGGGCCCGGCCCGCCGAGGCGCTGGACGAGATCGGCGACGCTGCTCATCCGCCCACCGCGCTCAGCGCCGAGCACGCGCCGCAGGCGGCGCAGCCGGCGCCCTGGTCGACCCCGCGCATGCCCGCCGCGCGCAGCGCGCGGCCGACGCGGTCGGTGATGTCCGCGACGAGCTCGTAGCTCGGCGCCGGTACGCCGTCGGCCTGCGCGAGCGCGCCGACCAGCGGGCGGTAGGGCACGACGAACGGATAGACACCCATCCCGATGAGTCGCGTCGCGCCGGCGACGAGCTCGTCCGGTCTCTCGCCCAGCCCGATCAGCAGGTACGTGGAAACGCGGTTTCGTCCGAAGACGCGCACGGCTTCCTTCCAGGCCTCGTCGTAGCGCTCAAGCGGCACGGTCGCCTTGCCAGGCGTCCAGCGCTCGCGGACCTCCTGATCCAGGCTTTCGACATGGATCCCGATCGCGGTCGTGCCCGCGTCGTGCAGGCGAGCGATCCAGTCGAGGTCGGCCGGCGGCTCGATCTGTACCTGGATCGGGAGGTCGGGCAGGACACCGTGCACCGCGGCGACGCAGCGCGCGAGGTGACGCGCGCCGCGGTCAGGCCCGTTGGACGTCCCGGTCGTCATGACCAGCTGGCGTACGCCGTCGAGCCGCACCGCCGCCTCGGCGACCTCGGCGAGCTGATCCGGACGCTTGACCTGGGTCGTCGCGCCGGAGCGCAGCGACTCCTCGATCGTGCAGAAGCGACAGCGCGTGTCCTCCTCGGTGTAGCGCACGCAGGTCTGCACGACCGTCGTGGCGAGAACGTGGCGACCGTGGAGTCGCGCGAGCGCCTCGTAGTGGATGCCGTCGGCGGTCTTCAGGTCGTAGAAGCGCGGGCGCGCGACGGGCTCGATATTCGCGTCGACGATGACGCCTGCGCGCATGAGCGTGCCGTCCTCGCCGCACGCCCTGGGCGAGTGGGGCGCCATCGGCTGCGTCAGCGGCGTGCCGTCGAGCGTCCTGTGCCCGTCGTCGCTCGGGCCGGCGCCGGCCCGCCGGTGTAGCGGCGGAGCGGCGCGCAGGCCGAGGACGGCGAGCTCGGCGCGCAGCCCGAGCTGCACTAGAACATCCAGGTCGTGTTGATGAGCGCTCCCTTGCGCGCGTACTCGATCATCGCGTCCTGCATGTCGAGCGGATGGCACGGGATGACGCCCTCCAGCAGATCCTCCTCGCGCGCGCCGTGCAGCGACAGTCCGAGCCGGCAGGCGAAGACCTTGCCGCCCTCCTCGATGAACTTCGCTATCTGCGCGTTCTCGTTGCGCATGCCCGGGAAGATCTCGCTGCCGATGTCCGGGAAGCCGCGCGTCGCCAGGCAGTTCAGCGCACCGATCCCGAAGAAGTACAGGGCGGAATCAAATCCCTTGCGCTGAGCGCGGATTGCCAGCAGCACGGCCACGAAGCTGACCGACGATTCGTGGACGATGCCGTGCACCATGCCGAAATACGTCTCGCCGGGCTCGGCCTGGTAGTCGGGGAAGACCTTCGTCGTCCCGTAGATCGACTCACCCACTCCCTTGCTCGGGTGGGGAATCTCCAGCAGGCTCGTGATCTCCTGGTCGCTGAGCTTCGGCTCGACCGCCATGATCGGCTCCTCTCCGGTTAAATGGGGTTCGGACGGCACTGAGCCAGCCGCCGCGCCGATTCATGGTGCGCCGAGCAGGCCGCCGCCGGTATGGACCGGGCGACCAAAATGCGGGTGCGACGCTCGACCGGTCGTCTATATGCGTCGCGCCAGGTTCAGGCGCCTGACCGAGCCGGCTAGCCCTCAACGCCGGTCGCGTGCGCTCGCGGCCAGATGTGGTTGGCGGCGCGTGCCAGGCAGCACCAGGCAAGGGCCAGCAACGCCGCCGCGGCCATCGGCGCGACGACCGTCGCAGGCCAGCCCAAGGCGGCGCCCGCGGTCAGGGCCGCAATCGCCGGAAGCGCGCCGATCGTGCCGATCGCGACCTTGAGGGCGCCTCGGCTCAGTGGCCGGTCGGCGACCGCGACCGCGAGCGCCCCGGCAGCCTCGACGAGCGCCACCAGGCACGGGATCAGCAGGACTCCCGTTACCCAAGCGCCGGCCGTGACCCCAGGCGCGAACAGCACGACGAGCCACGCCAGTTCGATGCTTACGATGCGCTGGACGGCGGTGACGGCAGCCAGGCACAGCAGCGCGGGCAGCGGTCGCAGCGGCGCGATTCGCACGTGGAGGTGGTCGAGCTCGATCGCCAGCATGCTGCCGCCGCTCCAGACTGCGGCCGCCAGGCACACCGCCGCCCAACCCGAAGTGAATGCCGGCGCCACGCTGAGCAGCACCAGCGCCCCGCCCAGGTCCACGAGCAGGCCGAGCGCGACCCAGCTCGGGGGCGTCAGCCGCCGCTGCTGAGCCAGCGCGCGGAAGAACAGCGCGCGCTCTCCGGCCAGCGCCGACCAGCCCGGCAACGAGCCCGTCCCGGTACGGAACTGGGTCAACGACAGCTGCTGCCCGCTGCGAAAGCGGCGCAACGCCTCCTGCGCCTCTGCGATCTGGCGCGCCCCGACGCGGGCACGCTCCTCAAAACCGCGGGCTGCCGCGACGAGCGCTAGCGACGCCGCGAGCAGCACCGCCATCACGATGAGCAGCCATTGCCCGGGGAGCTGCGACGGCTGAAGCACTCCGGCGAGCAGCGGTCGGACCACGGGGCGCAGCCCGAGCCATCCACCGCCGGGCAGATCCACCACCGCGGCCAGCACGAGCCCAATGCCCCAGGTCACGGCAACTGCCCGCAGGGCGACCGCCGCACGGGTACGCACGACGAGGATGTGCCCGCCGAAGGACAACAGGCGAAGCGCGAGCCCAGCCGCCGCGGCGACCAGCGCGATCTTCCACACCTCGTTCACCGGCCGACCGAGCGACCAGCGCGCGATCGAGGCGCCGAGGTAGCCGATGGCGGCGTAGCCCAGCGGTCGCAGCAGCAGTGCCCGGGCGAACAGCGCGCGGCCCCCACCGGGGGCGGTGAGCACCCATGACACATCCGCGACCTGCAGCCGCAACGGCGTCGAGAAGGTGGAGAAAAACAACGCTGCCGCGAGCAGCAGCGGGGCGAATCGCAGCACGGGATCCAGCAACGACGGATCGAGCGCGCCCTGCTCGCCGACCCGGTCCAGCGCGAGCAACTGGAGTCCGGCGAACAGCGCGATTGCGGCCAGCAGGCCCAGCAGTGGCCACGGCTTGCCCGCGATCCCCCGCAGCTGCCGAGTCGCGCGGCAAACGCCGACGTAGGTCAGCGCCGAAAGGCAGGCGAGCAGACCGGCCCGCGCTGCGCCGGGCGCAGATGACGCCGGCGATGCTGCGCCGGCGGCGTGACCGCTCATCGCCGCGCGCCAGGTTCGTCGCCGGCGAAAGGTTCGGGGCTCGCGTCGGTCAGCGCGAGATAGGCGGCTTCGAGATCCGCGTCGCAGTCGAGCCCGGCCTGGCGGCGCAGCTCGTCCAGGGTGCCCTCCGCCGTCTTGCGCCCGCGGTCGAGCACGATCGCCCGGTCGCTTAACCGCTCCACGTCAGACAGGATGTGCGTCGCGACCAGCACGCAGGCCCCGGCCCCGGCCAGCTCGCGGATCAGCGACCGCAGCTCTCTCGCACTGCGCGGGTCAAGCCCGTTGAACGGCTCGTCGAGCAGCAGCATGTCCGCGCCGTGCAGGAGCGACATCACCAGCGCCAGCCGCCGCCGCAGTCCCTGCGACAGCTCGTGCGGCAGCGCATCGCGCCGGTCGGATAGGCCGAAGCGCGCCAGCAGCTGCTCCGCCCGTGCCCGCCAGTCCGATAGCCGGTACAGCAGCGCGATGAACGCGACGTGCTCCCAGACCGACACGCCCGGATAGAGATCGGGCTGCTCGGGCATCAGCGACACGGCGCGCTGTGCGGCGGCGGAGCCCGCCGGGTGGCCGCGCACGCGGACCGTCCCCGCGTCCGGGACGAGCAGCCCGGACGCGGCGAGAAACAGCGTCGACTTGCCGGCGCCGTTGGGCCCGATCAGCGCCGTGATCGAGCCCGCCGAGCAGGTGAAGCTCACCCCCGCCAGGGCCGTCGTCGTCCCAAAGCGCTTGACGAGCGCGTCGTACTCGAGAACGACGTCCGAACGGGCCTCGTGCGGGGGTTGGCGGTCGGGCATGGTCATGCGCTCAGTCTCGCCTCTCGGTCCGAGCCACCTCGTTGCGATCTCAGCCGATCCTCTCGGCCGGGATCGTCTGGCCGTCCTGGTGCAGCACGGCTCCCGTCACCCGGCCCTTGGAGTCGATTTGGAAGCTGACCTGCGCATCGATGACCTTGAGAAAGAACTCCGTCTTGCTCTCGGCATACAGACGCGCGGTCCCCTGACCGGGAATCTCGGCGATCAGCCCCTGCGGGGAGCGCGTGATCGTCACCTTCAGGCCCGCGAAGTCGTACACGCCGACGTACCGGTCCAGCACCTGCGCCGGCAGCTTGATCTCCTTGTGCTTCGACGGCGGCGTGAGCGCCAAGCGCTTGTCCAACAGGTGAAAGCCGATGTCGTCGATGCCCTCGGGTGTCGACGAGTTGCTCAGCACCACGATCGCCGTCTCGCGCGCCTCGTCGAGACCGATGAAGCTCGAGAAGCCGCCTGTCCCTCCGTCGTGCCACACGATGTCGCGGTCGCCGCTGTGTTGGGTGATCCAGTTCAGCCCGATCTGCGTCTGGGCGTCGATCCGATGGCGTGGTGAGCGCGCGATCGCCATCGCCTGCTGCAGCGGTCCACCGTCGTCTTCCAGGTTGGCGCGCGCGTAGGACAGCATGTCGGTGATCGACGAACGCAGCGCGCCCGCGCCGGCCAGCGTCGGCAGGTCCCAGGGCGGGACGGTCGCGCCGTCCGCATCGTGGCCGGCGGCGAAGTTCTGCGCCATCTCCGGCGTGAGCGTGATCGCGCTGCTCGTCATGTGCAGCGGGGCGAGGATGCGCTCGCGCACGAGCTGCTCGTAGCTCTTGTGAGCCCGCAGAGCGAGCGCGTGTCCCAGCAGCCCGACGCCGAGGTTCGAGTACTCGAACTGCGAGCCGGGGTCGCGTGTCAGCGTGTAGCCGTCGAGGAACTCGTAGAGCTGATCGACGCTGTAGTCGGCGTACGGGTTGCTGGGATCCGTGATGGCCAGGTTGGTCGGCAGCCGAGGCAGGCCGGAGGTCTGCGTGGCCAGATCCTGCAGCGTGATCTGACGCCCGCCGCGCGAGGGCACCGTCACCCCCGGGGGAAGCAGGCTTGCGACGGGATCGCTCAGCCGCACCTCGCCGCGCTGAGCCATGTCCGCGAGCAGCGTCGCGGTGAACGTCTTCGTGATCGAGCCGATCTCGAACACGCTGCGCGTGTCCAGGCGCCGTCCGCCACCAGCGTCGCCGTAGGCGACGACGCGCGTGCTCCCGTCCGGAAAGACCATCCCCGCCACGATGCCCGCGCTGCGCCCGCTGTCCACCCGGTCGTGCACGATGCGCTCGAGCTGCTGCATGGTCCGGTCGGGGGAGACGGCCTGTGCCGCCTGCGCCTCTGCACCGTATCCCGCCGCCGCAACGGCCGACAGCGCAAGCGCCGGTCCCAGGCGTAGATTCTTCAGTAGGGCATGTCGTGCGGTCATCGCTGCTCCTAAGGTCGATGCAGGTGGTCGTCCCAAGCAGTCTGCGACGGCCGCCCGCGCCTGTCATCGCCCGCGGGGCCTGTGGGTGCTCGGTCGATCGAACGATCTTCGGCGCGGCAGCCTCCGTCGAACGACAGACGCCTACGCACCCGGCTTGACGAGCCCGCTCTCGTAGGCGACGACGACGGCCTGCACTCGATCGCGCAGCCCGAGCTTGGCCAGCAGGCTCGACACGTGGGTCTTGATCGTGCCCTCGGTGACGAACAGCTCGGCGGCCAGCTCGGCATTGCTCTTGCCACGCGCCAGCATCGCCAGCACTTCGCGTTCGCGCTGCGTCAGCGACTGCAGCTGTTCGTCGAGCTCGGGCTTGATCGGTCGGCGAGCGAACTGCTCGATGATGCGCCGCGTGATCGACGGCGCCAGCAGGGCATCGCCGGCGGCCACGACGCGCACCGCGTGAACGAGCTGCTCGGGCGGAGCGTTCTTGAGCAAGAACCCGCTGGCGCCCGACTGCAACGCCTCGTAAACGTAGTCGTCGCGCTCGAACGTCGTCAGGATGACGACGCGGCTGGACTGACCACGGCGCTCGGTGATGCGCCGGGTCGCGCGCAGCCCGTCCTCGCCGGGCATCTGGATGTCCATCAGCACGACGTGGGGGCGCAGGCGCCGGGTCGCCTCGACGGCTTGCTCGCCGTCGGCGGCCTCGCCGACGACCTCGATGTCAGGTTCGGACTCGAGGATCATGCGAAAGCCGGCCCGCACCATCGCCTGGTCGTCGGCCAGCAGCACCCTGATGCTCATAACGCACCGTCGGGCGTCGGCAGCTTGACCCGGACGGCGAACCCGCCGCCCGCCGCGGGACCGGCCGTAAGCTGCCCGCCGTGCAGCGACGCTCGCTCACGCATGCCGATCAGGCCCAGGCCCCCGAGCGTCGACGACGGATCGGACACCCCATGGCCGTCGTCGATGATCTCGAGCTCGAGCTCGCCGGGCCAGTAGCGCAGATGCACGTCGGCGCGCGATGCCCCGGCGTGCTTGAGCGTGTTGGTCAGGGCCTCCTGCACGATCCGGTAGGCCGAGACGTCGACCGTCGGCGCCAGCGGCCGCTGCTCACCCTCGACGCTGACCTCGACGGTGAGCTCGGAGTCGCTCATGTTGGCCGCGAGGCTGTGCACCTGACCGAGGCTCGGTTGGGGCGCCAGATCGTCGGGGTCGTCTTCCTGACGCAGGAAGCCGAGCAGCTGGTGAAGCTCCAGCACGGCCTGGCGGCTGGAGGTCTCGATCCCGGCCAGCGCCTCGGTCGCCATGACGGGGTCGCGGCCCAGAACGACGCGGGCGGCGCCGGCCTGGATCCCCATCATGCTGACGTGATGGGCGACCACGTCGTGCAGCTCGCGCGCGATCCGAACGCGCTCGTCGAACACGGCGCGGCGAGCGTTCTCCTCGCGCTCGTGCTCGAGCTCCACCGTTCGATGCAGCAACTCCTTGGCGCGGCGCCGGCCGGAGCCCAGCGCGGCTCCCAGGGCCCACATCCCGCCGAACAGCACGAGGTTGACCAGCAGCGCAAAGATCTGGTTCAGCAGCAGGTTGGGAAGATCGGGCGGGAAGATGACGATCGCCTCGCGCAAGACCTCGGCCATGACGGCGACAAGGCAGATCCCGCACACCCAGCTTCGCCACCGCGCGCGGCCGTGAGCGGCAGCGCTGTACACCGCCAGCGACATGACGATCGTCGTGATCGACGTCTCGACGGAGTCCAGCAGGATGCGCGACGTCAGAAAGGCGGCTGTACAGGCCAGCAGCACCGTCAGCGGAGCGCGGCGGCGCAGAGCCAGAGGAAGGACCATGACGGCAAGAATCGCCGCGATTGCGGTCGCGTCCGGCCGCCCATACGAGGGCTCACTCGCATAGATGTCCAACGTCACGTTCGACGAGACGAGGGTCGCGCCCAACAGGGCCACGGCCAGGGCAGAATCCGCCGCCACGGGATGGGACCGGATCCACGCCCTTACGCGACCTACGTTCCTCGACACCGCCACAACGTAACGCCCGCTCGCTCGAGCCACATCGGTCTCAAGATGGATCTTCGGCACGTACCGGCGCGCCGCGTTCCGGGCAGGCTCGATCGGCGTGTGGCCCAGCTGTCATGTCGCGGGCCGCGCGCCGATGGCAAAGTCCGGATCGACCCATGCCGCCTGACCCGCCTGGATCGTCGCCGCAACGAGCGGGACGCCCGGCCGGTACACGAGGTGCGCGTAGGAGGGTGCGGACAGGACGACCGCGTCGGCCCGCGCCCCCCGCGTCAGGCGTCCGACGTCGTCGCGCCGCAGGGCCCGCGCAGCGCCGAGCGTCGCCGCCGCCAGCGCCTCCTCGGCGGTCATGTGCAGCTCGCGCACGGCGAGCGCGATGCAGAACGCCATCGAGGTCGTGTAGCTCGAGCCGGGGTTGCAGTTGGTCGCCAGCGCAACGGTCGCGCCGGCGTCGATCACGCGGCGCGCGTCCGGATAGGGCTCGCGCGTGCAGAAGTCCGTCGCGGGCAGGAACGTCGCGACCGTGTCGCTATCGGCCAGCGCCTCGACGTCCGCGTCATCCAGATACGTGCAGTGGTCGGCCGACGCCGCGCCCATCTCCACGGCCAGCTGGACGCCAGGGCCCGGGCCGAGCTGGTTGGCGTGCACGCGCAGGCCGAGCCCGGCCGCCCGCCCGGCGTCGAGCACCGCGCGCCCCTGGCCGGCGTCGAACGCCCCGCGCTCGACGAACACGTCGATCCAGCGCGCATCCCGCGCGCATGCGGCGAGCATCTCGCCGCAGACCAGCTCGACGTACTCGTCCCCGCGACCGTCGTACTCCTGCGGCACCGCGTGCGCGCCGAGGAACGTGACATCGTCGGTGAGCTGCGCCGCGACTTCGCAGAGGCGCGACTCGGTCGCCACGTCAAGGCCGTAGCCGGACTTGATCTCCAGATGCGTGATCCCTGCGCGCAGCGCCTCGCGGCGGCGGGCTCGGGCAAGCATGAGGAGCTCCTCGTTCGAAGCCGTTCGCGTCGCCGCCGTCGTGACGCGGATGCCGCCCGCCACGTACGGGGCGCCGGCCATCCGCGCCGCGAACTCCTCGCCGCGATCTCCGGCGAACACGAGATGGGTGTGGCTGTCGACGAATCCCGGAATCACGGCGCGCCCGCCGGCGTCGATGCGCTCGTCGCCGACGGCCCCCGCGGGCTCGATCGCCGCCACGCGATCGTCGTCGAACACGATCGCCGCGTCGTGCACGATCCCGAGCCGACCGTGACCGAGCGCCGGGTCGTTCGTCACGAGCAGGCCGACGTTGTCGAGGACGAGCGCGCTCACGGGGCAAGCGCGCGGATCGCGGCCGCAAGCTCGGCCGCCACGTCGATCGTGACGTGGGCGCCGTCGCGCACGATCCAGCGCCCGCCGACCATCACGCTGCGCACGTCGGGCGCGCTCGCGCAGAACACGGCCGCCGACAGCGCGTTGCGCGCGGTCGTTCCGACGAGCCGCACGCCGTCGAGGCCGACCGTCGTCAGGTCGGCCAGTGCGCCCGCATCGATCCGGCCGCCCTCGGGCCAGCCGAGGCTCTCGTAGCCACTCGCGGTCGCGGCGCGCAGCAGGTCGCCCGGAGCGTGGTGACCGCGCACGCCGGTGTTCAGGCGTTCGTCGAGCTCGACCGCGCGCGCCTCCTCGAAGAGGTCGATCACGGCCTGCGAGTCGCTGCCGAGGACGACCAGCGAGCCCGACTCGCGCACGCGCCGTGCCGGGCCGATCCCGTCGGCGAGATCGCGCTCGGTCGTCGGGCACAGGCACGCGAAGCCGCCGGCCTCGCCGAGCAGTTCGAGGTCGTCGCGGTTGACGTGCGTCGCGTGTACGGCGGTGAAGCGCTCGCTCAGCACGCCGGCGTCCCACAACAGCCCGGTCGGCGTGCGGCCGTAGGCCTCCAGGCAGGCCTCGTTCTCCGCCGGCTGCTCGGAGACGTGGGCGTGCAGCGGCAGGCCGCGCGCGCCGGCCCATTCGGCGACGCGCCCCGCGCTTTGCGGATCGACGGCGCGCACGCTGTGGATCGCTGCGGCGATGCGGGCTTGCGGCCCGCCGTCGAGCCGCTCGACGCGCTCACACCAGGCCTCGGCGCTCGGGTCGCAGAAGCGCCGCTGGATCGCGTCGGGCTCGGTGTCGATCCCGCCGTGCAGGTAACAGGTGTCCAGCAGCGTGGTGCGCAGCCCGGCCTCGGCGGCCGCCGCCAGAACGGCGGAGCCCATCGCGTTGGGGTCTTCGTACGGCGTCCCGCCGGGCCCGTGGTGCAGGTAGTGAAACTCTCCGACGAGCGTCACCCCGGCGAGCGCCATCTCGGCGAACGTCGCCCGCGCGAGCGCGAGCTGACTGTCGGGATCCATCGCGCCGGCGAGTGCGTACATCTGCTCGCGCCAGCTCCAGAAGGTTCCGCGGCCGGCCTGGGTGCGCCCGCGCAGCGCGCGCTGGAATGCATGGGAGTGCGAGTTGGCCAGCCCGGGGAGCGTCAGCCCGGGTAGCCGTTCGGTGCCGGCCGGCGGCTCGGCGACGTCCGTCCGCACCGCCGCGATCCGATCGCCGTCGACCTCGATGAGCACGTTCTCGGCGGCGCGCTCGCTCCCCAGCCAAGCCAGCTCGCACCAGAGGAAGCTCACGAGCTCAGGCTCACGACGATGTCCCGACCACTCATTCAAGTCTCCCGCATCGGAATTCGCACGCCGCGCTGCTCGGCGACCTCGACCGCCCGTTCGTACCCGGCGTCGGCGTGGCGCATGACGCCTGTTCCGGGATCCGCAGTCAGCACGCGCTCGAGCTTCTGCGCGGCGAGCGCAGATCCATCGGCGACGCACACCATTCCCGCGTGGATCGAGCGACCGATGCCGACGCCGCCGCCGTGGTGGATGCTCACCCAGGATGCTCCGGACGCCGTGTTCACGAGCGCGTTGAGTAGCGGCCAGTCGGCGATCGCGTCGGACTCGTCGGCCATTGCCTCCGTCTCGCGGTACGGCGAGGCGACCGAGCCGGAGTCCAGGTGGTCGCGCCCGATGACGACCGGCGCGCGCAGCTCGCCGCTGCGGACCATCTCGTTGAAGCGCAGGCCCAGGCGGGCACGCTGACCGTAGCCCAGCCAGCAGATCCGTGCCGGCAGTCCTTGGAAGGCGATCCGCTCGCGCGCGTGGACGATCCAGCGTGCGAGCGCCTCGTCTTCGGGGAACTCCTCGAGCGCTGCGTCGTCGGTCGCCGCGATGTCGGCCGGATCGCCCGAGAGCGCGACCCAGCGAAACGGTCCCTTGCCCTCGCAGAACAGCGGCCGCACGTACGCGGGGACGAAGCCGGGATAGTCGAACGCGCGCTCGAAGCCGCCCAGTCGCGCTTCGACGCGCAGGCTGTTGCCGTAGTCGAAGACCTCGGCGCCGGCGTCGAGGAACCCGACCATCGCGGCGCAGTGCGCAGCGGTCGACGCGCGCGAGCGGCGGACGTACTCGTCCGGATCGGCGCTGCGCAGCTCGTCGGCCTCGGCCATGGACATGCGTCCCGGGACGTACCCGTTCAGCGGGTCGTGCGCGCTTGTCTGGTCGGTGACGATGTCGGCTTCGAACCCGCGCTCCAGCAGCACCGCAAACGCGTCGGCCGCGTTCGCGCAGAGCCCGATCGACACGGCACGGCGTTCGTCGCGAGCGCTGAGACAGCGCGCCACCGCAGCGTCGAGATCGACCGCCACCTCATCGAGGTAGCGGGTCTGCAAGCGCCGCGCGATCCGTTCGGGATCGACCTCGACGCACAGCGCGACGCCGCCGTTCATCGTCACCGCCAGCGGCTGCGCGCCGCCCATCCCACCGAGCCCCGCCGTCAGCGTGATCGTGCCGGCCAGCGTCCCGCCGTGACGCCGCCGGGCGATCTCCGCGAAGCACTCGTAGGTGCCCTGCACGATCCCCTGGCTGCCGATGTAGATCCACGAGCCCGCCGTCATCTGACCGTACATCGTGAGGCCGAGCGCCTCGAGGCGCCGGAACTCGTCCCACGTCGCCCACTCCGGCACGAGGTTGGAGTTCGCCAGCAGTACCCGCGGCGCCCATTCGTGCGTGCGAAAGATGCCCACCGGCTTGCCGGACTGCACGAGCAGCGTCTCGTCGTCCCGGAGGCCGCGCAGGCTGCGAACGATCGCGTCGAACGCCTCCCACGAGCGTGCGGCGCGGCCGGTGCCGCCGTAGACGACGAGGTCGTCGGGGCGCTCGGCGACATCGGGATCGAGGTTGTTGCAGAGCATCCGCAGCGCCGCCTCCTGCGGCCAGCCTGCGCATGACAGCTCCGTCCCGCGCCGCGCGCGTACGACTCGCGCGCCCCTCACTTCAGCGCGCCGATCTGAGCCTCGACCGCGTGCAGCACGGCTCCGGCGACGACGAGTTGCTCCGCCGCCGCGAGCTCGGGCGACAGCCAGCGATCCGGTCCCGGTCCGCGGACGCTCGAGCGCACGCACGCGCGCGCCGCCGCCGTACCCGGCGCGGGCTTCAGCCGCTCGCCAGGCGTGGGCTTCAGCCGCTCGCGCAGGTCCATGCCGCGCGCGGCGCAGACGAGCTCGACCGCGAGGATCCGGGCGAGGTTCGCGACGATCGTTCGCAGCTTGCGCGCCGCGGCCCAGCCCATCGAGACATGGTCCTCCTGCATCGCGCTCGTCGGCAGCGAACCGACGCTCGCGGGTGACGCCAAACGCCGGTTCTCGGCGACCATCGCTGCCTGCGTGTACTGCGCGATCATGAGGCCCGAGTCGACGCCCGGATCGTCGGCCAGGAACGGCCGCAGGTCGCTGGAGCGCGTCGCGTCCAGCAGGCGGTCGGTGCGCCGCTCGGCGATCGCGCCGACCTCGGCCGCGGCGATCGCGAGCGCGTCGCAGGCGAACGCCAGCGGCGCACCGTGGAAGTTGCCGCACGACTCGACGCGCCCGTCGGGTAGCACCATCGGGTTGTCGATCGCCGACCGCAGCTCCGCGGCAGCGACCGCGTCGGCGTGGGCGAGCGTGTCGCGCGCGGCACCCGTCACCTGCGGTGCGCAGCGCAGCGAGTAGGCGTCCTGTACGCGGTCGTGGCGGTCGCGATGGCTGGCGACGATCTCCGAGCCGGCGAGCAGCGCGCGCAGATTCGCGGCGCTGAGCTGCTGGCCCGGTTGCGGGCGCAGCGCGACGAGGTCGGCGGCATAGGCGCGGTCGGTCCCGAGCAGCGCCTCGACCGACATCGCCGCCGTGATGTCGGCGATGCGCAGCAGCCGCCCGAGATCGTGCGTCGCGAGCGCGAGCATGCCGAGCATGCCGTCGGTGCCGTTGATGAGCGCGAGGCCCTCCTTGGCGACGAGCGTCAGCCGCTCGATGCCGTTGTCGCGCAGCGCCTCGGCGGCGGGTACGCGCTCGCTGTTCGCGCCCAGCTCGACCTCTCCCTCGCCAAGCAGCGCCAGCGCGCAATGCGCCAGCGGCGCGAGGTCGCCGCTCGCGCCCAGCGAGCCGTGCTCTGGGACCACCGGCGTCAGGCCTAGGTTCAGCAGCGCGATGATCCGGTCGACCACGACCGGCCGCGCTCCCGAGTACCCCATCGCGAGCGTCCGCGCCCGCAAGAGCATCATCGCCCGCACGACCTCGTGCTCGACCGGCGACCCCATGCCGGCCGCATGTGAGCGCAGGAGAGACCGCTGCAGCTCCTCGCGCTTCTCCGCCGCGATCGTGACGTTCGCCAGCGAGCCGAACCCGGTCGAGACGCCGTAGGCCGGATCCGGCGAGTGGGCGAGCCGCGTGACGACGTCGGCACTCGCGGCCATCGCGGCGCGCGCCCGCGCGCCGAGCGACACCTGCGCGCCATAGCGCGCCACGGCGAGCACGTCGGGCACCGACAACCCGCCGCCGGTCAGCTGCACGGTGTTCATTGCGCTGGCGACGATAGCCCGCGTGGGCGTCGTAGGTCATCGGCCGGGTGTCGACGCCGCGACGAGGCGGACATCGGTTGCTCCTATGTCAACGCGAGCGCCGTTGCTGGCGCGTTCGCGTTCATGTTGTGGGTGTGCATGAGGAGCGTGTAGACGCGGCGGGTGATGTGACGCTTGAGGCAGCGCAGCGCTTCGCGG
>JAWVGJ010000071.1:0-31043 GCA_033855115.1 Solirubrobacteraceae bacterium
CCGGCGCGAACGCGCCGGCGCCGCAAGCTGAACGCGCGCCATCTACGGCGTGCGAATCGCCTGCAGGGGGTCTCGCTGCGGTTCGCGACCAACTTGCGCGGCGATCGTGCGTTTCCTTCATGAAACCTACGGGCGCTCGCGGAGCGTTCGATGCGAGATTCGCCGACGGCGATACTCGGAGCCTGCTGGCGCGTTGACGCACCAGTTGTCAACGTTTCGATACTCCGCTTGACTTACCAGCTGTACATGAAGAGAATATGAGAAGGCTTGCGTACCACCGAACACATGCGTAACGACCGCAGGAATCGGCTCGGCTCGCTCGCGACGCGGACCCAGGGATAGGCCGCTTACCACGATTCAGGGAGTGATGGGGATCATCATGACGTTGGTCAGCCGTCGGGCTACGGAGGGCGAATTACTGCTTGCGCGCGCGACGTCGAAAAGGAAATCGGTGTTCTGGAGTATCGGGTCCGAGCGCCGGGACCAGTCTCTGGTGGTCGTCGGTCTGGTGGTGCTGCTCGTCGCTGCTGCGGCGGCTGCGATCACGATTTCCCCGTCAGCGGTGAGTCAGAGCGCACCTGCGCGGTCGGCTGTCGAGGCGACCACCTTCCTCATCGCCGCGCTTGCGGCCTGCCTGCTCTGCGGCCGTGCCCGAGCCGGCCGCCGAGGCCGCGATCTCATGCTGGCGTGGGGCGTCGGCCTGTTCGCGGTCGTCGAGGGGAGCTTCTCGTTGCTGCCCGCGATCGTCTCGCGGGAGATCGACGGCACCCTGCTGCGAGCCCACGCGATCGCTCTCCTGCTCGTCGCGGTCGTCTTTGCCGTGGCGGCGCTCGCCCCCCTGCACGTGATCGACCGCGCGGGGCGGCGGACCGCCCACGCGATGGGCGCCAGCCTGATCGGGTTGCCGCTGGTGTTGCTCGTGACCGACGCTCTGAACTTCGTGCCGGCTCCCGCCGGGCTCGCCGTGGCGACCCCGGCCACGGGTTTCATGGCGACGGATCTCGCGGCCGCGCTCCTGGCCGTCGTCGCGGGCGCCGTCTTTGCCGGGCGAGCGATCCGCGACGGCACCGAGCTGCAAGCTTGGATTGCTGCGGCACTCGTGTTGCTTGGGACCGCCCAACTCGACGCTGGCGTGAACGTCCTTACGCCGGAATGGATGACGATGGGCGAGGTGTTGCGCTCTGCTGCGGCGCTCGCATTGCTCGCTGGCGCGCTGCGGCAGCTCGGGACATACCCGAGCGCGGCGGCCCGTCGCGCGGTTGCCCAGGAGCGCCGACGGATCGCCCGCGATCTGCACGACGGCCTTGCCCAGGAACTCGCCTACATCGCGGCGCACGCTCCTCGCGTGGCCGCCGGTAGTGACGATCCGGCCGCTGCCAGGATCGCTGAGGCAGCGGCCTGCGCTCTGGACGAGACGCGGCTCGCCATCGCCTCGCTTGCCCATACGCCCGGGGAGTCGCTCGGATCCGCGCTGACCCGCACGGCCGAACGGATCGCTTCGCGGGCGGGCGGGATCGTGCGGATCGATCTGCAGGAGGGCGTCGAGGTCGAGGCCGCCGTGCGCAGCGACCTGCTGCGCATCGTGAGAGAGGCGACGACCAATGCCGTGCGCCATGGCGGCGCGTCCGAAGTGTTGCTCACCCTGACAGGCGGGGAAGCCGTGGTCCTCAGGATCGCCGACGATGGTGTGGGCTTCCGGCCGGACGGTGCTGCAGCGGGGTCGCACTCGGGGTTCGGGCTGACCAGCATGCAGGAGCGCGCCGCGCGAGCGGGGGTGCGGCTACGGGTGCGTTCGGATCCGGGCCGCGGGACCGTCGTCGAGGTACGCATTGCCTGAAGCACTCGTCACGCGGGCGCTGCGGGTGCTGATCGCCGACGATCATCCCCTCGTCCGCGACGGTGTACGTGACGCACTGACGCGGTGCGGAGTTAACGTGTGCGCTGAGGCTGCCGACGCGCCGGGCGCCGTCCTGGCTGCTCTTCGCGAGCGGCCCGATGTCTGCCTGCTCGACATCGACATGCCCGGCAACGGGATCGTCGCCGCGCGCAAGATCTCCAAACAGCTGCCCGAGACCGCGGTGGTCATGCTTACCGTGTCCGATGACGAGCTCGACCTTCTCGCCGCGGTTCGGGCCGGCGCCGTCGGCTACCTGCTCAAGGACAGCGATCCGGACCGGCTCGCGTTCGCGCTGCGCGGGGTCGTCTCCGGAGAGGCCGCGCTGCCGCGCCGGCTGATGGCGCGAGTGCTCGACCACGTGCGTGCCGGCGAGGGCCGACGCCGCGTCAAGCTGCGCATGCCGCGCGGGGCTCGGCTCACCGCACGCGAATGGGAAGTTCTGGAGCTTATGCACGACGAGATGAGCACCCGGGACGTCGCCACTCGGATGTCCGTCTCCCCGGTCACCGTGCGCCGGCATCTGTCCTCGGCCGTGGCCAAGCTGGGCGTCGACGACAGGAGTGCGGCCCTTGCCCTGGTACGGGACTTGAACGTGAGCAACGTAAGCAACGTGAGCCGAGAACGCGCACCCGATCCTCCGCTCGTCGACCACTAGATCGAGGGTCCTCAGTCCAGACCGTGGCGCGCCGCGTAGACCGCGGCCTGGATGCGGTTGGCGACCCGCAACCTGCTGAGGATCGTCGACACGTGGCCCTTGACGGTGTGCGGGCTGATGAACAGGGTCTCGGCGATCGTCCGGTTGTCGTGGCCGGCGGTGATCAGCGCGAGGATCTCGCGCTCACGGTCGCTGAGCTGCTCGGCCAGCAGGACGCTCTCCGGCGGGAGCTCAGGCGCGGTCGTGCGGCGGAAGTGCTCGACGAGGTGGGCGGCGACGGCCGGCGAGACCGGCGTCTGGCCCGCGGCGGCCGCCCGAACCGCGGCGGCGACCTCGTCCGGAGCCGCGCTCTTGAGCACGTATCCCACCGACCCGGCGGCCAGCGCCTCATGGAGCTCCGTCTTCCCGCCGGATGCGCTGAGCGCCACGACCCGAGTCAGCGGCGCCTCGGCGAGGATGAGGCGTGTCGCGTCGGGACCGGACAGGTCGGGCAGCCGCTGGTCCATCAGCACGACGTGCGGGCGATGCTCGAGCGTCGCGTGCAGCGCGTGTGCGCCCGACTCGACCTCGGCAGCGACCGTGAAACCGCGGAGCTGCAGCGATCCGCCCAGCGCGCGCCGGAACAGCGCGTGATCTTCGACCACGATGACTCGCAGGTTCTCGCCGTCCAACGCCAGCTGGGGCTCGACGTTCACTGGTTTCGTGCGCTGCGATGCACGATATGCCCTCTATCGCCTCGCGGGCCGTTCAGCGCCCTGAACGCAATTCGGGTCGAATGGCGCGTTGATCCGCCAATGCGGATCGACGAAGGTTAGGGCGGGCATCGGATTCGATGTGTGGTAGGCGTGCGCGCCGTTCGCACCGGAGGACTGTTGAAAGGACTCAAAGGGTTGAAGCACACGGTGCGATCTGTGAGGTCAGGGGCGCAGGATACGAGTCGGGCGCGTCGGAGCGGACTTTTCGGCAGCCGGCGCAACGACGTGCCGCAAAGCCGGGGCGGGCCCGAGAGCGAGTTCGGCGCAACAGGCGACGAGGATCGCCGCCGCGCGGGCCAGCGCATCGACCTGCGCGTCCTGCTGCTCTCGGCCGACGGCCAGGAGCCGGCATTTCACGCGTGGGTGGCGGCGCTGGAGCGCGAGGGCGTGCCGTACCACGCGATCGTCGCCCGGCGCGGCCATCCTCCGATCGACGCGCGGGCGCTGGCGGCCGACGCCACGCGCGCGCACTACCAAGCGGTCATCGTTGCCGCCGGCGGACTGCCGAGCTTTGACGGCGCGCGGTACGTCTCGGCGCTGACCGCCGACGAGTGGACCGCCCTCGCCGACTTCGAGCGCGCGTTCGGCATCCGGCGCATCACGGGCTTCGCCTATCCCTCGGCCCTGTACGGGCTCAGTGCGCCGACAACCTCGGGCGGCACTGCCGCGCTGTCAGGCAGCCTGACCGGTGCGGGCCGTGCCGTGTTCTGCGAGCTGCGCGGCGACGTGCCGATCGATCCCAACGCCTACGGCTATCTCGCCACGCCGGTCGACGCCACCTTCACGACGCTCGTGGCGGGCCCGGAGAACAGCGCGCTGGTGGGCATCTACACGCACCCCGACCGCCGTGAGGAGATGGTCTGCACGGTCGACGGCAACCCGTCGATGATCCACGTCCAGCTGCTGCGTCACGGCATGCTGCGCTGGGTCACGCGCGGGGTCTATCTCGGCCATCAACGCCATTACCTGGGGCTACAGGTCGATGACGTGTTCCTGTCCGACGACAGCTGGGATCCCGAGGCGGCCCGCACCGTGGCCGTGAAGATCAGGATGCAGCGCCAGGACGTCGAGGCGGCCGTGCGCTGGTCGCGCGCACGCGGCGTGCGCCTGGACCTCGGTTTCAACGGCCATGGGGCCCAGCAGGCAGACGACCTGACCGCGGCGCTGCTCGAGCACGAGGCGGACTTCGGCTGGCTGAACCACACCTTCGGCCACGTCGTCCTGGACGAGGCCGATGCCGAAACGCTGCGGACCGAGATCCGCCGCAACGTCGACTTCGCGGGCGCCGCCGGCATGACCGTCGACGAGAGCGAGCTGGTCACCGGCGAGCACTCAGGCCTCGGGAACGTCCATCTGCCCGGCGTGCTGGCCGACACGGGCGTGCGCTGGATCGCCACGGACAGCTCGCGCGATCCCGTCCAGCGCGCGATCGCCTCGGCACGCACCGTCCCGCGCCATCCAACGAACATGTACTTCAACGTCTGCACGCGCGAGGCGCAGCTGGACGAGTACCGCCACCTGTTTCTAGCCCGGATGGGCTGCGAAGGACGTGCCGGCACGCGTACACGGCTGGCACCCGCCACGAGCTGGAGTCGCTTCCTCGAGCTCGAGGCGCAGACGATCTTCGACCACGTCCTGGCGAATGACCCGCGGCCACACTACCTGCACCAATCCAACCTGACCGGTGACCGGATGCTCTACGACCTCGTCGACGAGGTCCTCGACCGGCACCGTGGGCTGTTCTGCGTCGAGCTCGTTCAGCCGACGCTCGCCGAGGCGGGCGCAGAGCTTGCCCGCCAGGCAGCTTGGCAGGAGGCGCTGCGCTGCCACAGAGTCACGGGTTTCCTGCGGGAAGGCCGGCTGCACCTCAGCGCCACGGAGCGGGTCCAGATTCCCGTTACCGGTGCCTCCTGGACCGCGAGCGACGGCGTGGTCAAGCAGTCGGGCTGGACGGCACCGATCGGCGGACCAGAGGACGATCATGTGGTCTTCGCGCTCGCCTGACACCGTCGCCCGGCGGCGCCTGCGCGTCCTCATGATCACCGAGGGCACGTACCCCTACGCCATGGGTGGAGTGAGCTCCTGGTGCGACTACCTGGTGCGCGGCCTGCCCGAGATCGACTGGGAGGTCCTCCCAATCGTGGGCGCCGGGCTGGCAAACAACAGCGGCATGGACGTGCCCGCGAACGTGAAGGTCAAGAAGCCGGTGGAGCTCTGGTCGGAGGGGCTGCCCGGCTGGCGCTGGCGCCGGCACGGAGAGCCGGGTCTGCGGCTCGATCTCCCCTATGTGCTGGTGCGGGGTCTGCTGTGCTGGAACGGCGACCGCGACGAGCTCACGCAAGCGCTCGTGTGGTGTCAGCGCCGACCGCACAGGGTGCGCAACGTCTTCCGCAACCGCGGTGGCTGGGAGATGTTCCTCGAGGGGCTGCGCGAAGTCTGCGACGAGCGCACGGACGACGCGGGCCAAGCGCCCGAACTGGACACCTACGAGGCGGCGACGCTATACCAGATCCTCTACTGGGTGGCGCGCGCCGCCGCCGAGCGCGTGCCGAGGACGGACATCCTGCATGTCACGGCGGCGGGCTGGGCCGGAATCCCCGCCACCGTGCAGAAGGCCTTATACGGGACGCCGGTCGTGCTCACCGAGCACGGCGTCTACCTGCGCGAAAGCTATCTCGCGGCGGTGCGCTCCCCTGCATCGCCAGGCGAGCGCTTCATCTCGACCCGCCTGGCGCGGGGGCTGGCGCGCTCGGCATACGATGCGGCCGACGTCATCTCGCCGGTCACGGACGCTAACGCCAGCTGGGAGATCGGGTTGGGCGTCGACGTGGCCAAGATCCACGTGATCCGCAACGGCGTCGACAAGCCGCCGGAGCCGACGCAGGCGCCGAACAACCACACGGTCGTCGCCGTCGGCCGGGTCGATCCGCTCAAGGATGTGCACACCATGCTGCGCGTCGCCGCCGAGGTGATCGCGCGGATGCCCGAGGCGACCTTCCGCTACTTCGGACCCGTGACGCAGGGGGAGGAGGCCTACGGGCGATCCTGCCACGATTTGCACGCACGGCTGGGCCTTGGCGACCGCTTCGAGTTCATGGGACCCACTCAGGACCCCAACGGCGTCATCCGAGACGCCGACCTGGTGCTGATGACGAGCATCTCCGAGGGCCTGCCGATGGCGCTGCTGGAGGCGATGTCCCAGGCCCGGCCGGTGGTCTCGACCGGCGTCGGAGGCGTACCGGAGGTCGTCCGCGGCTGCGGCATGGTCACCGCTCCGGGCGATACCCACGCGCTGGCGCAGTCGGTGCTCACGCTGCTGCGCAACCCGCAGCTGGCGAGCGAGCTTGGCATGCGCGGGCACGCGCGAGTCCAGCGCACGTTCGCGCGCTCGACCTCGCTGACCGGCTATCGCGAGCTCTTCGAACGCGTCGCGTCGACGGCGCAGGCTGAGGCGGCGTGAGTCCCAAAGACGGCCCCAGCCACATCCGCGACCTCGTCGAGGCGCGTTTGGGGCGCCGCCCGCAGGACAAGCTCGAGGCCGCCGTGGTGCTCGAGGCCTGGGGAGGGGTGCGCCCGCCCGGTGCCCTGGACGTCGCCGGCGATGCCGTCGACCGCACGCAGGAACCCCCGGCGCGCAGCGTGGGCAACCCGCGCGCATCCAAGCCTCGCGACAAGGCCGTCGTGGCCGAAGGGCTCTCACTGCTGATCGCGGTCGTCGCCGTCGCGCTGTGGACGCTGCCATTCGGGCGCGCGCTCGGCACGGACGTGTGGGACGGCGCCGTCCGGCTTGCGCTGCCGATCACGCTCGGCGGTCAGTGGATGCTGCGCAGTCGCTATCTCGGAAGACCCAACGGCCTGGAGTGCCTGCGCCGTGATTGGGTCGCCCTGTTCTGCCTGTTCGCCGTCGGGGTCGATGTCGCCTTCATGCAAGGCGAGCGCGAGCTCGTCGCCCTGCTGCTCGTCGTCACGTGGGTCGGTGGAACGGTGTTGATCCGGCGCGGCTGGGGACTCGTCTACGTCGGGCTCCTGGTCGTCGTGGCGGTCGAGGTCAACCTCGGCGTTCATCCCCTCTCGACGCTCTCGGCGACGGCCGCGGCGACGCTGCTGATGACGGTGCTCATCCTCGCCACGACCGGATCGACGACCGACGCGCCCGGTCGCCCGCGACGCGCCGTCGCGGCCGGACTCCTGGGAGCGGGCATCGGCGCGCTGCTCGTCCTCGACACGAGCGTCGGATGGGGTTCGCAGGGCGTGCTACCGGCGCTGGCGCTCGTGCCGTCGACCGCCGGCAGCTTCTGGGCGGGACACCATCTCTGGCGCTTCTACGACGACGTACCGCGCGCGCTCGCCGGCGTGCCCGTCGCCGAGGCCGAGAAGGTCGCGCTGCGCGGACCTGCGATCGGGGTGCTCGGCGGCGCCTTCGGACGTCTCGTCTGTGCGACGGCCGTGCTGTCGGTGCTGGCCCTCCTGGCGGGGGCATACGTCGAGAACCCCGCAGCAGCGCCGGACAGCCTGACCCGCGTCGCGAACGTCGACCTGACGCCTCTACCTGCGGTGGTCGCCGTGAAGACGGACGGTGCCGCAGGTCGCGTGCCGCTGTTCGTGGGCTTCGGGCTGATCGCGCTCGCAACGCTGCTGATCAGCCTCCTGCAATCCCTGGGCTTCGCGTCATGGGCGTTGTTTTCGCTCGCCTGCGCGCTGGCGGCCGAAGTGGGCATGACCTACTGGGACGCCGCGCCCTTCAACGGCATCGCACTGGTGACCGGGGCCGCCGTGGCGGCGCTCGTCGCCATCCCACCGGTGCTCAGCCTGTTCTCGCGGCCAGGCCGCGTACTTGCAACCATCCTGTGGATCTCATGAGACGACGTGTGACAGCACTGCTCGTCGCGGCGGCCGCCGCCGCGACCGTAACGCCCGTGGCGGCAAGCTCGAGCGTGCGCTCCGAGCGGGCCGCCGTGACGCCGGGAACGGTGACGCTCAACCACGGCCAGAAGGTCTACAGCGGGTCCGGGAGCCAGAGCCTCGGCACGCTGCGACTGAAGCGCACCGCGAAGCTCGAGTGGCGCCATCCGAGCGGCGGCCGGTTGCGCCTGCTGACAAGCGCCAGTCGCGGCCGGCAGTTTCCGCTGGTCACCACGGTCTTCCGCAGTGGCTCGGTGCGCCTGCGCGCCGGCACGTACCGCGGCCTTCGCGTGCTGACGCGCGGTGGCTGGCGGATCAGCATCACCACTCAATAACAACGCGTCGCGCCTGCAACGTTCAGGTGAGTGAACGCCGATCGGGCCGGCCGGGGCGTTGACCGCGGTCCCCCGGTTCGGGAGCGTGCGGTCACGCAACGCACCAATGGCCGCCCAGCAGGCCCGGCACGAACGGAGAGCAGCGATGGGAATGGAAGCCAGGACACGTCGCACAACCAGCTTGCCGCCAGGACCAAGGTCATGACGCAAGGTGTGAGCGGGGCAGAAGGCCAGCGTCCCCAGCCCTTCCGGCGCTTGCGATCGATCGGAGGTCGCTCGGGCGTCGACGTGGGCTACCTCGAGCGTGTCGAGACCGAGCTCGTCCTCCTGCGCGAGGAGAACGCCCGGCTGCGCCTCGAGCGCGCCCAGCGGCCCGGCGCCGGACCGATGATCGAGCGGCTCAAGACGCTCTCGACGTGCGAGCCTCCGGACCAAGACCATCGTGACGAGGCATGGCATCTGATCAGCCAGGCGCTGATGATGCGGGATGTGCTCATCGACGTCTGCAAGGAGATCGGCCAGACGATCACAACCCTGCAGACGCGGCTGAGCGACCTCGCACCCGATCTGGCGGATCGCGTCGGCGACGTTCGGGCGCAGCCGGTGCAACGGCGCGCGCCGGCCGCGAATGAGCGACGCCAGGTCCTGTCCACTCGCCACACCGGAGCCATGACGACATGACCCGTATCTGCTCTCGCGTTGGGCTGGTCGGACGACGGCGCTCCAGCTTGGCGCTCGCGATCACGACGCTCGCGGTGGCCGCCACCGCTATCGCCAGCACGGTCTCAACCGCGGCCTTCGCGCCGCAGGCCGGTCAGCGCGTCGACATGAAGGTCCTGCTGCTCGCCAACGCGGCCAGCGATCCGGACATCACCGCCTGGGAGGACAGCCTCAAGCGCGAGGGCACTCCCTACGACCGGATCAATGCCACGGCCGCGGCGCTGACGCCAGCCACCTTCGCCGCAGGCGAGCGGGCCAAGTACCAGGGCGTCATCGTCGCCGGAGCGAACGGCACGCTGGCTTCCGGACGTCCCGACGGGTTCAGCGACGCGGAGTGGACGCTGCTTCGCGCCTTCGAGAAGAAGTTCGCGATCCGCCAACTGAACGTCAATGCCGTTCCCGGCCCCCCGCTCGGGCTCGCCTTCGCCACCACGACGGGGCAGCTGGATGGATCGTCGTCCTTGCTCACCGCGCAGGGCCTGGCCCAGTTCGAGAACCTGGCCGGCACGGTCCCGTTCGAGAACCTCGATGCCGGCGTCCTGGAAACGAACGGCTACGGCGCGGTTCCGTGTGTCGCCACGGACACCGCGTGCGCTGCGGCGAGCTACGAGACGCTGCTGCGCGGTTCGGGCGGGGTCTTCGACAACGCCTCGCTGGTCGGCATCGCCACGATGAAGGACGAGCGCGAGGAGATGAACGCGACCTTCAGCGCCAACCAGTTCCAGGTGCACAGCCAGACCCTGCGTCACGCCATGCTCAGCTGGGTCACCGGTGGCGTCTTCATCGGCCGCGACCGCAGTTACCTCAGCGTGGACGTCGACGACATCTTCCTTCCCAACGACCGCTGGAACGCCTCGTTGAACACGACACCGGAGCTCCCCGGCCAGCTCGGTCAGCAGGACCTGCGGATGACCGCTGCGGATGTGCAGCGTCTGGTCGACTTCCAGAACACGAACAACGTCACGTTCAACCTGCTCTTCAACGCCGCGGGCGTCGGCGATGCCGGCGGGCCGTCGGAGCCCCTGACGGCCGCACTGCTGGCCAGCAAAGCGCAGTTCACGTGGATCAACCACACCTTCACGCACGCCGATCTGACCTCCGCCAGCCAGTCGACGATCGTGGCGGAGATCGAGCAGAACACCCAGTTCGCGCAGGCCAACGGGCTGCCGTACAACCCGGCGGTGCTGGTGACCGGCGGCCATACCGGTATCGGGACGTCCAGTCCGGTCACAGCGCCCAACCCGAATATGGCGCTGGCGTTGAACGCGCTGGGCGTCACGTCGGTGGGGGCGGACAACTCGCGTGAGGTCGGTCAGCGCCAACTGGGCAGCGCGCTGACGTTGCCGCGTTACCCGACGAACGTGTACTACAACGTGTCGACCTGGGCCGATCAACTCGACGAGTACGACTGGCTGTATCTGTCGAGCACTGCCGCGCCGCCGGGGCGCGGCAACTGCACGAACTCGGCGACGACGACCTGCTTCAGCACGCCGGTGACGCAAGCCGAGTTCATCGATCGCGAGGCGTCCGCCGTCGTGCGCCACATGCTCGGCAACGATCCGCGCCCGCACTACGCGCACCAGACCAACATCATGTCGGGCAGCGCCGAGCCGGACGTTCCTGTTGGCACGGGCGTCAACAACCGCGGCGACGGGATCCTGTACTCCGTGATCGGAGAGGCGCTCAAGCGCTACCGCACGTTCTTCAAGGTGCCCTTCGAACAACCGGGCATGGTCGCGCTGACGCAGGAGATGCAGCGCCAGGCCGCCTGGTCGCGCACCACCGAAGCTCAGGTCAACGGCTACATCCAGGACGGCAAGGTGACGCTCGCGTCGACCGTTTCGGGCGACGTGCCGATCACCGGGACGACCGTCGGCGACGTGTACGGCGGCCAGCGGTCGGGCTGGCTGGCGGTGACCAGCGCCACAAAGACGATCGACGTCGAGGAGCCGCGCAACACGGTCGCACCTGACATCTCGGGCGCGAACACGGTCGGCAGCACGCTGACGGCCACGGCGGGCACCTTCACGGGCACGCCGGCGCCGGCAATAACGTCGCGCCAGTGGCAGCGTCGCACGATCGCCGGCGGCGCAGCCGACGGTCCGTGGACGTCGATCCCTGGGGCGACAAGCGCCACGTACCTCGTGACGGTGACCGACCTCGGCCGTCAGCTGCGTTTCGTGACCACGGCCGCCAACCGCCGCTCGACCTGGGGCATGGGCTTCTCCGCGCCGGTCGAGGTGCCCGACCCGAACGCCGCGAAGCCGGCGCCCGTCGGAGGTTCGGCGGGTGCGACCGTGCCGCCGGTCGGCACGGCGGCGCCGGTTCGAGGCACGCCGGGTGCGACCGCGCCGCCGGCCGACACGTCCTCGGCGGTCGGGCCAGCGCCGAGCGTCAAGCGTTCGGCGCCGGCGCCCGCCGCATTCACCTGCAAGGTCAAGCGTGGCGCGTGGGTGAGCGTGTCGTGCGTGGTGCGCAACAGCTCGGGGCGTCTGAGGAGCGCGCGGATCCGGGCGCTGCGCGGAACGCACGTGCTGGGCACCGCCTCCGGCCGCGTGCGCAGCGGTAACAGGGTGCCTACGCTGCGGATCAAGCCTGCCGTGCTGCGCCAGGGCCGTCGCGTCACCATTCGCATCACGGTCAGGCTGGCCAGCGGAAGGACGCGCAACATGTCCCGAGCACTGAAGCTGTAGCCGAGGTCTGGGCCCTGAAGGACGGGCGGCGCCCGGTCATCTGACCCGGCGCCGCCGCTCGCTGCATGCGTTAACCGGTCGTCCGGCGCGACCGGCGACGTTCAGACGCGTGAACGCGGTTTGGGCCGCCCGGGGCGTTGACGCCGGCGCCCCATTTCGGGAGGGTGCTGGCTAGGCATCGAACAGCTGGGCCTAGCAGTCCTGCACGAACGGAGATGAGCGATAGGAATGGAAGCCAGAGGACATCACAGGACAAGCATGCCGCCGCCGCGTTCGAGTTCACGACGGGTGAGGTGAATCGGTGGCACGCGCGATTTCCCAGCCCTTTCGGCGCTTGCGATCAATCGGAGGTCGCTCGGGCGCCGATGTCGGATACCTCGAGCGCGTCGAGTCCGAACTGGTCCTCCTGCGCGAGGAAAACGCCCGGCTGCGCCTCGAACGCGCGCAGCGGCCCGATGCCGGCTCGATGATCGAGCGGCTCAAGACCCTGTCGGCGGAGCAATCTCCGAACCATGACCATCGTGACGAGGCATGGCACCTGGTCAGCGAGGCGCTGGTCATGCGCGACGTGCTGATCGATGTCTGCAAGGAGATCGGCCAGACGACGATCACGCTGCAGACCCGGCTGAGCGCGCTCGCGCTCGATCTGCCGGACCGGATCGGCGACCTCGGCCCGCAGCCGCAGCGGCCCGCATGGCTGTTGCCGGCCGCGCACGGGACCTCTCCCCTGAGGCCCGTCTAGCACATCGACCAGTTGTGCCGGACAGGCCGCGCAAGGCACCTGCCGACGAGGCCATCCAGCACATCCACCGGCCGTACCCACCCCACGTACGAAAACGAACGGAGTCGTTGTGTTCTCCCCGCTGTCGAAGATCAAGTTCCTCCTACCCGCGATCGTCGTCGCGCTCCTCGTCTGGGGGGTCTCGAACGCCACGGCGGCGTTCACCGCCCATTCAGGCCAGCGCGTCGACCTCAAGGTGCTGCTGCTCACGGCCGATGGGACCGAGCCCGCCTTTGCGGCCTGGAAGGCACAGTTCAAGCGTGAAGGCGTTCCCTACGAGGCGATCATCGGCACCGCGAGTGGACGTCCGACGCTGACGGCCGCCAAGTTCGCTGCCGGCAACCACGCCTTCTATCAGGGCGTCGTCGTCGCCACTGCCGATGGCACGTCGGGCGGCCGTCCGATCTCCTTCGCGACCGGCACCGGAGTGACGCCGTTCAGCGCAGCGGAGTGGAGCGCGCTGCAGACCTTCGAGAGCACGTTCGCGATCCGCCAGCTCGTCGCCAACGCCTATCCCGGTCCGGCGCTGGGCCTGAACTACGCTACGCAGACGGGGGCCATCGACGGCACGACGGCCAACCTGACCGCCGCCGGATTGCAGACGTTCCGCTACCTGGTCGGTCCGGTCAAGTTCGACTCCGGAACCTTCGGCGCCTCGGCGACGCCATGCGCTCCGGCGGAGGCAACCTGCTCCGCAGCGAGCTTCGAGACGCTGCTGACAGGTTCCGCGGGCTCGGCGCTGCTCGGCATCGCGACGACGAAGGACGAACGCGAGGAGATGATCGCGACCTTCGATGGCAACGAGAACCAGCTTCACACGGCCGAGCTGCGCCACGGCATGCTCAACTGGGTGACGCGCGGCATCTACCTCGGCCGCGAACGCAACTACTTCGCCATGCAGGTCGACGACGTCTTCCTGCCAAACGACGGCTGGGACACGGCCACCAACACGACGCCCGAGAACGAGAACATCCGGATGACGGCGGCGGACGTCACCCGCCTGATCAACTTCCAGAACAGCAACGCGATCAAGCTGGACATGGCCTTCAACGGCGAAGGCAGCGTGGCAGCCGGATCGGCCGACCCGCTGACCTCCGCATTTCTGGCCAATCGCAGCCAGTTCCGTTGGATCAACCACACGTACGCACATCTCAACCTCGACGCTCCGAACCTTGCGGCGATCAAGGCGCAGATTCAGGACAACATCACCTGGGCGAGCGCGCACGGGGTCTCCATCAACGCAACCGAGCTCGTCACCGGCGATCACTCAGGGCTGGCCAACCCCGCGATGGCGCAAGCGCTCACCGATACCGGCATCCGCTCGATCGCGGCCGACAACTCCAAGCAGCCCAGCCAGTACGGCATTGGACCGGCCCTGACGTTCCCGCGCTTCCCGACCAACGTGTTCTACAACGCGCAGTTTCGAGATCAGCAGTTGGACGAATACAACTACGTCTATCTGCCCCCGCCGGCCGGAGCGTGTGTCAACACCGCGACGACGACGTGCTTGACGGCCCCGGCAACGTGGGACCAGTACGTAGACCGGGAGGCCACGATCATCCTGCAGCACATGGTCGGCAACGACCCGCGCCCGCACTTCGCCCACCAGTCCAACCTGGCGGGTGACGGGATCCTGTACTCCGTGGTGGGCGAGTCGCTGGCGCGCTACCGCACGTACTTTAAGCCGCCGCCGGTGCAGCTCACGTCGACGGAGATCGTCGCCGAGCTGCGCCGCCAGAACGCGTGGGCCGACGCCCTGGCCGCCGGCAAGATCACCGGATACGTCGAGGACGGCAAGGTGACGCTCCTCTCCACGGCGGCGAGCGCCGTCGAGCTGCCGATAACCGGTACGACGACCGGCACCCTCTACGGCGATCAGATGTCGGGCTGGATGACCCTGGGCGCGGGCGCCACCGTCACGCTCTCACCATCTGATCCGCGGAACACCGCGGCGCCTTCGATCTCCGGGACCGTGCGCGACGGCAGCACCCTGACCGCGAACACGGGCACCTGGTCTGCGACACCCACGATCGGATACAGCTACCAGTGGCAGCGCAGGCTGGGAACCGCCGCGTGGACGGACATCAACGCGGCGACCGCGAAGACCTACCAGGTGGTGCCGGCCGACATCGGGCGCTCGCTGCGGGTGGTCGTGGGCGCTGCCAACCGGATCTCGAGCTGGAGCCTGGCGCTCTCGGGCGCCTCGGCCGGGGTGACCGCCGTGCCGCCGGCGAACGCGGCGGCGCCCGCGATCTCGGGCAATACGACGGTCGGCAGCACGCTGACCACCAGCAACGGCACATGGACCGGAACGTCGCCGATCACCTACACCTACCAGTGGGAGCGCACGTCGACGCTGCTGATCATCTCACTGGGCTGGCGGACGATCTCCGGGCAGACGAGCCCGACGCACGTCGTCACCTCGGCCGACCGTGGCGAGCGCCTGCGGGTGCTGGTCAAGGCCACGAACGCCGCCGGATCGACGTCGGTCTACACGGCGGCGGTCGGACCCGCCAGGTAGGCGCTCATCGGGAGGGACACTGCCAGGCGGGGGCTCGCAGGTCCACCCGCTTGAGCAGTGCGTTGATGCCAAGCCGGGCCGCGCGCGGGCAGAAGCTCGCGCGCGCGCCCCGGTACTCGACGTCGAAGACCGGCTTGCGCACGCGCCGGAAGGGCGCCAGCCTGCCGCACTCGTCGAACTCAAAGCACTGCTCGACGACCGCGAAGTCAAACCGGCGGGCGAGTACCCGCACCTGCTCGAGGTCGTTCTTGAGGCCGACCGCAAGGCCGCGAGCGTGGGCTGCGCCGGCGAGAAAGCGGTTGTAGGCGAGCTGGTCGGCGGCGGTCAGCGGAAAGCCCGTGCTGTTGGTGTAGCCGTCGACGTTGTCGGGCTCGACGGCGTCAAAGCCCTTCGCCCTGCACACGTCCATGCGCGCGCGCATGATCGGGGCGAGCACGGCCAGCCGCCGGATGTCAAGCCAGCGCTCGCCGGGCCAGCCGTTGCGCTTTCCGAGGACCGCCGCGGGAAACCGCTTGGCGTCGGACCTCCAGTTCTCATAGCTCCCTGCGCTGATGTAGCAGACCACGTAACGCCCGGCACGGTGCAGTCGCGCGACCGTCGAGGCCGGCGTCGTGAGCCCGTCGATGTCGAACACCTTGGCTGGGTAGTCGACGTCGATCGCACCCTGCAGCTGGTATTGCCAAGTCGCGTTGGCCGGCGGCCGGCGAACGGCAGCCACGGCCGGCGTCGCGACCGCTGCCGTCATCAGCAGGCTGCAGATCGTCAGGAGCGCCCGCCGGCCGGAAAGGCCATTGGTCCGCAGTCGCGGATCGCTCCTCAGCGGACGAGCGTTCCCGTCCGATGCCTTCGCGATTCCCATGCTCCCGCGAAAGGCTCTCATGCTCGGCAAGACATCGGCCGGTGCGCTGATGACGGTCATATTCGGCGCCGCGCTGCTCGGCGGCCCGGCGACCTCGGCGTTCGCCGCCAAGCTCACGCTGTCACCCAGCTCGGGAGTCGCCGGCGACACGGTCTCTGTTTCCGGAACCGGGTTCGCCGCGCGGACGTCCGGGCAGCTGACCTTCGGCTCGGCGAAGCTCGCTGGCTTCCAGACCAACGGACGCGGAGGCTTCGGCTCGACCTTCGCCGTGCCGTCGGGCTTCAGCGGCACCGTGACGATGACCGCCATCGCCCGGACGATCGCGGCCACCGCGGCATTCGACGTCCGCGTGCCGGCCCCGCTGCCGCCGCCCACGCCGACGCCCCCGCCGTCGACGGGAATCTGGAAACCGTCACCGACGACGACGTGGCAGATCCAGCTGGCCGGTTCCGTCGCACAGAATGTCGTCGCCCAGATGTACGACATCGACGGCTTCGACAACTCCGCGAGCGTCGTGTCCTCCCTGAAGGCAAAGGGAAGTCGCGTGGTGTGCTACATCAGCGCAGGAAGCTACGAGGACTGGAGGCCCGACGCCGCGCAGTTTCCCGCCGCTGTCCTTGGAAAGTCCAACGGCTGGGCCGGGGAGCGCTGGCTCGACATCCGCCGACTGGACCTGCTCGCCCCGATCATCCGCGCACGCATGGACATGTGCAAGGCGAAGGGCTTTGACGCCGTCGACCCCGACAACGTGGATGGCTACACGAACAGCACGGGCTTTTCGCTGAGCGCCGCCGACCAGCTCGCCTACAACCGCTTTCTCGCCGACGCAGCCCACGCCCGCGGCCTGTCCGTCGGCCTCAAGAACGACATCGATCAGATCGTCCAGCTCGTCCCGTCATTCGACTTCGCCGTCAACGAGCAGTGCTTCGAGTACGCGGAGTGCGACACGCTGACGCCGTTCGTGACGGCCGGGAAGGCGGTCTTCAACATCGAGTATCAGGGCAACGCGGCGACGTTCTGCCCGGCTTCGCGCTCGATGGGCTTCAGATCGGTCAAGAAGACGCTGTCGCTCGATGCCTTCCGGGAAACGTGTTGGTAGCCGCAGGCGACACGAGCGATCGCAGCCCTGCGATTACGACCGGCGCATAGAGTTCGTGCGCATGCGATCCATTGTCACCGGCGGCGCCGGCTTCATCGGCTCCAACCTCGTCGACGCCCTCCTCGACGCGGGCGACGAGGTTCTCGTCGTCGACAACATGTCCTCCGGGCGTGAGATCAACCTCACCGACGGGCTGCGGCGCGGTGCGACGCTGCAGCGCCAGGACGTCCGCGACGCGTCCGGGCTGCTGGGCATCTTCCAGGCATTTCGCCCCGAGCGGGTCTTCCACCTCGCCGCGCAGATCGACGTGCGCGTGTCGATCGACGACCCCGCGCTCGACGCCGAGGTCAACGTCATCGGCACCATCAACGCGCTGGAGGCCACGCACCAGAGCGGGGCCGGCCGGTTCGTGTTCGCTTCCACGGGGGGAGCGATCTACGGGGAAACCGAGACGATCCCGACCTCGGAGGCAGAAGAGCCGCTGCCGATGGCCGGATACGGCCAGAGCAAGTTCTGCGCCGAGCGCTACCTCGGCCTGTATGAGCGCCTGTACGGGCTGTCGACGATCGCCCTGCGCTTCAGCAACGTCTACGGTCCGCGCCAGGATCCGGGCGGCGAGGCCGGTGTGATTGCCATCTTCTGCGGCTGCCTTCGTGACGGCAAGGCGCCGACGATCTACGGGGACGGTACGCAGACGCGCGACTACCTCTATGTCGGCGATCTCGTCGACGCGCTCGTCGTCGCCGGCGGCACGCAGGCCAGCGGCGTCCTCAACGCGGGCACCCGCCAGGAGACCAGCGTGCTCGGGCTCGTGCGGCTGCTGGGCGAGATCCACGGCGAAGGCGCGCCCGAGCCGCGGTTCGCGCCGCCGCGCCTGGGCGAGCTGGACCGTTCCTGCCTCGACGCAACGCGCGCGCACGAGATACTTGGCTGGAGCGCGACGACGGACATCGCTGACGGCCTGCGCCTCACCTACGAGGGCGCGCTCGCCGAAGCTCGCTGACCCGGGCCGTCGCGACCGCCGCAGGCGATGCCCTAATCTGAGCCGTTCGTGCTGTCGACGATTCTCAGCGCCTTCACGGTCAAGGACATCCGTAAGAAGCTCGCCTTCACGGCGCTGGTGCTCGCGCTGTATCGCTTCGGCGCGCACATCCCCGTGCCGGGCGTCAACGTCGAGGCCGTCAAGGCGGTCCAGGACCAGTTTGGCGGCGGTGGAGTCCTGCAGTTCCTCAACGTCTTCAGCGGCGGCGGGCTGTCGCGTATCGCGCTGTTCGCGCTGGGGATCATGCCGTACATCACCGCCTCGATCATCCTGCAGCTGCTCACGGTCGTCGTGCCGTCGCTGGAGAAGTTGCAAAAGGAAGGCGAGGTCGGCACGCAGCGGATCACGCAGTACACGCGCTACCTCACCGTCGGGCTGGCCTTCGGACAGTCGATCGGCTACGTGTTCCTGTTTCGCTCCTTCACCGCGAGCGCCGGCCAGCCGATCATCGATAACTTCAACGCTGCGCGGGTCTTTCTGATCGTCATCTCGCTGACCGCGGGCTGCATTCTGATCATGTGGATGGGCGAGCTGATCACCCAGCGCGGCATCGGCAACGGCATCTCGCTGATGATCTTCGCGTCGATCGTCTCGGGGCTGCCGTCCGGCGTGCAGGCCTGGGCGCAGAGCTCGGACCCGGTCTTCAAGGTCATGATGCCGTTCATCTGCCTCGGCGTGATCGCCGCGATCGTCTTCGTCCAGGAGGGCCAGCGGCGGATCCCGATCCAGTACGCCAAGCGCGTGATCGGCCAGCGCATGACCCAGGGCGGCCAGACCTATCTGCCGCTGCGCGTGAACATGGCGGGCGTCATCCCCGTCATCTTCGCCGCGTCGATCATGGCGTTCCCGCCGACCGTCGGCCAGCTGATGAACAACAACCTCGGCAAGGACTTCGCGTCGTTCTGGAACTTCGGCGGCTGGCCCTACATCATCGGCGAGTCGGTGTTCATCGTCCTGTTCACGTACTTCTACACGGCGGTGACGTTCAACCCCGTAGATCAAGCCGACAACCTCAGAAAGTACGGGGGCTTCATTCCGGGCGTGAGGCCGGGTCGGCCGACGGCGGAGTTCCTGGATCGCGTGCTCGCGCGCCTGACGTTCCCCGGCGCGCTGTACCTCGCCGCGGTGGCGGCGGTGCCGACGATCATGATCAGCTATACGAGCGCGAACTTCTTCTTTGCCGGCACCTCGATCCTGATCGTGGTAGGCGTCGCGCTCGACACGATGAAACAGCTCGAAGCGCAGCTGATGATGCGCAACTACGAGGGATTCCTGAAGTGACGGGCCAGACGTCCGTTTGCGCGCGCGCGCAGTAGGCTCCCGCCGGCGCCATGTCAGAGCTGAACCTCATCCTTCTGGGTCCCCCTGGCGCGGGCAAAGGTACGCAGGCCGAGCGGCTGACCGACGACTTCAAGCTGCCTTACATCGCGACGGGCGACATCCTGCGCCGGGCCGTCAAGGACGAGACGGAACTGGGCAAGCACGCCAAGGCGTTCATGGAGGAGGGCAAGCTCGTCCCGGACGAGCTCATCACGGGCATCATCCTCGAGGCGATCGGGAGCACCGAGGCCGAGGACGGCTTCGTGCTCGACGGATTCCCGCGCACCGTCGGCCAGGCCGACTCCCTCGCCGAGGGCATGAAGAGCATGGACCGCGATCTCACCGCCGCGATCCTCATCGACGTGCCCGACGAGGACGTCCTACGGCGCATGTCGGGCCGCCGCGTGAGCGTCAAGACCGGTCGCGTCTACCACGTCGAGTTCGATCCTCCCAAGCACGAGGATCGCTGCGACGTCGACGGTTCGCGGCTGGTCCAGCGCGACGACGACAAGCCCGAGACCGTCAAAAAGCGCCTCGACGTCTACCACAAGCAGACCGAGCCGCTGATCAACTACTACGAGGACCAGGGGCTGCTGCGGCGCTTTGACGGCACGCGTTCGCCGACGGAGGTGCACGACCACATCCGAGCGACGATCGCAACGCTGCGCCTCGAAGACGAGCTGTAGGACTTGATCGTCAAGAAGACTCAGGAGCAGATCGACAAGATGGCGGCGGCCGGGGTGATCCTCGTCCGCACCCTCGAGCTCGTCGAGCGCAAGATCCGGCCGGGAATCACGACGAAGGAGCTCGACGCCGCGGCCGAGAAGTTCATCCGCTCGCAGGGCGCGACGCCGGCGTTCAAGGGCTACCGCGGCTTTCCCGGCTCGCTGTGCACGTCGCCGAACTCGATGGTCGTGCACGGGATCCCGGGCGATTACGCGCTGCGCAAGGGCGACATCCTGTCGGTCGACTGCGGCGTCGTCCTCGACGGCTGGGTCGCCGACGCGGCGCGCACGTTCGCGGTCGGCTCGATCCCGCCGGTCGCGCGCAAGCTGCTGAGCACGACGGAGCAGTCGCTGTTCGCCGCCGTCGAACAGTGCCGGCTGGGCAACCGGCTCGGCGACGTATCGCACGCCGTGCAGGAGGTGGTCGAGGCCAAGGGACTGTCGGTCGTGCGCTCGCTCGTCGGGCACGGCATCGGCCGCGAGATGCACGAGGACCCGCAGATCCCCAACTACGGGCCCGCCGGAAAGGGCGTCAAGCTCGAGGAGGGGATGGTCTTCGCCGTCGAGCCGATGGTCACCGCCGGGCGCCACGCCGTGCGCATGGGCGACGACCACTGGGCGATCTATTCACAGGACGGCTCGCTCGCGGCACACTTCGAGTTCACGATCGCTGTCACCGCCGACGGGCCGCGGATCCTCACACCCTGGCACGAGCCGGGCGCCTGAGCCACTTTGCTACCCTGAACGGTCGCGCGTGCGGCGGACGAATGATGTCCTGCCCGCGTTTCCTCCAGGCTAGAAGGGGCTCATGAAGGTACGACCGTCGGTGAAACCGATGTGCGAGAAGTGCAAGATCATCCGCCGCCATGGGGCGGTACTGGTGATCTGCTCAAATCCGCGTCACAAGCAAAGGCAGGGGTAATTCGATGGCGCGCATCGCCGGCATCAACATCCCCCTCAACAAGCGTGCCGAGATCGGCCTGACGTACATCTACGGCGTCGGCCGTCCGACGGCGAACGAGATCCTGCAGAAGACCGGGATCGAGGCAGACCGCAAGGTTCGTGACCTGACCGAGGACGAGGTCTCAAAGCTGCGCGAGGCGATCGACGACCTCACGGTCGAGGGCGACCTGCGCCGCGAGCGCTCCCAGAACATCAAGCGCCTGATGGAGATCGGCTGCTACCGCGGCCTGCGCCACCGCCGCGGCCTGCCCGTACGCGGGCAGAACACGAAGACGAATGCCCGCACGCGCAAGGGGCCCAAGCGCATGCAGGTGGCCGGCAAGAAGAAGGCCACCAAGAAATAAAGGAACCCAGTTGCCTGCTCCCAAGCGTCCTACACGCGGCCGTCGTAAGCCGAAGAAGAACATTCCGATCGGACAAGCCCACATCAAGACGTCCTTCAACAACACGATCGTCTCGCTCTCAGACCGCGAGGGGAACGTGATCGCGTGGGAGTCGGCCGGTGGGGCCGGGTTCAAGGGTTCACGTAAGTCGACGCCGTTCGCCGCCCAGGTCACGGCCGATGCGGCCGCCCGCAAGGGCATCGATCAGGGACTGCAGAAGGTCGAGGTCTTCGTCAAGGGCCCGGGCTCCGGCCGCGAGACGGCGATCCGCTCGTTGCAGGCCGCCGGCCTCGAGGTCACCGGCGTCAAGGACGTCACCCCGCAGGCGCACAACGGTTGTCGCCCACGCAAGCGGCGGAGGGTCTAGGTCATGGCGCGTGACACGGGAGCAGCCTGCAAGCAGTGCCGCCGCGAGGGCCAGAAGCTCTTCCTCAAGGGTGAGCGCTGCCTCACCGACAAATGCGGCGTCGAGCGCCGCGCGTACCCGCCGGGCGACCACGGTCGCGGGCGCCAGAAGCAGTCCGAGTACCGCGTCCAGCTGCGCGAGAAGCAGAAGGCCCGGCGCTACTACGGCGTGCTCGAGAAGCAGTTCCGCATTTACTACGACAAGGCTTCGCGCCAGCCGGGGATCACAGGCGAGAACCTGCTCGCGATCCTCGAGTCGCGACTGGACAACGTTCTGGTCCGGCTCGGCTTCGCCGCCTCGCGCCGCCAGGCGCGCCAGATGGTCCGCCACGGCCACTGGACGGTCAACGGCCGCCGCGTCGACATCCCCAGCTACCAAGTGCGCGAAGGCGACATCATCACCGTCAAGGCGGACACTCCCGTCGAAGAGGTCATCCGCGATGCGACCGAGCTCACCGCGCAGGTGCCGGCTTGGCTGCAGGCCGACCACGATGCGCTGACGGCGAAGGTCCTTCGCAAGCCCGAGCGCAGGGAGATCGCCGCGCCGGTCCAGGAACAGCTCATCGTCGAGCTGTACTCCAAGTAACTCTTTCCCGTTTTTTCCCGGCGCACGATGTCGGATCGGCTCAGCGCGACGGCCCCAGTGACACACACGACGTTAGGACCCCGATGCTTGACTTTCAAGTGCCCCGAATTACCAGCGAGACGGTCGAGGACAACCGAGGCTCGTTCACGATCGAGCCCCTCGACCGCGGCTTCGGCTACACGTTCGGCAACTCGCTGCGGCGGGTGCTGCTGAGCTCGCTCGCCGGAGCCGCCGTTACCAGCGTGCGCATCGAGGGGGTCGCCCATGAGTTCTCGACGATCAAGGGCGTCACAGAGGACGTCACCGACATCGTCCTGAACCTCAAGGGCATCGTCTGCCGGATGCACTCCGACGCGACCGAGGTGGAAGCACCGCTGGTCGTGACCGGCCCCGGTGAGATCACGGCTGCGGACATTGACCTGCCCTCCGGCGTCGAGGTCCTCAACCCCGATGTGCACATCGCCACGCTCGAGAAGAAGACCAAGCTCGAGCTGTACCTCACGGTCGGCCGCGGCCGCGGCTATCGCCAGTCCGAAGACAACAAGTCCCCCGACCAGCCGATCGGCGTCATCCCGATCGACTCGATCTTCTCGCCGGTGCGGCGCGTCGCATACGGCGTCGAGCCGGCCCGCGTCGGTCAGCGCACCGATTACGACAAGCTCACGCTCGACATCGAGACAGACGGGTCGATCGACCCGCAGGCCGCGCTGCGCGAGGCGGCGGAGATCCTCATCGCCCAGCTGGCGATCTTCACCGACGCCGACCGTATCGAGGAGCTGCGCGCCGGTCCCGGCGGTCAGCTCGAGGGCTCCAACGGCCACTCGGTCCTCAGCGGCGTGGGCGCCGGCAGCGGCGCGTCCGCAGGCCCGATGCACGACATCCTCATCGAGGAGCTCGAGCTGGGAGTACGGTCCTACAACTGCCTGAAGCGGGCCGGGATCCAGACCGTCGGCGACCTCATCTCGAAGTCCGAGGGGGAGCTCAACGCGATCCCGAACTTCGGCAAGAAGTCGATCGACGAGGTCATCGAGACGCTGCACAACCGCGGCCTGAACCTCCGCGACGACTAGACTCGCTGCTTCGTATGCGCCACCAGAAGACCCGCAACAAGCTCAGCCGCGACTCCGCGCATCGCAAGGCGCTGCTGATGAACCTCTGCAAGGAGGTCATCCAGCACGAGCGGATCAAGACGTCCGAGGCCAAGGCCAAGGCCGTCAAGCCCGAGATCGAGAAGCTCATCACGCTGGGCAAGCGCGGCGACCTGCATGCCCGGCGCCAGGCGCTGAGCGCGCTCGGCCAGGACAAGTTCACGGTCTACACGCTGTTCGACGAGATCGCGCCGCGCTACACCGACCGGCCCGGTGGCTACACACGAATCCTGAAGCTCGGGCCGCGCCGCAGCGACTCGACCGAGATGGTCTACCTCGAGCTCGTCTGAGCTCGAGGTTCGCCGCCGCCCGGTCGGGCTAGAAGAGCGGATCGCCGTCGCCGAGGAAGGCGGCGTTGCACAGCCTCTCGCTGAGTTGGGTGACGTCGGTCACGATGTCGGATGAAGCCATAGGCCGGCGAGAACGCCATGTCACCGGGTGGCCGCGACAGGGCACGCCCCCGTAGGCTCCCGACGCCATGACGAACGAAGAGGCGCACCGGATCGCGCGGGAGAAGGGCGTCTCAAGCCCGTTCTACGCGCTCGTGAAGGCGTTCATGGTCCCGTTTATGCGGTTGTACTTCGGGCTGCGGGTCACCGGGGCGGATCTGATTCCGCGCGATGGGCCCGTGATCATCGCTTCGAACCACAAGAGCTTCTGGGACTCGTTCTTCATCGGCGTGTCGACACGACGTCATGTGCGCTTTATGGGCAAGTCCGAGCTGTTCGAAAAGCCCTACGCCCCGCTGCTCGTGTGGCTCGGCGCGTTTCCGGTGCGCCGTGGCGCCGCCGACGAGGACGCGCTGGAGACGGCGCGGATCGTCCTGCGCCAGGGCGGCGTGCTTGCGCTGTTCCCCGAGGGAACGAGGATCCGCGATCCCGATCGTCTCGGATCCCCGCGCAGCGCCGTGGGCCGGCTCGCGCTTGAGGCCGGCGCGCCAATCGTGCCGGCGGCGATCAGCGGCACACAGAAGCTGTTCCTCGGGCCGCTGCCCAAGCCCGATCGCGTGCGCGTTGCATTCAGCGCACCAATCGCGGTCGCCGAGGACGAGCCGTCGCCCGAGGCGGCGCGCGAGCTGGTCTCCGACCAGCTGTGGCCGCAGGTCGAGCAGGAGTTCGGACGGCTGCGCTCGCGTCCGGGCCTGATTGCCGCGTCGCTCGCAGTGCTGGGGCTCGGGGCCGGCGTCGCCGCCCGCAGGCGACGCCGCAAGCGCTCGGGGGCCAAGGTTCAGATACGCATGCCCCCTGGCCGGCCGCGCCCGAGGGCCAAGGGTCAAAGCCGTGCGCTCCGCCGCAGCGCGCGCGCGAGTCGCACGCGCCCACAAAGATGACGACCCGCATGCTGCTCGAATACGACGGGACCGATTTCGCCGGCTGGGCGCGCCAGCCCGGGCAGCGCACGGTCCAGGAGGAGGTCGAGAAGGCGCTGCGGATGATCCTGCGCGAGGACGAGCTGCGGCTCACGGTGGCCGGGCGCACCGACCGCGGCGTACACGCCTGGGGTCAGGTGACCTCCTACGAGCACGAGGCGGTCGACCCGATGCGCCTGAACGCGGTATTGCCGTTCGACGTCGCCGTGCTGGACTGCAACCCGGCGCCCGACGGCTTCGACGCCCGCCACGACGCGATCTCCCGGACCTACTGCTACCGCGTGCTCAACCGCCGCGCGCGCTCGGTCTGGCTGCAGGGTCGCGCGCTCTGGTACAGCTGGGAGCTCGACCGCGAAGCGCTCGACGCGTGCGCTCGGGCGCTGAAGGGCAGGCACGACTTCAATGCGTTCACCCCGTCCGACGGTTACCACACGCGCTTCGATCGCCACGTCCTCGACGCCGAGTGGCGCGCCGACGGTGACCTGCTCGAGTTCTGGATCACGGCCGACACGTTCATGCGCCAGATGAACCGCGTGCTCGTCGGGACGATGCTCGAGGTCGGCAGCGGCCGGCGCTCGCCCGAGGACTTCGAGATGTTGCTCACCGGCGCGCCGCGCCCGCGGGCCGGCCCGACCGCGCCCGCCCACGGGCTTGCGCTGGCCTCCGTGGGCTATCGGGACCGGTGACTATTCTCGAAGCACCACGATGAGAGTGCTGCTCACCAACGACGACGGAATCGACGCCGACGGCCTGCACGCGCTGCGCCGCGCACTGCTCAAGGTTCCCGGCATCGAGCTGGTCGTCATCGCGCCCGACGGCAACCGCTCGGCGATGGCGCGCTCGATCACGACCAACCGTCCGCTGTGGGTCCGGGAGGTCGACTTCGACGACGGCACGACCGGCTACGCGACCGACGGCACGCCGGTCGACTGCGTGCGCCTGGCGAAGCTCGGGCTCGTCGAGGGCTTCGAGGCCGAACTGATCGTCTCGGGGATGAACCACGGCGCGAACCTCGGCGACGACATCACCTACTCGGGCACGGTCGCGGCCGCGCTCGAGGGCATCGTCCTCGGCCTGCCGGCGATCGCCGTATCGCAGCAGTCGGCCGCGCGCGAGATGGACTTCAGGCTCTCCGAGGAGTTCGACTTCGACGAAGGCGCGCGTTTCGTGGCACGGGTCGTGGAGGAGATCGAGCAGGTTCCGCTGCAGGAGGGCACGCTGCTGAACGTCAACTGCCCGGCTGGCGATGCGCTCGGCGTCGAGATCACGCGCCTGGGCAAACGCATCTACCGCGACGAGCTGACGCTCACCGACACCCAGGCCGGAGGGCGCCGGCGCTACCTCGTGTACGGCCGCGACCACGGCTACCACGACGAGCCCGGAACCGACCTTGCCGCGGTTGCCGCCGGCCGCATCGCCGTCACCCCGCTGCACTTCGACCTCACCGACTCCGCCGGGATGGACGCGCTGGAGCGCCACGACCTCGGCCGGCTGCTCGCGCCCGCGGCCGAGGAGGTTGAGTGACGGCCCGCGAGCGCGCGGCCGAGCTGCGCGAGCAGCTGCACCACCACGAGTACCGCTATTACGTCCTCGACGATCCCGAGATCGGCGACGACGAATACGACGCGCTGCTGGACGAGCTGCGCGCGATCGAGGAGGCCGACCCCGACCTCGTCACCGCCGACTCGCCGACTCAGCGGGTCGGTGGGGCGCCGGTCTCGTCGCTGACGAAGGTCGAGCACGAGATACCGATGCTGTCGCTCGCAAACGCGCGATCGGAGGAGGAGCTGCGGGCGTGGGTCGCGCGCATGCGTGGTCACCTCGCGCGCGAGGGGATCGATGATCCCGACTTCCAGTTCGTCGCGGAGCCGAAGATCGACGGTCTGGCGATCTCGCTGCTCTACGAGGACGGCGTGCTCGTGCGCGGCGCGACCCGCGGCGACGGTGAGATCGGCGAAGACGTCACGCACAACCTGCGAACGATCCCGACCATCCCGCTGCGGATCGACGACGCGCCGCCGCTGCTGGAGGTCCGCGGCGAGATCTACATGTCGCTGCAGGATTTCGCCGGCCTGAACGAACGCCGTGCGCAGGCCGGTCAGTCGACGTTCATGAACCCGCGCAACGCGGCCGCCGGGACGATCCGCCAGCTCGATCCCAAGCTCGCGCGGGAGCGGCCGCTGTCGATGTGGAGCTACGGCGTCGGGCGTATCGAGGGGGTGCGGTTGCAGTCGCACTGGGAGAACCTGCAGTGGCTGCGCGAGCTTGGCTTCCGCGTCAACGCGGACATCAAGCTGCTCGACTCCGAGGACGAGGTCGTCACGCAGTGCCTGGCCTGGCAGGAGCGCCGCGCCGGGCTGGACTTCGAGATCGACGGCGTCGTGGTGAAGCTGTCCGACCTCGAGCTGCAGCGCCGCCTGGGCGTCTCCGGGCGCGACCCGCGCTGGGCGATCGCGTGGAAGTTCCCACCGACGACCAAGGTCACGACGCTCAAGGACATCATGTGGAACGTCGGCAAGTTCGGCGACCTGCACCCGTTCGCGATGCTCGAGCCGGTGCACGTCGGCGGCGTGACCGTCAAGCTCGCGACGCTGCACAACGAGGAAGACCTCGCGCGCAAGGATCTGCGCCCCGGCGACGAGGTCATCGTCCTGCGCGCCGGCGAGGTGATTCCGCAGGTCATCTCGCCCGCGCCGCACGCCGTCGAGCGTCCGGACCGCGCCGATCCACCCGCGCCGCCGGCGAACTGCCCGAGCTGCGGCACGCCGACGGTCAAACCGCAGGACTCGGTCTTCACCAAGTGCCCCAATCGCGTCTGCCCGGCGCGCCAGTGGCAGCTGCTCAAGCACTACGTCTCGCGCGGGGCGATGGACATCGACGGCCTCGGGGAGAAGCAGGTCGGCGCTCTGCAGCACGAGGGGCTCGTCACGACGGCCGCCGACCTGTACCGCCTCGTGCCCGAGCAGCTCATGGAGCTCGAGGGCTACGGCGAGGTCTCCGCCCATCGCACGGTCCAGAACATCGCCGACTCCAAGGAGCGCCCGTTCGGTCGCGTGCTGTTCGCGATCGGCCTCGAGGAGGTCGGGTCGGTCACCGGGCGCAACCTCGCCCAGCGCTTTCGCTCGATCGACAAACTCCTCGCCGCGAGCGCCGAGGAGATCGAGCAGACCTCGGGCGTCGGGCCGAAGATGGCCCGCAAGATCGCCGAGCAGCTCGCGGACGAGCAGATCCGTGCGCTGATCGGCGACCTGCGCCGCGCGGGCGTCCGCATGGAGCTCGAGGGTCCGCCACCCGGCGAGGGACCGCTCGCGGGCAAGACCTTCGTGCTCACCGGCTCGCTCCCGGACCTGACCCGCGAGGAGGCGACCGAGCGCATCGAGGCCGCCGGCGGTCGGGTGAACTCGAGCGTGTCGAAGAAGACCGACTACGTCGTCGCCGGCGCATCTCCGGGCTCCAAGCTCGAGAAGGCCGAGCGGCTCGGCGTTGCGGTACTCGACGAGCCGGGGCTGCTGGCACTGCTCCCGTGACGGGCGATCAGCGCGAACCGAGGGCGGGCTGTGGTGCGGTTGCGCCGGAGTCCGGCGCCAGGGCAGGGTCGCCGGTCTCGTCCAGCCGCGCGATTGCCGTGACGATCCGGTCCTGAAGCGCCTGCGCGCCGGAGATGTTGACACGGTTCATGAGCAGCGCGAAGCCCATGTCGCGGCCTGAGACCGTCCTGCAGTAGCCGGCCAGCGTGCTGACGCCGCGCAGCGTCCCGGTCTTCACCTGACAGCCGCCGGACGCGGCCGTGCCGCGCATGCGGTTTGAGACCGTGCCCGTCGAGCCCGGGATTGCCAGCGAGGAGCGAAACGATTGCGCGACAGCCTGGTTGTGCATGCGCTCGAGCAGGCGCACGACCTGGCGCGGCGTGGTGCGGTCCAAGCGCGAGAGCCCGGAGCCGTCGACGATCCGCGGCCGCACGCCGAAGTCGTCGAGCGTGTCACGAACGACATCCGCGCCGGCGCTCCGGGATCCCGTGCCGCCGAGGCGGGCGCCGAGCCCCTTGAGCAGCATCTCGGCGGCGAAGTTGTTGGATGGGACGTTGATGAAGCGCGCGAGCTCACCGATGCTGCGCGACGGGACGGCGGCGATCCTGCGGCTCTGCGCGGGCGCGATCCCGCTCGTGCTCGAAGCGCCTGAGCGGACGCCGAGCTTGCGCAGCTGCGCCGCGAAGCGGCCGGCGGCAAAGCGCGCCGCGTCCAGCTGCGCGCGGCCGCGGAAGATGCCGCGGTCGTAGGCGAGTGCGCTCAGCACGCCGCCGAGCTCTGTGTCGTAGCCCGCGCAGCACCCGGAGCGGCGAGGATCGAAGCCGCTCTCGTCGCCGACGATGGCGCCCTCGACGCGCCGGATCCCCGACAGCCTGACGGCGCCGGCGAGCTGGGCGGCGGATGCGTCGCCGAAGAACGGGTCGCCGCCGCCGACGAGCACGAGATCGCCGTGCAGGACGCCGTCAGGGCTCAGGGGCGCCTCGGCGGCCGTGACCGCGGAGGTCTGAAGCGTCGAGGACGGCCCCAGTCGAAGCAGCGCAGCCGCCGTCGTGTAGAGCTTCTGCACCGAGGCCGGAATGCGGACGACGTTCTCGCGCAGGGCGAAGAGCTCCTCGCCGCTGTCCATGTCGCGCACGTACGCGCCGGAGTGCGTGCCGGCGCGGCTCATCTCACGCGCGATACGCGTCTTCAGCGCGGTTTTGCTGTACGCCCAGGATGGCGCGGCGGCGCCGGCGAGGGCCACGGCGAGCACGAGCAGGATCGCCAGAATCCGTGAGCGCATCGGACGCTGAAACAACGCCGCCTGTCCAGAAGGTGCGGTGTCGATCTGATCGCTGCAGGCGCGCGACGTAGTATCAAGTGATATGGGCAAGGTCGTGAAACTTGAGCCGCAGGCTAAGGATGGGAGCCCCGGCAGGGCCCGCCGGGGTCCCCAGCGGTCCAAGACGGCGCTCGTGCTGGGCGGCGGCGGGTTCACCGGCGGCGTCTACGAGATCGGTGCCCTGCGCGCGCTCGACCTCCTGACCGTCAACCGGACCGTCAACGACTTCGACGTCTACGTGGGCACGAGCGCGGGCGCGTTCGTCGCTGCGATGACCTCCAACGGCGTGACGCCGGAGGAGATGATGCGGGTCGTCGACCATCAGCACCCGACGCCGTTTCCCGATGTCGATCTGGGCAATCTCCTGCGGCCGAACATCGCCGGGTTCGCCAAGAGCGCCGTGACACTGCCGCTGCGTGGCGCACAGCTCGTGCGCGGCCTGGCGAGCCAGTGGGGCCAGGTCTCGGCGATGGACCTCATCCTCAGCTTTGCCGAGGGGCTTCCGGCGGGTGCCTATTCGGGCGCCGGGGTCGAGAAGTACCTGCGCACGGTGCTCACCAGCGACCCCGCTCGCAGCGACGACTTCCGCAAGCTCGAGCCGGAGCTGTACATCACGGCGACCGACCTGGACACGTGTGAGCGCATCGTCTTCGGGATCGAGGGCTGGAACGACGTGCCGATCTCGACCGCGGTACGCGCGTCGACGGCGCTGCCGATGGTCTATTCGCCGGTCAAGGTCCGCGATCGCGAGCTCGTCGACGGCGGCATCGTGTCGACGACGAACCTCGACATCGCCGTCAACGCGGGCGCGAAGTTCATCGTCGTGGTCAATCCGCTCGTGCCGTACGTCAACGACTTCAAGACGAAGATCCGGACCCTGAGCGGCATGCGAACGCGCCATGTGAGCGATATGGGCTTCCCCCAGATCGGCTACCAGGCCTTCAAGATGGTCGCCTACCAGCGCCTGCACGAGATGGCGCGCCAGTGGGAGCAGCGCTATCCGGGCGTCGACATCGTCCTGATCGAGCCCGAGCCCG
>JAWVGJ010000072.1:0-3718 GCA_033855115.1 Solirubrobacteraceae bacterium
TGCCCCCTGGTCGTCCGTTGCGGTAGCGAGCGCCATTTGCCGCGACCGAACGACACGACGGAGTCAGACCGCGCCCGGCCGCTTGTGCCCGGCCGTGATGAACAGCATGAACGCGTACACGAAGCAATGCCTGGTCTGCTGTGAGCCTCGAGGAGCACCTTCTGCCTAGTCCGTGAGGCGTAGTTCGCAAGCGCGACCTACCTTCCGCGACGGACCAGCGGCCGGTCGAGTCTGGCACGTCGGCCACCTCTCCTCACCGCAGCCCCGGGGACGATGTAGTCATGGAGCGACCCCGCACACGCGATCCGTTCACCGCTCGCTTTGAAGTTCCCGTCGCCGGCGGTTCGCTTCACGTCGCGCGCGCCGGACCGCCCCCGGACGCGGCTGAGTACGTCGTCATCGCCGCTCACGGCGTGACCGCTTCGCTGATGACGTGGCGAACGGTGGCGCGTGAGCTGGACGAAGGCGTGTGCCTCCTGGCCCCCGACCTGCGCGGCCGCGGGCGCAGTGCGACATTGCCCGGGCCATACGGGATGGCAATCCACGTTGCCGACCTCATCGCCGTGCTCGACCACGCGGGCGCACCCTCGGTGCTGCTGGCGGGGCACTCGATGGGCGCGTACGTCATGGCGCTCCTCGCGGCGGAGCACCCGGAGCGCGCGGAGGGCCTGCTGCTGCTCGACGCCGGTCTGCCGTTCGCACGTCCCGAAGATCCCGCGGAGATGCTCGAGTCCGCGGTCGCCAACGCCGTCATGCGCCTCGGGATCACCTTCGCGTCGGTCGACCAGTACGTCGAGGGCTGGCGGGCTCACCCCGCCTTCGCGCATGCGTGGGACGACGACATCGATGCGTACGCCCGCTACGACATCGTCGAGGATGGGCACGGCGCCCGCTGCGCCGCCTCGGCCGCTGCCGTGCGCGCTGACAGCAGCGACATGATCCTCGACGACTCGACGCGCACCGCACTCGACCGGGTTCGTGCTCCCGTGCAACTGCTGCGCGCCGAGCGCGGGCTGTTCGACGACGATCCGCTCATCCCGGCGGATGCCCTGCATGCGTTCGTCGCCGCGCATCCGTCGGTCCGCGTCGAGGAGGTCGCGGGCGTCAACCACTACACCCTCATCATGGGCCACAGCCCGGGCCCGCGCAGGGTCGCCGCCGCCATTGAGGCGTCGTCGCCTGCGCGGCGGGTCCGCAGTGGCGCGGCTGGGTAGCGGCGAGAGCCTGCGCGCGGCCCGCCCCGTGTCCCCGGCGACGACGTCGGTAACACGACGCTCAAGCTGCACGAGCCCCTCGCCGGGTAGGGCGCCGCGACGCCGCCTGGTGGAAGCTCCCTCGGGACTGCCCGATCTCGCGCAATGCGATAGTGGGCGCGGCGCGTCCGAGACCGCTCCCCGTCGTCCATTGCGACAGCGAGCTCGACGCGGATGTGCTGGTGTGGAGCTGACCCTATTGAGTGGGCTGGGGCATTCGGTTGAGGTTGAACGTCTGGGCAAGGCCCTTGTGGCGTGCCGGCGTGAGCCGAACAATGCGGGGTTCTGGCATGCGGGTGATCCAGCCGCGCACGATGAGCTCATGACACAGAGCGGCTCCGAGCACGGCCGGCGAGGTGCGGACGCTTCTCGCTCCAGTCCAGGCAGACGCGCGTGAGGGGTCGGCTGGCCGTTCGGAGCTGGGTGACGTTGATACCGAAGTCCTGCAGACCGCGCGCCCCGTGTGGTGTGAGGTGCAGCTCGCCGGTGGTCAGGATGTCCTGGGCGCATAGCGCGTCGATGAGCGCGACGCCGAGCGCGCCGGCGAGATGGTCGTAGCAGGTCCGCGCTTGACGCAGAGCGAGCACACGGTCGCTGGCGCGCAGGCTCGTCGAAGCGATCGTCGAGAGCGCCTCCAGGGCGTGAGCGACCGCGGGGCCGGCGAGACGCACGTACTGTTGTCGCCCGCGGCTCTCCAGGACGACCAGTCCTCCGTCGGCCAGCATGCGGAGGTGTCCGCTCGGCGTTGAGGGAGCGACGCGGGCGACCTTCGCGAGTGAACCTGCCGTGCGCTAGCCGCCGTCGAAGGGTACGTCGAGCATGGCGCATCGCGCGCGGTTGGCGATGAGCGCAGCGACTGCGGCCGTATCGACGTCGCTGCTCACGAGCCCAACGCTACCGGGCAACAGTTCGGGGATTCCCGAACCGATCCGACCGTAGCGTGCCGCGGGTGAGCGCTCACGAACGGGCGGCCTCGGGCCCCGCCCGCGTCCCGGTGAGCCGGCAGACACGGCCGCACGCACTGCACCGAGGCGCAACGATCGGCCTGTTTCGGTCGCTGACGCCGCGGGATGGCTCGCCGCCGGCTTCTCGACCGCCGCGATGTTCTGCTACCTCGCGGCGCTGCGCAACACCACCGTCGCCGACGTCGCGATCATCTACGGCACGGCCCCGTTCGTCACCGCCGGGATCGCGCTGCTGCTCCTGGGCGAGCACGCCACACGGCTCACGTTGCTCTGCAGCGCGCTGGCGCTAACTGGAGTGATCCTGATGGTGGGCGGCTCGAACTTCCCAAGCGGCCTCGCAGGTGACGTGCTCGCGCTCGGGATGACCGTCCTCATGGCCCTAATGATCATCTCGACGCGGCGCTCCCACGGGGCGCCGGCCTTGCCTATCGCCGCCCTGTCCTCGCTGGCCAGCAGCATCCTGGCCGCACCGCTTGCCCAGATCGCGAGCCCGAACGGAGAACAGATCGCCGAACTCGCGCTCTTCGGCGTCAGCCAACTCGGTCTCGGGCTGTTGCTCCTGACCGCCGGGAGCCGGCGACTGTCCGCCTCGCGCGTAGCGCTCATCGGCGGGCTCGACGTGCCACTCGCACCCATCTGGGTGTGGCTGGGCTTCGGCGAAACGCCCACAACCGCCACAGTCGTCGGCGGACCGGCGGTCATTGCCGCTGTCGTCCTCAACACGCTGCTGAGCAACCGGCAACGTCAGGCGACGCCCACACCAGCGGGTATCGCAGCGGGTGACGACCACATCTGAACCTGCGCATCAAACCCGCGACCATCAGGAGCGCAGGCGACGAACAAGTCGTCGGCATGCGACTGCTGCTCGTCGTCGTCCGAAGCGGCAGCGGTCGGCATGCGCGCGACGGCCGCGTCCAAGGCGCTCGCGGCGCTGCGCACGAGCGGACGGCCCATCGGCCCGACGGATGGACAGACCACCGGAGCGGCCGGTCTCCGACCCGGCACCCGGCGGACCGACGTCGCCGAGCAGCGTGTCCGTGGGCGGCGACCAGCGCACCTGCGCCGCGGTGTGGTGGCCGCGCGTGTCGCGCTCGGCGGAGATCGTGGTCAAGCGTGCCGGCGGGCGTGATCTCACGTTCCAACGGGCGCCGCCGTCATCTACTCCATGGTCGCGACCTATCGCTGGGCACCGGGCGCCGTGCGGCTACCGCTCGACGACCAATCGGACCTCGTCCATGCGCAGCTCGGGGATTGTCGACCGCCGCCCGGAGGGATCACGGCGCGCCCGATCCGGCCAGGCGACAAGAGCGCGTTGCGCGAGCTGTTCGAGAGTCTGAGCGAGCAATCGAGGCTTCACCGGTTCCTGCACCCCAAGAAGATGCTCTCGGCACGCGAGCTCGCCTACTTCACCGAGATCGATCACCGCTCGCACGAGGCGCTGGTCGCGCTGACTCCCGATGGGCGGCTTGTCGCCGTCGCCCGCTACGCCGCCGTCACGGA
>JAWVGJ010000073.1:0-27781 GCA_033855115.1 Solirubrobacteraceae bacterium
GCGATGCTAGCATCTGATGCATGGCGATCAGGCGTACCACTGTAGCGGCCGAACACGACGACTTGGCAGTCTTGGAACACGAAGCGCGCAAGCGTGGCGTCACCCTTACTCAGGTGCTCCGCGAAGCAGTCCAGCACGAGGCACAGCGGCTCCGAGACGATGCTGCGCCTCGCTTTGGGATTGTTCGCGGAGACGGCAACGCAACACGCGCGATCGCCGATGACGAGCACGCACCCGCACGGCAGGGCGCGCGCGAGTTGTAGTGGCGCTCGTCCTCGATACCGGGCCGATCGTCGCCCTGCTCGACGCTTCCGACCCCGCACACGAGCGCTGCGTGGCGATGGTCGCCCATCTCAGGGAAGATCTCGTCGTCCCTGCGGCCGTCCTGATCGAAGTTGACTACTGGCTGCTAAAGCTGTACGGGCCCGAGCCATGGCAGACCTTCGTCGAGGACATCGCAAACGGCGCCTACCGACTGCATCCGCTGAGTCCGCAGACGCTGACCCGCGCCGCCAAGCTCGAGCAGGAGTACCCGTCGCTGGATCTCGGCCTCGTCGACGCCAGCGTCATCGCCACGTGCGAGGAACTTGACGAGTCGAAGGTCGCCACGCTCGACAGACGCGATTTCGCCGTCGTCAGACCACGCCATCGCGACCACCTGATCCTGCTTCCAGAGTAGTCGCCGGGCGCTTAAAGCCGCTCGATCGAGCGCCTTTACGGCCGTCGATACCGCTTGTCGGCCCGGAACGTCTCAAGTGAGAACCCCGACCCCGCCTCTTGGGCCAGTGCTCGCATTGGACAGTTTGATTGATTGATGGACCAACGGGGACGAAGGCCAAACCGGCGAGCGCGGGTCGAGGCGCTGCGAGCAGCGCTGGCAAGCGATTCCGGCGGCTCGGAGTCAAGCGACGTCAGGCAGTGACGCTGCGCTGTGGCCAGACGCCAGACCGAGCGCGCTCGTAGAGCACGTCGGGAGCGAGGTCGGCGCCGCCGGGCCAGACCACGGTCGCAGACTCGACATCCAGCCGAGCCTCCGAGAAGCCCGCGCTAGTGCGCGCGCGATCGAACACCGGCCCACGCATGCGCCCGAGAACAGCGACTTCGCCGGAGAGGGCCATCAGCGAACACGACACGGAGAACGCCGTGCGACAGGGGCGTGACCTCGGTGATGTCAGGCGTCAGTCCGATCATCGGAGCGGCTCGATGTCCTCAAGTGTCTCACCCGCTCGCGCTCGGCGCGCCAGTGCGCCAGATCGTGGGCACGCCGGAGATGCTGGCCGACGTGTCGGTCGGTCGGTTGGACGAGGCGACGGCAAACCCAGCCCGCTTTGTCGCGGACCAGGGTTTGCTCTTCGAGCAGCAGTAGTGCAGTGGAGACGGCGGGAATCGAACCCGCGTCCGCGATCGCGTGACGGTGACGTCTACGAGCGTATCCGGCGCTCTGATCTCGCCTTCAGGTCGCCTCGCCGGCGGGGTTCCTGAAGGCCAGCTCCCTGAAATGTTCCCGGTTCGGCGGGAGCGGACCTCCCCGGGTAAGCCGACATCTGATTCCGGCGATCCCCACGGTCGGCAGGCGGGGGCCAGAACCTCACTCGCCTAGTGTTAGCTAGACAGCGAGGGCGTACTCATGAGAGTCCGCACGTATGGTTTTGCCAGGTGTTTTACGAGGCCTCCTGGCACCTCGGCTCGCAACCACCGTCACGAAGTCGACCACGTCGAAGCCATGTCGTCCCCGTGGCGGTTCACGGCTCAGTCTAGCTCACCGCACACGCGGAGCGCGCAACACGACTACGGCGGTAATACGGGCTCCGTCGGCGCGGGGCTGGTCGTCGGCGGCACCGGCTCCGTCGTCGTGGGCGCCGGCGTTTCGGGCACGGTCTGGGGCTGCTCGGGCGGCACCGTCGTCGTTGGGATCGTCGAACTCGGCGGCACGGTGACAGTCTCCGCTGGCGGCACCGTGATCGTGTCGGTTGGCGCAGTCGTCGTGGTCGTATCGGTCGGCGTCGCCGAGTCGCCCGCGTTCTGCTGGCCACCGAAGAGCGTCGTCTCGTGCTGGCCACCGGATGCTGCCTGGCCGGCGACGAGCTCGGGCACCGTGATGATCACAGCGCCGACGAGAAACCCGAGCAGTCCGGTGATGATCGCCGTCCGCCAGCCCCGCCTGCGCGGCGTTCCCGTCGGCCCGTGGATCTCGCCCTGCTGCGCGACGCGTCCGGCGACCGGCTCGGGCGACAGCGGCTCGTCGGCATGACTGGCGCTGCGCACGACGCCGCGAACCGGCACCGCCTGCGAGACGGCTTTCGCGGGCCGCGACAGCGCCTCCTTCATCAGCGCCACGAGCACCGGCATGACCGCCGCCGACGCGAGCGTGCCCCGCGCCCAGATCTGCGAGCAGATGAAGGCGGCCGCAGCGGACGCGATCGCCGTGATCGCCAGCGTGACCATGTCGATGCTGGACGACGACGAGCCTTGCGAGCTTGAGGGTGAGGAGGTGGCCATCCGGTTGCGCCTGCCCATCCGGCTCGCGCCTTACACATGGCGCGACGTCCTCTAACAAAGGGCGACGCGGTCCTGGGGCCGCTTGAGGAACCCGCTGCTGGGTCGCGCTCCGAAGAGGCGCCCCGGCGTTGGGTGGCGCGGCCTCACACCTCGGTGGCCTCGCTCTTTCGGCTCCAGTTCCGCGTCGCAAAATGACCGTACATCGGCCCTCTCGGCCAGTGCAAGAGGCGATCTGCACATAGGCCGCAACGAGCGAAGAAATCGGACTTGAGGACGCCTCGAATCGCGCTTGACGTAACCTCCCGATGATGAGTGTGCAAGACGTTTCCTGGGATCTCTCACCGCTTGTCCATGGCGAGGACGATGCCGGTGCAGACCGGCTGCTCGGCGAGGCCACAGCCCGCGCGCAGACGTTCGCCGCGCACCACGCCGGCCGCGTCGCCGAACTCGATGCACCGACCTTCGCCGCGGCGGTCCGAGAGCTCCAGGAGATCTCCGAGCTCGCCTCGCGCGCGGGCAATTACGCGATGCTGCGCTTCAGCATCGATACCGCTGATCCGGCACTGGGAGCGTTGCTGCAGCGCGTGCAGGAGAAGAGCACCGCGATCGAGACCCAGCTGCTGTTCTTCGAGCTCGAGTGGGCCGCGCTCGAGGACGAACGCGCCGACGAGCTGCTCGCCGCCGACGGCCTGGACACCGCGCGCCACTTCCTGCGCTCCGCTCGCCGCTACCGCCCGCACCTGCTGTCCGAGCCCGAGGAGAAGATCCTCACGGAGAAGACCGTCTCCGGACGCTCGGCGTGGTCGCGACTGTTCAGCGAGCAGGTCTCGGCGCTCTCGGTCTCGTTGCCGGGTCAAGAGGAACCCGTCACGCTCGACGGTGCGCTGGCACGGCTCATGTCGTCTGACCGCGACGTCCGGCGCGGCGCGGCGGACGCCGTCACAGACGCCCTTGCTCCCGGCCTGCGGACGCGCGCGTTCATCTTCAACACGCTCCTGCACGACAAGGCGGTTGACGACCGCCTACGCAAGTACCCCAACTGGCTAGCAGACCGAAACCTCGCCAACGAAGCCTCGGACGAGTCCGTTCAGGCACTGCTCGCCGCCGTGCGCAACCGCTACGAGCTGCCGCGGCGCTGGTATCGCCTGAAGGCCCAGCTGCTGGGCATCGATCGGCTCGCGGACTATGACCGCATGGCGGCGGTCACACGCGACGAGGACGATCCGGTCGAGTGGGACGACGCGAAGGAGCTCGTGCTGGACTCCTACGCATCGTTCACGCCCGAGCTCGGCGACCCTGCGCGCGCGTTCTTCGTCGATCGCCGCATCGACGCCCCGCCGCGGCCGGCCAAGCGCGGCGGCGCCTTTGCCGCGTACACGGTCCCGTCCGAGCATCCGTACCTCATGCTCAACTACACGGCCAAGCGCCGCGACGTGCTCGTCCTCGCACACGAGATGGGCCATGGCCTGCACGCCGAGCTCGCGCGCCCGCGCGGGGTGCTCGAACAGCACACGCCGCTGACACTCGCCGAGACCGCGTCGGTGTTCGGCGAAACGCTCGTCTTCAGAAGGCTGCTCGACAAGGCGACGACGCCGGAGTCGCGGCTGTCGCTGCTGGCCGAGTCGATCGAGGGCTCGATCGCGACGGTCTTTCGCCAGACGGCGATGAACCGCTTCGAGGAGCTCGTTCACACGTCGCGGCGCAAGGAAGGGGAGCTCGCCGTCGACCGCTTCAACGAGCTGTGGACGCAGTCGCAGGAGGAGATGCTCGGCGACAGCGTGCAGCTGACCCCGGGGTACCGCACCTGGTGGTCCTACGTGCCGCATTTCATCTCCACGCCGGGCTATGTCTACGCCTACGCCTACGGCCAGTTGCTCGCGCTGTCGATCTACAAGCGCTACGTCGACGAGGGCGAGTCGTTCGTTCCGAGCTACCTGGAACTGCTGCGCGCTGGTGGTTCCAAGAGCCCGCAGGAGCTCGGGCGGATCGTCGGCATCGACCTCGCCGACCCCGGCTTCTGGGACAGCGGGCTGGCGCTCGTCGAGGCCCAGCTCGAGGAGGCCGAGACGGCAGCGAACGAGGCGCTCACGCGCGCCTGATCGGACGAACGTCAGCCGCAGTCAGCGCGCTTGTCACAATGGGGCAATGAGTTCCCAGTGGCCGCCGGCGCCACCGTATCCCACTTCCGAACCGTCCAACCCGCGGCCCCCGACGGCCGAACCGGCACCGGCGGCTCCCGAGCACAAGCAGCCCGACGACCGCCCGTGGTGGCGGCGCGGCCTGAGCCTGCTCGTCGTCATCGGCGCGCTGCTGGCGAAGTTCGGCAAAGCCGCGCTGCTTTTGCTGCCCAAGGCGAAGCTGCTGACGACCTCCGCGTCGATGCTCGTCTCGCTCGCGGCCTACAGCCTCATCTGGGGGTGGAAGTTCGCGCTGGGCTTCATCGTGCTCTTGTTCGTCCACGAGATGGGTCATGTCATCCAGCTGCGCCGCGAGGGAATCGAAGCCAGCGCCCCGATGTTCATCCCGCTCCTCGGCGCCGTGGTGATGGCGAAGTCGCTCGGCAACGACGCGACGGCGGAGGCCCGCGTCGGCCTCGCGGGCCCGATCCTCGGCACGCTCGGAGCGCTCGCGCTGCTGCCGATCGCGATCTCGACAGGCGACGACTTCTGGTACGCGCTGGTCTTCACCGGCCTGTTTTTGAACCTCTTCAACCTGCTTCCGGTCGTGCCGCTGGACGGCGGGCGCGCGATGGCTGCGCTGTCGCCCTGGATGTGGTTCGTCGGCCTGTTCGCGATGGCGCTGCTGACGTTCCTGTCGCACAACCCGATCATCATCCTGATCCTGGTGATCGCGGTCTTCGACACCTTCAGGCGCTGGAAGGCATACAAGGCCGGCGGCGAGAGCGCCCAGGTGTACTACCGGGTCAAGCCCACGCACCGGCTCATGATCCTCGCCGTCTATCTTGGGCTGATCGCGGTCTGCGTGGTCGGTATGGGTTTGACGTTCATCGAACGCAGCATCCCCTCGTAGCGCCGTGCCCGAGCTGAGCGTCGAGCGCCTGGTCAAGCGCTACGGGCAGACGCTCGCCGTCGACGACCTCTCGTTCACGGTCGACAGCGGCGTCGTGACCGGGTTCCTGGGACCCAACGGCTCGGGCAAGTCGACGACGATGCGCGCGCTGCTCGGGCTTGTGCGGCCGACCAGCGGCAGGGCGCTTGTGCTCGGCAAGCCGTTCTACGAGCTCACCCATCCGGTTCGAAGCGTAGGCGCCTCGCTGGACGCCAAGGACGTGCATCCCGGCCGCTCGGGGCGCAGCCACCTGCGCACACTGGCCGCCGCCGCCGGGCTTCCGTCAAGCCGCGTCGACGAGGTGCTGGACATGACGGAGCTCACGCCGGCGCGAGACCGCCGCGTGAAGGGCTACTCGATGGGCATGCGCCAGCGCCTCGCGCTGGCCGCCGCACTGCTCGGCGATCCGCGGATCCTCATGCTCGACGAGCCGGCAAACGGCCTGGACCCGCAGGGGATGCGCTGGCTGCGCGACATCCTGCGCGCGCTGGCGTCCGAGGGTCGGGCGGTGCTGATCTCTTCGCACGTGCTGTCGGAGGTCGAGCAGACCGTCGACCAGGTCGTCGTCATCGGCGCCGGCCGGCTCGTCATGCAGGGTTCCCTGGCGGATCTCGTGACGCGCGATCAGCGGCCGTCACTGGTGCGCTCGCCGCGCGCTTCGGAGCTGCGCGAGCTGCTCGAGGCGTCAGGAGCTTCGGTCTCCGCCGACGGGCGTCCGGACACGCTGCTCGTACACCACGCGACTACGGAGCAGATCGGGACGCTGGCCGCCGAGCACGGGATCGCGCTGTTCGAGCTCACGCGCTCGGTCGGCACGCTCGAGGATCGCTTTCTGGAGCTCACCGGCGAGGGCGGTCACGTGCGATGACAGCGCGTCATTGCTCGACGACGGCGAGCGTGGAATCGGAAGGCAGGTCCTCGCGATGAACATCCTGCGCTCGGAGTTCCTCAAGCTCATCTCGGTCCGCACCACGTGGCTGCTGCTGGGGGCGATGATCCTGATCGAGGGAGCGGTCGCGGGACTGCTCGCCGGTCTGGGCGAGAAGAAGGACCTGCGCCCGGCCAACGTCCCGGACCTGCTCATCGGCACGCCGCTCTCGATCCTCTTCGTCTTCACGCTTGGCGCACTGATCTCGACGAACGAGTTTCGCCACGGCACGGCGAACTCGACCTTTTTGATCACGCCCAGGCGCGAGCGCGTGATCGCCGCCAAGCTCGTCGTGGGCTTCGTCGTCGGGCTCGTCGCGGCACTTGAGTACATCGCGGTCAACGCCGGCCTCGGGCTGTCGATCCTCTCCAGCCGCGACGTGACGGTGAACTCCGATCAGGCGGTCGACATCTACCTCGGCGTCGGCATCGGCTTCATCCTCATCTGCCTGTTCGGCGTCGCCTTGGGAGCGGTCGTGCGCAATCAGGTCGCGGCGATCGTCGGTGGGTTGGCGCTCTTCCTCGCATTGCGCGGCACCTTGACGCTCTTCATCGGCGACGAGGTCGGACGCTACTTCCCGGCGGAGTCGCTGCTCGGGCTGCAGGGCAACCCCAAGGGCAAGGCGCTGCTGCTCGACCAGGTCGACGGTGGGCTCGTGCTCGCCGGCTACTGCTTGGCGCTGACGATCGCCGGGATATTCGTCACGCGCAACCGGGAGATCACGTAGCTCCCGGCGGCATGCGGTTCATCGACCTATCGGCGCCCATCAGCCCCGATCCGCCTGAGCTGCCGGACGTTCTGCGCACGGATATCGCCTACGAGGATCATGCGACGGGCGCCGCGGCGATCCAGACCTTCTTCGGCGTCGGTCCGGAGTTGCTGCGCGACGGCGAGGGGTGGGCGACGGAGAGGTTCACGCGCCTGGGCACGCACAACAGCACGCACGTCGACGCGCCCTGGCATTACAACTCGAAGATCGCCGGCAAGCCGGCGCAGACGATCGACGAGCTACCGCTCGAGTGGTTCTTCGCGCCAGGCGTCGTGGTCGATGCGACCGACCGCGCCGACGGTGAGGCTCTGGACGTCGAGGATGTGCAAGCGCGGCTTCCGCGCGCGCTGGCTGCGCACGACATCGTCCTCGTCCATACCGGGCGTGACGCCTTCTACGGCGATCTGGACTACATCGCCCGCGGTCCCGGCGTCACGGCAGGCGCGACGCGCTGGCTCTATGACCAGGGCGTGCGCGTCATGGGCGTCGATGCCTGGGGCTGGGACGCACCGCTGCACGTTCAGGCCGAGCAGGCCAAGGCCGAGCGGCGGCCGGGCATCTTCTGGGCGGCGCACCAAGTCGACCTCGCGTATGCGCAGATCGAGCGGTTGGTGAACCTCGGCGCGCTCCCGCCGGAGGGGTTCACCGTGGCATGCTTCCCGCTGCGCGTCGCCGCCGGCAGCGCCGCGCCCGCGCGCGTCGTGGCAATCGTATAAGCGAGGCATACGATCGCCGGCAAGCTCAGCGCAGGCCTGTTGCTGTTCGACCAACCGCCCGACGGCGAGTTGCGGGTGATGCTCGTGCATATGGGAGGCCCGTTCTGGGCGAGGAAGGATGCCGGCGCGTGGTCGATCCCGAAGGGCGAATACAACCTGGAGGAGGATCCGCTGGAGGCCGCGCAACGCGAGTTCGCCGAGGAGCTCGGCACAGCGGCCCCGAGCGGGGAGACGATCGATCTCGGCGAGATCAAGCAACGCGGCGGAAAGCGCGTCCGGGCGTGGGCTGTTCGTGCCTACATGGACGTGTCGGAGATCACGAGCAACACCTTCGAGATGCAATGGCCTCCTGGCTCGGGACGGATGCAGCGCTTCCCGGAGGTCGACCGCGCGGACTGGTTCGATCTCTCGAGCGCCCGGAACAAGCTCGTGCAGGGCCAGGTGGCGTTTCTTGACACGCTGGCTGACCGGCTGGGCGTCGTGGAGGGTTAGTCCGCGAGCGTTCCCGGATCTGCCGGGACGTCGACGGCGTGTTCCTGCAGCGCCGCGAACGGAACGATCTCGAGCGCGCGCTCGTGGGTGGACGCCAGCACGACATACGCGGCGGCTCCGTCCTCGTGCGCCCGCAGCCAGTTCATCGCGGTGACGCACCAGCGGTCGCCGGGCGCGAGTCCCGGAAAGCCGTACATCGGCATCGGCGAGCTGAGGTCGTTGCCGATGCCACGCTGGTGCGCGAGGAACTCCGCCGTCACCACCGCGCAGATCGTGTGGCTGCCCAGATCCTGCGGATCGGTGCGGCAGCACCCATCGCGGAAGAAGCCGGTGACGGGATCCATGCCGCACGGCTCAAGCTCGCCACCCAACACGTTGCGCTCGCTCACGGCCTCAGTATCCCGCCATCGTCAGCGATTCGCCTCGCGCAGCGCTCGGTCCATGTCGCGCTTGCTCTCGCGCGTCTTGAGGGCCTCGCGCTTGTCGAAGCGATCCTTGCCCTTGGCCAGCGCGATCTCGACCTTCGCGCGGCCGCCGGAGAAGTAGACCCGCGTCGGAACGAGCGTCAGGCCCTTCTCGTTGATCTGAACCATGAGCTTGTCGATCTGGCGGCGGTGGGCGAGCAGCTTTCGATCGCGCTCAGGTTCGTGGTTGGCGCCTGCGGCCGGCCCGTAGGGCGGGATGTGAACGTTGTGCAGCCACAGCTGACCGTCGCGGACGAGCGCATAGCCGTCCTTGAGCTGCGCCCCGCCGTTGCGCAACGACTTGACTTCGGTGCCCTGCAACGCGATCCCGCACTCGAGGCGCTCCAGCAGCTCGAAGCGATAGCTGGCATAGCGGTTGGAGGCGACGTCGCCGGGCGCGACCTTGCGTTTCTTGGCCTTCGCCATGCGTTCGAGAGTAGTGCCCGCTTCGCGAGTTCGCCTGCGCACCCGCGCGCAGCGGCCTCGTCAGCGGATCAGCAGCGGGGTGCCCACCGGCATGAGCCGGGCCAGGCGCTTGATGTCGCTGTTGCGCAGGCGGATGCACCCGTGCGAGGGGCGGCCCGGGACGAGCCCCGGCTGGTTGGTGCCGTGAATGCCGACGATGCCGCCGCCGGGCCAGTCGGGCAGGCTCGAGTACGCCGTCGTGAAAAAGATGTTCGGTCCGTACACGGGGCCGAAGATCGCGCCTTCACCACGGTCGATGAAGTAGTGACCGCGCGGTGTACGCGTGCCTGCCTTGCCGACGGCGACGCGGGCCGACCAGATCTGACGGCCGCTGCGGTACAGCGCCGCGCGCAGAGCTCCGCGATCGACGACGAGTTGGGTACGGACGACCACCATCGGGGTGAAGGCGGTCGAGAGCGCCCATCCCATCCGGCCGTTCGGTCGCCCGGGCACGCGAACCTGCAGCCACTTGCGCCGCGCCTCGTCCATGCGCGCACGCAAGACGCCGTAGATCGCGATCGTCTTCGACGCGCTCACGAAGCGCGTGAGGGTCATCCTGCGCGCCCCGCCGCTCGGCTGGACGCGGATCGGGGTGGCCTTGATCGACGCCGCGATGCGCGTGATCGTCGTCTCGTTGGACAGCCGCACCTCGTCTCCGGGCTGCTGTAGGAGCGCCAGCGGTTTCGCCTTGGGGGCCACCACCCCGTCCTCCAGAAGCGCCGGCGTCGCAGAGCCTGGTTGCGCCTCGCCTGCGAGCACGACGAGCACCGCGACGAGCACGGACACCAGCGCAGAGCCTCGTCTCATCGTCACCACAGCCGTTCCCCCCAACCCATGACTGACGCAATCACCGCCCGGCAGACTACCGCGGCGGGCGGCGGAGCCCGCCTCAGGCGCTGCTCGCCGCGACGCGCGGTCACGGCGAACAGGGCCCGTTCGCGGATTTCTCAGCCGGTGGTCGTTGGTGGCCGGCCGCAGTCGGTGAGCGGGACGACACGGATGCTCGGAGAGTTGATCCGCCGCACGAAGTCCCGCGCGCCCTCGGTGAACGTGAACGCTCCCGTGGTCACGAGGCTCACCCGCGCCGTGATCCGATAGCTGCCGGGACGCAGCCTGCTCGGCACGACACGGAACACGTACTTGTTGAGGCCACGAGTGGCCTTCGTGAGCGTCTTGACCTTCCGGTTGTTGAGGAAGAACTCCACCTTCTTGATGCCCTTGCGGCCCTGGGTCGCGGTGACCGTCACGTCGAACGGCCTGTCCGCGGGGCGACCGAGCAGCTTGAGCTTGGGCGCCTTGCCCGACGCGCACCTCGGGGTTCCCGCCATGCTCACGTCCACGAGCGACGAACTGCTGAACGGCGGTGGCGGTGGTGGCGGCGGGGTGCACGACGGAGGCTGACCCGGCGGGACGCACGGAGGCGGAGGCGGAGGAGGCGGTGGTGGAGGCGGCGGTGGTGGTGGCGGCGTGCACGTCGGAGGCTGACCCGGCGGGACGCACGGCGGCAGCGTGCTCGTCGTCTGGCTGACACCGACGGCCTTCAGCGGCGTCGGCTTCTTGGGGGTGGCCGTGGTCGAGCGGTTGAACTCGGCTCCTGCGGAGGCGAATGAGCGCGTCTGTACGCCGGCGGTGGCCGGGTCGGCGTCGGCCGGCTGCTTGAGCACGTCGAACGTGAAGTCGATCCGGCAGGAGGATCCGGACTTGCCCAGGAAGACGCGCGACATAACTGGCCGCGGGGCGAACTTGACCATGCCCAGCGTGGCGTCGACCGTGCTGACGTCGAACGTCGTGCCCGAACAGCCCGGACCCGAGCCGGTTGCGGTCGGGCCGACCTTGAAGACGCCGGCGTCGGCAACCTGGCAGATCGGGATCGTCGTCGTCGCGTCGCTGTTCTGGGCGCACGACGGCGTGAGCAGGATGCCGTCGTCGTAGGGCGTGCCGAGCAGACCGCAGACCGTCGAGTCACCCGGCGCATTGCAGATGCCGATGTAGTTGGATCCCGAAAGTGGGAAGAGCGGAGTGTCCCCAGTGGCCGTGACCTCGAGGCTCCCGGCAAGGTTGGTCTTCCCGACCTCAACCGATGCCGGGACGCTGACCGTCAGGCTGATGCCCGTAGCGGCCGCCTGTGCCGCGGGCACTGCGGCAAGGGAGCAGATCGCGACGAGACCTGCGGCGAGAACATGGCGCCCCCACCGCGCGCCGAGCCATCCATGCTTTCCAGCGATCACCACGGAGATCCCCCCAAAGTTGTGTTCATGCCCCACCCGCGCCGCTAGCGTAATAACCTGCTGCGACTTTGTGCAAATTAATTAGCCCGATGAGGTCAGCCTCTGCACGGTTCATTGCGACGGCCGCGCTGCTCGCAACGGCTGTCTGCGCGCTCGGCGCGGCGCCCGCTCCAGCGGCGGCGGCGCTGCTCCCCGACCTCGTGGCGGACCCGCCCGTGGGCGGAAATCAGCCTGTCGTCTACTCCGACGCTCAGGGAGACCGGTTGCTGCTGCGGATGGACGGCTTCGTGCATAACCGCGGGCCGGGGCCGTTGGACATCCGCGGCTCAAAGCCGTCGGGCGGGGTCATGACCACGGTCCGCCAGCGCGTGTACGACGCCAGCAACAGCAGCGGCCCCTTCGCCGACATGCCCCACGTTCCCGCTCCCGTGCTCACCTACGAGACGAACGACGACCACATGCATTGGCATCTGGCTCATGCGATGCGCTACTCGCTCTGGTCGGCCGACCGGACGGTGGAGGTCGCGCCAAGCCAGAAGGTCGGATTTTGCCTGATCGACATGGATCGGGTCGAAGCGCCCCCGACGGACGCGCCGGTGTACAGCGAGGCCGCCCACCACTTCTGCCAAGAAGGCAGACCCGGCGCGTCAAGCGTCTATATGGGCGTCTCCCCCGGCTGGCGCGACATCTACAGCTACGTCTTGGCGTTTCAGTGGGTCGACATCTCCGACGTCGCTCCCGGGCGTTACTGGCTGCGCGCCGACGCCGACCCCGACGGCGTCATCGCCGAGAGCGACGAGGTCAATTCCGGCGCGTACGACGCGGAGATGTCGGTCGTCAACGGCTACCTCGCCAATCCGGTCCAGGCGGGCGAGGTCGCTGCGCTCGGCACGACCATCACGCTCAGCGCGACGAGATTCGACGACGTGCATCTCGGATCGACGGGGCCGCTGGAGTTCCAGATCGTCACGCCACCTGCCGGCGGCACGCTCGACCAGCCGACCGGAACCTGGTTTTCCGCGACGCAGGTGCGCTACACGCCCAAGCTCGGCTTCAGCGGCGCGGACTCGTTCACGGTCGCGGCGCGCGACGCGTCAAGCCCGTTCCCGCGCAACCCGCGCAGTGCGGCGGTGACGCTCACGGTACAGAGCGCGCGCGTTGCTCCCAGCGGCGGTGCGCTCGGTGTGCTCGGCATCTCGGGCGCCCCCCGGTCGGTCTACACATCCAGCCAGACGCAGCTGCACGCGGTCGGGCCGGGCGTCGAGCAAGCCGTGGCGTGGAGCGTCGACGGCGTCCAGGGCGGCAGCGCCTCCGCCGGCACGATCTCCGCCACCGGGCTCTATCGCGCGCCCGCGAAGCCGCCGCCGGCGGGCAACGTCGTCGTCGGCGCTCGCAGCGCGACGGGCGCCACCGGCCAGGCGCCGATCAGGGTCGTCGCAGCACCAGATGGCCGCCCCGCGCCGACGGTCAAGGCGCCGCGCGTTCCCAGGCACGGGCTGTCGCAGGTTCGGGTCGGCTTCCACGATCGCTCGCTTGTCGCGGTCGTGTCGTCGGCGCAGACCGGGCGCGTGCGCTTCACGGCCAGGAGCAACGGCGTGCGCATCGGGCTTTGCTCGATGGTCGTCGCCAAGCGAGGCGCGGCAACGTGCATGATGCGGATTCCGGACACGATCGCGCCGCTGGCGCGGATCTGCCGGGTCCCGCAGCAGCTGCGGCGGACCGTGCCGGGCGTCATCGTGACCGCCACGCTGTCGCGCCGTGGCAAGGTCGTCGCGACGCGCCGCATCTGCGTGCGCTGACGTCGCTGCCGCTGCGATGGGCGCCTACCGCTCGACGCCCGCGAGCTCCAGATCGACACGGCCGCGCGGCGCCTCGACGCGCTCGACCTTCACCCGCATCGGATCGCCGAGCCGGATCGTCTCGCCGCTGCGCTCGCCGGTCAGGATCGTCCCCTCCTCGTTGAGCTCCCACCAGTCGCCGCGCAGGCGGCGCATCGGCAGCAGGCCCTCATGGCCGTCGCCGAAGCGGACGAAGGCGCCGGCGCCGATCAGGCCCGTCACCTCGCCGTCGAACTCCTGATTCCAGCCGCCCTCGAAGAGCTCGCGTTCGAGCAGGAACGCGCGGGCGACGCGGTCTGCCATCCGCTCGATCGACATCGCGTCGCGCTCGCGCGCCGAGGACCAGGCGCCGGTCTCCTCCATCTCGGCGCCGCGCGGCGCCTGCTCGCCGGCGCCGACGGCGCTCAGCAGCGCGCGGTGCGCGACCAGGTCGGGATAGCGACGAATGGGCGACGTGAAATGCGTGTAGTGCGTCAGCCCGAGCCCCGCGTGGCCGAGGTTCTTCGGGCTGTAGTAGGCCTGCTTCAACGCCCGCAATACGAGGAACGTCAGCGCGTCGCGGCCGTGACCGGTGCGGGCGGCGTGCTGGGCGACTGCGCGCGAGCAGGCGGCGACGACGTCCGCGGCCTCGGCGGGCGTCATGTTCTCGCGCACCGGCGGCGTCGCCACGCCGAGCGAGGCGAGCTGCTCGACGAGGCGCAGCGCCTTCTCCCCGTCGGGTCGCTCGTGGACGCGATAGAGCGTTGGAACGTGCCGCTCGGAGAGCAGCTTCGCAACCTGCTCGTTGGCGGCGATCATGAGGTGCTCGATGAGCTCGTGCGACTCGGTCTGCTCGCTGGGACGCGATTCGGCGACGTGCCCGCCGCGGTCAAAGCGAAACTCGGGCTCGCTCGTCTCGAGCTCCAGAGCCGACTGGCGCAGCCGTCGTTCATGCAGCGCGGCGGCGACCGCGCGCGCTGCCGCGAGCGGCCCGGCCCAGGGCTCCTGCGCCTGCTCCTCAGCGGCGAACACGCGGTCGACCTGCTCGTAGTCCAAGCGCGCGTCGGAGCGGATCGTCGAACGGTAGAACTGCGCCCGCGTGACCTGGGCGCCGTCGAAATCGAGCTCGACCGTCACCGCCGCGCGCTCCTGGAACGGAACCAGCGAGCAGGCGTCGTCGGACAGTGCCTCGGGCAGCATCGGCTCCACTCGCCCGGGAACGTAGACGCTCGTCGCGCGCCGCGCTGCTTCGCGGTCGACGAGCGAGCCGGGCGCAACGTAGGCGCTGACGTCCGCGATGTGGACCCAGATGCGCGTGCCGCCGCCCTCGAGCGCCTGCGCGGAGATCGCGTCGTCGAAGTCGCGCGCGCTGACGGGGTCGATCGTGAACGTCGGCAGGTCGGTGAGGTCTTGGCGCGGGGCCTCGGAGCTCGGCCCGCGGTCGCGCGCACGCTTGGCCTCGCGGTCCACGGCGGGATCGAAGCGCCGGCGCAGGCCGCGATCGAGCATGAGTCCTTCCAGCACGTCCGACGCGACGTCAGGGCGGCCGATCGGGCGCACGAGCTTCGCGTGGCCACCGCTGCGCGACGAGGGCCGCACGAGCACGAGATCGCCGGGCTTGACACGCGAATCGCGCTCCATCACCAGACGGCCGCCGCGCTCGAACAGCGGCTCGGCCACGAGGAAGCGCCCGCGCTTGTCGACGACGGCGACGATCCCTTCGCCGGCGGGCGCAGCGCCGCGGGACGATCCCGCGCTGCCCCGCGCGGCCACCTCGGACCGTGGGCCGCCGGGCGAACCGGGGCGTGAGCCGGCGCCACCAGGCGAACCGGGGCGTGAGCCCGCGCCGCCACGCGAACCGGGACGGGAGCCCGCGCCGCCAGGCGAACCGGGGGGCGCACCCGCGCCGCCGATCGAACCGGGGGGCGCGTCCGATCCGCTGCGCGGACCAAAGCGCCCGCCCTTGCGCGCGCCGTCGGCATCGGTCCGTGCCGCAGCGCCCTTGCGCGGCCGCCGTCCTCCCGGCGCCTGGCGCCGGCTCATAGCTTGCTCGCCAGGACGGCCAGCGCCTTGCGCAGCGCCTCGTCCTCGCGCGGCGTGTCGGGGTCGTCGCGCGCCGGGACGTCGGGCTTCAGCCCCGAGCCTTGCTTGGTCCCGGGGCCACCGAGATTGCGCCCGCTCGGCAAAAAGTACTGGCCGACGGTGATGTCCAGCGCGCCGTTGTTTGAGAGCGGCATGATCTCCTGGAACACCCCCTTGCCGAAGGTCTTGGTCCCGACGAGCGTCGCCCGCTTGCGATCCTGCAGGGCCCCCGAGACGATCTCCGCCGCCGATGCGGTGGCGTGGTCCACGAGCACGACCGTCGGCAGATCGCCCGCGATCGGCTGCCCGACGGCGTTCAGCGTCTCCGCCTTCACCGCCCGACCGCGCGTCGTGACGATCGGCCCGCCCTTGAGGAACATGCTGGCGATCAGCTGCGCCTCCCTGACGAGGCCGCCGCCGTTGCCGCGCAGGTCGAAGACGATGCCCTTGGCCTTGCGGCGCTTGGCCTTGCGAATGGCCGCCGCCATCTCGACGTGCGCGGTGCGCGGGCCGAACGTGGTCAGCCGGATGTACGCGGCGCGCTTGCCGCCGGCGTTCGCGAGTCGCGACGCGACGACCGGAATCGAGATCGTCGCCCGCGTGACGCGCCGCGCGAACGTCTTGGAGCCGCGCCGGATCGTCAACGTCACCTTCGTCCCTTCGCGGCCCTTGATCAGGGCCGTAGCGGCCTCCTCCGGCAGGCCGGCGAGCTTCTTGCCCTTCGCCCTGACGATGACGTCCCCGACGCGGATCCCGGCCTTGGCTGCCGGCGAGCCCCTGTACACCGTTTCAACGCGCAGGCCGCTCGGGACGCCGCGCACAGCGACCCCGATGCCCGAGAACGAGTTGTCGAGTGTGTCCTGGAACATGGCGTACTCCTTCGGCGAGAAGTAGGCCGAGAAGCGATCGTCCAAGTCGCGGACAGCTCCGGCGAGCGCCGCGTCGGAGAGCCTCCCGTAGGGGACCGCGCGGTAATACTTGCCGTGGATCGTGTCGAGGCCCTCCAGCGCGACGCGCCGGTCCTCATTGCCGACGAGCGCGTCGGCGATCGGCCCCGGAAGCCAGCGGGGATGCCCGCCGAGCCAGATTCCGAGCACGAGCATGATCGGCAGCAGCACGACGAGAACGGCCTTGAGCGGGACGGTGCGGCTCAGCATCGGCCCTACACGCTAGAGATCGTGGTTCCGGTCGGCCGTCGTCAGCGCTTGCGGATCAGGGCAGCGCGACTCAGCTGCGCGCGAAGCGCCTTGCGGTTGCGCAGCAGGGCACGATCGGCGACGGCCACGAACGTCACCTTCCCGCGCCGCACGCCGAAGATCGCCTGCGGCGGCTTTCCGGTCACCCGCCTGACGCCTGGGCCGATGCTGCCCAGGCGCTTGCCGAATGCCTTGCGCAGCGCCGACACCCTGCTGCCGCGGCCGATCTTCAGGCGCCGGTGCCCCTTCGCGGTCGTGCCGGCGAGCGCGACGCGGCCCTTGAGGTCAAACGTCGCGACGACGCTGCCGCCACCCTTGACGCAATAGCGAAGCACGCCGCGGATCGTTTGCACCGGCGGCCCGAGGCGCTTGCCGACGTCGGCGCGCGTCGAGCGCAATCGCAGCTTGCCGATCGCTCGCGTACCGACCTTCAGCAGCCGCGGAAAGCAGCGCGCCGTCGCGGGTCGGGCGGCGGCCGCCGGCTCGGGCCCGTTGGGCACGCGTGCGGCGAAGACCTCCTGGTAGGGCGAGAACTCGGGATCGCCCGGGGGCAGGTTGTTGAGCTGGGTGTCGTTCCAGAACGGGATCGCGACCTCGTCATCCGCGACCAGACCCTGGTAATCGCCGATGAACTTGCCCGACACGGACGTGGGCGCGTTGACGGCCGGATCCCAGCTGCGCGAGGAGACGCGGCGGTCGGTGAACGTCCGCCCGCCGTCCTCCGAGCGCGACAGCCAGGTGTCGATGAAGTAGTTGGCGGGATCGTTGCGACGGTCGAAATAGGAGACGTTGATCTGGCCCGAGGGCGTGACCGCCAGCCAGGGCTGGAACTGGTCTGCGTCGCCGTTGCGCGGATCCTGGTTGACGCGCACCGGGCCGGTGTACGAGGCCCCGCCGTTGGTGGACTTGAACAGCACGATGTCGGCTCCCGACAGCGGGCCGAGGCCATCGCCGCCGGCGAGGTAGTCCTTGCCGGCGACGTCGTTGGCGTCGTCGGTCTTCAGCAGCTCCTGTAGCCCGTCGACCGACAGCTCGCCGCGCTTGATCTTCTGGCCGATCGAAGGGAGGTTGCCCAGCAGCGGAGTCCCCTTTCCGTCGCGGGAGGCCGCGACGACATAGACCGTTCCCCGCGCGTCGACCGCCGTGCTCGGTAGCGAGAGGTTGCGGAACGTCTCACCGGCGAACGCGGCGTTGACGCCCGCGATGCCCGCAATCGGTACCGCTAGCGAGAACAGTCGCCCGCGGTTGTTGGACTTCACCTGCATCAGGGCGTTGAGCTGGTTGTCGTACCACGTGACGTAGACCTCGCTCCTGGGCCCGATCGCGATATGGCATCCGATCCCGGAGATGAGCGTCTTCTGGCTCAGCGGCAGCGGAATGTTGTCGCCCGGGACGAGCCCGCCCCAGGTCTTGCCGCCGTCGGTCGAGCGCATGAGCACGATCTGCTGGAGGGGAATCGGGCCCGTGCCATCCAGGCTCCAGCAGACGTACATCGTGCCGGTCTTGCCGTCGCGCGGGGCGTTGGGCCCACCGTTGACGTCGCTGTGGTTGTCGACCGCGAGCCAGTTCTTGTCGTCGAGCAGCAGCTGCGACGTCAGTTTGTTGGCGCGGTTGTTGTGGACCGTCGTCGGGCCACTCCAGGGCTGGCCGGGCTTTTTGACGTGGACGGTCATGTTGAAGCCCTGGAAAGCCGCGGTCCCGCCCGGCGCGTCGAGGACGTTTGCGTAGGCGTTGCCCTCGTCGTCGAAGTCGATCGAGATGTCGGAGGTCGTGCGGTACGCGGCCTCGTTGTTGGGATCGCACTGGCCGGGTGCCGCGCAGTAGCCGGGCAGTTGTCCCTGGTCCTCCCATGTCCTGCCGCCGTCGTGGGACTCGTAGGTGCCGATCTTGAAGAGGTACTTGTCGTTGTTCTCGTACATCTTCGAGCCGGCCATGAGGTGGTTGTGATCCAGCGGATCCATCGCGATCGTCGGCTCGGAATGCGACGTGAACTTGTCGCGCGAGGCGCGATAGTTCGTGACACCGGCGGGCGCGGCCTTCTCGACATCGGCGAAGTTCGGGCCCTGGCGGGTGACAAGGCTCGCGCTGGCGCTGTAGTTCTGCGGGCCCAGCGTCGTGTACGGGCTGACGACGACGTAGTACGCGCCCTGGGCCTTGTCGATCGCGGCGTTCTCGGCGGTGCCCAGCAGCTGCCCGTCGGCGGCGACCAAACCACCGCGGGTGCCGTCGGGGTTGCGCTTGTAGACGGAGAGATCGAGGTCCGAGAGCCCGAAGCCGCCGACGTGGATGCCGACCGCGCCTGAGTGCTGCTTGTAGAACGCGTCGTCGGCGGCGACGTCGAGCAGGAAGAGGTCGCAGCCGGAGGCGGCCGGCGCGGGCCTGGCGTCGGCGCCGAAGCACGCCGCGCCCTGGTCACCCTTGAGCAGCTCGCCGCCGATGTTCACGGTGCCGCTCCAGGTGAGCGCGCCGGCGCCATTGGCGTCGGGGGTGAGCGTGCCCGCGGCCGGGTTGGCTGCCCGCGCGGGCGCGGCCGCCAGCGCGGCCAGCAGCACAGCCAGGCACGCCACGTGGATCGATCTGCGGTCGCTCATCTGCGCGACGGCGAGGCTACTCGATCGGCAGGCGGCGGAGCCCGATCACCCACAGGTGCGGCTTCGACGCGCCGAGACATCGAGACATCGATGTGTTGATGGTCTTATGGCGTAGTCCTACGACGAGTTTGTGCGAACCACGCCGTCGATCGACGACGATGTTGCCGCCGCGATCCGGCGCCGCCAGGCTGCCCGCGGAACAGGCCTATAGCAGGAGATCAACGAGTTGCTGCGAGCCGGTCTGGCCGCCGAGCCGCCTGAGGCGGTGAGCTGGGAGCCGCCGTCCGTCGCGGTCGGGCGAGTCCTGCTGAAGGATCAGCGCGCGTGGAAGGATCTGCTCGGCGACGAAGACGACGCGCGATCACGTCCTCCCCGTGATCCTCGTTGATGTCAACCTGCTGCTCGTAGCGAGCGTCGAGGAGGCGGGTCGGCACGCAGAAGCTTTGAAGCTGAGCTTCTGAGCTGCGGCGCGCCCGCGGCTCAGACCCGCAGGAACCGCCGCAGCGACAGCCCCGACCCGGCCGCCGAGACCGCGACGCTGGCGACGAGCAGGACCGCGATCAGCAGCCCGAAGTTGATCGTGTCCGGCGCGGCGATCAGCGAGAAATCGCTCTTAAGCGGATCGATAAAGGCGATCTTCGCCACCAGCAGCATCAGGATCGCCATGATGCCGCCCATCGCGCCGACGAAGATCCCTTCGATCACGAACGGCCAGCGGATGAACCAGTCGGTCGCGCCAACGAGCTTCATGACCGCCACCTCGCGCCGGCGAGCCAGCAGCGACAGTCGGATCGTGTTGGAGATCAGCAGCACGGACGCGAGCACGAGCAGGGCGGCGAGCAGGCCCATGCTGAGCTTCACGACGCGAGTGGCGGAGAGGATCTTCGTCGTCTCGTCGCGGCGGTTCTTGACCTCGTCGATCGCCGGGTCGACGACGGTGCGCTCGCCGCTGGGCGTCAGCGGCGCGAGCGCGTTTCGAAGCTCGTTGATCTTGCCCGGGCTGCTCGGCGTCACGCGAAAGGTGTCGGGCAGAGGGTTCGAGCCCAGCAGCTCGTACGCCTCGGGATTGCGTTTCTTCTCCTTCGCGTAGGCCTCCTCCTTGGACACGAACACGACGTTGCCGACGTGCGGCGTCTGCTGTGTCAGCGTCCGCCGTACGCGCTCGACGGCGGCGTCGCTCGTGTTGGGCTTGAGGAAGACGTCGACGAGAACCTTGGCGCGCACCTCGTTGGCGGCGCCGTTGGTGGCCTGGACGATCGGGATGAAGACGCCGAGGACGAGCATCGTCACGAGCACGGAGGCCATCGCGGCGAACGGCGGTGCGGCATCGCGACGCAGCGAGCGGCTGACCTCGCGCAGGAAGAACGCGAAGTTCACGACGGGTAGTTCCGCCACACGCCGCCGGGTGACGGATCGCGGTCGAGCTCGTCCAGGCCGAGCGGCTGATCGCGGCCGAGCTCGCCGTAGGCGCGGTCGAGCATGTCTGAGAACTCGTCGGTCGTCTGCTCCTTTTGGGCGTAGAGGCCGGTGGCCTCGTCGCGGATGATCCGCCCGCCCTGCAACTCGATGACGCGCCGGCGCATGCGGTCGACCATGTGCGCGTCGTGCGTCGCGACGAGCACGGTCGTGCCGGCGCGGTAGATGCGGTACAGCAGTTGCATGATCCCCAGCGACGTGCGCGGATCGAGGTTGCCAGTCGGCTCGTCGGCCAACAGCAGCGGCGGGTGGTTGACGAACGCACGTGCGACGGCAACGCGCTGCTGCTCGCCGCCGGACAGCTGATCGGGGAAGTTGTGCAGCTTCGTCGACAGTCCTGTCAGGCGCAGGACGTCGGGCACCTTGGCCCGGATCTCCTTGCGCCGCGCGCCGGTCGCCGACAGCGCGTAGGCGACGTTGTCGTACACGGTGCGGTTGGGCAGGAGCTTGAAGTCCTGGAAAACGACCCCGATGTTGCGCCGGTAGTACGCCACCTTCTTGTGCTCGATCTCAGGCAGGCTCTTGCCCGCGACGCGAATCGAGCCCGACGTCGGCTCGCGCTCCTTGATCAGCAGGCGCATGATCGTCGACTTGCCCGAGCCGGTCGAGCCGACGATAAAGAGGAACTCACCGCGGCGGACGTTGAACGTCGCGCCGTCCAGGCCGATGTCGCCTGCCGGGTAGTGCATGCAGACGTTGCGGAACTCGATGACGTTTCGCGCGTCCGGTGGAAGGTTCGCCGAGCGCGCCGGCGGCTGGATCGGCAGACCCTGGGCGCGGTGGCGGGCGGACGGCAGATGGCGTGCGCGGATGTGTCGCTCTGAGGCGGACATGCACCAGGGAACCTAGCGAGCCGGATGCGAGATCGCGTCAGTCGCACGGGGTCTTGCAAGGTCGCGGGCGCGAGCAGGGATTGGCGTGCAGGGGTCGACGCGACGGCGCGCCGATCTGCCGCCGTGGACTGGATCTCGCGACACGCTGCTGTGGCTGCGACTGACACCAGCCGCGATCTGCCGGCACGAGTCGCCGCGCGCAAGACCACGCGAGATCTCCTCGCGCTCACGCACCGACAGAGGCGGGCACGCCTGGGTTGTGACGCCTGGTCGGACATTCGTCCAGTTCAGGGTTTTTCGCAGCCAGCGGCGGTGACAACTCAAGCGACGACATTGCCCCGACTCAGAACTGGAGCTGTTTATGGTTGGCCGACGCCGGACCCCCGCTTGTCTTGATGGCCATCGGTCTTGTCCTCTGGCTTGCAGTGACCGCCACGGTGGCGGGCCTCGCGATCCACACCATCGGCGTGATCCTCTTCCTCGTCGGAGCCGTCTGGCTCGTCGTCGAGCTGATTCAGGCTCGTGCGCTGACTCGCTCGAGCGTCATAGAACAGCCGGTGCGCTACCGAGACCGCAGGCTGTAAGACCGGCCCCCGGTGACACAGAACCCCGTGGTAGGTGTACTCAACGGTCCCGTGGGGGCTCGCGCGCTCCGGCGGCCGGGCCGATCCCCGTGGGCGCGTGTCCGGGAGCACGCAGTCTTAGGGCACGAATTGGGGTCGACCTCCGATGCGCTGGAGGGTGGGCAGGCGCAGACTCGCGGCCATCGCAAACCCCACACCGAGGAGCCTGTCATGCCTGCCACCCTGCCGTCCCCAACCCGCCTGCCTACCGGCGCCTGGCGTGCCGATCTCGTCCACTCGAGCATCGAGTTCTCGCTGAGGTACATGGCGGTGAGCACGTTCCGCAGCCACTTCGGCGAGTGGAGCGCGCAGCTCGTCGTCGAGGAAGGTCGCCCGGCGCAGCTGACGGGCGTGGTCCGCTCTGCGTCCGTCGCCGTGCGGGACCCCCAGTTCGCCGCGCACCTCGCGGCAGCCGAGTTCTTCGACAGCGACCGCTATCCAGAGCTGCGCTTCGAGTCGACGCTGCTACGCCGCGATCGCGCGACCGTCGAACTCGAAGGACTGCTGACGATCAAGGGCCACACGCTGCCGATCACCGCCATCGGCACCGTGTCTGACCCGCACGACGATCCGTCCGGCAGCGCGCACATGGGCCTCGAGCTCGAGACGTACATCGATCGCCGGCAGTTCGGGCTGGAGTGGAACATGGCGCTGCCGAAGGGCGGCTGCGCGCTCGGCAACGAGGTCAAGCTCCAGGTTAGCCTGGCGCTGCGGAGGGCCTAGCGATGGCGCCGCACGTGCTTGGTCTCTCGGGCAGCCTCCGGGCGAGCTCTTACAACACCCTGCTGCTACAGGCCGCGGCGAGGCTGCTGCCGCCAAACGGCGAACTTGAGCTGTGGGGCTCGCTGAAGGACATCCCACCGTTCGACGAAGATGACGAGACCGGGCCGCCGCACATCGCGGTCGCGCGGCTGCGCCGTGCCGTCGCGCGCGCCGACGCCGTCCTGCTCGCGACCCCCGAGTACAACAGCTCGCTGCCCGGACAGCTCAAGAACGCCCTGGACTGGCTCTCGCGTCCATACGCGAGCAACCCCCTGCGCGGCAAGCCCACGGCGGTGATCGGCGCGAGCGTCGGCATGTACGGCGCCGTCTGGGCCCAGGCGGAGGCGCGCCGGGTCCTGCAGGCGATCGGAGCGCGCGTGCTCGATCGCGAGCTGCCAATTGCGTCGGCCTCCGGGCAGTTCGACGCGGCGGGGCAACTGCTCGACGGCGACGTCGTGGAGCAGCTACGCGAACTGCTGCGCGAGCTCGTCCTCGGCGCTCGCGAGGCGACCACGCGATCGGGCTGAGCAGCCGGCCCGCACGCGCCCTGTACACGCCCGGAGACTCGCCGTAAGGTGCGGCGGCGTGGCCATTCGCACCGACGGCGCAGTGCTCGTCGAGCGCGAGCACGAACTCGAACAGATCCGGGCGGCGATCACCGACCTCCGCGCCGGCCACGGCTGCCTGGTGTTCCTGGAGGCGCCGGCCGGTCACGGCAAGACCGTCCTGTTGCGCGCGCTGCGCGGCGACGCCGCGCGCGCCGGCGCGCGGGTCCTGACCGCGATCGCGGCCGAGCTCGAGCGCGACTTCGCCTTCGGCGTCGCGCGTCAGCTCTTCGAGCCCGAGCTGCGCGAAGCGGACGAGCGCCGTCGTGCGCGGCTGTTCCGCGACGCCGCCGGGCTCGCACGACCGGCGCTCATGGCCGGCTCGGCAACCGCGTCCACGTCCACGTCCGCGTCCGCGTCGGACGCGTCGCACCCGCGTCTGCACGGCTTGTTCTGGCTCGCGGCCAATCTCGCCGAGGAGCAGCCGCTGCTCATCGTCGTTGACGACGTCCACTGGGCCGACGCCCCCAGCCTGAGGTTCCTGGACATGCTCGCGCGTCGCGTCGAGGACATCGCCGTGGTGCTCGCGGTCGCGGCGCGGCCAAGCGAGCCGGGCGCCGACGAGCAGACCCTCGCGTCGCTGACTGCCACGCCCGCCGCGCGGCTGCTGCGTCCCGGCGCACTGAGCCGCGCCACTGTGGGCCGCCTGGTTCGCGCTCGGCTCGGCGAGCAGGCGCAGGACGCATTCGTCGACGCCTGCTTCGACGTGACCGCCGGCAACCCGCTGCTCGTCGCCGAGCTCCTCGCAGACCTGGCGCGTACCGGATCGGACGGGGGCGCGGACGACGCCGACCACGTCCGCGCGACGGTACCGCGCAACGTCTCGCGAGCGGTCGTCGCGCGCCTGCGGCGCCTGTCGCCGGCCGCGCTGGCCCTCGCACGTGCGCTCGCTGTACTCGGCGACGGCAGCGACGTCTCCCGCGTCGCCGCACTGGCCGGCATCTCGCAGAGCGAGGCATTGCGGGAGCACGCGGGGCTCGCGCGGATCGGGCTGCTGGATCCCGACGTGCTGGGCTTCGTGCATCCGCTCGTGCGCACCGCCGTCGCAGCCGACCTCGTCGGCGGCGAGCGTTCGCCGTGGCATGCTCGTGCCGCGCGACTCATCGCGGGGGACGGCGCACGCGCCGAGGAGGTCGCGATGCACCTGCTGCAGACATCGCCGGCCGGTGACGCATGGTCGGCCCGCGCGCTCGCCGACGCGGGTCGACGAGCGCGGGGCGGCGGCGCACCAGACGTCGCACAGCGCCTCCTGCGACGGGCGCTCGCTGAGCCGCCCAGCGGCGACGAGCGCGCAGCGGTACTGCTCGAGCTCGGGCTGGCGGAGGCGGCGACCGGCAGCGAGGACACGCTCTGCCACCTCGAGCAGGCGGCCGCGACCGGCGCCGCGCACCTCGCCGCCGAGGCAGAGCGAGCTCGCGCAGGCGTGCTGTTCCTGAGCGACCGCCCCCGAGAGGCGCTTACCGCGCTCGAGCGCGCCGCGACCCTCGTCCAGGGCGAAGACCCCGAAACGGCGGCCGCGGTCGGCGACGAGCTCCTGTACGCGCGGCACTACACGGGCCTCCCGCTGGCGGAACAGGTTGCCCTGCTCCAGCGGGCTGCGGGCGACGGACGCACCGTGGCGCTCGCGCACCTCGCGTTGGTCGAGGCGCTGCGCGGCGCTCCCGCAGCGACCGTCGTCGAGCTCGCTGGCCGCGCGCTCGCCGACGGCGAGCTGATCCGCACGCACGTCGACCGACAACCGCCCTACCACGCCATTCAAGCCCTGATCCTGGTGGAGGCCGCCGCCGAGGCGCGCGCGGCGATCGATCTCGCCGCCGACGCGGCACGCAGGTCCGGCTCGCGCTACGCCGCCGCCTGCGTTGCCGGAGTGCGCACGCACTGGGAACACGGCTACGGCGACCTGCGGCGCGCCGAGGACGAGGCGCGCCTCGGCATCGAGGTGTTCCGGTCGATCGCCGGACCAGGCGGCGGCGACGACGCCGGGTTGCTCGCGCTCGCCGACGCGCTGCTTGACCGCGGCCGCGTCGGCGACGCCGAGCTCGCGCTCGCGGAGCTCCCGGCGGAGTGGGGGCGGGGCGCGCGCAACCGCTGGCTGCGCGGCGCCTCAATACGGGCGCGACTGCGGTTCATCCAGGGCCGGGCCGAGGAGGCAGTGCCCGAGCTGCTGGCTCATCTGCACGACGACCAGGCGCGCGGCCGCGCGATCACGGCCCGCGATCGCATCCGCGCGACCCTCGTCGCGGCCCTCGCGACGCTCGGCCGGCACGCCGACGCGCTCGCCGTCGCCGACGAGCAGCTCGCAATCGCCCGGCGCCGCGGGCTGCCCACGGCCGAGGCGCGTCTACTCGTTGCCCGCGCTCACGCCCTCCCGCCCGCCGACCGCGTGCCGGCCCTGCAGGAGGCCGTAGCGGTCGCCCGGCGCTCACCCGCTCGGGTCGTTCGGGCCGAAGCGCTCAGCGAACTGGGCGCCGCCCGGCGCCGCGCCGGCGAGCGGGTCACCGCGCGGGGGGCACTGCGCGAGGCGCGAGAGCTGGCGCACGCCTGCGGTGCGACCGGACTCGAGGCCCGAGCCCACGAAGAGCTCCTCATCGCCGGTGCCCGACCGCAGCGCGTAGCGCTGTCCGGCGTCGACGCGCTGACCGCCGCGGAGCGCCGCGTCGCCGACTTCGCGGCCCGCGGCCTACGCAATCGCGACATCGCCGAAGCGCTCTTCGTGACGATCAAGACCGTCGAGGTCCACCTCGGCCATACCTACGCCAAGCTCGGCATCCGTGGTCGCTCGCAGCTATCCGACGCGCTCAATCGTTCGTCATGACGGCAGGGCTCATACCGTCCACCGAAGCCGTGGACACCAAAGCGGTCCAACGGTTCATTGGAGCTGCCATCTGACGGCGCCGGGTCGACCAGCTGAGCCTCGGCTTCGACGCGTGTGCGCAGCAGGGTCGCGTCCTGACGCAAACAGTTAAACGCGCGCGCGTAGACCGCAGCAGGGCGTGGTATGTACCGTCTGCAACCGGAGGAGCGTGGTCTTTTGAGCAGCATCGCTGAGGGATCCGTTGCCGCGGAGCCCGAGGACACGCGGAGCGAGCCGTTGGTCGGTCAGGGTATGGCGCTGCTGTTCATCGCCCTGGTGGCGTGCTTCACCGCCTGGGGTGTCGCGCAGGACCTGACGACGCCGATGGTGGCGGGCTTCAAGCGCATCTTCGACATGAGCACGTTTCAAGCGTCGCTCGTGCAGCTGGCGTATTTCGGCGCCTATTTCCTGCTCGCGCTGCCGGCGGCCTTCATCAATCAGCGCTTCGGCTACAAGACGGGCATCCTCACCGGTCTCACGCTGGCGGCCCTCGGAGCGTTCGCCTTCTACCCGGCGAGCAAGATCATGACCTACGAGGCGTTTCTCGTTGCCCTCTTCGCGATGGCGGCGGGGTGCTCGATCCTCGAGACCTCCGCCAACCCGTTCGTGATGTCGCTGGGCTCAGAGCGGACGGCGACGCGCCGCTTGAACCTGGCCCAGGCGTTCAATCCGGTCGGCACGAACATCGGCGTTCTGCTCGCCTCGACGCTGATCCTGCCCAAGCTCGCCGACCCGGTCGACGTCGGATCGCTGACGCCGGCGCAGTTGCAGACCATCCGCGCGGGCGAGCTCGGCGCGGTGATGGGCCCCTATCTCGGCCTCGCCTTCCTGCTGATCCTCATCGCCGTCGCGATCGCCAGCCAGAAGGCGCCGCCGATCGTGGAGGAGTTCCCTGACGCCGGCCCCCACGAGGGTGGCACGCGCGAGCTGTTCGGCGTGTTGTGGCGCAACAAGCGCTACCGCTTCGGCGTCCTGGCTCAGTTTTCGAACGTGGCGGCGCAGGTGTGCGTCTGGACGTATCTGATCCAGTACGTCGAGCAGGCGCTGGGCGGAAGCCTCGAGAAGGGCGGCTTGTACCTCCAGGTGAGCTTGCTGGTCTTCCTCGCCTCGCGCTTTGTCATGACCTGGCTGATCGGCTACGTCCGCGCGACCAAAGTGCTCGCGGTGCTCGCGTTCCTGGCCGTGGCGTTGTGCCTGTTCGCGATGACGAGCCCGAACATGGCCGGGGTGCTCGCGCTCGTCGCGGTGTCGTTCTGCCTGTCGCTGATGTTCCCGACGATCTACGGCGTCGCCCTGAAGGGCCTCGGACCGG
>JAWVGJ010000074.1:0-7839 GCA_033855115.1 Solirubrobacteraceae bacterium
GCCTGAAGGTCGGCGCGCGGCTGGCGCCCTTCGCGGTCCCGCTGGCAACGGCCGACATCTCCTGCGAGCGCCCCGAAGACCCCTGCGACGCGAACATCGCCACCCGCCGCGGACAGCGCAGCGCCGGCAGCCGGCCTGCCTGCGAGGTCCGTGGGCAGGCGATCCTCAACGTCTGCGAGCTGACCGAGCGCGGGCCGCTCGTGCTCGCCTTCCTTGGCACAACGGGCGGCGACTGCGCGGATGCCCTCGATCCGCTGCAGGACGTTGCTCGCCGGCATCCAGGCGTGCAGGTGGCGGTCGTCGGCATCCGCGGCGAGCTCTCGAACCTGCGCACGATCGTCGCCAACCATCGCTGGAGCTTTCCGGTCGGCTGGGACCGCGACGGGATCCTGGCGAGCCTCTATGGCGTCGCCTTGTGCCCGTACGTCACCTACGCGCGCTGGCGCGGCCGCGTCCAGGGCACTTCGATCGGCGACCTCGATCGGCGCGCGCTGGACCGCCACGTCGGCGCCGCCGTCGCCGCCTCCAAGCGGTCAGGGTGGTCCCCTCCGAAGAACCGTTGATGCGTTGCGGATGCGGCGGGCGCCCGCGCCGATGCGTGCATGGCTCAGAGCATCGTCGCCAGCACGTCGCGCTGGCGCGCGGTCATCGAGCCGACCGTCTTCGTTTCCGGCACGCCGATGCCCGCGAGGAACTTGCTGCTGCGCGTGATGCCCCAACGCCGCTGGCTGACGAGGAGCTCCGCGACCGTCATGCTCGCGGCCTCCCATGGACAGGTCAGGACGACATCGCTGACGGGGATCGCCCCCTCGGCCACCTTGCGCTTGAGCTCAGCGCGAGCCAATCTCACCTCGTTGGCGCGCCGAAGGGCCTGCATATGCTGCGGCGCAGGGATGATCGTCGCTGTCGCGTCGGACATGAGTCCTCCCAGTCTGCCCGTCCGTGGAAGGGCAGCTTTCGATGATTGTCTGGTTGGTGCTGGCGCTGCGTGACGGGATCACTCAGGGCAGCCGAACGCGCACCTCCGAGACACCCTCCCCTTGGCCTTACGGGTTCCGTTGCTCCCCGTCACGCCTCTGTGAACGCCTCGGCGACCGTAGTAAAGGCGCACCGCCACAGTCAACGCGCTTAAACGCAAAGCCATGCTCACAGCGGTGTTTTTCTTGTGAGCATTCCTTGTGAAGAAATGGACAAGCGTGCAGCCGCATACCTTCAAGCGGGCAGCGGACCGTGCTCGGCCTCGAAGGCCATCTTGACCGTGGCGAAGGCGTCCAGCGCCCGGTCGAGCGTCGCGCGATCGTGCGTCGCCATGACGCTCGTGCGCAGCAGCGCGCCTCCCGGCGGGACCGCCGGATGGATCGCAACATTGACGAAGACGCCCGCGTCGAACAGCGCGCGCCACAACAGCACGGCCTTCCAGTCGTCGCCGACGATCACCGGGACGATCGGCGTCATGTGATCGCCGTCGTGCTCGACCACCTTGAAGCCGCGCTCCTGCAGGCCGGCGTGCAGGTAGGCCGCGTTGTCGAGCACGCGCTCGAGCAACGGCGGGCCCTCGTCGGAGCGCACGATCCGCAGCGCCGCGAGCGCGGCGCCGACGGCGGCCGGCACGCCCGCCGCGGTGAAGAGGAACGCGCGGCTCTGGACGCGCAAATAGTCGATGACCTCGTGGCTGCCGGCCAGGAACCCGCCGCAGCTGGCGAGGCTCTTGGAGAACGTTCCCATCCGCAGGTCGACCCGATCCTCGACGCCGAGCAACTCGGCGCTGCCGGCGCCGCGGGCGCCCAAGACGCCGGCGGCGTGGGCCTCGTCGACCATAAGCCGGGCGCCGAAGCGCCCGCACAGCTCGCTGATCTCACGCAGCGGGGCAACGTCGCCCTCCATCGAGAAGACGCCGTCGACGACGACGAGGATCCCGCCCGCATCGTTCTGCGCCTTCTGGAGCGTGCGCTCGAGCTTGTCCATGCGGTTGTGCCTGAAGACACGCAGCTTGGCGCGGCTGAGCAGGCAGCCGTCGAGGATCGAGGCGTGGTCGCCGGAGTCGGCGATCACCGTGTCGCCCGGTCCGAGCAGCGTGCCCAGCGCCGACAGGTTGGCCTGGTGGCCGGTCGCGGTGACGATCGCCTCCTCGGTCCCCATCCACTCGGCGATCTCCTGCTCGAGCTCGAGGTGCAGCGCGATCGTGCCGTTGAGCAGGCGCGAGCCGGTCAGGCCCGTGCCGTACTTGTGCAGCGCCGCCTGGGCCCCTTGGATGACGCGCTCGTCGCCGGTCAGCCCGAGGTAGTTGTTGGAGCCGAGCATGATCCGCTCGGCGCCTTCCATCTCGACGACGGGGCCCGCCGGGCCTTCGAGCGTGCGGAAGTAGGGCAGCAGGTCGGCCTCGCGGGCGGCGCGCAGCTGCTCGGAGCGCTCATGGCCGCGGACCTTTGCGAAGACATCGTGTGTCAAGGAGGACATGTAGCGTGCGTGCCGTGTCCGTCGAAGTGAAGGCCGTGACGTCGCGGCGGGACTGGCGGGAGTTCATCGAGCTCCCGTTTCGCCTGCACTCTACCTCGCCATGGTGGGTGCCCCCGCTGCGCATCGAACGGCGCCTGTTTCACAGCCGGCGGATGAACGCGTACTTCAAGCACGCCGTGGCGCAGGAGTTCGTCGCCCGCCGCGGCGCTCGCGTCGTCGGCCGTGTCAGTGCCCAGTGCGACGCCAACTACGACGCCCAGCATGGGCCGGGGACCGGCATGTTCGGCTTCCTCGAGCTCGAGGACGACCCGGAGGTCGCGGCCGCGCTGCTGGACGCCGCGCGCGGCTGGCTGGCCGAGCGCGGGCGCACGCGGATGATCGGTCCGATGGACTACACGATGAACGACGAGTGCGGCGTGCTCATCGAGGGCTTCGAGCGCGAGCCGATGATCAAGCAGCCCTGGCACCCGCCGTACTACCAGCGCCTGTGCGAGGGCGCAGGCTTGGCGAAGGCGATCGACCTCTACATGTGGGAGCTCGACATCTCCGACCGCGAGAAGATCCTGCCGGTCATCTTCGAGCTCGCCGAGCAGGCGCAGAGCAAGCACGGGATCGAACTGCGGCGCATGAGCCGGCGCGGCCTGTCCAAGGACGTCAAGGTCTTCGGCGAGGTCTACAACGCGTCCTGGAAGGACAACTGGGGCTTCGTGCCCTACGACGACGAGGATCTCAAGCACTACGGCGAGGAGCTGCAACTCGTCTTCGACAAGAACTGGTTCATGGTCGCCGAGAAGGACGGTGAGACGGTGGGCATCGCGATCACCGTCCCGGACGTCAACCAGGTGCTCAAGCTCATGAATGGCCGCCTGCTGCCGCTCGGCTGGTGGCGCTGGCTGCGCAAGGGCAAGATCGTCACCCGCGTCCGGGTCGGGTTCCTCGGCGTGAGGCCCGAGTACCAGCACACCGGAACGGCGGCGATGTTCTACGTCGAGCACTTCGAGACGGCCACCCGGACGCCGCAGAAGTGGGGCGAGATGGGCTGGATTCTCGAGACGAACCGCGCGATGAACCGGGGCATGGAGGCGATGGGCGGGCGAATCGCCAAGCGCTACCGCGTCTACGAATCGAGCTGTTCGTGAGCGACCGACCGCAACGTCTGACGGTACGTTCAATATGCAGCGCGGTGCGATCGACGACCACTGCGGCATTTCGATGAGCCGGCCGTCTCCGGCGGTGTCGCCGAGCGCGATCGCGGGAATGATCGTGCTCGTGACTCAGATCGGGACGTTGTGAGCGACGAGCCTGCCGGCGTGTTCGATCAGGACCGCCACGAGCCCGAGGTGCTCGACGCGCTGCCGGTTCTCGTCGACGAGCCGCGCGTCCTCGAGCGGCGGCGCGTGCCGGGGGCGCTGGCGCCGGCGACGGTGCAGACGGTGGCGGTGGTCGGCGTCAGCGTCGTCGCGGGCGCGGCGGCGGCGACGCTCGTGCGCCGGCGCAGGCTGCGGCGGCTGGATCGCCGGCGCCGGCACGTCCTGGCGCCGGTTCTCGCGAGCCGTTCGTTCTTGGTCGACGTACACGTGCTCGGGGAGCGCAAGTAAGACGCTTCGGCCACGGATACGTCGCAAGGTCCGCCATCGCCCGGCACAGCCGTCCTGGCCCGCGCGTATGTTGGCCGCAATCGTGGTCGAGGTTCGCGTCGAGGTCATCCCGCGCTGGTGCTTCCGGCTGCCGCGCGTCGGTGGGCGCGACGGCGTGCTGCGCTGTCGCGGCGGCATTCTCGAGCGGTTGCTGCACCTTCACAGCGGCCGCGCGGTCGTCCGCGTCGCGCAGACCGGCGAGCGTCGCGTGCTGTTCGGCGCGTGTGCGCACGACCGCGATGCTGCGCGCGAGGCGATCACACGGATGCGCTTCGCGCTCGCGGTCGATGACGATCTGCGGCCGTTCTGGGAGCGCTATCGCGACGACCCGCTGATCGGCCCGTCGCTGCGGCGTACGCCGTGGCTGCGGATCGGGCGCCGGCCGGTCGCCTTCGAGGCACTCGCGTGGGCGGTCTGCGAGCAGCTCATCGAGTCGCGACGCGCTGCTGCGATCGAGGGGCGGATCGTGCGGGCGCTGGGCCCGCTATGCCCGCAGACGGGGCTACGCGACGTGCCGAGCGCCGCCGTTCTCGCAGCGTGCGCGCCCGCGCGCCTGGAGGCGTTCGATCTCGCCGGCCGCCGCGCCATCGCGCTCGTGCGCGTCGCGCGCGATGTGGCCCGCGGGCGGATCGACCTCGAGGGACCCGATCACGCAACCGCGTGGCGGCGGCTGCTCGGGATCCCGATGATCGGGCGCTGGACGGTCGAGATGCTCGCCCAGCAGGGTCAAGGCCGCTACGACGTGCTCCCGGCAGGCGACCTGGGCTACCTCAAGCTGCTCGGAAATTGGCGCTCGGGCGGCAACCCCGCGGCGCGCGCCGAGGAGGCCGAGGTACGGGCGCTGTTCGAGCGCTTCGGGGAATGGCGTGGCCTGGCCGCGGCGCACGTGCTGCGCGGCCCTGCCCCCGCACCGTCGGCGCTTGCGCTCGCCGGGGTGCCATGAGGCAGAGCCGTGAGTTCGCTCAGCGGCAGCGGCGCTCTCAGGGCGCCAGATCCGCCACCGCCGCCGCGATCGTGCGCGGGTTCGCCGGCACGGGGATCCCGGCGACGAGGACCGTCGGCGTGCCGCCGATCCCGCGCTCGATCGCGAGCTCCGTCACGAACGCGACCCATGGCAGGTAGGTGCCGCTGAACACGCCGTCCGCGAAGCGCATGTCGTCGATGCCGACCGAGCGGCCGAGCTCCACGAGCTCCTCGTCGTCGAGGCCGGGGCCGCCCTCCTCGGGCTGGTTGTCGAACAGCGCATCCTTGTACGGCGGGAACATGCCGACGTCCGACGCGCAAGCCGACGCGCCCGCCGCGCGCGACGAGTAGCCGTGGGGCGAGGACAGCCGGTCCAGGAACCCGAGCGGGTGATAGACGAGCGTGATGATGTGGTCCTTGACGTAGCGGTCGAGTAACGAGCGCGACCGCTCCTCGAACTGCTTGCAGAACGGGCAGAGAAAGTCGACGTACGCCTCTACGGTGATTGCTCCGCTGCCAACGGCGATACCGTCGCCGCTTGGTGTCGCCCCGGCTGGAACCGGGATGCTGCTGGGGATCGCTGCGTGGGTGCTCATGCGGCGGTCCGTAGGCCGCGCGACCGCTGCACGCAAGTGGCTAGACCCGGCGCGCGACCTCCGTCGCGTTCGAAATCTCATCCGTCGCGAACAGCGTGCGCTCAGGTGTGCCACGGAGCCTGGACGCCGCGTCTGAGCTCAACCGCACCTAACGCGCACCGTGCAAAACGGCGCCGTTGCTACCGGCGCCCCTTATGCACTGCGCGAACCGTCAGCCGAGACGCGCGAAACCGCGCACGATCTGCTCGACGGCGGGAGCCGCCGAGACCGAGGCGTCACGACTCGCCTTCCGCAAGGCGGCCGACGATGTCTGTGAGCCTGCGCTCGAACCGTGCGGCATCCACAGCAGGGAAGCGGAACAGGCCGACCTGCATCGTGGCGAAGGCGTCGTGGAGCTCTGCGGTGCTGACGAGGTCGCGGCCAAGCATGGCCCGCACGTCTTCGAGGTCGGTGTCCAGGCCGCGTTCGAGTTTCGCGAGAGCCTGAAGTCGAAAGTTAAGGTGGCGAACGCGCAGCGCTCCCCACGAGCCCACGTATGGACTGCGGTCTTGCCATCCCTCCAGCGCGGGCAGGAAATCCAAGGGAGACGCCAGCTCGATGTTGATGTCGAGCGCCTGCTTGAGCTCGTGCAGGAGTCGCAGGAGCTCATCGGAGTCGGGCTCCGGGCGCACATCGACATCGCGGGTGGAGGCCCGCCAGCCGATGACGACCGCGCTCGACCCGCCGACGAGATACAGCGTGTGTGGCGCGCGCAGCCGCTGGCCGAGCTGGGATAGCAGCTCCAGGACCGCAGTCGTACGGTCGCGCGCGACACGAGCAGCGCTTCGACGCTGCGACGACCGGCGGCGAGGTCGCTTACGCCACGGTCGACTAGGTCGGCACCGGGGAGGTCTGCGAACGGACTCTGCATCAAGCCGAGGATACGTCCGAGCTACGTCCCGCGGGACGATCAGCTGCAAAATGAACACTTCGGCAGCCCACCTCCGGCGGTGTGCGACGCGCCCGATGATCAGCGCCAGAACGTGCTCTCAGCCCTCGGGCGCGTTACGTGCGTGGGGCGACCATTGGCTGCATCTCGATCAGCGCACCGGTTGCTGCTTCGCCTGGCATGCACAGCCATGTGACCGGGCCTGAGACCGGTCTCCCCTTTTCGTGGCCGGCTGGGCGCGTGAGGTGCCCGCCGCCAGCGCCATCCGCCACGCCACCTTCGTCGGCTACGCCGTCAGCGCCCCAGCCCTTTCGTGTGGGTGAACGCCGGGCGATCGAACGGGCCGTGGAGGACAGCCGGTCGACTGGGATCCTTGAGATCGTGGGCGAGCCCGGAATCGGCAAGACCACGCTGCTGGGCGAGATCGACGACGGCGGCGGGGAGCGTCTCGTGCTCAACGGCCGCGCTGCGGAGTACGAGTGCGATCTGCCGTTCGGGGTCTTCATCGACGCCCTCGACAGACACCTGGCTTCATTGGATTGGCACCGCCCACGACTACAAGCGCTTCACGCGCGCCGACCTCGAGCAGCGCTGCCCCGGCTATCCCGACTTGCAACGTCTCGGCGCCGGCGTACACCACCGCGACGAGGTCGTCCCAGGCGTAACCTTCGAGTACGGGAGAGCCACCGAAGGCCCTGGGTCGCCCGGTGGCGAGACGCCAGCGAGATTCGGTGAATCGAGGCTCAGACCTCCCTCGTGATGGCCACCCCGCGTGCGCCCCGCCACGCCGCCAGCCCCTCGAGCGCCCCCGCGACCGCGCGGTCAAGCGCGGGCGTGCGCCGAACGCCCGCTTCGCGATACAGCGCGTGGACGCGCAGCAGCCCGGCGTCGCGATCCAGCGCAGCGTCGGCACGAGCCACCAAGCGCTCGCGATGCAGGATCGGCAGCACGTAGTAGCCCCAGCGGCGCTTGGCCGGCGGGACGTAGATCTCGAGGCGATGGTCAAAGCCGAACAGCTCGGCCGTGCGGGCACGGTCGCAGAGCAGGTTGTCGAAGGGCGACAGCGCGGTGGTGCGGGCACCAGGGGCGAGCTCGCGCAGCCGCTCGAGGTCCTCGCTCGCCGCGTACCAGACGCTGTCGCCGAGGCCGCTCAGCCGCACCGTTTCCAGGCGCCCGGCGGCGACGAGCGCCGCAAGCGTCGCGGGCAGCTGCCGGTAGCGGCGGCGCAGGAAGTGCGCGCGCACATGCGCCGGGCGCG
>JAWVGJ010000075.1:0-72182 GCA_033855115.1 Solirubrobacteraceae bacterium
CGACCCCTAGACTTCCGCCCGACACCATGGCGAACCCACCCACGCCACCAGGCCCAGCGGGGTTCGCGCCGCATCCGGAGCACCGGCGGCGCGGACGTGAGTCTGGTCGTGTGCTCGTGCTCAACGCCACGTACGAACCGATCAACGTCTGCACGGTTCGCCGCGCCGCCGTCCTCCTGCTCAAGGAGAAGGCGGAGATGATCGAGCACTCCAGCTATGAGCTGCGCTCGGAGCATTCGACGATCCCGCGCCCGGTTGTCATCCGCCTCGTGACGTTCGTCAAGGTGCCGCGCGACACGCACCGCCGCAAGATCACGCGCCGCGCCGTCTTCGCCCGCGACGGCTGGACCTGCCAGTACTGCGGCGCGCGCGCGAACCTCACGGTCGACCACGTCATCCCGCGCTCCAAGGGCGGGACGTCGACCTGGGAGAACATCGTCGCCTCGTGCGCGCCGTGCAACCGCCGCAAGGGTGACGCGCTGCCGCAGAAGGCCGGCATGCACCCGCGCCACCCACCGCGCGTCCCGCACCCGCAGGTCTTCATCCACGTCGCCAGCCCGACGATCCCGCCGGCGTGGCGACAGTGGCTGCCTGAAGCTGCCTGAGCTTCGACGACGCGCGGGCGGGCGGGCGGGCGGTCAACCGTCCCGGCCGGCTCCCTGATCGCGACGGCCGGTCCATTGAAGGCCCCGACCGTTTCGCCCGCCGGGCCGATGTATCCATGCGCCTCGGTCCGCAGACTCGTTCTGGTCGATCCGAGAGGGCTCGACGCCATCGAACCCGAACGAGAGGCGCCGACCATGCGCGTAGTCCGAGCAAACCAGCCGCGTCACCCGAAAGCCGGCCGGCCCGAGACGCAGCGCCCGCGGCCTCGCGCGCGGCGGCTGCTGAGTGTTCATGACAAGCCACGGCCCGTAGCGAAGTAGCTCGCGCAGGCCTCGCCGGCAGCGGCACCCGGCCGGGCGGGCGCCGCGCCGGACGCCATAGACGTGCGAAGGGCGCCGTGGAGACGGCGCCCTTCGCAACTACCTGACTGGACTAAGAGCCCGAGCTGGAATGTTCTACCTGCCGGTGGGACCAGTCCGGCGTCCCGCTCGGGGGTGGCCCGGTTTGGATTCGCTGGTCAAGCCAGCCTTCCCGACCTAGCGGCCGAGCACCTCCAGGGTCCCGTAAGAACTTGAGCTGATTCGGACCACCTCCTTTCTCTGGTCCAGGGAGCGTAGCGGACGTCGCCGACGTACGCCGCGTGATCTGGCGCCTTCGCCCTAGCTGCCGTCGATCGTGCCGTCCGGACCCCCCTCAGCCGGCTCCCGATCCGGCGCCGGCGTGACGCCGTTGCCGTTATCCGGTGCTGACTCGACGACAAGCGCGACGGCCGACACGAGGTCGTCGTCCTTCATGTTCATGAGCCGGACGCCCTGTGCCAGCCGTCCGTAGCGGCTGATTCCGCGCACCGCGGTGCGTTGCACCATCCCGCTCTGGGAGATGAAGACGAGCTCCTCGTGCTCGCGGACCACGAGCGCCCCGGCGAGTGCGCCCTTGGCATCGGTGAGCTTGATCGTTCCGACGCCCATCGCGCCGCGCTTGGTCTTGCGGTACTCGGCGATCGAGGTGCGCTTGCCAAAGCCGTTCTCGGTGACGACGAGCAGCTCCTGGTCGTCCCGCGCGACGTCCATCACAAGCACCTCGTTGTCGGGCTGGTCGACGTTCATCCCGCGCACGCCCGACGTGTCGCGCCCCATCGGCCGCGCGTCGCCCTCGTGGAAGCGGACCGCCAGACCCTTGCGCGAGACCATGAGGATGTCGTCGTCCCCGCCCGTGCGTCGCACGCTGACAAGTTCGTCGTCGTCACGGATGTTGATCGCGATGATCCCGTCGGCCTTGATCGGCGTGTTGTAGGCGCCGAACTCCGTCTTCTTGACGATGCCGCGCTTGGTCGCGAACACGAGGTACCTGCCCTCGGCGAAGTCGCGCGTCGCGAGCACGGATTGGATCCGCTCGCGCTCGCGCAGCGGCAGCACGTTGACGAGCGCGCGACCCTTTGCCGTTCGCGACGCCTCGGGCAATTCGTAGACCTTTGACCTGTAGACCTTTCCGCGGTTGGAGAAGAACAGTAGGTAGTCGTGGCTCGAGCACACGAAGAGGTGCTCGATGTAGTCGCCGTCCTTCATGTCCATGCCGGTCACACCGCGGCCACCGCGCTGCTGCGCGCGATAGGTCGTGAGCGGAAGCGACTTGATGTAGCCCGAGTGCGTGATCGTGATGACCATCTGTTGCTCGGCGATGAGATCCTCGATGTCGATCTCGTCTTCGGAGTCGGTGATCAGCGTGCGCCGCTCGTCGCCGAAGCGGTCGGCGATCTCGTCGAGCTCCTCCTTGATGATCGCGAAGACGTGGGCCTCGTCGCCGAGGATCTCGCGCAGCTCGCCGATCCGCTCGACCTTGTCGTCGTGCTCGGTCTTGATCGAGTCGGCTTCCAGCGCCGTCAGCTGCGACAGGCGCAGGTCGAGGATCGCGGACGCCTGGATCTCCGTCAGCGCGAAGCGCTCGACGAGCTGCTCGCGCGCGCTGCTGCGGTCGCGCGACGCGCGGATCAGCTCGATGATCGCGTCGAGGTTGTCGAGCGCGATCAGCAGGCCCTTGAGCACGTGTACGCGGCGCTCGAGCACGCCGAGCTCGTGCTTGGTCCGGCGGACGACGACCTCGCGCTGATGCTGGACGTAGTGCTTGATGACGTCCCGCAGCGAGAGCGTCCGCGGCACGTTCTCGACGAGCGCGACCACGTTCACCCCGAACGTCGTCTGCAGCGAGGTGTGCTTGTAGAGCTGGTTGAGGACGACCTCGGGGATCTCGTCGCGCTTGAGCTCGATCACGATCCGCATCCCGCCGCGTTCGGAGGAGTGGTCCTCAAGATCGGAGATCCCGCTGATCTTCTTCTCGCGGACGAGCTCGGCGATCTTTTTGATGAGCCCGTTGTCGCCGCCCTTCTTCACCGCGTAGGGCAGCTCGGTGACGATGATCGCCTCCTTGCCGCGGCCGACGTCCTCGATGTGGGCCTTGCCGCGCACGCGGACCTTGCCGCGGCCGGTCTCGTAGGCGTCGAGGATGCCCTGGCGACCGAGGATGATCCCGCCCGTCGGGAAGTCCGGACCCGGCATGTGGCGCATGAGCGCAGGCGTATCGATCGCCGGATCGTCGATGTAGGCGATGACCGCGGCGATCACCTCGCGCAGGTTGTGCGGTGGGATGTTCGTCGCCATGCCGACGGCGATCCCCGAAGAGCCGTTGACGAGCAGGTTGGGGAACCGCGCCGGCAGCACGACCGGCTCGTGCTTGCGCCCGTCGTAGTTGGGAGTGAAGTCGACGGTGTCCGCATCGAGGTCGCGCAGCATCTCCATCGCCATGCGCTCGAGGCGGGCCTCGGTGTTGTGGCTGACGAAGCCGTCGGTGAGGAAGGAGTGGTCGTCGGTATCCACGCGCAGCGAGTAGACCGGCGCGACGCCCGCGTCCTCGACGGATGCAACCGACGCGTAGTAGTAATCGCCACTGACGAGGGGCTCGACGACGCTGCGCGTCTCCTCGGAGATTCGTTCTAGGATCGCGGCGCCGTCGCGCTCCCAGCGTTCGATGCGATCGACGTTGTGCTTGCGCAGCCATTCGCGCTCGGTCCAGCGTCCGCCGCCTGCAGCGCGGATGTACGTGGCGAGGAATGGGACGTGGTCATGGCTCAGCGCGCGGCTCTTGGGCGCGATCGTCTGGAGGTCGTGCTGCAGCGTGCGCTGCTTGGCACCGAGGAACCCGATCCGTTGCTCAAACAGCCGCGCGTCGCGCCGGTTCGTGATGATCACCTTGTACTCGCCGCGTGACGTCGGCCCGCAGATCCGGCTGATAACGCCGAACTCGAGCAGTAGCCGCTGCACCTCGCCGACGAGCTGCTTGCTGTTCGAGGAGTAGGACACCTGGATCGTGCTGCGCGGCAGCGGCGACGACGAGCCGTCGCCGGTGAAGAGCGCTTGCAGGAACGCGCGCTTAAACGCGGCCGAACTGCGCCACACGCGGTCGGGGACGTGTTTGGCGCGGCTCTCATAACCTATGAGGCACCGGAGAGGCGACGCGCGCAGGTTGGAGAGATCGTGGATATCCAGCTCACGCAGCCGGCTACCCGAGCGGATCGTGCGCTCGTAGACGTCGCGGCGCCCGCCGACGTGCCGGTCATACGCAGCGAGCACGCGGTCGAAGAACTCGTGGTCGACATTGGTGAAGCCCGCGCGCGTCTCGCTCACGAAGCCCTCGGAAACGAACGCCCCAAGCAGCTCGGCGAGGGCGCGCTCGTCGCTTTCGAGCTCCACGCCGGGTACGCGCGGCGTGCGCGCGATCAGCACGCGGTCGCCGGCCGAGATCTCGTCGAGCCGCTTCCACAGCAGCAGCGGCACCCCGAGCATGTCGACGAGGCAGAGAACAGGATGGTTCTGCGTGCCGGTGAGCGTGTAGCCCTCGCGCGTGCGCAGGCGCAGCGTCGGGTGATCGCCGGAGTGGAAGACCTTCGACGCTCGCACGGAGCGCCCGAGCCGATCGTGTACCGCCAGCTCGACGTCGCGCTCGCTGTCGGACGCGAGGCCCTCGGCGAGATCAGACATCCGGACGGTGCCGTCCGGAGTCGCGACGCGCGTGTCGCCGACCACGCAGTAACGCATCGCGGCCGGAGGATCGTCGTCGATCGAACCGAAATTGCCCTGACCGTCGACGAGCTCGTAGCGCATGGAGAATTCCTGCGCCAGGCGCGCGAGGGCGTCGTAGATCGCCGTGTCACCGTGCGGGTGGTAGTTGCCCATCACGTCGCCAACGATCGACGCGCACTTACGGTAGGGCCGCGTCGGACCCAGGCCGTTCTCGGACATCGAGAACAGCACGCGCCGGTGAACCGGCTTCAGGCCGTCGCGGACGTCGGGCAGCGCGCGACCGACGATGACGGACATCGCGTAGTCCAGATACGCCGAGCGCATCTCGTCTTCGAGCGCGCGTGGCTCGACGTTTCCGCCGCTGAGCGTGTCGATCGAGCTCATCGGTTACACATCCAGGTTGGCAACGAGGCGGGCGTTGTCCTCGATGAACTGGCGCCGCGGCTCGACCATGTCGCCCATGAGGGTCGAGAAGATCTGATCGGCCTGCGCGGCGTCCTCGATCCCAACTTGGGCGAGCGTCCGCGTGGCCGGATCCATCGTCGTGTCGCGCAACTGCGAGGCGTTCATCTCACCCAGCCCTTTGAAGCGCTGCAGCGTAATGCCCTTCTGGGCGACGGCGAGGACGCCATCGCGCAGGGCGTGAAACGAGGGGGAATCCTCGTTCGCGTCGCCAAGGCGCACCGTGAAGGGCGGGCGCCCCGCGAGTTCGATCAGCTGGCCGTGGACGCGCGTGAAGTTGCGATAGTCCTGGGCCGTGAACAGCCGGCGGGGGATCGGCAGTATCCGCGCCAGTCCCGTCTTCGTCTCCACCGCGCGCACGGTGAGGTTGACCTCGTCCTCACGCACGAGCGTCGTCTCGTATGGCGCGTTCTCGATCCCGTCGCGCCCGATCAGCTCGATCGCCGCTTCGACGGTCGTGACCTTCTCGTCGAGAACGCCCGACTCCTCCAAGAACGTCACTGTGTCGTTGCCGTACTCGGCGCGCAGCGTCGAGGACCAGCCCTCGTACTGTTTCAACAACCGCGAAAAGCGCTGCCAGCGCGGCTCGGTGAGCTTGAACTGCGTCCCATAGCGATCGAGTACGAGCGTCTTCTCGAATTTGTCAGACAGCAAGATCTGCTCAAGTTCTGAGTCCTTCTCGACGTAGCGCTCGTTGCTGCCCTGCTTGAGCTTGTACAGCGGCGGCTTTGCGATGTATACATAGCCGGCCTCGATCAACTCCGGCATTTCACGGAACAACAAGGTAAGCGCAAGCGTACGGATATGAGCTCCATCCACATCGGCATCCGTCATCAAAATGATTTTGTGGTAACGCGCTTTCTCGATAGCGAACTCGTCCCGAACGCCGGTCCCGATTGCAGTGATGAGCGCCTGGATCTCGACGTTCTTCAGGACCTTGTCGATGCGGCTCTTCTCGACGTTGAGGATCTTGCCGCGCAGGGGCAGGACCGCCTGGGTGTTGCGGTCGCGACCCTGTTTGGCCGAGCCGCCGGCGGAGTCCCCCTCGACAATGAAGAGCTCGGCGAGAGACGGGTCCTTCACCGAGCAGTCGGCGAGCTTGCCCGGCAGCGTCGAGTTCTCGAGCGCGGACTTGCGCCGGGTGAGGTCGCGCGCCTTGCGCGCAGCGGCTCGTGCCTGCGCCGCCTGGACTGCCTTGCGGATGATCGCGTTGGCCTCCGGGGGGTTCTCCTCGAGGAAGTCGCCCAGGCGGTCGTAGACGATCGAGCGCACGAACCCCTCCATGCCGGGGTTGCCGAGCTTCGTCTTCGTCTGGCCCTCGAACTGCGGGTCGGTGAGCTTGGCGGAGATGACGGCGGTGAGCCCCTCGCGGACGTCCTCGCCGGTGAGGTTGTCGTCCTTCTCCTTGAGCAGTCCGCGGGCCTTGGCGTAGCGGTTGAGCACCGTCGTCAGCGCCGAGCGAAAGCCCGACAAATGCGAGCCGCCCTCGTGCGTGTTGATGTTGTTGGCGAAGGAGAACACCGACTCCTGATAGGTCGTGTTCCACTGCATCGCGACCTCGAGCCCGCCTTCCTCGCTGTCGCCCTCGAAGTAGACGACCTTGCGTCCGATCGGCTCCTTGTTGGCGTTGAGGTGGCGCACGAAATCCTCGATGCCGCCGTCGTACTTGAACTCGGCCGACGCGCCCTCGCCGCGCTCGTCGACGATCGAGATCCTCAGGCTGCGCGTGAGAAACGCGGTCTCGCGCAGGCGCTGCTCGAGCACCGAGAAGTCCAGATCGGTCGTCTCGAAGATCTCGGCGTCGGGCAGGAACTTGATTATCGTCCCGGTTTCGGACGTCTGCTCGCCACGCCGCAAGGCGCCCATCGGCTTGCCGCGCTCGTAGTCCTGGCGCCAGACGTAGCCGTCGCGTCTGATTTCGATCGATAGCTGCTCTGAAAGGGCGTTGACGACCGACAGGCCGACGCCGTGCAGACCGCCTGAGACCTTGTAGCCGCCGCCATCGCCGAATTTGCCGCCGGCGTGCAGCACGGTGAGGACGACCTCGGCCGCCGGCCGCTGCTCCTTCTCCATCAGGGCCACGGGTATACCGCGACCGTCGTCGGTGACCGTCACGGAGTTGTCGGGGTGGATCGTGACGGCGACGGCCGAGCAGTGGCCGGCCAGCGCCTCGTCGACGGAGTTGTCGACGAGCTCGTAGACAAGATGGTGCAGTCCGCGTACGCCGGTGGATCCGACATACATGCCGGGCCGCTTGCGAACCGCTTCCAGACCCTCCAGGACGGTGATGTCCGCAGCGTCGTATGAGGTCTCGCCGGTCTTACCGTCGAGCTTCTTGTCGTCCTTCGCCACTAATCCTCCGAACGTGAAGAAGCCCCGGGTCCGCATCGATGTGCGACGAGCCGGGGCCGTGCAACAGCTTGTCATAAGGATAGCACAAGGTCGTCACAAACCGGGCCCGCGGATTGCAACAAAAGACCTGCAAAACGCGCGAAAACCTGCGCGGCGGCGGGGGCTCGGCCACGGCTGCTCCGCTGCGGCTCGCGGGCAACGCCCAGCGGCACGCTCGGCGAAGCCCCAGCGACCCCGTTCATGCGCCGCCGCGCGGCGCCCACGGGCCCGTCTTCCCGTCCCGCGCGCGGCGCCCCGCAGTCGCCACGCAGCGCACGCCACCGACGCGCTCAGACCCCAGCGCGCCGTTCAGCGCAGCGACGAGGACGGGGCCCATGAGGTCGATCTCCTGCATCCACACGGCTGACGAGCACAGGAGCGTGACGGTCCCATCGCGCTCGGAGATCGGGTTCGCCTCGCCCGCGATCGCCGGGCCCGCGGCAGCCTCCCAGACCCGTTGGACGTCGGCGAGCAGTGTCGCGGGAGCCAAGCGCGCCGTCAGGGCCTCGATGGCGACGCATAGCGGTCGTGGGGCGTTGCGCCGCATTACGACCACACCTCGCGTGGCAGGCTCGATGGGCGGTGTCCGATCTTGACGGGCACGGCTCGTCGGCGCTTACGCCGCCACCACACCCTGCAGCACCGCGCCGGCCACCACCGCGAGACGCGTGACCCCCGGTTCGTCGGCGCCCGGCACATGTGCGAGATCGGTCGTCGTCACCACGCTCTGTCCCTTGCCGCGCAGCATCTGCGCGAGCAGCGTGCGGCGGTCGCCGTCGAGCTCGCTCATGACGTCGTCCAGGAGAATGAGAGGTACTGCGTCGCGCGTTTGCGCGAGCGTCTCGCGCTCGGCCAGCAGGAGCGCGAGCAGCGCCAAGCGTTGCTCACCCTGCGAGCCGTACGCACGCAGCTCCCGACCGTCGCGCAGGAACGCGACGTCGTCGCGGTGCGGGCCATGGCCGGTGAAGCCGCGCTCGAGGTCGGATTCGACACGCTCGGCGAGCTCGGCGGCGAGCAGCTCCGCGCTCGCGGCGCGCGAGCGCGGCCGGTAGCGCAGCTCCGCCCGTTCGCCCAGACCGAGCGTCTGCGCGATCGCGCTGAAACGCGGCGCGAGCAGGTCGAGGATCGCCGCTCGGTCGTCGCGCAGCGCGATCCCGTGGCGCCCGAGTTCGGCGTCCCAGGCCGGCAGAGAGCTGCGCGAGGCGCGCCCAGCCCGGATTCCCGCCAGCAGCGCATTTCGCTGCGCCAGCGCCTGTCCGTAGGCGCGGCGGGTCGCGACGCGGGTCGGCCAGCTCGCGGCCACCACCTGGTCGATGTGCGAGCGCCGCAGCGCCGGCGGGCCCTTGACGAGCGCCAGGCGATCGGACAGGAACACGCACACAAGCGGCCGCGTCTGGACATCCAGAAAGCGCTCGACCGGCGCTCCGTCGGCTTGCAGGCGCTTGGTCTCGCCGGGCGTGAACCCGACGGCCAGCCGGTGCGCGCGGCCATCGGCGTCGCGGAGGTCGACCTCGACGCGCGCCGTGCCGGCGTCGAAGCGCACGACCTCGCGCTCGTTGGAGGTGCGGCAGGAGCGGCCGGTGCAGCCGAAGTACAACGCCTCCAGCAGGTTGGTCTTGCCGGTTCCGTTGCGTCCGTGGATGACGGTCAGGCCGGGCCCGAGCGCCACGTCGGCGCTGCCATAGCTGCGAAAGTCGCGCAGACGCAGGCGCGTGACGAGCACGGCCGGGCCGCGCTTAGACGTTGAGCCGGATCGGCATCATCAGGTACAGGAAGCCGCTGCCGTCGGCGGACTCGATGAGGCCGGGCCGCAGTGGACTGATGAGCTTCAGGACAAGATCGCCGCCCTCCGCGCCCTCGAGACCGTCGCGCAGGAACTCCGGGTTGAAGCCGATCTCGAACGGTTCGCCGGCGAACGGAATCGGGAGCATCTCGCGGGCCTCGCCGACGTCCGGGGTTCGCGCCGAGACCGTCAGCTCACCTTCGGTGAAGCGCAGACGCAGCGGCGCGTTCTTCTGAGCCATCAGGCTGATGCGGCGTACGACCTCGGTCAGCTCGGCGGACGCGAAGGTGAGCTGATGCTCGTAGGCGTCGGGCAGCAACTGGCGATAGTTCGGGAACTGACCATCGATGAGCCGCGACGACAGAACGTTGCGGCCGATCTCGAAGACAATCTGGTTTGTACGGACCGAGACGCTGAGGGTCTCCGTGTCGGCGGCGGCCGCGATGCGGGCGAGCTCCTGCAGCGCGCGGGCAGGCACGTTCGCCTCGAAGCCGCCGTCCAGTGGCGTCTCGAGCCGGGTCTCCTTGACGCTCAGGCGGTAGGAGTCGGTGGCGACCATGCGCAGCTCCGTCCCCGAAGCGGAGACGAGGATCCCCGTGAGGATCGGCCGCGTCTCGTCGCGCGACGCGGAGCGCGCGACGCGGTTGATCGTCTCGACGAACGCGGCCGCCGGCACCTCGACGACCGTCTCCCCGCCAGGCTCGGGCAGCGGTGGGAAGTCCTCGCCGCGCAACGTGCGGATGTGGAATGTCGCCGAACCCGAGACGACCTCGACGTCCTGCTCGGCGGGTCTCAGCTCGAACGTTGCCTCCTCGCCCGTGAGCGAGCGCGCGACGTCGAGCATGAGGCGGGCAGGCAGCACGACCGTGCCCTCGCGTTCGACGCTGGCGGCGAGTGGAACGCGCAGACCCACTTCGGTGTCGGTTGCGCGCAGCTCGGCGGCAGCGTCGGTCGCACTGAGCTGCACGCCGGAGAGCGCCTGCACGGCGCTCCGCGTCGAGGCCACGCGAGAGACCACGCCGAGCTGAGCCAGCAAGTCGGCGCATGACGTCGCGAACTTCACGATGACCACCTCGGATAGAAAGACATGAAAGTCATAGAGCGTGTGCGGATGTGCAGAAGCGCCGAAACGCCCGGAGGATGCGGCAGAAGCGCGATGCCGGTGCCGTGACGCGGTGGGCAGAGTGTGTCAAGTCCGTCGGAGCCTATTCGGGCTCGGGGTCGGTGAGGCGCCGTTCGAGCTCCCGGACGATCGCGTGGGCGTCGGGGTCCTTGGCGATGCGCTCGCCGGCCTTGCGGCAGGCGTGCATGACCGTCGTGTGGTTTCGCCCACCAAAGCGGTCGCCGATCGCCGGGAGCGTCGCGCCCGTGTGTTGGCGCGACAGGTACATCGCGACCTGCCGGGCCCAGGCGATGCGGGCGGTCCGGGAGGCGGAGAGCAGCTCCTCGTGCGTGACGGCGAAGGCCTCGCAGGCGAGATGCTGGACGAGTTCGATCGTCGGTTGCGGGCGACGGTGCGGAGCATTCGGATAGAGCCCTGAGAGGACCTCGTCGGCGAGGCCGGCGTCGATCCGCCTGCCGGTGAGCGAGTGGTAGGCGACGACGCGGATCAGTGCGCCTTCGAGTGCCCGCGCGTTGCTCTCGACCCGGCCGGCGATCGCGTGCAGGGCTGCGTCGTCGTCGATGTCGATGTCGTCGTGTTGCACGCGCTTGCGCAGGATCGCCAGGCGCGTGGCGAAGTCGGGGGGCGAGAGCTTCGCGACGAGACCGGCCTGGAAGCGCTCGAGCAGCCGGGCTTCGAGCGCGGCCATGTCGGCCGGCAGGCGATCGCACGTGAGCACGAGTTGGCTGCCGATCTCGTAGAGCGCGTTGAACGTGTGGAAGAACTCCTCCTCGGTCTTGGCCTTCTTCTGGAGAAACTGGACGTCGTCGATGAGCAGCACGTCGGTGTCGCGAAAGCGCGCCTTGAAGCTCTCCAGGTCGTGGGACTGCAGCGCGGCCACGAACTCGTTCGTAAAGCGCTCGGCACTCGTCGAGCGGACCCGCAGCCCGCCGCCATGAGCCAGGACGTAGTTGCCGATCGCGTGCAGGAGGTGGGTCTTGCCGAGCCCGGGTGGCCCGTAGAGGAAGAGCGGGTTGTAGGTCTGACCCGGCATCTCGGCGACCGCCAGGGCTGCCGCGTGCGCGAGGCGGTTCGAAGCTCCGATGACGAACTGCTCGAACGTGAGCTTGGGATGAAACTCGGGCTGCTGTTCTGCGCCCGCACATGCGGTGGGAGCGGCGGGCGCGATCGGCGCCTCTGGAGCGATGATGTCGACGCTGGTCTGCGGTCCGAGGATCGCGGCGGCGCAGGACTGGATGACGCACACGAAGCGGTCGGCGACCCAGCTGCGGATCTCGTCGGGCGCGGCGAGGACGAGGGTGTCACCGACGAGCGCGCGCGGGCGCAGCGGCGCGAGCCAGATCTCGAAGGTGGAATCCGGGACCGCCGTGCGTAACTCGGCTCGGATGAGTGCCCAATCGTGGACGAGCTGCGGGGTTGCGGCAGGCGTAAGCAACTCTCTTGCGGAGGGGTTCGATCCGGGACGGCGAAGGGCCCGTCAGGGAGCCCGGGCGGCGGCGAATATACCAACGCCCTGCGGACCCCCTGGATGGCTTGGCGCTGTAGCCCGCTCGTCGCGGGAAAAACCTCGAAGGGGACCGAACCGGCGAAAAACCTCGAAGGGGACCGAACCGGCCGCGGGTGCGCTAGCATCCCGCGCCGCGCCACCGGCGCTCCCAGTCGACATGAAACGCACCTACCAGCCCAAGAAGCGCAAGCGCGCACGCACTCATGGCTTTCGTCAGCGGATGCAGACGAAGGGCGGCCGTTTGACGCTCAAGCGCCGCCGCGCCAAGGGCCGCAAGCGGCTCACCGTCTGACGCCGCCGGCGGGACTCCGCGCCCGCTCAGCTTGCCGTGCGGACCATCTAGGCTCCGTGTTCGTGGACGAGCCGCTCCCTCGCGTACCCGACAAGCGCCGCGCCCGCCGCGGGCGTCTGTCGCGCAGCGCGGAGTTCGAGCGCGCCTATCGCCAGGGGCGTTCGCACGGCAACCGCCACTTCGTCGTCTACGCGTTCCCGCGGGGTGAGGAGGGCGAAGCGCGCCTGGGTGTGTCGGTATCGCGCAAAGTCGGCGGCGCCGTCGAGCGCAACCGCGTCAAGCGCCTGCTGCGCGAGGCGTTCGTGGCGGAGGCCGCGGCGGTGCCGGCAGGCTACGACGTCGTCGTCGTCGCGCGGCCGAGTGCACGCGAACTGGCCGAGCGCGCGGGCCTTGCGGGAGTGCGCGACGCGCTGCGCGAGTTGCTCGAGCAGGCGGGCCGCACGTGAGCACCGCGACGCGCATCGTGCAGGCCCCGATCGTGCTCTACCAGCGCGTGATCTCGCCTGGCCTGCCGCGCCGGTGCAAGTTCGAGCCCACGTGCTCGGCGTACGCCGTCCAGGCGTTGGGGGACTTCGGCATACTTCGCGGGCTGGTCCTGGCGACGTGGCGCGTACTGCGCTGCAACCCGTTCAGCCACGGAGGCTATGACCCGGTGGAAGCCCAGCGCGTGTTTCGCCCTCGCTCGCCAGCCGGCCACCGTACGCCATGACTCTTCCAGCCCTCATCGCACCAGTCCAGATCATCGTCGATCTGCTGAAGCCCGTGCTCGTGTTCTTCCACGACACGGTGGGCGTCGGCTGGGGCATGTCGATCGTTCTGTTGACGGTTCTGGTGCGGGCTGCGATGGCGCCGCTGACCGTCAAGCAGTTCAAGTCGATGCGGGCGATGGCCCAGGTTGCGCCACGGCTCAAGGAGCTGCAGGCCAAGTACAAGGACGACAAGCAGCGCCAGCAGCAGGAGGTCATGAAGTTCTACCAGGAGGAGAAGATCAATCCCTTCGCCTCCTGCTTGCCGCTGGTCGCGCAGATCCCGTTCTTCATCGGCCTCTTCTATTTGCTGCAGAGCGACCTGCGCACGGAGATCTGCGGCGCGGCGGCGACGGTCGGCGGCAAGAAGCCGCCGCCGTGTGGACATATCGCCACGTCAAATGGCGCCGAGCAGTTCCTCTTCATCCCAGACCTCACCGCGCCGGCGACCGGCTGGGTGCTCGTGGTGCTGATCGTCCTGTACATCGGCTCGCAGTTGCTGTCGAGCGTCCTGACTCCGTCCGGTGGCGATCGCAACACGAAGATCATCATGTACGGGCTCCCGTTCGTCTTCACGCCGATCATCATCGGCTTTCCGGCCGGATTGATCGTGTACTGGGTTACGACGAACCTCTGGACCGTCGGCCAGGGCTACCTGCTGCGTAAGAAGCTGGGGCCGATCACGCCGCCTGCGACGGCGGGCAAGGACCGGGATGGCGACGAGGGCGGCGGAGGCTTCTTGTCAAAGCTCACTGGGGGCGCGGCGGCGGCGCGCGAGCCGGCGGTGGCGACGGCGAAGTCTGGTGCTGGGGGCGGGAAGTCTGGTGGTTCGAAGGCGGGCGCCGGGAGCACGAAGTCCGGTGGCGCAAAGTCGGCCACCGGCGCCGCGAAGTCAGGCGCCGCGAAGTCGGGCGCGGACAGCGCGAAGTCCGGGACCGGCGCTGGGAAGTCCGCGGCTGCCACGGCAAAGTCGGGCGGCACCGGCGGCGGACCCCCGCCACGACCACCGCGCAAGAAGAAGAAGCGCTCGGGACGGCGCCGGTGATGAGTGCCCAGGACGAGACGTCTCCCGGCGAGAACGTACGCGAGCTCGTCGAGCGCGTGGTAAAGGCGCTGGGGCTCGACGCGACCGTCGAGATCAGCGATGACGGCGAGACCTGCACGGGCACCGTGCAAGGCGATGATCTCGGCCTGTTCATCGGCCGCCACGGACAGACGATCGATGCTGTGCAGCACCTTGCCCAGCGTGTCAGCGGCGCGCGCGCCAGCCACGGGCGCAGGATCGTCATCGACGCGGAGGGCTATCGGGAGCGTCGCTCGGTCATGCTGTGCCGCCAGGCCGACCATGCCGCCGAGGATGCGCTGCGCTACGGCCGCCCCGTCGCCCTGGACGCGATGACGGCGAGTGAGCGACGTATCGTGCACGAGTATCTGCGCGACCACGGCGCGGTGCAGACGTACTCGGAGGGCGACGAGCCCGATCGGCACCTCGTCGTAGCGCCGTTGAACTCGTAGCGGCGTTTCACGTTTTTCTGCCCGGTGTAACACTTCTTGACCATGCTGAGCGATGTCGAGCGAGGGCTGGTCGCCGGCGTCCTCATGAGCGAGGGCTCCTTTGGAGGCGACGGCAAGCAGCCGCACGTGATCCTTCGCAAGCACGTTCGCCACGAGACGTTGATGCGCTGGCTCCTCGAGCGCTTCCCGCGATCCCGGCTCTACGGCCCGTACCACCACGGTGACCGGTCGTACTTCCAGTGGGTGGCGCGCGGGCCGGCGCTGGTGCATGACGTTCTCCCGGTGCTCGAAGAGCTCGTCGTCCCAGAGCTTGACGCGCATGCGGCCGAGCGACTTCGGGACATGGGCGAGCGCTACGGGGCCTACATTGCGCGCGCGCGGGCGCGGGGGGAGCGGTGAACCCGCGGCTCCGGGCGGTTTCGGAGCGGTTCGGCGTGCCGGACGAGGGGACGGACCAGTTGCAGCGCCTGCTCGCGTTGGTGGTCTCCGATCCCGCGGCTCCGACTACGTTGCGAGCGCCCGACGAGGTCATTGATCTGCACATCGCCGACGCGCTCGTTGGCCTGGAGGTCGACGCCGTCAGCGGGGCGGGCCGGATCGCCGATCTCGGGGCGGGCGCCGGATTCCCCGGCCTCGTGCTCGCGGCCGCGCTGCCCGCCGCGCGCGTGTCCCTCGTGGAAAGCCAGGGCCGCAAATGCGCCTTCATGGAGCGGGCGATCGGCGAGATGGGGCTGACGAATGCCCAGGTCGTCTGTACGCGCGCCGAGTCGTGGACGTCGGGCCTCGAGACCTGCGACGTCGTGACGGCGCGCGCCATGGCGCCACTTAATGTGCTCGTGGAGTACGCCGCTCCCCTGCTGTCTGAGGGCGGGGCGTTCGTCGCGTGGAAGGGGTGCCGCAACGAGGACGAGGAGGCCGACGGCGCAGCAGCTGCCGCGGCGACGGGTCTCGCTCTGGCAGAATTGCGGCCAGTCCAGCCCTGGGACACGGCCCAGAACCTTCATCTGCACGTCTACCTGAAGGTTGGTGCTACGCCGAACCGATTCCCGCGGCGAGCCGGAACGGCCAGCAAACGGCCACTACGTGCGTAAGGTCGAGGGTTCGGCTAAGGGTTCGCCACCGAACTATGCCGGGCTCTGACCGCCGTCCCCGGTACCGTTGACGGCGATGGGCACCGTCATCGCGATCGCCAACCAGAAGGGTGGAGTCGGCAAGACGACGACGGCCGTCAACGTTGCTGCCTGCATCGCGGAGGCCGGTCTCGCGACGCTGCTCGTCGACATCGACCCGCAGGCCAACGCGACCCTGGGCCTCGGCGTGGCCAAGGACATCGAGCCAAACGTCTACGACGTGCTGGCAGGCCGCTGCGAGCTGACCGCGGCGCTGTGCGACACGGCGATCGAGCAGCTCAAGCTCGTGCCGGCCCATCCCGATCTCGCGGGCGCGAACATGGAGCTCCCACGCGAGGCGGGCTCGGAGACGCGGCTGCGCGACGCGCTGGCGGAGGCGAAGGAGCGCTTCGATTACGTCTTGCTGGACTGCCCGCCGTCGCTGGGGCCGCTGACGGTCAACGCGCTCGTGGCCGCTGACCGGGTGATCGTGCCGGTTCAGACGGAGTACTTCGCGCTCGAGGGCCTAGCGGGGCTGCTGGACACGCTGGCGCTCATCCAGCGCGAGCTCAACCCGCGTCTGACGATCGCCGGGATGCTCCTGACGATGCACGACAGCCGCACGCGACTCGCGCGGGACGTGGAGCGGGAGGTGCGCGAGCATTTCCCCTCGCTCGTCTTCGACACGGTGATCCCGCGCAACGTGCGCATCGGAGAGGCACCGAGCTACGGGCGCCCGGTTACGCACCACGACCCTCACTGCGCGGGCGCGGACGCCTATTTCGAGCTGGCCAAGGAAGTCGTCCGGGCCGGGATGGATCGCGCATGAGTGCCGCTCAGCGCGGCATGGGACGCGGGCTGGCTGCGATCCTGTCGGTGTCCGGCTCGGGCGCGGCGGGTGACGACCTGCGCTCGCTCCCCGTCGAGCTCATCGCCCCCAACCCGCGACAGCCGCGTCGCGCGTTCGACGACGCGGCGCTCGAGGCACTGGCCGCGTCGTTGCGGGAGCGCGGCGTGCTGCAACCGGTGCTCGTCCGGCCGGTCGCCGGCGGGACCTACGAGCTCGTCGCGGGCGAGCGGCGCTGGCGAGCAGCGCAGATCGCCGGCCTGGCGTCAATCCCGGCCCTGGTGCGCGCGCGCGACGACGCCGAGGCGCTCGAGACGGCCCTGATCGAGAACATGGCTCGCCAAGACCTCAACCCGGTCGAGGAGGCGCGGGCCTGTGCCGCCCTCGTCGAGGAGCTCGGGCTTACGCGCGAGGTCGTCGGGCTGCGCGTTGGCCGCAGCCGCGTCGCGGTCTCGAATCTCCTGCGCCTGTTAGATCTGCCCGACGAGGCGCTGGAGTCACTCGAGCGCGGCGAGTTGTCGGCGGGCCACGGTCGCGCGCTGCTGCTCGCCGAGGACCACGCCGACCGGCGCCGCCTCGCGCGCACGGCGCAGTTGGAGGGCTGGTCCGTGCGGACCCTCGAGGCCCGCGCCCGCGCCGCCAACGCCGCCGCGCCGGCCCGCCGTGGTGCACGGCGCGCTCGGCCAGCCCTGAATCCAGACCAGGAGGCCGCCGCGACCCGTATCGCAGACGAGCTCGCCGGTGCCCTCGGCGTCGAGGTCACCGTCACGCCGCGCGGCTCCGGTTACCGCGCCGAGATCGCGTTCGACGGCCCCGACGACGCCATAGCCCTCGCCCGCCGCCTTCGTCCTCACGCAGCAGCATGATCGCCCGCTAAACTCGACCGCCGTTCGGGCGATTAGCTCAGTCGGTTAGAGCGCTTCTCTGATAAGGAAGAGGTCCCAGGTTCGAGTCCTGGATCGCCCATCGCCCATTGCAGGAGTTCGCGGCGTCAGTGTGCCTCGCGCGCGAGCGGTGACTCGAACAGCGCGCACATTCCGCACACTAGGTTTGCGCTCGGGTTCAGGGTCCAGTCGACGCAGTCCTCGATCGCCGTTGAGCGCTAACCACACGCGGCGGCCGTCGGCTGCAACGGCGACGGCGTCGCCTCCCGGGTCCATCCGCGTCGTGTCACGCGACCCGCCGCCGGGGTCCATCCGCGCTAGTGGCGACCGCTCACTTGCCCACCGCCCCATCCCGACGCGCTCCAGATTCGCGCTCAACCGCCCGCGGACAGCACAGCGCCCACATCGACCGGGGCTCCACCGCCCGGCACATCAAGCATCCCGTCGCGGTGGTGTGCGACGTCGGTGTAGACGCCGTCGGCCGGCCCGCGGTGGACGACGATCTCGCGGTCGACGAGGTCGATCATCCAGTACTCGGGCACGCCGGCTCGCGCGTACTCGTCCACCTTCTGGAGATCCCTCCGATGGGTGGTGTGCGTCACCTCGATCGCCAGCAGCGCCTCGCGATGGCGGATCGGCGGAGCGGAGAACGGCGCCACGAACAGATCCGGCGACAGGAACCCGTCGTGGATGAAGAGCGCATCCTGCACGAGGAGTTCCAGGTCGTCCGGCAGCACGCGCGACAGATGCCGGGTGAGCGTCGAGACGGTTCGGGAATGCCGCGGATTCGGAGGAACCACGTCGAACAGGATCCCATCGACGAGTTCCATGCGACGGTCCTCGAGTAGGCCGCCCTCGAGGAGCCCGTCGACCTGCTCGACGGTCAGGCGGTGGATGGGTGCGGCGGCCAAAGCCATCGGCTCTCGAAGGCTATCGCGACCGCGCACCGATCCCCTTGTGCCGCGGCTGGCGCCTCCGAACCCCATGCCTACTGGATTCGTAGCGAGCCGCGTGTGCCGCGCTGGCGCGCGGCCGGGGGGGTGCACTCAGTGGCGCGCGCGTACCTACCCAGCGGAGCTTCGCTAACCCAACTCGTCACCTGCGGTCGTGCGCGACCTCACACATCGCTCTCTAATCCGGCGTTACGGTCGCTGCATGACGGAGTGGACGATAAACGCTGATGCGCTGCGGCACGTCTGCCCGAACCTGACTGGCGCCGCGGCGGCAAGGATCGCCAAGGGTTTGGGGGAGGCCTTTGCGCGCTATGACATCAATACCCCGACGCGGGCCGCGATGGCGCTCGCGCAGTGGGCCCATGAGTGCGATCATTTCCGGACGAGTGAGGAGTACGCTTCCGGTGCCGCGTACGAAGGCCGCAAGGATCTTGGCAACACACATCCCGGCGACGGCAAGCGCTTCAAGGGCCGCGGCCGCATCCAGATCACGGGACGCACCAACTACGTCGCCATGGCCCAGGCGCTTGGCATCGATTGCGTCACGAAGCCACAACTTCTCTCACTGTCACCGTACAGTGAGCTCGCATCCGGGCAGTGGTGGACGGATCACGGTTGCAACAGCTTCTGTGATACGGACGACTTTGTTGGACTCACCCGCTGGATCCACGGCGGCACGAACGGCCTAGCCGAGCGCCAGCAACTCTTTCACCTGGCGAAGGCAGTTGCATCTGACCTCGTTCCGTGCGATCGCATGGCCGTCCTCACTCATTCCGAGCGTGAGCAGATCGTGATCCTCACCACCGAGCGTAGGAGCGCGTCGCGCAACGGCGGCTGGGAGAAGATCGATCCCTCGCATCTGGCGCGGGCCACGAAGGCAACGCAGTGGCTCATCCGGCGCGCTGTAGAGATCAGGAAGCTCGCCGAGGCCGAGCCGGCGGGATGGACCAAGGGCGACCGCACAGCACGCTACGCGTTTATCGAGAAGGCGATCGCAGGCTGATCGGCCGCCGGTTTCGCGCAAGTGCGACGGCGGCCAGCTGGAGCGTGCCCGCGGCCAGGGCGTGGAGCATTTCGCAGACCTCGGGACCAGAGCGGTGAAGGTGGCCGAAGGCCTCGTCGGCGGCACGGAGGGGGCGCAAACAACTCCGGGAAGATGGTCCTCAAGATCATCGCGCCAATGGCGGCACGGACCCGAGGCGTGGTGCGGAGTCCTCGTCGCCTAGGAGGTTTGGCGAAACGCTGCGGGCCAGTAAACACGGGGGTTTCTGCGGGGCTCACGGACGCTCGCACATCAGGAAGTTCCTCGAGGCTGCGCGAGCACAACGCGATGCTCGCCGTCTGCCTCGACGCCGTAACGGCGGCGCTGCACGTCGCGCATCCGCAGATGGGAACGGATGTGGCGATTGACGGCTCGGACCTCCCCGCCTATGCCAACGGGCAGCGGTTCCTCTCCCGCAACGGCCCGGAACGCAAGACCTCCTCGGGCCCGGACGCATCGTGGGGGCACCGCTCGGCCGTCTCGACGCGGAAGGGCGGCGGGTACTACGGCTACAAGGTCCACGCCGCGTCTGCGTCTTCACCGGCCTCCCGCTCGCGTGGACGGTCGAGACGGCGAGCGCCGCGGAAACCACGTTCGCGCTCGGGCTGCTCGACGCGACCCGCGAGCGCGGCTTCAAGGCTGCGACGGCGATCATGGACAAGGGCTGTGACAACGGCCCGATCCACGACGGCTGCAACGCCCGTGGCGTGTGTCCCGTGACGCCGCTTCGCTTGACGCCGGCCGTCAAGCGCAGCGATCACGCGCCGCGCGTCTGCGAGCATGGGGAGTGGAAATTCGCGGGAACCGACTACACGCGGCAGGCCACGAAATGGCGCTGCCCGACCGGCGAGTGCCAGCCGAAGTCGACATGGGTCAAGGCCGACCGCCTGCACCCGCTGATCCCGCGCCACACGAAACGGTCCAAGGCGCTCTACAGCAGCCGTGGGGCCGTCGAGCGCGAGTTCGGACGGCTCAAGCACGAATGGCCGGTGCTGCCGCTGCGCGTGCGCGGTATCGACCGCGTGCGGCTGCACGCCGATCTGACGATCCTCGCCAAGCTGGGCTGCGCGCTCTCGGCGTTCCGTCCGACCCTTGACGCATCATGCAACACTTAGAGGGGACGGACGCGGAGGAATCGCCTGCTGCCTTCACAGGCAGCACCCGCAATCATGCGGCGTCAGGCGACTCCGGTTCGTCCCTTCTTTGGGAGGCGGGGGGAGCCAGGTGTTCCGTGTCTACATCGACGAGGCCGGTGATCGAGGACACCACCCCGACTCCTCCGAGCACTTTGTCGTGTCGGCCGTCATCGTTCGCGATCAGGACGAGGCTGCGGCCCGCAACGCACTGGCCACGCTCAGAACCACGCTCGGTCGGCAGTCCGGGCACGTACTGCACTTCCGAAAGTTGACGCATGCGCGAAAGGTCAAGGCGTGCCAGGACGCGGCACGGTTTCCGATCGCCTGTATCACGAACGTCATCGTCTGCAAGACCAAGATCGCTGGCCAGATCCCGGGCGGCGGCTTCGCTTACATCAAGCAGGCTGACCCGATGTATCTATATGCCGTGCGGCTCCTACTCGAACGTATCTCCTGGTACGTGGACGAGAACGGGGGCGGGCCGGCCATCGTGACGTTCGCCCACCTCACACGATTCCCTGCGGTCAAGCTGCACAACTACCGACAGGCGCTCACGTACTCGCCGACGGAGATCCGCTGGAACGCCTTCCATGGTCACCAGTTCCGGATCAACCATCCGAACGCGATCGAACTCCTGCAACTGGCCGACAGCGCCGCATCGGCGCTCTTTCGAGCTGTCGAGCCGGACGACTACGGCAATGTGGAGGCCAGGTACCTCCGTGAGTTGGCTCCCAAGCTCTACCGTCGTGGGGCGGCCAAAGTGACCTCGTACGGTCTCAAGGTGTTCCCGACGCAAGAGTGCCAACCCGGCGGCTCGCTATTCTGGCTAACGACCATTTGAGTCGTTGCGGCCAGTGCGCGCGCGACCCCACAGACCGCGAGTTTCGCCAACCCTTTCGCCAAACCCTCCTAGTGCTACCGCGAGGCCGCAACGGCGCGGTGTCGGACTCAAAGACGGGCGGCGACGGCGTTCACCGCAAGCGTCGCGCCAAAGAAGCTGGTCGCGACTACCTGCGCGTCGGACGCTGACGAACACAAGTAAACGCCGAGCAGGACCTTGCGCCGCCTGAAGGCGTGCGCGCGAGCGGGCTCAATGGGTGCCCGGTGCCGACGATCAGGACCCCCGATCAGGCACGATCGGCAATAGCAGCCTGATCGTCGGCCGGGGCCCGGGGCGCAGGACCGACAGCCGGCCTCCCTCGGCGTGCGCCAGCGAGCGAGCGAGCGCGAGCCCGATCCCGTGATTCCCGTCGGCGCTCACGGCGGACGCTGTGCCTGGCTCGGACCGATCGGGCCCCGCGCCGCGGCGCACGAACGCCCGCTCCGGATCGTCACCGAAGCCCGCACCCTCATCGCCGACGTCGAGTGCGAGCCACCCGTCGAGCTCGCGCACGTCGACTGTGACGGGTCCGGCCCCGTGGCGCCCGGCATTTGAGAGCAGGACGTCGACGATCTCGCCGACGACCGACGGCGCGGCACGCGCAAGCGCGGGCTGTGCGTGCACCGCGGTGCGCAACGGGCGTCCGCGCGCGGCGAGCGGGCCGCGCCAGCGCCCTTCGAGATCGGACACAGCAGTCGCGAGATCCGTCGTCGCCGCGCTGCTGCGCGGCGCGTCCCGGGCAACCGCCAGGAGCGTCTCGATCGTCGTCTGCAGGCGCTCGACCTGCGCCAGTGCCGCCGGCAGCTCCGCAGGCGCGTCGTCGCGCAGCTCGATCGCCTCGAGCTCGATCCGCAGCGCCTGCAGCGGCGTGCGCAACTGGTGTGACGCGTCGGCCGAGAACGCGCGCTCGCGGACGATCAGGTCGTCCAAGCGCTGCGCGGTCACGTCCAGCGCCGCGGCGACCGCGTCCAGCTCAGGCACCCGCGCGCGGGGGGCGCGGGCGGAGAAGTCGCCCTCGCCGAGCCGCCGCGCGGCGGTGGCGAGGCGCTCCAGCGGTGCCGCCAGGCGGCGGGCGAGCAGGACGGCGGCCAGCACGGACACGGCGATGATCGCCGCGGCGACGGCCGCCAGCGCGAGCCATGCGTTGCGGGCCCGCCGTGCGGCCCCGGCGTCGGAGCGCTGGGCGAGCACCGCGCCGGTCACGCGCTCGCCGGTCTGCAGCGGCGCGGCGACGAAAAGCTGCCCGCCGCGCTCGCTGTCGGACGGACGCCGGGTGCGCAGCGCCGTTCGCACGACGCTCGGCGCGAGGGGCGGACCCGCTCCCGCGACTCGTCGCCCGCCGGCGTCGTATACGGCCAGCCGGTCGCCGCTGTGCGGCAGCTCGATCGCATCCCGGCGATCGCCGCCCAGGTCGATCGCGCGCGTCGTGGCGACCGTGTCGCGCTGCAGGCGCAGTAGCTCTTCGTCGCGATAGCTGCGCGCCAGCACGATCGCGAGCGGCACGGCGAGCAGCACGACCGCCATCGTCGCCACCCCCGCGATCGCGAGCACGAGGCGCCGTCGCACGTCAGCCGGCCTCGAGCCGGTAGCCGACGCCACGCAGCGTCGTGATCGCGCCGGCGCCGATCTTGTTGCGCAGCGTCAGCACGTGCGTGTCGAGCGTCTTCGTCGAGCCCAGCCAGTCGGTGTCCCAGACGTCGCGCATGATCCGCTCGCGGGTCACGGCCCGGCCGGCCTCGGCGACGAGCAGCGCGAGCAGATCGAACTCCTTGGGCCGCAGCGCGAGCTCCTGCTCGCCGCGCCAGGCGCGCCGTGCGGCGACGTCCAAGCGCACCTCGCCGACGCGCAGCGGCTCGCTTGCCGCCCCAGCGCCCGCTTCGGCTTCAGCAGCAGCCGCGCGCCGCAGATGGGCGCGTACGCGGGCGAGCAGCTCCGACAGCTTAAACGGCTTGACGAGGTAGTCGTCGGCACCCGCGTCGAGCCCGGCGACGACGTCGAGCTCATGATCGCGCGCGGAAAGGATCAGGATCGCCAGGTCCGGACGGCGTGTGCGCAGGCGCCGGCAGACCTCGATGCCGTCGATGTCGGGCAGGCCGAGATCGAGCACGACGAGGCCGATGCCGGCGTCCGCGGCGGCAACGGCCGGTCCGCCGCGGGCCAGGCGCCGGACCGCGTAGCCCTGCCCGTCGAGCACGCGCACGAGCCCCGAGGCGATCGCCTCGTCGTCCTCGACGATGAGGATGCCGGGTGCGCTCATCCGTGTACGCAGCCTACGACCGCGCCGGCGTTGCGCGGCAGCTTTGACCTGGCGTTGACCTCGCGCGGGGCTGGCGCTGACCGGGTCGCCGTACGGTCACCGTCCCGATGCACACACGGCTCACCACAGGAGGCTTCATGCGCACCGCCCTCATCGCCGGCCTGGCGATCCTCGTGCTCGGCGCCGCGGGCTGCGGCGGTTCTTCGTCGAAGAGCAGCGGCGCGGCCGCGAACCCCAACGCGCCGGAGGTCAGCCCCGCGGGCGATATTCCCGACAACCAAGCCTTCGTTGCATACTCGCCGCCGAGGGCGGGTTTTACCGTAAGTGTTCCGGAGGGTTGGTCGCGCAGCACGGCGGTCGGCGCTGTCACCTTCACCGACAAGCTCAACGCGATCAACCTGCAGACGGCGCCGTCGAGCGTGCCCCTGACGGTGCGCGACGCCAAGCGCAGCGTCGTCCCGAAGCTCGCGAAGTCCGAGCCCGGATTCGCGCTTCGCAGCGTCAGCGCCGTCACGCGCAAAACCGGCAAGGCGGTGCGGATCGTGTACCTCACCGACGCCAAGCCCAATGCGGTGACGGGCAAGGCGGGCCAGGATGCGGTCGAGCGCTACGTGTTCTTCCACAACGGCAAGGACGTGATCGTGACGCTCTCCGGTCCGAAGGGCGCCGACAACGTCGACCCGTGGCGGATCGTCACCGACTCGGTGCAGTGGTCCAGATGAGCGGCGCCGTGCTCGAGGCACAGAGCCTCTACCGCTTCTTTCACGCCGGCGACGACGAGACGCTCGCCCTCCAGGGTGTCTCGCTGAAAGCGCATCCCGGCGAGGTCATCGCCGTGACGGGCCCGTCGGGATCGGGCAAGTCGACGCTGCTGAGCTGCCTCGCCGGGCTCGACGAGCCCGACGGCGGCATGGTCCGCGTCAACGGCGAGCGCCTCTCGCGCCGGCCGGAGGAGGAGCGCGCGCGGGTCCGCGCGCAGGGCATCGGGATGCTGTTTCAGCAGGCCAACCTCGTCGGCCATCTCTCCGTCGATGCGAACGTGGCGCTCGCCCAGCGGATGGCCGGCGGCTCGGCCGATCGCGCTGCGCGCTCGAAGGTGATCGAGCTCTGCGGCATCGCACATCGTGCCCACGCCCGTCCAAGCCAGCTGTCGGGCGGTGAGCTGGCACGGGCCGGCCTGGCCGTGGCGCTCGCCAACGATCCCGCGGTCATCCTCGCCGACGAGCCGACCGGCGAGCTCGATGGCATCACTGCCCAGCGCGTGCTCGACCTGCTGCGCGCTCGCGCGCAGGCCGGCGCCGCCGTGCTCGTCGTCACGCACAGTCCGCAGGTCGCCGCGAACGCCGATCGCGAGTTGCGCCTGCGCGACGGAAGGGTTCAGTCGTGAACGCCGCCGCGGCGACGCCGCCGCTGGTGCATTGCGACGGCGCCGCACGCACCTACGGCAGCGGCGCGACGGCCACCGTCGCGCTGCAGCCGACCGACCTCACGATCGACGAAGGCGCCCGCATCGCGCTCGTCGGCCCGTCTGGATCGGGCAAGTCGACGCTCCTGCACCTGATGGCTGGCCTGGACGAGCCGACCATCGGATCGGTCACCTGGCCGGCGCTCGGCTCCCGCTCGCAGTTGCGGCCGGGGCCCGTCGCCGTCATCTTCCAGGGTCCGAGCCTGCTTGCCCCGCTGACCGTGCTCGAGAACGTCGCGCTGCCACTCGTCCTCGGGGGCGCCACCGACGCCGCCGCACGCTCGCAGGCGAGCGAGGCGCTCGAACGGCTCGGGCTGGCCGCGCTGACCGACAAGCTGCCGGAGGAGATCTCCGGCGGCCAGGCCCAGCGCGTCGCCGTCGCCCGCGCGCTCGCCGGTTCCCCGCGGCTCATCCTCGCCGACGAGCCAACGGGGCAGCTGGATCGCGAGAGCGGCGCCGCGGTCGTCGAGGTGCTGCTCGCGGCGGCCGAGCACGCCACCGCCGCGCTCGTCGTCGCGACCCACGATCCCACCGTCGCCGCCGCCCTCCCGCTGCTCTGGCGGATGGACAGCGGGCGCCTACTCTCCGGGAAGGAGCACGCATGGTCGCGCTGACCTGGCTCTCCGGTCTGCTCGCCCACCGCCGCGGGCGGCTGCTATCGACCGCTGCCGGCGTCGCCGTCGCCGTCGCGCTGCTGGCCTGCATCGGCACGTTCCTGTCCGCCACGAGCGCGAAGATGACCTCGCGCGCCGTGAGCCGCGTGGGCGTCGACTGGCAGGTCGAAGCGCACAACGGCGCCAAGCCCGCCGACGTTCTCGCAAAGGTCCGCTCGCAGCCGGGCGTCCGCCGCGCACTGGCCGTGAGCTTCGCCGCCACGACCGGCCTGAGCGCCACGTCCGGCGGCTCGACCCAGCAGACCGGTCCCGGCCGCGTCGTCGGACTTCCCGACGGCTACGCGCAGGCCTTCCCCGGCCAGCTGCGGGCGTTGTCGGGTAGCGCGACGGGCGTCCTGCTCGCGCAGCAGACCGCGGCGAACCTGCACGCACGGCCCGGCGACACGATCTCGATCGGGCGGACCGCCGGAACCGCCGCCGCCCGCGTCAAGGTCGACGGCGTGGTCGATCTGCCCAACGCGGACTCGCTCTTTCAGCAGGTCGGGGCGCCGGTGGGCGCGCAGCCGCAGGCGCCGCCCGACAACGTCGTGCTACTGCCCCAGCGGGTCTTCGACCAGGTGCAGCGCGGGGCCCAGACGACCGTGCAGATTCACGCGACGCTGTCGCACGCCCTGCCCGGCAGCCCCAGCAGCGCCTTCACCCAAGTCTCCGGCAACGCGCGCAACCTCGAGACGCGGCTCGCCGGCGGAGGTCTCGTCGGCAACAACCTCGGCACCGCCCTCGATCAGGCGCGCAAGGACGCGCTGTACGCGCAGCTGTTGTTCCTCTTCCTCGGCGTGCCCGGCGCGATCATCGCCGGCCTGACGACCGCGTCGATCGCCTCCGCCGGGGCGGATCGCCGCCGCCGCGACGCGGCGCTGCTGCGCACGCGCGGCGCATCGACTCGCCAGCTCGTGCGCGTCGCGCTCGCCGAAACCGCGCTGGCGGGCGGGATCGGCGCGGCGCTTGGGCTCGCGGGCGCGCTGGCGATCGGCTCGGCGGCCTTCGGCACCGCGAGCTTCGGCGCGTCGACGTCGAGCGCCGTGTTGTGGGCCGCAGGCGCGGCCGCCGCGGGTCTCGTCATCGCCGCCGCCTCGATCGCGCTGCCCGCCTGGCGCGACGCGCGCTCGCTCACCGTCGCCGGACAGCGCCGTCAGGTCGGGCGCCGAGACCGCGCGCCGCGGTGGGCGCGCTATGGCCTGGACTTCGTCGCGCTCGGCCTCGCCGGCCTCGTCTACTGGCAGGCGTCGCAGGGCGGATATCAGCTCGTGCTCGCGCCGGAGGGAGTGCCGCAGGTGTCGGTGAACTGGTACGCCCTGCTGGCCCCGGTACTCGGCTGGATCGGCGCCGGCCTGCTCGCCTACCGCCTCGCCGACCTCGTGCTGGTCCGCGGCCGCACGCCGCTGCGGCGCCTGCTACGTCCGCTCGCCGGCGAGCTGTCGCCGACGGTCGCGGCGACGATGGGCCGCCAGCGCCGGCTGCTCGCCGGAGCAGTCGCGCTCGTCGCGCTGACGTGCGCGTTCGCGGCCTCGACGGCGGTCTTCAACGCGACCTATCAGCAGCAGGCCGAGGCCGATGCGCGGCTCTCCAACGGCGCTGACGTCACCGTCACCGAGTCCCCCGGGGTGAATGCCGGTCCAGGCGCCGCGTCGGCGATCCGGAAGGTGGCGGGCGTCCGCAGCGTCGAGCCGCTCCAGCACCGCTTCGCCTACGTCGGCGCCGACCTGCAGGATCTGTATGGCGTCCGACCGAGCACGATCGCCGACGCGGGCAAGCTGCAGAATGGGTGGTTCGCCGGCGGCACCGCGCGAGCCCTCATGGACACGCTCGCCAAGCGCCCGGACTCCGTGCTCGTCGCCGCCGAGACCGTCCACGACTTCCAGCTGCGCTCCGGAGACCTCATCCGGCTGCGCCTGCAGGACGGGCGCACGAAGCAGTTCAAGACCGTCCCGTTCCACTACGCAGGCGTGGCGAAGGAGTTTCCAACCGCGCCGACGGACTCGTTCCTCGTGGCGAACGCCGACTACATCGCTCGCGCGACCGCCAGCAACGCCGTCGGCAGCTTCCTCGTGCAGACCGACGGCACGAACCCCGGCGTCGTCGCCGGCGCGCTGCGCAGCCAGCTCGGGACGAGCGCGCAGGTGACCGACATCGTCAACCAGCGCAAGGTCGTCGGCTCGAACCTCACCGCGGTCGAGCTGTCGGGGCTGACGAAGGTCGAGCTCGGCTTCGCGCTCGTGCTCGCAATCGCGGCGTCCGGGCTCACGCTCGGGCTCGGCTTCCAGGAGCGCCGGCGCACCTTCGCGATCGCAAGCGCGCTCGGCGCGCGCAGCCGCCAGCTCGGAGGCTTCGTGTGGGGCGAGTCGGCGTTCGTCACGGCCGGCGGGCTCGTCGCCGGCACGGCGATCGCCGCCGCGATATCGCAGATGCTCGTGAGGGTCCTGACCGGCGTCTTCGACCCGCCCCCGGACGCGCTCGCCGTGCCGTGGACGTACCTCGTCGTCGTCGTCGTGCTCACCGTCGCCGCGGTCGGCGTCGCCGGCGCGGCGACCCTGCGCGCGCTGCGCCGACCGGCGATCGAGGAGCTCAGGGACCTCTAGAAACCACTCGCGCCAGCGATAGGTGCCGGGTCGCCCGCAGTACGCTGGACCGACGATGTCCGTCGACACCCCAGACGAGCTGTCCGCGCTGAAGGCCGCAGGCCGAGTCGTCGCCGAAACGATCCGCGCGATGCGCCGAGCCGTGCGGCCCGGGATCACGACCGGTGAGCTCGATGCGATCGCCGCCCGCGCGTTCGCTCGTGCCGGCGCTCGCTCGGGTCCGGCGCTTGACTACAACTTCCCCGGGACAACCTGCATCAGCGTCAACGACGAGGCGGTACACGGAGTCCCGGGCAGGCGCCGGCTGCGCCGCGGCGACCTCGTCAAGCTCGACGTCACCGCCGAGCTCGACGGCTTCTACGCCGACGCCTGTCGGACCGTCATCGTCGGCGATCCGCGGCCGCAGTCCGTCCGCCTCGTGCGCGCGGCCGAGCAGGCGCTGTCGGCGGCGATGAAGGTCGCACGTGCGGGCGTGCCGCTGAACTCAATCGGGGCCACGGTCGAGAAGACCGTGCACAAGCGCGGCTTCTCGGTCTGCGACGGCCTCATCGGCCACGGCATCGGCCGGCGCATCCACGAGTCACCGGACGTGCCCAACACGTTCGAGCGCGCGCTGTCGGCTCCGCTGACCGAGGGGCTCGTCATCACCGTCGAGCCGCTCGTCGCCGCCGGCGGACCGGCGGTCGTCCTCGGCCGCGACGGCTGGACCGTCCGCACCGCCGACGCCTCGCTGGTGGCGCACGCCGAGCACACGCTCGTCATCCAGGACGGCGCCCCGCTCGTGCTGACGGCCTGATGAGGATCCCCGCATGAGGCGCACGCCGGCCGCGCTGGCCCAGGAGCTTGCCGATGCCGGGGTCGTCGGGCTGACGATCGCCTGGGCGGACAACAACGGCATCCCGCGCTCGCGGACGGTGCCCGTCGACCGCATTGAGGAGGTCGCACAGCGCGGCGTCGGGATCACGACACTGTTCGCGGTCTTCGACTCGCACGACGCGATCACGTTCGCCCACGAGGGCTTGCCCAACGCTTCCGGTGATGTCCGGCTGCTGCCCGTGCTCGAGCGCGCCACGGCACTCGCCGGCCAGCCCGGCTTCGCCTGGGCGCCCGGGCGCCAGCTCAGGCACGACGGCTCGCCGTGGCCCTATGACCAGCGCGGCGCGCTGGAGGCACAGATCAAGCGCGCGGCCGACGCGGGCCTTGAGATCAAGGCCGGATACGAGCTTGAGTTCTTCATCGGCAAGGACGGCGACGGCGAGCTCACGCCGGCGCACGACGGGCCCGCCTACAGCCCGCACGCGCTTCTGGCCGTCGACGCGTTCGCCGCCAAGCTGCTCGAGGATCTCGCCGCCAACGGCCTGAAGATCGGCCAGCTGCACGCCGAGTACGGGCTCTCGCAGCTGGAGTTCAGCCTCGACCCCTGCAACCCGATCAAGGCCGCCGACGAGCAGCTGCTCGCGCGCCAGACGATCCACGCCGCCGCCGCCGAGCATGGGCTCAAGGCGAGCTTCGCGCCCCTCGTCAGCGCCGAGGGCGTCGGCAACGGCTGGCATCTGCACACGTCGGTCTGGCGCGACGGGGAGAACCTGCTGACGGACGACGGCGGCAGCGGCCCGAGCGGCGACGGCGCCGCCTACCTCGCCGGCCTGCTGCGCGACCTGCCGGCGATCGCCGCCGTCACGGCGCCCAGCGTGCCGTCCCTGCACCGCCTGCGCCCGGGGTACTTCTCGAGCGCGTACACGTTCTGGGGCATCGAGAACCGCGAGGCGGCGCTGCGCTACGTGCCCGGCTCCGAGCTGCTCGGGGCCAACCATGCCAACGTCGAGCTCAAGCCGTCGGATGCCTCGTCGAACCCCTACCTCGCTCTGGCGGCCGTCATCGCGGCCGGGATCGCCGGGATCCAAGAGGGCCTTGAGCTCGGCGAGCCGATCCAGGACGACCCCGGCGGCTGGAGCGACGAGCAACGCGGCGCGCGCGGCGTCGCGCGGCTGCCGGCGACGCCACAGGAGCAGGAGGGCGCGCTGCTCGCCAGCGAGCGCGTCACGGGGGCGCTGGGTGAGGAGCTGCTCGGCGCGTTTCTCGCCGTGCGCCGCTCAGACGCGGCCTGGGCGGCCGACAAACCGCTCGAAGAGGTCGTCGCGGCGCATCTGTGGCGCTACTGAGACAGGCTGAGCCGAGCGGGCGCTCAGACCGGCAGCGCGACGCCGTCGCGCTCGAGTAGCAGCATCCCGAGCTCGCGCGCCTTGTTCGCCGCGTCGCGGTCGCCCTCGTGGGCGGCCACGATCGAGCCCTTCATGAGGATGTGCCACTGCGCTGCAAAGCGGTGCGGATCCTCGACGCCCGCGGCCGTGGCCAGCTCGCAGACGTACGCGCGGATGTTGGCCAGATGCGTGACGCACGCCTGCCGAACCGGATCGTCGCGGTCGTCGAACTCCAGCAGCGACGTGACGAACGCGCAGCCTTCGAAGTCGTCGCGGGCAAACCACTCCGAGAAGATCTCGAAGATCGCAAGCAGCTGCCCGGCAGGCGTCGATGCGCGTGCCTGCGTCTGGGCCTGCACCCAGCCCTGGGTCCAGCGCTCCTCGCGCGCTCCGAGGAACGCCAGCGCGAGCTCGTTCTTCGAGGCGAAGTTGCGGTACAGCGTCATCTTCGCCACGTCGGCCTCGGCTGTGATCGTGTCGACCCCGATGGCACGCACTCCCGAGCGGCTGAAGAGGTCGTAGGCCGCGTCGAGGATGCGCTCCCGGCCAGTGCGCGATCGGTCGACGGCCTGTGTATCGCGTGCTGCCATCGCCTGACTATATGCGCGCGCACAAATTACGTGGAAGTTTGCCGCGCATGTTGCATGCAGCCGCAGAGATCGGCCACCGGGCGAGGGCCGTAGCTATGCTCCACGAGATGCAGGAGATGGTGATCTACGGCGTCAGCTTCGACATGGTTGGCAAGCAGCCGATCGTCCTGTTGAAGACCGTCGACAGCAACAAGTTCCTCCCGATCTGGATCGGGCATCCCGAGGCCGCCGCGATCCTGATGAAGCTGCAGGGCGCGACGACGCCGCGACCGATGACCCACGATCTGCTGTGCGACATGCTCGGCGAGCTCGACGTCCGCTGCACGCAGGTCGCCGTCACCGAGCTTCGCGACAACACGTTCTTCGCCTCGATCACCCTCGCCGTAGACGGCAAGGAGATGGAGATCGACTCGCGTCCCAGCGACGCGCTCGCGCTCGCCGTTCGCTCAGGAGCGCCGATCTACGCCGCCGAGGAGGTCATCGCCGAATCGGCGATCGAGTTCGAGCACGACGTCGAGGACACCGAAGAGGTCGTCGAGAAGTTCAAGGACTTCCTCGATCAGGTCAGCCCGGAGGACTTCGCCGGCGAGGAGTGATCTCGCCGCAGCGCGAGGTCGACGATCCGCTCGATCAGCTCGTCGAACTCGATTCCGGCCGCCTCGGCGGCCTGCGGCAACAGCGACGTGTCGGTCATCCCCGGGATCGTGTTCGCTTCGAGCACCGTGAGCTCGCCGCTGGCGTCGTCGAGCATCAGGTCGACGCGGGCAACGCCCTGGCAACCGAGCACTCGCCATACATTGAGCGCGAGCTCCTGCGCGCGCACCGTCACCTCCGGCGCGAGCTGCGCCGGGCAGACGAACTGCGTGCGGCCGATCTCATAGCGGGCCTCGAAGTCGTAGAAATCCTCTTCGCGCGGCACCGCCTCGACGACCGGCAGCGCCTCGCCGTCGAGCACGGACACCGCGAGGTCGCGCCCGTGAACGTGGCGCTCGAGCAGCACCTTGTCGCCGTAGGAGAACGCCGCGACCAGCGCGCCGGGAACCTCCTTGGCCGCGCGGGCGAACTTGATGCCAAGCGCCGAGCCCTGGCCGGCTGGCTTGACGACGATTGGGAACTGCAGGCGCTCCTCGATCGCGGGCAGCACGTCAGCCGCGCCGAGCTCCTTGAACGCCGTCTCGTTGAACGCGAAGAAGTCCGGCGTCGGGATGCCGGCGTCGAGCATGTGGTTCTTGGCGATGACCTTGTCGGCACAGCGGATGCACGCCGACACGCCCGAGCCGGTGTACGGCATGCCAAGCGCCTCGAGCAGTTCCTGGACCGTGCCGTCCTCGCCGTCGCGGCCATGCAGAGCGACGAACACGACCTCGGGCGCGGTCTGCTGCAGGCGCTGGACGAGGTCGTGGCCGACGTCGATGCCGATGACGTCATGGCCGCGGCGCTCGAGGGCGTCCTGGACGCGCGCGCCAGACTTCAGCGAGACGTGGCGCTCCAGCGAGCGGCCGCCCTTCAAGACCGCGATCCGCGTCATCCCTCGCTCGCGCTGCGCCCGCCGCGCCGCTCCGACCGGGGCAGGTGCAGCACGTCTGCCAGGTCGAGATCGGGCTCGGTGGGCACCGGCTCGGCCGGCGACTCCACGACCCGGTGCGTCCCGGTCAGCGTGCCGTACAGCTCGACCTGCTCGCGCACGACCTCGCCGATGCGCCGCACGCCCTCGCGGATGTCCGCCTCGCCTACGCCGGAGAAGTTCAGGCGCATGCTGCTCGCCCCTCGGCCGTCGAGGAACGCGGCGCGGCCGGGTACGAACGCGACGTGCTGATCCAGCGCGCGCGCCAGGAGGTCCGTCGTGTCGATGTAGTCGGGCAGCGTCACCCAGATGAACAGGCCTCCCTGCGGATGCGTCCAGCAGGACTCCGGCCCGAGGTTCTCGGCGAGCGCGTCGAGCATGACGTCGCGCCGGCGGCGATAGATCTCCTTCAGCGAGTGCACGTAGTCCTGCCAGCGCCCGCTGGCGAAGTACGCGGCGACGAAGAACTGCGTCAGCGACGACGAGCACAGGTCGGCCGCCTGCTTGCCGATGTTCATCTTCTCCAGCACGGGCCGCGGGCCGATGCTCCAGCCCAGGCGCACGCCGGGCGAGAGGATCTTCGAGAACGTCCCGAGGTAGATGACGAAGTCGCCGCCGTCCAGCGAGTAGAGCGTCGGCAGCGGTTCCCCCTCGTAGCGCAGCAGGCCGTACGGGTTGTCCTCGAGCACGAGCAGCTCGCGCTGGCGCACGACCTCGACGAGCCGGCGCCGGCGCGGCAGCGACATCGTCGTACCGGCCGGGTTCTGGAAGGTCGGGACGGTGTAGATGAACTTCGGCCGGCGCCCGTCGCGCTCGAGCTGGTCCAGCGTGCGCTCGAGCTCGTCGATGCGCATGCCGTCGGCGTCGCCGCTGATCTGGATGACGTCGGCCTGGTAGGAGCAGAACGTCGGCACCGCGCCGGGGTAGGTCGGCGCCTCCGCGACGATCACGTCGCCGGGGTCGATCAGCGTCTTGCAGACGAGGTCGATGACCTGCTGGCCGCCGGACGTGACGAGCACGTCGTCGGGATGGATCTCCGTGCCCTCCTCGGCCATGACCTCGGCGATGCAGCCCCTCAGCCGCGCGAGGCCCTCGGTCGGGCCGTATTGCAGCGAGCGCGCGCACGAGTCGACGGCGACGCGGGTCATGATCGCGGCAAAGGACTCGGCCGGAAACGACTTGGTATCAGGCATCCCGCCAGCGAGCGAGATGATGTCGTCGCGCTCGGTCAGCGCCATCAGGTCGCGCATCGCCGAGGACTTCATGACCCGGGTGCGCGCGGCGAAGAGGCCGGCATAGCGCTCCAGGTCACGCGAGGTCTGACGGGGGCCGGGCGACGTCGCCACCCGCCGGGGTTCGACGGGGGGTTGGGCGTCCCTGTCGTCTATCGTCATGCGCCCCCACGCTACCGCACGTTTGCAACTGCTCATCGACATGCTCCAGGGCGCCGGTCTGGCCGGCGCTGCGGGGATCCGCCCCTTCCTGCCAGCGCTCGTCGCAGGCGCGCTGGCGACCGCGAACTTCGGCGTCGACTACGAGCACACGCCGTTTTCGTTTCTCGAGCAGCCTGGCTGGCTGCTGGCGATCGTCGTCGCGACGATCGCGGTCGTCATCGCCGAGCGCAAGGGTGTCGCCGAGCGCGTGGTCGAGTCCTCGCTGCAGGGAATCGGGATCGGGCTCGGCGCGCTGCTGTTCGCCGCCACGCTCGCCGACAACACGTCGGACTGGTGGCCGGGTCTGCTCGGGGGCGGGCTCTGCGCCGCGCTGGCGGCCGCCGCCACGCGCTCGCTCGTGACGCGAGTGCGCGCGCGCCTGGACGCCGAGGCTCGCAGCGCGCTGCCGGTCTACATCGAAGGCTTCGCGCTGCTGCTCGCAGCGCTGGCGATCGTCGTCGCGCCGATCTCCGTCCTCGCGCTCGGCTTCTTTGCCTTCATGCTGCGCGGCGGCAAACGCCGCGAGGGCGAGAAGTACGCGGGCCTGCGCATATTACGGTGAGCCGTCCGCCCAAGCTCGTGCTGACCGTCATCGACGGGATGAAGCCGACCATGCTCGAACGGGCGATGACGTCCGGCACCGCCCCGGCGCTGAAAGCGATCGCCGAGCGGGGCACGTACGTTTCGGACTGCGTCGCCGCGTTCCCCTCGGTGACACCCGTGTGCGCGGCGACGATCGCGACCGGGCGGCTGCAGGACGAGCACCTGATCCCGTCGATGAACTGGTACTCGCGTGCGGAGGAGCGCTACGTCGAGTACGGGTCGTCATTTTCGGCGTCACGCAAGTTCGGCCTCAATCGCCAGCTCGTGGACACGATCTTCAACATGAACGCGTCCCATCTCTCGCCGGACCTGGAGACGATCTTCGAGACGCTCGACGACGCCGACGTGCGCACGGCGGGCACGACGTACCTCATGTTCCGCGGTCGCCACCCGCACGAGATCTCCAAGGACTTCGCGCTCACCCGCGCGGCATCGCAGCTGTTTAAGCGCTCGGTGCTCGGCCCGCGCGAGCTCTTCTACGCCGACATCTTCGCGAGCCAGAAGACGAGCTGCTGGTCGCGGATGGGCCTGCCGGGGATGCGCGACCAGCACTCGGGCTGCGTCGGGTCCTACCTCGTCGAGCACGACCTGTTCGACTTCCTGCTGCTGTCGCTGCCCGACAACGACCAGCACTCGCACAAGAACGGTCCGCACGCGCAGATCCAGTCGATCGCCACTGCCGACGCCGAGCTGTGGCGGGTCATGGAGACCGGCGGCGGCGCGGATGCGTTCCTCGACGAGCACGCGATGATCGTCATGGCCGATCACTCGCACTCGCACATCGAGCGGACGATCGACCTGACGGGGCCGTTCTCGGACTGGAAGGTGTTGCAACCGTCCGGGGCCAAGGCGCGCCACGCCGAGCTCGCGCTGTGCCCCGCGCAGCGCTCGGCGATGATCTATCTCCTGCTCGAATCGCGGGTCGCCGCGCTGCCGCGGGTGGTCGCGACGGCACGCGCGATCGAAGGCGTCGACCTCGTGATGTGGCTCGAGGACGGGCGGGCGCGGGTCGCGGGCGAGCGCGGCGAGCTGACGTTTGCGCCGGGCGACGAGGTTGCCGACCTGCGCGGCCGGCGTTGGGACCTCGACGGCGAGCTGGATGCGCTGCTGGGAATCGTGCAGGACGGCGTGCTGTCGTGCGATCACTATCCCGACGCGCTCGCGCGCGTGTGGGCGGCGCTGACCTGCCCGACGTCCGGCGACGTGCTGCTCTCCGCCGAGCCGAGCTACGAGTTCCCGGACTGGGGCAACCGCGCCCACGTGCGCGGCGGTAGCCACGGGTCGCTGCACCGCGTCGACTCGCTCGGCGCGTTGCTGTTCTGCGGCGTCGACGCGCCGCCCGAGCGCAACGACGGTCACTGGTCGATCGCCGACGTCGCGCCGATGGTGCTCGGCCACTTCGGTGCTCCCGGGTAGCCTTTCTGGCATGACCGACGAGGCCGTGGCGGCGCCGGTCGCCGAAGCTGCGATCGAGGCCCGCCGCGGACGGCGGCGCCGACGCGTCCACACCGCCGTCCGCACGCCGGGCAACTGGCTGCAGCTGGTCCGCTTCTCCACCGTCGGCGCCAGCGGCTACATCGTCAACCTCGCCGTGTACGCGCTGCTGTGGGGCGCGGCCGGCTTCGACTACCGCGTCGCTGCGACGGGCGCCTTCCTCGTCGCCCTGACGAACAACTTCCTCTGGAACCGTGCCTGGACGTTCCGTGCCCGCGACGGCCACGCGGGCTTCCAGGCGGCGCGCTTCTGCGTCGTCTCGCTGGCGGCCTTCGTCGTTGGCCTGCTCGTGCTGCACATACTCGTCGAGCGGTTCGGCGTCGACGAGATCGTCGCCCAAGCAGCTTCGATCGTCTGCGCGACGCCCCTGAACTTCGTCGGCAACAAGCTCTGGAGCTTTCGCACCTGAGGGTCAGCCGCCGTACCCTGACGCGCGGCGCGGCGTGCTGCGCGGCACTGCTCGTCTGCCTTGTCGCTGCCGCCTGCGCCGCTGCGCAGGTCAGAGCGCCGGGCAGCGCCGGCGCGCCGGGATTGCCGACCGCGCTGCCGGGCACCGCGGTACGCTCGGACCAGCTCGTGACGCCCGCACGCGTCGATGTGCCGCCGGCCGGCCACGTGCTGACAGCCACGCAGGCCGGCGCGAAGGCCGACGCGCGAGACGAGGTCCGCAGCGCGCGCCGAACGTACCCCGGCTCGACCCGCGAGGTCTTCCTCAAGGGCCCTGACCGCTGGCAGGTGTCGTACTTCGCCAAGGTTCCTGCGGGTGCGCCCCGTAAGGAGATCGCGCAGGTGCTGATCGACGACCGCAGCGGCGCGGTGATGGAGGCCTGGAAGGACTTCTATGTCCCGTGGACGATGGCGCGCGGCTATCCCGGCGCGTTCGGGCGCATCGTCAACGCGCCGTTCGTCTGGATCCCGCTCGCGGTGCTGTTCGTCGTGCCATTTCTGTGCCGGCCGCTGCGGATGCTGCACCTCGACCTGCTCGTGCTCAGCGCCTTCTCGATCTCGCTCGCGTTCTTCAACGCGGCCAACGTCGAGACCTCGGTGCCGATCGTCTATCCGCTGCTGCTCTACCTGCTCGGACGGATGCTGTGGATCGGGCTGCGCGGGCGCGACGCCCGATTGCTCGCGCAGCAGCCGCTGCGGCTGCTCGTCCCGGTGACCTGGCTGGCGATCGCGATCGTCTTCCTGCTCGGCTTTCGCATCGCGCTGAACATCATGAACTCGAACGTCATCGACGTCGGCTACGCGGGTGTCATCGGCGCCGACCGGATCATGGACGGCAAGAAGCTCTACGGCGCATTTCCGAAGGACAACGCCAACGGCGACACCTACGGTCCCGTCGTCTACGAGAGCTACATCCCGTTCGAGCAGGCGCTGAAGTGGAGCGGCCGCTGGGACGACCTGCCGGCCGCCCACGCGGCCGCGATCGTGTTCGACCTGCTCGCCTGCCTGCTGTGCTTTCTGGTGGGCCGGCGCGTGCGCGGCCCGGATCTCGGGATCGTCCTCGCCTACGCCTGGGCGTCGTTTCCCTTCACGCTCTACGCGCTGATGTCCAACGCCAACGACGCGCTCGTGGCGGTGCTCGTGCTGGCCGCGATGTGGGCGTCGGGCAGCGCGCCGGCGCGGGGCGCGTTCGTCGCGCTCGCCGGGCTGACGAAGTTCGCCCCGCTGGCGCTCGCCCCGCTGTTCGCCTGCCATCCGCGTCCGCGGCTGCGCACGATCCTGTCGTTCGCGGCCGGGTTCGTCGTCGCCGCCGCGCTGGCGTTCGCGCCGATCCTCGCGCACAACGACCTGCGCAGCTTGTGGGACGTCACGATCGGCTTTCAGGCGCAGCGCGGCTCGCCGTTCTCCGTCTGGGGCTTGTACGACCCGGACGTCGGCTGGCTGGACAGCGCGCAGCGCGCCGTGCAGGGGGCCGCCGTGATCCTGGCCATCGTGCTGGCGTTCGTCCCGCGCCGGCGCGACCTCGTCGGGCTCGCCGCCTGCGCCGCCGCGATCCTGATCGCGCTGCAGCTCGGCGTGTCTCACTGGTTCTACCTGTACATCCCGTGGTTCTTCCCGCTCGTGATGATCGCGCTGCTCGGACGCTCGGGGGCGCCGGCCCGGCGAGCGGCGTGACGGGCCGCTGGGCGCTCATCTTGCCGGCGCTCGCGCTGGCGGTGCTGTGGGCCGTCGCGACGACGATCGGACCGTTCTCGGACACGACCGTCAACGACCTCTACGTCTACCGCTCGTACACCGATCTGCTCGCGGGCGGCAACCTGCCGTACCTCGACTTCGGCTTCGAGTACCCGCCGCTCGCCGCGCTGCCGATCGGCCTCGCCGGGCTGCCCGGTCGCGACGAGGCGACGTACGCGGTCAGCTTCGCCGTGCTCATGGCGGTGTGCGCGCTGGTCGGCCAGCAACTCGCCGCGCGGCTGGCGGGCGACGCGCGCTCGCGGGAGGCTGTCGTGGTCGCGTGGCTGCTCGCGCTCGCGCCGGTCGTCATCGGCGCCTCCGTGCGCACGCACTTCGACGCGCTGCCGATCGCGATCGCGCTGGCGGCGCTGCTCGCCTTCGCGCATGAGCGCCCGCAAGTTGGGTTCGTCCTGCTCGCCCTGGGGACGATGACGAAGCTCTTTCCGGGGCTGCTGGCGGTCGTCGCGATCGTCTGGCTCGTGGCGCGCGGTCAGCGGCAAGCAGCGCTGCGGGGAGCGGTGATCTTCGTCGCCGTCGTCGTCGCGATCTCGCTGCCGTTCGCCGGCCGCGGCTACGTCGAGTCCTTCAGCTTTCACATGCAGCGCCCGGTGCAGATCGAATCGACCGCCGCGAGCGTGCTGTTCGCGCTCGGCGGCTCGGACGTCACCGGCACGAACCTGCGCCCGGATCGCTTTAAGTCCAATGGCCTTGACGGCGGCCACTCAAACGCGGTCGCCGCCCTGTTCGCCGCCGCGCTCGTGCTCGCGCTGTTCTGGGTCGTCTCGCTCGCCGCGCGCAGCCCCGAGCCGCGCCAGCTCGTCCTCTGCGGCTTCGCCGCGCTGCTGGCGTTCATCACGCTCGGCAAGGTCTTCTCGCCCCAGTACATCATCTGGCTCGCGCCGTTCGCGGCGCTCGCCTGGGTGTGGCGCCAGCGTGCGGTCGCCCTGCTCGTGGCCGCTGCGATCGTCCTGACCCACGTCGAGTTTCCGAGCCGCTACTTCGACCTCATCAACGTCAAGACCAACGTCATCCTGATCGTCGCGGCACGCAACGCGCTGCTGCTGGTCGCGCTCATCGTGCTGGCAGCAGCACTTGCTCGATCGCGTCCGCCTTCATCGGCTGCGAGCAGCGCACCAGCACCCCCATGAGCCACGGGTCGTCGTCGGAGGTGTCGTAGCGCTCGGACATGTGCGTCACGAACCCCCGGATCGACTGCTCCTTGCGCACGCCGATCACGCCGCCGCGCGGCCCGGTCATGCCGACGTCCGTGATGTAGGCGGTGCCGCCCGGCAGGACGCGCGCATCGGCGGTCGGGACATGGGTGTGCGTGCCGACGACCGCGGTCGCGCGACCGTCGAGAAACCAGCCCAGCGCCACCTTCTCGCTCGTCGCCTCGGCGTGGAAGTCGACGAGCACGTGGTCGACCTTGCCGGTCAGCTCGCCGAGCGCCGCGTCGGCCTCGGTGAACGCCGGCCGGCCGGCGCGCAGGAAGAGGTTGCCGCTGAGGTTGACGACCCCCAGGCGCACGCCGTCGCGCTCGACGACGCAGGTGCCGTGACCGGGCTGGTTTCGCAGGTAGTTGTAGGGCCGCAGGATCTCCGCCTTGCGATCGAGGTAGTCGTACACCTCGCGGCGGTGGTAGGCGTGGTTGCCGAGCGTGATGACGTCGACGCCGCTCGAGAACAGCTCGTCAGCGATCTTCGGCGTGATGCCCAATCCGCCGGCCGCGTTCTCGCCGTTGACGACGACGAACGTCGGTCGATGGCGCTCGAGCAGCGTGGGCAGGAGCCCCAGCAGCGTGCGCTTTCCGAGCGAGCCGACGATGTCGCCGACGAAGAGAATGGTCGCGGAGGTCTCTGACACCGCGCATACTCTGACGTGGGTTGGCTGACGAGGCCGACATCCCGTCACCACCGGCGCCCCCTCCCGGCGCGCCGGTCGTCGTCGCGCGCTGGGTCCAGCTCGTCATGCTGCCGCTCGGCGTGCTCGCGCTCTACGCCCTCGCGCATGCCGCCGGCGTCGTGCTGCTGCTGTTCATCGTCGCGGGCGTGATCGCGTTGATCCTCAACCCGCTCGTGAGCCTGCTGCAGCGCGGGCACCTGCCGCGGACGCTGGCCGTCATCGTCGTCTACGCGGCATGCTTCACCGCGCTGCCGCTGCTCGGCTTCCTGCTCGTAGGTCCGGTGAGCGATCAGGCGACGTCGTTCGCCAACGACGCTCCCGCGCTGATCGACGACGCCAACGCGTCGCTCGACGACGTCCAGAGGTTCTTCGACGACCACGGCGTCGGCGTGCAGATCAAGGGCCAGAGCGACAGCGCGCTGAGCACGCTGCAGGACCAGCTCGTCAAGGGCTCGGGCAAGATCGTGTCGATCACCGGGGAGCTGCTGCGACTGCTCGTCGAGCTCTCGTTCTACGTGATCCTCGTCCTCGTCCTGTCGATCTACATGCTGATCTACGCAACCGATATCGGCAGGCTGGTGCGCACGTCGATGCCTCCGGGGAACGGTACGCGCGACGACGACTATCCGACGCGGGTGCAGCGGGCGGTGTCGGGCTACGTCCGCGGACAGCTGCTCTTCAGCGCGATCATGGGCACGAGCGCGGGCCTCGCGTTGTGGATCTTCGGCACGGTGGGGATCTTCCCCGACGGGCGCACGTACGCCCCGGCCTTCGGGGCGTGGTTCGGGATCATGGAGCTCGTGCCCTACGTCGGGCCGTTTCTCGGCGCGCTGCCGCCGATCATCGTCGCCCTCGTCCAGGATCCGCTGACGGCGGTCTGGGTGGCGTTGCTGTTCATCGCGTTGCAGCAGCTCGAGGGCCACGTCGTCGCGCCGAACGTGTTCGGGCATGCGCTGCGGTTGAACCCGCTGCTCGTGATCTTCGCGTTGCTGCTGGGCGGAGAGGTCTATGGCCTCATCGGCGCCCTCGTCGCGCTGCCGATCGCGGCGGTGCTGCGCGAGACCGTCGTCTACCTGAACCGGCACCTCGTGTTCGAGCCGTGGGGCACGGCCTCGCCGCTGACGCTCGGGTCGCCTCTGGAGCCCGGGCGGCCGCCGGCGCCCACGGCCGCGCCTGCGCCTGCGCCTGCGTCGGATGAGCCCGAGCCGGGGCCCGAGCCCGTCAAGCAGCTGCGCGGCTGAGCCGGGGCGCTACGGCGCCGCGTGGATGTCGTCCACCCAGTACACCTGCTCGGGGTTGGGCTCCACCTCGGGCAGGTCGAGGTTGACGACGACCGGCTCCTGGCCGCTGCGCACGAGCACGCACGACAGCGGCTCGTCGGGGCTTGCGTTGATCTCCTGATGAGGAACGTAGGGCGGCACGAAGATGAAGTCGCCGGGTCGCGCCTCGGCGACGAACTCCAGCCGCTCGCCCCAGCGCATGCGCGCCCTGCCGCTGACGACGTAGATGACGCTCTCGACCGGCCCGTGGTGGTGGGCGCCGGTCTTCGCGTCGGGGTGGATGTCGACCGTCCCGGCCCAGAGCTTCTCCGCGCCGGCTCGCGCCGAGGTGATCGCGGCGGCGCGATTCATGCCCTCCGTCTGCGGGGTGTTGGGGTCCAGCTCGTGCGCATGGACGATTCGCACGCCGTTGTCGCGCCAGGATGCGGCCGTCATGGACGTGAGTATGCGCACATAACCCGCTCTCAGGCGCTGATGCTCCCCGCAACCGTCAGTACCCTTGTCGGCGTGCCGTTCCCAGCTACCCGCCTGCGCCGCCTGCGCGCGACGCCGGTTCTGCGCGACCTCGTGCGCGAGACGCGCTTGGACGCCGCCGATCTCGTCCTGCCGCTCTTCGTGCAATCCGGATCAGGTGGCCGCAGCCCGATCCCGTCGATGCCGGGAGTCGACCGTCTCTCGATCTCGGCCGCCGTCGAGGAGGCGGGCGAGGTACTGGCCGCCGGCCTGCCCGCGATCCTGCTGTTCGGCATCCCCGAGCACAAGGACGCCGAAGGCTCGGGCGCCTACGACGACGAGGGGGTCGTCCAGCTCGCTACACGGGCGATCAAGGAGGCGCACCCGGACCTGCTCGTCATGACCGACGTCTGCCTGTGCGAGTACACAGACCTCGGGCACTGCGGGCTGATCGGCGCCGGCGGCGGCGTCGAGAACGACGCCAGCGTCGAGCTGATCGCAAGGACCGCGGTCTCCCACGCGCGCGCCGGCGCGGACGTCGTCGCGCCCAGCGACATGATGGACGGGCGCATCGGCGCGGTCCGCCGGGCGCTCGACGACGAGGGCTTCAGCGCCACCCCGATCGTCGCCTACTCCGCGAAGTTCGCGTCCGCCTTCTACGGCCCGTTCCGCGAGGCGGCCGATTCGACGCCCGCGTTCGGCGACCGCCGCGCCTACCAGATGGATCCGGCCAACGGCGACGAGGCGGTGCGAGAGGCGCTGCTCGACGTCCAGGAGGGCGCCGACATCGTGATGGTCAAGCCTGCGCTCGCCTACCTCGATGTCATCCGGCGCGTCAAAGACGAGACCAAGCTGCCCGTCGCGGCCTACAACGTAAGCGGCGAGTATGCGATGGTGAAGGCTGCCGCGGGCGCGGGAGGGCTGGACGAGCGCGCAGCGGTGCTCGAGATACTGACCTCGATACGCCGGGCGGGCGCCGACATCATCATCACCTACCACGCGAAGGACGCTGCTGCATGGCTGTGACCCCGAAACTCCGCTCGCGCAAAGGCGGCAGCGCCGTCGCGCTGGACGACCTCGACCGCCGCGTCCTGAACCTGATGCAGGGCAGCTTCCCGCTGGACCTGCGTCCGTACGCCAGCGTTGCGGCGGCCGCCGAGGTCACCGAGGGCGAGATCCTCGCGCGCGTCCAGCGCCTGCTCGACGAGCGCATCATCCGCCAGGTCACCCCGATCTACGACACGCGCGCGCTCGGCTACGGCTCGATGCTCGTCGCCGCAAAGGTCGATGCCGAGCACCCCTGGCGTGCGGCGAAGATCGTCAACTCCCACCCCGGCGTGAGCCACAACTACCTGCGCAACCACGAGTTCAACATGTGGTTCACGATCGCTGTCGAGGAGGAGTCGAAGCTCGGGTTGCAGGGCACGCTCGACGTCCTGCAGGAGCTCACAGGCGCGCAGTCGATCCGCCAGCTGCCGACGCTCAAGCTCTTTAAGATCCGCATGGACCTCGAGATGGAGGCCAGTACCGACACGCTCGCCACCGAGGGCATCGCCGAAACGCCCGTCGACCTCGACGGCGTCGCGTATGACGAGCTCGACAAGCAGGTCATCCGCGCGACGCAGGGCGACCTGCCGGTCATCCCCGAGCCGTACGCGCCGGCCGCCGCGGAGCTCGGCATGACGCCGCCGGCGCTGCTGGAGCATCTCGCCGGTATGAAGGAGCGCGGCATCCTGCGCCGCGTCGCCGCGATCCTCTACCACCGGCGGGCGGGATTCTCCGCCAACGGCATGGGCGTGTGGAAGGTCCCGGACGAGCAGATCTCCGAGCTCGGCCCCCGCATGGCCTCCTTCCGCGGCATCTCGCACTGCTACCAGCGCCCGACCTACGAGGACTGGCCCTATTCCGTCTTCACGATGGCCCACGGGCGCTCCAAGGACGAGTGCGATGCCATCCTCGACGCGATCGCGGCGGAGTTTCAGATCAGCGAGCGCGCCACGCTGTACTCCTCGACCGAGTTCAAGAAGGTCCGTCTCCTGTACTTCACGGACGACTTCAAGAACTGGGAGCGGGAGTACGGCGCGTAAGGTCACGCGCCGCGGATGGCCGTCTCCCTTCGTGACGCGCGTTCGATCGAGCTCTACGACCGCGCGCTGAACTACCTGCCCGGCGGCGTCAACTCACCGGTCCGCGCGATGCGCTCGATCGGCCGCGCGCCGATCTTCGTGCAACGCGCCGAGGGTGCCGAGCTCGTCGACGTCGACAACAACCGCTACGTCGACTGGGTCTGCTCGTGGGGCCCGCTGATCCACGGGCACGCCCATCCCGCGATCGTCGAGGCCGTCACGCGCGCCGCGCGGGCCGGCACGAGCTTCGGTGCGCCGACCGCCGCCGAGGTCGAACTCGCCGAGGAGGTCAGCCGCCGCGTGCCCGGCGTGGAGATGCTGCGCATGACCTCGTCCGGCACGGAGGCGTCGATGAGCGCGATCCGCCTCGCGCGCGCGGCCACCGGGCGGACGCGGATCCTGAAGTTCGCGGGCGCCTACCACGGCCACGTCGACGGGCTGCTCGCCGAGGCCGGCAGCGGCCTTGCGACGCAGGGCATCCCGTCGAGCCCGGGCGTCCTCGACGCCGTCGCGGCGCAGACGATCGTCATCCCCTTCAACGACCCGGATGCGCTGCGCGAGGCGACCGAGCGCCACGAGCTCGCGGCGATCCTCGCCGAGCCCTACCCGGCGAACATGGGCCTCGTGCCGCCGGCCGAGGGCTTCCTGGAGCTGCTGCGCGAGCGCGCCGACGAGACCGGCGCGCTGCTCGTCTTCGACGAGGTCATCTCCGGCTTTCGCGTCGCGCCGGGAGGAGCCCAGGAGATCACGGGCGTGATCCCCGACCTGACGGTCATGGGCAAGGTCATCGGCGGCGGGCTGCCCGCCGCCGCCTACGGCGGGCCGCGCGAGCTCATGCGCCGCATCGCGCCCGCCGGCGACGTCTACCAGGCCGGCACGCTGTCAGGCAACCCGCTTGCCGTCGCCGCCGGGCTCGCCACGCTCGCGCTGCTCGACGGTGAGCAGCCCTACGTCAAGCTCGCCGCCACGACCACCGCGCTCGCGGAGGGCCTCGCCGCTGCGGCCGCCTCGGCGGGATATGAGGACATCCAGATCGCGAGCGCGCCCGGCCTGCTGACCGTCTTCTTCAGCGCGCCGCCGGTGACGGACTACGCGCAGGCGCAGGCCTGCGACCTCGAAGCGTTCGCTGCCTGGTGCCGTGGCCTGCTCGCGCGGGGCGTCTACGCGCCGGCGTCGCAGTTCGAGGCCTGGTTTCCGTCGCTCGCCCACACGCCGGAGCACATCGAGCGCACCGTGACCGCGGCCGCGGCGGCATTCGCGGAGATCCCCAGGTGATCGCGCTCGATCCGATCAGCCGTCTGCGCGCCGCGGTGCGGGAGTCCAGAAGCCCGCTCGCAAGCTCACTCGGCGGCACAGCTCCCGTGACCGAGGACACGGGCGCGTTCGACCCCGCCGGCCTGGCGGCCAGAGGACCGCGCGCCAGCTCGCACCCCGAGGAGATCGAGCTCGCGGTCGCCGCCGTCCACGAGGGCTACTCGCTGCACTACGGCCACCCGCGCGCGATGGCGATCGACGACCCCGACCTTGCGCTGCTCGCCGGCGACCGCCTGTATGCGCTGGGCCTCGAGCGTCTGGCGGTGATCGGCGATCTCGCCGCGATCACCGAGCTTGCCGACGTCATCGCGCTCAGCGCGCAGGCGCACGCCGCGCAGGACGACGAGCTCGCGCATGCCGCTTGGCAGGCCGGAGCGGTGAGCGTCGGATGGGGTGCGGACTCCGGCGTCGACGCAGCGAAGGTCCGCGCCCGTGCGGGCGATTCGGAGGCCGCACCGGCGCTGCGGGCCGCGGCGCTGCGGGTTCGCCGGGACGCTGGACATTGAGACAAGTTTGTAACACGACGCACACTCCGGCATTTGGCGCGCCGCCGCACCGCCGCGGTCGGTAGATTCCACTGCCCGTGCCACCTGAACGCAAGCCCTCGAAGAAGCCCAAGACGACCGTCGAGGCGAAGATCCCCGGCGCCTTCGAGGGTGAGACCGTCACCCGCCGGCGCTTCATGACCGGGACGGCGCACACGGCGGGCGCCGTGGCGGCGGCCGCCTTCACGCTCCCCGCGGTCGGCGTCGCCGTGGGACCGATGTTCGAGAAGAAGGAGGAGACGTGGGAGGCCGTCGGCCCCGTCGCCGACTTTCCCGACGACACATACATCCCGCGTACGCTCACGATCGAGCCCGGCATCGGCGACGTCGGCAAGACGACGGTCTACATCCGCAAGTACAACACGAAGATCGATACCCAGCCCAAGGACGAGTACAACGACTTCATCGCGGTCTCCACGCGCTGCATGCACCTCGGCTGCCCGGCCCGCTTCGTCGCGGCGTCGTCGCGCTTCATCTGCCCCTGCCACGGCGGCGTCTACGACTTCCAGGGCAAGGTCGCCGGTGGTCCACCGGTGCGCCCGCTCGACCGCTTCTACACGCGCGTACGCAACGGCCTCGTCGAGGTCGGCCCCCGCTTCAGCCTGAACTCCGAGCTGCAGCGCTTCTCACCGCGCGACCCCGGCCAGCCGCTGGACGGCATCGGCCAGTACGTCTATCCCGCCCGCCCGTCGGCGCGCAAGCTCCCGGGAACGTAGTGCACTAGGCATGGCCAAGCTCCCGATCCCCGCAGGCCTGCGACCGCGACCCAAGCCGCCCAGCGAAGGCAACGGCAGCGCCAACGGTGCGCCGCCGACGGTCAAGACGAAGGCCGCCGACGTCGGCATCTCGGCCGTCGACTGGCTCGACGAGCGCACGTCGCTGTCGGCCGGCGCGCGCTGGCTGATGTTCCGCAAGATCCCCAAGGGGACCAACTGGTTCTACACGCTTGGCTCGGCCTCGATGTTCGCGTTCCTGTCGCAGGCGGTCACCGGCGTCTTTCTGGCGATGTACTACGACCCTTCGGCGACGCGCGCGTACGAATCGATGCGCCACCTCACCAACGAGGTCTTCCTCGGTGAGTTCGTGCGCGGCATGCACAAGTGGGGATCGACCGTCATGGTGATCCTCGTCTTCTTACACATGGCGCGGACGTTCTTCTTCGGCGCCTACAAGTATCCGCGCGAGCTGAACTGGGTCATCGGCGTCGTGCTCTTGATCCTGACGCTCTTTATGTCGTTCACCGGCTACCTGCTGCCGTTCGACCAGCGCTCGTTCTGGGCGACGACCGTCGGCGTCGCGATCAACGGCACCGGTCCGCTCGTCGGCCCCTACCTCAACGACTTCCTGCGCGGCGGGCCCGAGTTCGGCGTGACGACGCTGTCGCGCTTCTATGCGCTGCACATGCTCGTCCTGCCCGCTCTGATCGGCGCGATGATCGGAGCGCACCTGTATCTCGTCGCCCGCCTGGGGACCACGGCGCCACCGTGGATGAAGGCTGAGATCGCTCCCGACCTGCGCAAGGACGAGTCATGAACCAGCGCGAGAAGGAGGCCTACCTTCGCGAGTACGCGATCCTGAAATCGCAGGGCAAGCCGTTTTTCCCCTACGCGGTCGCCAAGGACTCGCTGATGGCCGTCGTCGTCATGGCGTCGATCATCGGGATGTCGCTCGTCCTCGGCGCCGAGCTCGGCCCGAAGGTCGACCCGACGACGACGACCTACACGCCGCGTCCGGAGTGGTACTTCTTCTTCCTCTTCGAGGTGCTGCGGGTCATCAAGCCGTCGTCGCTCACGCCGCTGGCAGCGATCGGAGTGCCGACGATCTGCATGATCCTGTTGTTTCTGCTGCCGTTCTATGACCGCAGCCCCGAGCGACGGCCCGAGCGCCGCCCGATCGCGATGGCCGCCGCGCTGTTCACGATCGCCGCGATGGCCTTCCTCACCTACGAGGGCGCCAACGCCGGCTCGCCGAACCAGATCGACCTGCCCACCCCGCCCAGCGTTCTCGCAGCGGGCGGCCAGACGGCGCGCACCTTCGAGGCCGGCAGGCAGGTCGTCGCACAGTCGGGCTGCTTGGCCTGCCACAAGATCGGCCACAACGGCGGCACGATCGGACCCGACCTGACGGAGATTGGCAGCCGCCTGCCGCGCCAGGCGATCCGCCGCACGCTCGTCAACCCGACGAGCCCGATGCCGTCCTATCAGGACCTGCCGCAGGACAAGACCGACGCCCTCGTCGAGTTCCTCGCGCAGCTGAAGAAGTCGGACTCCTAGGACCGCCGCCAGCCGGCGCGAGATGAACGCGACCGACAGAGGGACGATGCAGGAGCCGCAGGTGCGGGCGATGTTCGACCGCATCTCGGGCTGCTACGACGTCATGAACTCGGTGATGACGGCGGGCCTGCACCACGCATGGCGCCGCCGCGCCGCCGATCTTGCCGCCGTCGGCCCCGGCGATCGCGTGCTCGACGTCGCGACCGGCACGGGCGACCTCGCGCTTGAGCTCGCCGGTCGCGTTGGCCCCGGCGGCGAGGTGATCGGCTCGGACTTCTCCGAGGAGATGCTGGCCCGCGCGCGCGTCAAGGCGCCGGGCGCACCAGCGCCGATCACCTTCGAATGGGCCAACGCGCTCCAGCTGCCCTATGGCGACGGCGAGTTCGCCGCTGCCACGGTCGGCTTTGGCGCGCGCAACTTCTCCGACCTCGACCGCGGACTGGCCGAGATGACGCGCGTCGTGCGACCTGGCGGCCACGTCGTCGTGCTGGAGATCACGACGCCGACGCGGCCGCCCTTATCGACGTTCTACCGCCTGTGGTTCGACGGGGTCGTCCCGGTGATCGGCCGCCTCGCCGGTGACCCGGAGGCCTACAGCTATCTGCCCAACTCCGTCAAGCGCTTTCCCGGCCCGCACGAGCTCGCCGCGCGGATGGACCGTTGCGGCCTGGACGTCCGCTACATCCTGACCGCGGGAGGCATCATCGCGCTGCACGTGGGCGCGCGGCGGGCGCGGTGACGAGCCTCGCCGCCAGCGTCGAGGCGATCGTGCAGGCCGCGGGACCGCACATCCCGCTCCTGCTCGCGCGTGTCGAGGAGCGCCTCGGCGAGCTCGCGGCGGGCCATGGCCCCGTCCTCGCCGAGCACGCGGGGGAGACGATCGCGGCCGGCGGCAAGCGCCTGCGCCCGCTGCTGGTACTGCTCGCGGCCGGCCCGGCCGCTGCCCGGGAGTCTGACCTCGTCGCGGCCGCGGCGGCGGTCGAGCTCGTCCATTCGGCGACGCTCGTCCACGACGACGTCCTCGACGCGGCGCAGCTGCGCCGCGGTCTGCCGACCGTGTGGGCCCACGGCGGGCGTGGGCTGGCGATCGCCACGGGCGACCTGCTCTTCTCGCGCGCGTTCTCCGAGCTGGCCGCGACCGGCTCGCTGGGGGCCGTGCGGGCCCTGTCGCGCGCCGGCTCCGCGCTGGCCGAGGGCGAGCTGCTCCAGCGCGAGGACGCCTGGAATGCCGATGTCCCCGTCATGCGCTACCTCTACCGCTGCGAGCTGAAGACCGCCCGCCTGTTCGAGGCGGCGTGCGAGCTCGGCGCGCTGGCCGCATCGGCGCCCGCCGCGACGGTGTCGTCGCTGGCAGCCTTCGGCCGCGGGATCGGCCTGGCCTTCCAGCTGCTCGACGACGTCCTCGACGTGTCGGCGCCCTCGTCGAGCACCGGCAAGCAGCGGGGTGCGGATCTGCTGGACGGGACGGTGACGTTGCCGCTGATTCTCGCGCGCGAGCGCGACGCCACGCTGGCCGCGATGGACCTGCGCGAGATCGACGGTGCCGAGCGCGCCGCGGAGGTCTGCGAGCGCATCGAGGCGACCGGCGCCCTGGCCGATGCCACGGCGCGTGCGATCGCGATCGTCGCCGAGGCCAAGGCCGAGGTGGCTTCGGTTGCGCTCGAGGATGGGCAGCGGCTCGCGCTGGACCTCGTCGCCGATTCGGTCGTCGACCGGAAGAACTAGAAGTCTTCGGGCATCACGTGCCCGCCGCTGAGCGCGTGGATGAAGCGCTCGACGTCGTCTTCCATATTCGCCCGCGTAAGCTGGCGCAGGTCCGAGACGAGCGCCTCGGTGCCGCGGTCCAGGACCTCGTCGAAGCGCTGGATCGCGTCTTCCTCGAACACCCCGGTGACGGTCCATTCGCAGTTGGGACAGCGCAGGCTGACCTCCCAGCGGGAGCGGTCGGCCTCTTCCCAAGCCACGGGATAAACGAGCTTGGAGCGGCATTCGGGGCACACATGCAGGTCCGTCTGCGCCGGGGTGAGATCCTCGAAGGAGATGACCTCGATCGTCTTGCCGGAGGGCAGGACCACCTTGCGGACGTACTGGTTGTGATCCGGAGCGGGGCTATGTTCGAACTCCTGCATGACCCACTCATCGGCATACGACGGCGGAACTTGAACGTTCTCCCCACGTGTCCATTTCCGGTCCAGACGGTGGTGCCGCGATACCCTTTTTGCAACAACCCGAGGAGCCCACATGCCGTCCGGCATCGGCCTACCTGAAGTCATCATCGTGCTCGTCATCGCCCTGCTCTTCTTCGGGCCGAAGCGTCTGCCGGATCTCGGCCGCTCGCTCGGAACCGGGCTGCGCGAATTCAAGGATTCGATCACCGGCAACTCCAAGGACGACGACGAGCCGTCCGAGATCGCAGCGGCGGGCGCCGATGAGCGCACGAAGCCGAAGCCGGAGCCGCACGACGACGCCGTAAGCAGCTCGCGCGGCTGAGCCGCGCGCCGCGACGAGCAACCGCCCGACATGGCACGCGCACTGCGGCCCATCAGTCACGACGATCGCCTGAGCCTCGTCGACCACCTCGACGAGCTTCGCCGCCGGCTCATCATCTCGGTGGTGACGCTGTTGGCGGCGTTCGCGTTCTGCTTCTGGCAAGAGGACGCGGTCCTGGACATCGTCACGAAGCCCTACAACGAGTCGCAGCACCTCGACACGCCCTCGAAGAAGAGCAAGGACCCGCTCGAACAGGCGGCGCGCTTTCAAAAGGAGCAGGCGCAGGCGCTGGGCGCGATCGCGCCCGCGCTGTCGAGAACGGCCACGACGCTGACATCGCTGCGCGCGGATGCAAAGCTCAGCGCGGCCCAGCAACGGCAGATCGACAGCTCGGTGGCGGCGCTCGCGAACGCCAGCCGCCAGGTCGCCGAGGCCGCCCAGGCCGTGCCGAGCACGCGACGCAACCCCGTGACGCTCGGGGTCACCGAGCCGTTCACCGCGACGATCACGGCCACCTTCTACGCCGCGCTGCTGCTCGCGATGCCGATGCTGCTGTTCCAGATGTACTCATTCGTGCTGCCGGCGTTCAGTCCGCGCGAACGCAGGGTCGCCCTGCCGCTCATGCTGATGGTGCCGGCGTTGTTCGTCGCCGGCGTCCTGTTCGGCTACTTCGTGGTGCTGACGCGGGCGGTGGACTTCCTTCAGAACTTCAACGACGACTCGTTCGACATCCTGCTTCAGGCCAAGGACTACTTCAAGTTCACGGTCTTCTTCGTGGCCGCGATCGGCGTGCTGTTTCAGATCCCGGTGGGCGTGCTGGCGATCACGCGCCTGCGGATCCTCACGCCGGCCCAGCTTGCCAAGAACCGCGGCTACGTCATCCTGGGGATCGCGATCGTCGCCGCCGTGGCGACCCCGACGCCCGATCCGGTGACGATGAGCCTCGCGATGGCCCCGCTGATCGTCCTCTTCGAGCTGAGTATCCTGCTGGCGAGGTGGATCGACCGCATCAAGCCGCCCGCGGACGACGAGGACGGCGACGACGAGGACGATCCTGAGGACGACGACGTCGATCTCATGGACGACGTTGACGATGGCTTCGACGTCGATGAGTACGTCGAGCACCGCGAGGCCTTCGACGACGAGCGCGGCGACGGCGCTAGGCTCGATCCACCGACACTGACCGATTCCAAACCGAAGGACTGATCGCTTCCATGCTGTTCGACCTGCGCGGTCGCGGCCGTCGCCGTACCGTGCAAGTTATCTACCTGGGCCTCGCCATCCTCATGGGTGGCGGCCTTGTGCTGTTCGGCATCGGCAGCAGCTCGAGCGGCGGCCTCTTCGACGCGCTCTCCGGCAACGCGGGCACGAGCGCGACGTCGGCGATCGACAAGCGCGTCGAGCGCCAGGTCGCGGTCACGCGCCGGCGCCCGCAGGACGCGAAGGCGTGGTCGGCACTCGCGCAGGCGCGCTACCAGCGCGCCGGCATCGACGGCATCGCCGCGGATCAACAGACCTACAACGCCAAGGGCAAGGCGCAGCTGCGCCTCGCGGCGCAGGCCTGGGAGCGCCACCTCGCCCTGAATCCCAAGCAACCGGACGTGCGCACGGCGAAGTTCATGGTCCAGGCCTACGGGAAGGCGGGGATCAACGAGCTGCCGAAGGCCGTGCGCGCCCTGGAGATCGTGACGGACGCCGAGAAGCCCCCGAGCACGAACCTCTACCAGCAGCTGGCGCAACTGGCCTACACCGCCGGCGAGACGCGATCAGGCGATCTCGCCGCCGCTCGCGCCATCGAGCTGGCCCCCGCAAAGGACCGCAAGCCCTTGCGAGAGGCGCTCAACGCGCTCAAAAAGCAATCGACGACACAGCAGGTCCAGCCCCAGCCGTCTGCGACGGGCTAGGATTCCCCGGCTTCGTCCCGCCCCTGTAGCTCAACTGGCAGAGCAGCGGACTCTTAATCCGAAGGTTCCAGGTTCGATTCCTGGCGGGGGCATTGAAGAGACGCATGCGCGTCTGGTAATCGGGAACGGACACTCCTCAACCCTATCTGTAGCTATTCGCCGCTCTGGTCCGATCCGGCTTCGGGCAGGTCGTGTCTCGCTTGGTCCGGCTCGGTGACCTCGGGAGGAGTGCCGGTGTTGTCGTCGTGCATCGTCGGGTCGTCGAACAGGCGGAGGTACGGCTCGTATCGGAATAGCCTGCCGCGCTTTTGTCCGGTGACCTCGCGCAGAAGTCCCAACTCCACGAATCTGGCTACTAGCCGGTTCGCGGTCGGAAACGAGACCCCCAGAATCCGGGCAATGTAGTTGACGTTGACGAGGGGGCGTTGAAACAGAGCAGAGAGCACCCGCAGACCGTTCGTTCCCACCTCATCGATCACGAGAGTTCGGTGCAGCTCGCGAAGCTCGAAGATTCTTTCGGCGGTGTCGGTAGCTTCGTCGGCGGTGTGAGCGACGCCCCGTAGGAAGAACGCGAGCCATCCCTCCCAGTCCCCTCGCTCGCGAACGGCCATGAGACGGTCGTAGTACTCCGTCCGATGAAGCTTGAAGTAGTGGCTTAGGTAGAGGAGCGGTGCCCTGAGGACCCCGGAATGCACGAGCAGGAACGTGATGAGCAACCGCCCGACTCGGCCGTTGCCGTCGAGAAACGGGTGGATGGTCTCGAACTGAGCATGGCTAAGAGCTGCCTTGACGAGGACCGGCGTGTCGCCGTTCGAGTGGAGGTAGTTCTCAAACGCGTAGAGCGCTTCCATCATGTCGGGCACAGGAGGCGGCACAAACGCTGCCTGGCTGAGCGAAGCGCCCGATGGTCCGATCCAGTTCTGCGTCGTTCGGAATTCGCCTGGAGTTGCCTGCGCCCCACGACCGTCTCGCAGCAGTTCCTCGTGGATTTCCCGGATCAGTCGTAGCGATAGCGGAAGCTCGTTGAGGAGGTCGAGGCCGACGTTCATGGCGCCGATGTAGTTGACGATGTCGCCGACGTCGGATCCTCGATCACTCGCATCCGGCTCTAGCTCGACCTCGAGTAGGTCCTCAAGACTGCTTTGGGTCCCCTCGATCTGGGAGCTGAGGACGGCCTCACGGCGAACGTACATCCCGACGAAGAAATCCGGGTCTGGAACGACCTTGACGATGCCATCTAGGCGTCCCAAAGCAATGTCAGCCTTCGACAGGAGCGGCAAGATGCCCGATGCCAGGTCTAGGGGCGGGTCGGGCGGCAGCGGAGCGGGCAAGAACGCTCGGTAGCCGCTCGGCTGAGCGACGAAACGACCTGCGCGATTGTCCTTGCCAGCCAAGTCGCGGCTCCAATGCCGGCGCGGATGCGGGGAGCGCTTATTATAGTGCGACGGCCAAAATGTAAATAACGCTTCGGATGGCTCGGCTCTAATTTCGACCGCGTTAATTAGCCGATTGCAGTTCCCGGCTGTATTTGCTTCTACCCCAGAAGGTCTTGAATAGCGCCGCTTCTTCGGGGCTGGAAATCAAGCTGGCGTTAGTTAGTAGCGAGAGGCATCCTCGCGCCTCATGACTCCGGCGCCAGCGCCCACAGCGCAAGCGAGTAGCGACGGCCATCGATGACCGGAACGACCCGATGGGTCATCGTGGACGCAAACGCGATCAGCAGGCCGGGCCGGCTGCGGATGCTCACGACCTGATCGGGGCGCGGTTCGGTGCCGGGCGCAACTCCCGGGTGGAAGTGCAGCTCGCCGCCGGTGAAGTCGCTCTCGCCGTCGTTGAGCGCGACGACCAAGGAGATCCGTCGCCGGCGGACCTCCGACGGCCCGTCGTCGTCCAAGCCGCCGTCGGCGTGTGCGGCGAAGTGGTCGCCCCTGCGGTAGATCAGCGCGGTAACGCCGCTCACGTGCGAGATCTCGCAGCCGTAGCGCTGCTCGAGATCTCCGATCACGCCCCACAGCCGATCCTGCACGAGGATCTCCGTCTCGATCGCAAGGTCGGCGATTCTTCCCATGCGGCTGTCGGGATGGACGCCGAAATCATCGCCGAGCCAGATCTCCGCCTGCTGCTGATGCGAAGCGTCGATCTCGCGGATCACGTCACGGCACTCTTCGGGAGAGAGAAACGCCGCGATGCACGTCGGCAGCTCGGTCGCCGCTGTCGGCCCTCCCTCTCGCATCGGATGGCAGGCTACCCGCTTCTGCACCGCCGGCGCGAAGCGACGGACCCAGAGCCTGTATTGCCGCCGAGCCCGCCCGCGATTCCGTCCGGTGGCCGCGCTGCAATATCGGGGATGGAGGACCATGAGCTGCTCAACGAGGTTCGACGCCTGCGCGGCGAGGGCGCCTCCCCGAAGGACATCGCACGCGCGCTCGGGCTCCGGCCCGCCGCGGTCGCCCCGCTCGTCCGCGAGGTCGCCGCTGAGCGGCGTCCGATCGCGATCGGAGAGACGCGCGTGGTCGGGTGCTGGGTCAGCCCGGGCTGGAGCAACGAGCTGATCGTCGAGCGCCTCGAGGGCTGGGACGACATCGACGTCGGCCCCGGCGGTCCGGCAGGCGTCGCGGTCGTGCTCGTGGCGCGGGCCGGACGCCACGACCGGGTCACAGCGTGCATCTACCTCGTGGACACCTTCTGCCTCGGTGTCAAGAACGTGACTGGTCCGCTGGAACTGCGCGACCGCGACCTGCCGGCCTTGGTACGCATGCACTACGCCGTCTTTCCCTGGCCCGCGCTGCGGGCGCCGATCGAGCTGGCGCGGCATCTCGTGCTCGGCGCGGTCTCCTTTTCGGCTGGTCTTGGATGTGCGCCGCACCCCGACTTCGAGGCGGCGCGCGGTCACCTCGGCGAGCTGCGCGAGTCGTGTGCGATCACGTTTGGTTGCGAGGGCCGGCCGCTGTACATCGCCGGCCCGCACGACGACCCGATCGAGATCATGGAGACGCTGACCAATTCCGTAGGCAGCGATGGCTTCGCGGTCGCGGCCTGAGCTCTGGCATCGGATCGGGCAAGCGCCGATGATCGGCCCCAGCCACGCGACACGCAACGCCAAAGGCCGCGTGGCCGAGCATGCCGCGCGCGGTACGGTTTGAGCGTGTCACCGGGGGACCCGAGCCTTCAGACGCGGCTCGAAGTCGCGCTGCCGCCTCTGGACGACCGCGCCCGCCGACGGGCGGCCGCCGAGGACTGGCATCCCGAGTTGCTGGACCCCGAGGATCCGGACGAGCGTGCCGTGCTGATCAGGCTTGCACATCCGGACATGGACGAGGCGATCGAACAAGGGGTCGAAGAGCTGCGCACCGGCGGGACGTCGGTCAACCCGCGGTTGCATTTGGTCATCCACGAGATGGTCGCGACACAGATCATCGACGGCGATCCGCAGGAGGTCTTCGACACGGCTCGGCGTCTGCTGGCGCTGGGCCGCGACCCCCACGAGGTGCTGCACATGCTGGGGTCCGTCGCCTCCACCCAGATCTGGACGGCGATGCATGATGAACACCAGTTCACCCGTGAGGATCAGCTTGCGGCTCTGGCTGCTCTGCCCCAGAGCTGGGACGAGCAAGCAGGCCGCGCGCCGGCCCGGCCCGCGGGGTCGCGCGGCCGGCGACGCCGGCGACGCTGACCGCCCGCCTCCGGACGTGCAGGCTCCTCGCTCCGGCAGTCGCTTACGGACGCCCAGCCGCCAAGACGGCTACCCTCGCGCGACATGAGCCTCGCGATTCTTGACGGTGCAGTGATGGACACGGCCGAAGCGCAGATTCCCGTCACCGACGACGGCCTGCTGCGCGGCGACGGCGTCTTTGAGGTGATCCACCTCTACGACGGGCAGCCGTTCGCCCTGGGCGAGCACCTCGAGCGGATGCGCCACAGCGCCGACGCGCTGCGCCTGCCGATCGACCTCGACGTGGTGCGGGCAGATGTCGAGACGCTGCTCGAAGCCACCGAGCCCGCCGACGGCGTGCTGCGACTGCTCGCCACGCGCGGCGGGCGGCGGATCGGCATCGTCGAGCAGCTTCCAGAGCTCCCCGACACGATCGCGCTCGCGACCATCACGTACTCGCCGACGCGCCTGCTTGACGGCGTCAAGTCGCTCTCCTACGCGGCGAACATGCTCGCGACCCGCCTGGCTCGCGAGCAGGGTGCCGACGAGGCGCTGCTCGTCACCCCGCACGGACGCGTGCTCGAAGGCCCTGTGACCTCGTTCTTCTACGTCCTGGACGGCAAGCTCTTCACGCCCCCGCTGGAGGATCGGATCCTGGACTCGATCACCCGCCGGGTGCTGCTGGCGGTGACTGACGCGCAGGAGCGCATCACGACGCGCGACGACCTCGCGGGCGTGAGCGAGGCGTTTCTGGCGTCCTCGGCGCGCGAGGTACAACCGGTTCACGCGATCGACGGAGCACCGGTCGCCGCTGCGCCGGGCCCGATCTCGGCCGATGCCGCCGTGCGCGTGCGCGAGCACATCCAGGCCGCGCTCGGTCGTTGAAGGTCGTCACGGTCATCGGCAACCGGCCGCAGTTCGTGAAGGCCGCGGCCGTCTGCGGTCCGCTGCGAATGGCACACGACGAGCTGCTCGTCCACACCGGCCAGCACTACGACGACGAGCTGTCGACGATCTTCGTCGAGGAGCTCGGTCTCCCGCGACCGGACCTCGAACTGGGTCTCGGAGGTGGAACGAACACCGATCAGACGGCGCGGATGCTCGGCGCGATCGGCGAGCTGCTGCGCGACGAGCGGCCCGATGCCGTGCTCGTATACGGCGACACGAACTCAACGCTTGCGGGCGCTCTGGCGGCAGCACAGGCGCGCGTCCCGCTCGCGCACGTCGAGGCGGGGATGCGATCGTTTGATCGCGCGATGCCCGAGGAGCTCAACCGCGTGCTCACCGACCATGCGTCGGATCTGCTGCTCGCGCCGTCCGACCTCGCGGCGGCGAACCTGGCGCGCGAAGGCGTCGCCGGCGACGTCGAGGTCGTCGGCGACGTCATGGTCGACGTCGCGCAGATGGTCGCCCCGCGAGCGCGCGCCGACGGCGCGCCGCTCATCGACGCCGGGGTGAGCGCGGGGGAGTACGTGCTGGCGACGGCACACCGCGCCGGCACCGTCGACGACCCCGCGCGGCTGGAGCACTTGGTCGACCTGCTGCTCGGCCTCGGGTCGCCGGTCGTGCTGCCGCTGCATCCGCGCACGCGCACGCGCCTGCACGACGCCGGGCTGATGACGCGCTTGGAGGCCGGTGTGATCGTCCGCCCGCCGCTGGGTTACGTCGCCTTCACCTCGCTGCTGATCCGCGCTCGCGCGGTCGTGACGGACTCCGGCGGCGTGCAGAAGGAGGCCTACCTGGCGGGCGTGCCGTGCGTCACTCTGCGCGACACGACGGAATGGGTCGAAACCGTCGAGGCCGGCTGGAACACGCTCGTCGATCTCGATGCGGACGCTGCTCGAGCGGCCGTGCGACGTGCGGCGCCGGCGGCACGACCCGCGCTCTACGGCGACGGTCACGCTGGCGAACGAGTCGCCGCGGCGATGGCTAGGCTCCTGCCGGCATGACCGACGCTGCCGGTGCTCCGGGACTCGTGCTCAGCCCGACGGCGTCGCTCGGCGCCGGCGTCGCGTTCGGGGCGCATGTCGTCGTCCACGACGGCGTCGTGATCGGCGATGGCTGCACGATCGGCGACGGCGCGGTGCTCGGCAAGGCGCCGACGCTCGGCGCACGCTCGACGGCCTCCCGCGAGCCGCTGGACCCGCTCGTGCTCGAGGCCGGCGTGGTGATCGGGACCCAGGCGATCGTCTTTGCCGGAGCGCACATCGGTGCCGGCGCGATCGTCGCCGATCAGGCGATGGTGCGCGAGCGCTGTACCGTCGGTCCCGACACCGTCGTCGGGCGCGCCAGCCTGCTCGACAACGATGTCGTCGTCGGCGCGCAGGTAAAGATCCAGTCCAGTGTCTACGTGACCGGCTACAGCATCATCGAGGACGACGTCTTCATCGGCCCTTGCGCGATGACCACGAACGACCACACGATGGGCCGCCACCCGAAGGGCATCCGCTTGCAGGGCGCGATCCTGCGCCGCGCCTGCCGCGTCGGCGGCGCCGCGGTGCTGCTTCCGAATGTCGAGATCGGCGAGGAGGCCTTCGTCGCCGCGGGAGCCGTCGTAACCGCCACGGTACCGCCGCGGAAGGTCGTCATGGGTGTGCCGGCGCGCGTCGTGCGCGACGTGTCGGACGAGGATCTGCTGGAGAACTGGAGCTGAGCTCTACGCCGCGGCCGCGAGCGCCGGGCCGTCCTGCATCCAGATGACCTGCTCCCGGCCCGGCCCGACGCCGACGAGCACGACCGGCACCTTGATCTGCTCGGCGATGAAGTCGAGGTAGTCGCGCGCGGCCTGCGGCAGCTCGGCGGGCGTGCGGCACTCGCCGATGTCCTCGGTCCAGCCGTCGAGCTCGATGTACTCGCCGCGCGCGTGGTGCAGGACCGACTGGTGATAGGGAAAGTCCTTGAACACCGCGCCCTCGGGACCGCTGTAATACGTGCAGACCTTGATCTTCTCGAAGCCCGAGAGCACGTCGAGCTTCGTGATCGCCAGCGACGTCAGGCCGTTGATCCGCGAGGCATAACGTAACGCTGGGAGGTCCAGCCAGCCCGTTCGCCGGGCGCGCCCGGTGGTCGTGCCGAACTCGCCTCCGCGGCGGCGGATCTCTTCGCCGACCTCGTCGTCGAGCTCGGTCGGAAAGGGCCCCGAGCCGACGCGCGTGACGTAGGCCTTCGCGATCCCCCAGACCTCGTCGATGTCCTTCGGCCCGACGCCCGCGCCGACACATGCCGCGCCCGCGATCGGGTTGGAGGAGGTGACGAACGGATAGGTGCCGTGGTCGATGTCCAGCAGCGCGCCCTGCGCGCCCTCGAAGATGACGAGCTGACCGGCATCCAAAGCGTCCCAGACGATCCGCGACGTGTCGGCGATGTGGCGCTCCAGGCGGTGGCCGTAGATGAGGTAGTCCTCGGTCATCGATTGCAGGTCAAGCGAGGGATCCTTGATGAACGGGCGCAGGCTCAGCCGCTTGGGGTCGATCGCCGCGGTGATCTTCTTCTTCAGGATCTTCTCGTCGAGCAGGTCCTGCATGCGGATCCCCAGGCGCGCAGCCTTGTCGGCGTACGCGGGGCCGATGCCGCGCCGCGTCGTGCCGATCTGCAGCTTGCCGAGCTTCGTCTCGCCCGCCGTGTCGAGCAGCAGGTGGTAGGGCATGATGACGTGTGCGTTGGCACTGATCCGCAACCCGCTCGTGTCGATCCGGCGCGTCCGGAGCGCGTCGAGTTCGTCGGTCAGCACGCTCGGGTCGATGACGACGCCGTTGCCGATGATGCAGCGCTTACCGGGATACAGGATCCCGCTGGGGATGAGGTGGAACTTGAACACCTCGCCGTCGCGGATGATCGTGTGGCCGGCGTTGTTGCCGCCCTGGAAGCGCACGATCGCGTCGGCGCGCTCGGCGATCAGGTCGACGACCTTCCCCTTGCCCTCGTCGCCCCACTGGGCGCCGACTATGCAGATTCCTGGCATGACGGCGTTAAGTCTAGGCGGCGCGGAGCCTACGCCGACCGCACGTCGTGGCGCTGTTGTCGAGCATCAGGGCCCCACAGCGGCAGCACCTCGCACATCTCCTCCAGCCGCGAGACCGTGCGCTCGTTGATCTGCTCGGCCAGCTCGTCGCGCTCGAGGTTCGTCGTGATCATGATCGAGCGCTCGTCTTCGTAGCGGGCGTTGACGATCGCATAGAGCTGCTCGAGCACCCAGGGGCTCGTCTTCTCGGCACCGACGTCGTCGATGTGCAGGAGATCGACCGCGGTCAGACGGTCGAGCAGGTCCGTGTAGGAGTTCCCGCGGTCGTCGTCGAAGGTCGTGCGAATCTCGGCCAGCAGGCGCGGCAAGGAGTAGATCGCAACGCTGCGCCCGGCCTCCAGCGCGTGGCGCGAGACGAGCATCGCGAGCGTCGTCTTGCCGGTCCCGACGGAGCCGAAGAACCACAGCCCGCGTCCGGCGTCGAGCTGCTCGGCGATGTGGTTGGCAAAGCGGCGCACGGCGGCGGTGACGGGCGGTGCGATCTCCGTCACCGGCGGCCGGTCGAACGAGACGCCGCGGTACTTGCGCGGGATGACGCCGCTCAGCGATCGCGCCCTGGCCTGACTGACGCGCTGGGGCCTGCAGCGGCAGTCGCTGGCGGTGTTCGTGGCCGCGTCATGGAGAAAGCCGCTGCCGTCGCAGAGATCGAAGGGACAGCTGGCGGTGGGAGGCCGGCCTGAGGTTGTGGGATGGGTCGTCACGCGATAGGGCGCCGCGGTCGAACGGCGTGCGCTCCAGCCTAGGACACGCGGCGGCGACCACGGACGCCGCGACGATGCGTTGCGCCCAATCTGCGACAGACGGTCAGTCGGGCATCCCACGGCTCGACTGCCGGCGCGGCGGGGGCTGACCTTCTTCATTGCCGGCGTAGCTTTGCTTGTGGTCTGTGAGTGCCGGCCTATTCTTAGGGGAACGTGACGCTGAACACGATGTTTTCCGTGCCGGGCGGTGCGTCATGAGCGCGCTCGCATGGCGCCACGACATGTTCGTCTACGACGACGACGACGCATACTCGCGGCTGATCGCCCCGTACCTCGAAGAGGGACTTGACGAGGGCGAGGCGCTCATGGCGGTGTTCGTTCCCGCCAAGCAATCGCTGTTGCGCGATGCGCTTGGATCCAGGTCGGACGCAGTCGACTTCACGGATGCCAACGACGTCTACACGCGGCCGGAAGCGGTCCTGTCGCGATACGACGCCAGGATGCGCCGGGTCCTGCGCGACGGCGCGCAGTCGATCCGCTTCATCGGCGAGTTGCCACTCTGCGAGACGGCGCAACAGTGGGACACATGGATGCTCTACGAGGCGCTCCTCAACCATGCCTTCACGCATTTACCGCTGCGAGTGGCGTGTACCTACGACGAACGCGTGGTGCCTGCCTCCGTGTTGCAGAAGTCGCGGTGCACGCACCCGCACATTCACACCGGCGACTGGGACGGCGGCGACTGGCACGAAAGCCCGCACTTCGATCCCAGCGAGATGGTGCGCTCGTTGACGCCCGGTCCCGAGCCGCTGCCTGGCCTGCGTGAGGTGTCGCCCGGCGAGAGCGCCCGCAGCCTGCGTGAGCGGCTCGCCAACGAACTGGACGCCGACGCGGTGCCAGCCGACCGGGCGCGGAACATGCTGGTGGCCGCCGGCGAGGTCGCCGCCAACGCGCATCGCCACGCAGCCGGCCTGCGGCGGATGCGCGTCGGCCGCGTCGATGGTCATTTCGTCTGCGAGCTCTCAGACGAGGGGCCGGGCTTCGACGACCCGCTCGCCGGTTACTGCCCACCTCGCGAGGGGGCCGTCGAGGGCGGCGGACTGTGGGTTGCTCGCCAACTCACGTCGCGACTCGACCTTCACCCCGGACCTTACGGCGGGCTTAGCGCCCGGCTGTGGGTCTGACCATCCTCGAGGGAGGCGCACACAGCGAGGATATGACTGCTCGGCGCGGCGACTTCGCGACGCCACATCGCGACGCGGAAGCGCTGTTCGGCGACGTGCAGCGGCTTGGCCGGGTGTCGCAAAGCCCGCCTGACGACAAGTAGCCTTCGCCCATGTCCCGCACGTCCGCGCTTGAGACATGGCAGGCGGTCAGCCGCACGCCGGATGCGCGCCTGCGCCACAACGTCCTGTCGTACACCGGCTACGTCGAACGCGCGGCCGCACCGATGCGGCGTCTGGAGGTGCCGTTCGCAGGAATCCCGCTGATCCTCAGCCTCGGTCCGTCGTTGCTCGTCGACGGCGTGCGCCATCAATCGTTCGTTGCGGGCCTCGACGACGCGGTCACAGTGACGGAGTACGCGGGAGAGCAGTGCGGGATTCAGGTCAATCTCTCCCCGCTCGGCGCGCGGCGCCTGCTCGGGCTGCCAATGGCCGAGCTCGCGCGGCGAGTCGTCGCGCTGCAGGACGTGCTGGGCGATCGAGCCGAGCAGCTCGTCGAGCGGTTGCACGACGCGCAGGGATGGGAGGCGCGCTTCGCGCTGCTCGACGCCGTGCTGTTGCGGAGGCTGGATGAGGCCGCGCCCGTCGCGGCTGGGATCGAGCATGCCTGGGCGCGGCTTAAGGCAAGCCAAGGCGCAGTCAGGATCGGGGTGCTGGCAGAGGAGGTGGGGTGGAGCCGGCGACATCTCGCGGCACGCTTCCAAGCCGAGGTCGGCCTGCCGCCGAAGGCCGTCGCGCGGATCCTGCGCTTCGAGCGGGTGACGCAGACGTTGCGCACCGCGGGCGCCAACGGCCTGGCCGAGGTCGCCTACGCCTGCGGCTACGCCGACCAGGCGCACCTCAACCGCGACTTCCGCGCCTTCGCGGGTACCACGCCGACGGACTTCGCCGCGCGCCTGCTGCCAGGCGGTGCCGGCGTCGCCGGGAACGAGTTCCCAAACGTCCAAGACGCACTCGCCGACGCGGCGTAGGTTCATCGCATGAGCATCTATCCATCACTGCGCTACCACGACGCTCGCGCCGCCATAGACTGGCTCGCCGAGGCATTCGGCTTCACCGAGAAGGAGGTCCATGCCGACGCCGGCGGCGTGATTCGCCACGCCGAACTGAGCGGCTTCGGAGGGATCGTCATGCTCGGCACCGAGCCCGAGGACGGCGATCCGCTGTGGGGCAAGCACGCCGGCCGGGGCTGGCTCTACCTCTCCACGGAGGATCCCGACGCGCTGCATGACCGCGCGGTCGCTGCCGGCGCGGAGATCGTCAGGCCGCTCACGGACACCGACTACGGGTCACGCGACTTCTCGGCCCGCGACCCCGAAGGCAACATCTGGAGCTTCGGGACGTACGCGCCCTGAGTTGGTCTGCCGTCGCCTATGCGAGACGCCGCGCAGCCGAACGGCTGCGCGGCCGCAACTACGACGCGAACCGCGCGGGGCAAATGCGGCGTCAAGCCGGGGCCGCTGGTACACGACGCGCCGTACCGGGCGCGGAATATCGCGATCAGACAGACAACCTCGCGAGGTGTTGGAGATCGATCGAACCTCAACGCCGAACATCGGCAAATCGCTACGCGTAGCGCGCGGGCGACGTGTAGTTCAGGAACTTCGGATACTCCTTGGCGAACGTCAGCTCGACGTCGCCGAGCGCGCCGTTACGGTGCTTGGCGATGATGATGTCCGCGATCCCGGTGCGTTCGGATTCCTTGTCGTAGTACTCGTCGCGGTAGATGAAGGCGACAAGGTCGGCATCCTGCTCGATCTGACCGCTTTCACGCAGGTCTGACAGGATCGGGCGCTTGTCGGTCCGCGACTCGACTGCGCGGCTGAGCTGCGACAGTGCGATGACCGGCACATGCAGCTCGCGCGCGAGGATCTTCAGGCCCCGGCTCATCTGCCCGACCTGCTCGACCCGTGACTCGACGCGCCCGTCGGGCCGCAGGAGCTGGAGGTAGTCAACGATGATCAGCCCGAGCGGCTGCTGCTGATGCAACCGTCGAGACTTCGCCCGGATCTCGAGGATCCCGACATCGGATGAGTCGTCGACGTAGAGCGGTGCCGCCGCGAGCCGCGCGGAAGCCTTGAGGATGTCCGGCCACTTGTTGTCGGCAACACGGCCCTTGCGCAGCAGGTCGCCCTTGATCCGCCCCTGCGATGCGACGAAGCGCTGCGCCAGCTCGGTCTCAGACATCTCGAGCGAGAAGAGCGCGACGGGCTTGCCATGGTCGATCGAGGCGTTCTCGGCGATGTTCGTGACGAGCGCTGACTTTCCCATCGACGGTCTTGCGGCAATGATCACAAGGTTCCCGGGCTGAAATCCGCCCGTGATCTCGTCGAGGTCGCGGAAGCCCGACGGCGTTCCCGTGAGCGCCGTCCCCTCACGCGAGAGCTTCTCCATCTTCTTCAGCTCGTCGTCGAGGATCTCTTCGATCGTGCGGAAGTCCTTCCGGCGGTCGTCGTGAGCGACCTCGAGCATCGCGCGCTCGGCTTGCTCGACGAGCTCGCGCGGCGAGGCCTGGTGATTGAGGACCGAGGCCTGGATCTCATAGGTCGTGCTCAGCAGGCGGCGCATGAGCGCGTGCTCACGCACGATCTGCGCGTAGCGGCGGATGCCGCCGAGGCCCGGCACGCCGCCGGTCAGCTCGTCGATCGCCGCCTTGCCGCCGGCGTCTTGGAGCTTGCCGGTGCTGCGCAGGTGCTCGCTGACCGTAAGGACGTCAATCGGCTCGGTCTCGCGGTAGAGCGCCAGCATCGACTCGTAGATGAGGCGGTGGCGGTCGCGGTAGAAGTCATCGGGCTTGAGCCCCTCCTCTATGACGAGCGCGTACATCGCGCGGTCCGAGAGCAGGATGCCGCCGAGCACCGACTGCTCGGCCTCGATCGAGTGCGGCGGCGCGACGCCGGTGGCGATCTGGGCTGGTGCGCGAGGCGGTGAAGTGTCGGGGTAGGTGCTCACAACGGGTTGACAGTAGGTGGCCAGGCAGCGGCCGGAGATGATCACTCCCGCTCGCACCGGATGATTTTTCGGCGTGCCGCGGACGAACGTATGTTCCCTTATGGCCCGGACGGATGGTTGTAGGCCTACGCCAGCTCGGCGGCCAGAAAGCGGGCGAGATCCGTCCGCTCGCGCTCCAGCCCGGCCTGAGCATCCTCGTCGAGCTGCGTGAAAGGCTCGACCTCGATCGTCATCGTGCTGTCACGCCGCTGCCCGCGCCAGGTCCCGACCACGCGTCCGCCGGCCAGCACGGCCGGCTTGATGAAGCCGCCGCCGGCCTGAATGCGCTTGGCAAAGCGCGCATCGAGCACCAGGTCGCGGCTGCGGTAGCCGAGCAGATAGGGGTCGAAGTGGCCAAGCAACGCCACGTGTGCGGCTGGGATCGCGGGCGCGTCGGCGTCGGCGTCGGCGTCGGCGTCGGCGAGCATCCAGGCCGGACCATCCGCGGTGCTGACGTCGCGCAGCTCGCCGGCGATGAGCTCCAGGCCGCGACGCGCGCGGCGCAATCCGAGCCCCGACCACGCGGCGAAGTCCGCGGACGCGGCGGGACCGTGGGCGCCGACGTAGCGTCGCGCGAGCTCGGAGAGCGCCCTGTCGGGCTCGACGGCGTCAATCGGCGCGCCGAGCCAGTCGTCGAGCAGCACGTAGGTCGTTTCGGCGCCGACCGGGGTTCCACGGCAGATCAGACCCTGCATCGCGGCAAACGCGACGAGATGGGCGGGCGCTTGCCCGCTCGGATCGATCCGCAGCCCGCGCATTGCCAGCCGCCGCACAAGCTCGGCCCGCGTGAGCGGTCCATGCTCGACCAGCACCGCGCGCATTGCCACGAGCACTCGCTCGCACAGCTCGTCGTCCAGCCCCAGCGCGAGCCGCCGGCGCCGTCCGGCGGCCGCGAAGATCGGCCCCAGCAGCCCAACCATCCAGCCCACGTCCTGAGCTGCGACCAGGTGAAGCGTGCCGCGCATCGCCCACGTCCAGACGATCGAGCGCTCATCGTCGCGTGCCCGGTCCACGTCGACGGCGAGCAGCCCTGCGCTGCGCGGACGGATCGCAAGCGGGGCGAAGCGCCAGTCCTGCGCCTGCACGCCACCCAGCGAGCGCACGACGCCGTGCACGTCCGTCGCTCGCGGACTGGTGAGTCCCTGCGCGTGCATGCGCAGCGCGCGGGTCGCGTCCAAGCTGACCGCGTGCGTCACGCCTCCTCGTCGGGCCAGCGCCCGTGCACGTCGTAGTACGCGCGCGCCGCATCCTCTTCGTCGCGGTCGCGGTGCCCGCGAGCGGCGAACCAGGCGAGAACGAAGATCGACGCAGCGCCGCCGACGACGCCGATGACGCTCCAGATCGTGTCCGCGAGCGTTGCGAGCAGCGGCAGCCGGGCTACTTCCGCTCGACGACCATCGTCTTGATCGAGGCGGTCACGCCCTCGGCGATCTCGACGACGACGACGTACGTGCCGACGTTCTTGATCGGCTCGTCGAGGTGGATCTTGCGACGGTCGACCTTGACCCCGCGGGCTTCCTCGATCGCCTCGGCGATGTCCTGGTTGGTGACCGATCCGAACAGGCGCCCGTCGTCGCCGGCCTGCTGGCTGATCGTGAGCACCGTGCGACCGAGGATCTCGGCGTCCTCTCTCGCCTTGGCCACGGCGGAGGCGGCGGCGCGGTCGGCGGTTTCCGCGCGGCGCTGAGCCTCGTCGAGCGCACCGCGGGTCGCGGGTTGCGCGAGCTTGCGTGGCATGAGGTAGTTACGCAGGTAGCCCTTGGAGACGTCGACGACGGCCCCGCGCTCGCCGAGGTGCTCGACGTCCTGCAGGAGGATCGCGGCTGGCACGTTGCGCTCCTACCGGTCGTCGCGGCCGCGGCGGCCACCGCGGCCTTCGCGCTCGGCGTCGTCGCGGCCGCCCTCGTTGACGTACGGCAGCAGCGCCAGCTCACGGGCGCGCTTGACCGCACGCGCGATCTGGCTTTGGTGGCGCCGGCAGGCCCCGGTGATCCGCCGCGAGCGGATCTTGCCCTTCTCGGAGATGAACTTGCGCAGCACCGCGGTGTCCTTGTAATCGACCTGCTCGATCTTCTCCTTGCAGTACGGACAGGGCTTACGGCGGCCGCTGCCAGGGCCGCCCTTCTTGTCACGTCTGCGCGTGGGCTTGCCACGGTTGCGCTGCTTTGCCACTGAAGTCTGGTCCCTCGGTTGAGATGCAAGAATGCGCGCGCGGCGGCGCGCGCGGCCCGTCATTGTGGCAAATCAGTCGCGACGGCCCTGCGTGGCCGCGAAGGCGACGAGCGCGACGAGCATCCAGGCGGCCAGGTAGACGAACGCGGCGGCGGGCGAGACCAGGGTCCACAGCAGCCCCCCGACGGCGCTTGCGGCGAGGTTGCCGACGCTCTGGACCGTAGCGAGCATGCCGAACGCCGAGCCGCGCAACGCCTCGGGCGCGAGTCGCGCGACGGCGGCGTGCTCAGCGGTCTCGACGCAGCCGATGCCGACTCCCGCGGCGACGAACGCGAGCGCGAGCACGGCGAGCTCGGCACCGGTGACGGCAAGCATCAGGTACCCGAGGGCGAAGGCGGCGGTCCCGGAGGTGAGCACGAGCACCGGTCCGCGGCGGTCGCCGAAGCGACCGGCGGGAACGCTGATTGCCGTGGCGGCAACGTTGTAGGCGGTGTACAGCGCCAGCGCGATCTGCGCGGCGGTGTTCTTGCCGTGGCCAGGGGTGAGCAACTCGATCGCGCGCAGGATCAGCATCGTCGCGGCCACGTTTCCGAACTCAAACGCCGCGATTGCGGCGATGAGCCGTCCGAGCTCGCCGCGTAGGACCGGGCGCACCTGGAAGCAGATCGGCTGGCGTCGCGCAACCTTCGGCAGCTTCGCGGCACGGATCGCGTACACGATTGCGGCCACCGCGAGCAGGCCTGGGATGACCGACAGCAAGATCGCGCTGCGCACCCCGACGAGGGCGACGAGCGCGATGCCGAGCAGCGGGCCGATGATCGCGCCGAGGTTGTCCATGGCGCGCTCGAAGCCGTACGCCCGCCCGTAGGCCTCGGCCGGTACGACGTCCGCGAGCAGCGCGTTGCGTGCGGGCACGCGCAGCCCGCGCGCGGCCCATGCCGCCGATCGCAGCACGGCAACCTGCCAGACCGCGTTTGTGACGCCGATCAGCGACGACAGCACCGCCGTCGTCCCGTAGCCGCCGATCGCGATGACGCGACGGCGCCCAGGATCGTCGGCGAGCGCTCCGCCGCCGAAACGTGCCGCTCCGGCAACACCGTCGGCGACGCCCTCGATGATGCCCAGCGCGGCCGGTGAAGCGCCAAGGCCGGTGAGCAGTGAGGGCAGCAGCGAGGTCGGGATCTCATGGCCGGCGTCCGACAGCAGGCTCGCGGTTCCGATGCCGCGCACGCCCGGCGTGAGCCACGGCTGCCCGGTACCGGCTGCAGGTGGGACATCGGTCACCGCCACAGGGCGGTGATGTTACGACCGCGCGCCACCTATGTGCAAGGGCCGCAACCGCTGGGCGCAGCTGCTCGGTTGCCTATGCGCGGCGCGTGAAACCCCGCAGTGTGGCCTCGCGCTCGTGCACCGCAGACCCAGGTCCTCAGCGCCGTCGACCTTCAGCCCGCGGGGTCGGAACGATCGACCGGTGCGGCTACAGACGCGCGCTGTTGCCGCACCGGTCGTCAGAGCGGGATGTCGTTCGATCAGACCGTATGAGTCGATGGTCGCCGGCCCCGGTGAGAGGAAGGCGTTGCGTCTGGGGCGAACGGCGGTTGTGAGCGCGCCGTGCGGGCGCGGCAATCATTGACGAGGAGGGCCCATGCCTGTTGCGACACGTGATCTGACGTTCGTCGGTCTGGATGTGCACATGTCCTCGATCGTGGCTGCGGCGACGATCGGCGAGAGCGGCGAGCTGCTGCGGGCGAAGCTGCCGGGCGATGCGCATGGCGCGGTCGAGTGGGTGCGTAGCCTGCCCGGGCACAAGCGTGTGACCTACGAGGCCGGGCCGTGTGGGTTCGGCCTGGCGCGGGCACTGACCGGCGTGGGCGTGGACGTCGTCGTGTGCGCGCCCGGGTTGGTACCGCGGGCGCCGCGCGACAAGATCAAGACCGATCAGCGCGACGCGTTGCTGTTGATGCGCTGCCTGATGGCCGGCCAGCTCGCCGAGGTGCGCGTCCCGACGATCGCCGAGGAAGGCCTGCGCGACTTGGTCAGGGCGCGTGAGGACCTGCGACGTGACCTGATGAGCTGCCGCCATCGGGTTTCCAAGATGCTCGTGCGCTACGGAGTGCGTCACCCATTCCGCGTCGGGCGCTGGGGCCGTGATCACTTGATGTGGCTCAAGCGTGTGCGGCTGCCCGACCCGTCGGCGCAGATCGCCTACCTCGACCAGCTCGGCGCGCTGGACTACCTGACCGCCCGCAAGCAGTCGCTGGAGACCGAGCTGTTCGCCCGTGTCGACGCCAGCGACTACGGGCCGACCGCAGCCCGGTTGCGGTGCCTGCGTGGCGTCGGGCAGCTCACGGCCGCGGGCCTGGTCGCCGAGATCGGCGACTTCGCGCGCTTCCAGCGCGCTCCGCAGCTGATGAGCTGGGTCGGCCTGGTCCCGTCCGAGCATTCCAGCGGCGCCAAGCGCCGCCAAGGCGCCATCACCCGTGCCGGGTCCGGGCACGCCCGCCGACTGCTCGTCGAGGCGGCCTGGAACTACCGCTACGAACCACGCCGTGACAGCAACCTCCTCGCCCGCCAGAAGGGCCAGCCCGCCGACGTCGTCGCCCGCGCCTGGCAGACCCAGCTACGCCTGCACAACATCTGGAAGCGCTACGACGAGCGTGGCAAGCGCCGCACCGTCACCGCGATCGCCGTCGCACGCGAGCTCGCCGGCGCCTGCTGGGCGGTCGCACTCATGTGAGCGCACCCACGCCACCCGGCCTGGAGGGTCGGGGCGGTGCGTCGAGCACGCGCCAGCGGCCATCACGATCGTTCTGTGGGCAACGCCGGACACGGCGTCCCGCCCGACCTCAGACTGTGAGCCGCGACGGTTGAAGGCACGGTCCTGCCGTAGCCACCCGGCGCATACCTAGACTGACCGCCTCGTCGCGCGAAACCGACTCGCGCACCGCCCCGAGCCTCCAGACAGCACAACGGCCGGAAGACACTCCCGGCCGTCGATCACGCCTACCAACTTGACAAACGACGACCCATACTAGAACGGGATGTCGTCGTCTGCGTGGCTACTGCCACCGCCGGTCGACACCGGCTGAAAGTCTTCCGTGTTGGCCGGGACATCGGAGCGCGGCGTGAAGCCGTTGGAGGCGCTGGAACCGCCGCCGCTGTCATCCCGGCCACCGAGAAACTGGACCGAGTCGGCGACGATGTCGACCGCTTGGCGCTTGCCCTGGTTCTCGGTCTCCCACTCGCGCCACTCCAGGCGCCCGTCGATGGCGACGGGGCGGCCCTTGGCGAGATACCTCGCGCAGTTCTCGCCCTGCGCACCCCAGACCGTCACGTCGAAGAAGTTCGGCTTGTCCTCCCACTCGCCGCTTGCGCCCTTACGGCGCGTATTGACGGCGACTCGTAGCTTGCAAACCGACGTTCCACTGGGCAGCGAACGAAGCTCGGGGTCGGTCGTGAGATTGCCGGTGAGCACCACACGGTTGATGTTTGTAGCGGCCATCTACGGACTCCTCCTTCGGGGACGAACGATCTGAGATCGAGTCTAGAGACGCGATCGGCTGGCACTTCAGGCAACGCCGCTCTCTGCGCAGTTAAGTCACAGAGTCGCGGCGAACGTCGCTGATCTGATGCAGAGTCGGCCTGCTCGGAGGACTCCTCGCCGTGGTGCGCCGATGGCGCTGAACAGCGCTTGTCCTCATCGCTGGGCGCCGTCGTTCGACCGTACCGGTGCTGCTGACCTGCTCGCCCTCGCCGAATCGCGCTGTTGGTCGATCGCACCCCCGGGCGCGGCCGGCGATCAGCGTTGCTCGCTACCCGAGGGCGTCGGCCGGCACGTAGGCCGGGACAGCCTCGACCGCGACGGGCTCGCCAATGCCCATCGGACGCGGCTCGGGCCGGCTCGCCGGCGGGGCCGGGGTGCCGGGTGCGAGCTTGATGATCCGGAAGCGCACGACGCCGTCTGCGATGCGCAGCGTGCGCTGCAGCGTCTCGAGTACCTGGCGCGTTCCGTGGAACTGCAGCAGGTGATACTCGGCGTCGGTCTTGTGCCGGATCTCGTACGCGGTCTGGCGGACGCCCCAGTCCTGCTCGTTGACGATCTCGCCGCCGGCGATGATCGTCTGCTCGGCCCCGGTCAGCACCTTCTGGCGCTGCTCGTCGGGAGCGGCGCTGTCGAGCATCAGCACGAGGTCGTAAAGGGGGTCGTGTGCGGCCATGAAGGGGAGCCCCGGGGGGCGGCCGAGCATGATAGCGAGGACTCGCCGTGTTGCTCGCCGTGGGTGGCGTTCGAGCGACGCGTACTGACGGACAGGGCGGCTCGCTTGCGGGGGGTGCGGTCGGGGTGTCCTGTGCGTCTGGGGGGCGAAACGGGCAGCCCTCGCGCCTATGGAGAGCATGGACCCCGATCATCCGCCGCCGCTGTACGCACGGGTGCGCTGGGCCAACGTGGCCCGCGCGGGCGCACTCGTCGCGCTCGTCGTCGTCGTCGCGACTTGGCCGCGGCTCAGTCCGCCGGAGCCGCAGCTACCGCCCGTCGAGCCGGCTCCGGTCGTGCCCCAACGCCCGGGGACGGCACGGGAGCCGTCTGCCGCGTCCCCTCGTATTTCCGAGGTTGCGAGCGGCGAACCGATAGCTGAGACGGAGGTGCGACGCTGCGCTCGCATTCGCGCCGCTGGCATCGAAGCCGCTCGCGCCCGCAGCCGCGCTCGCGCCCGCAGGTGTGCTCGCGCGACGGGCTCGCGCAG
>JAWVGJ010000076.1:0-43701 GCA_033855115.1 Solirubrobacteraceae bacterium
CGAGAACAGCGGCGCGGCCGCGCTGGCGCCGGCGATGTCGCGCGGCGCGGCCGCGTGACGGCGGCGGTACTCCTCGCGCGCGGACTGCTGCAGCTCGGGGTAGCCCTCGAAGCCGAGCGCCTGCGAGAAGCGCACGACCGTGCTCGACGAGGTGTTCGCGCGGCGCGCGAGCTCCTCCGCCGTCTGGAAGGCAACCTCGTCGAGATGGTCGACGATGTACTGGGCGACATCCTTCTGCGAACGCGAGAAGTCGTCGAAACGGGCTTGGATATACGTGGAGAGCGACTCGGGAGTCGTCGTCGAGGCAGCGGATCGCTTCATTGGCGAGACCCTGTTTCGACGGGCCCGGCCGCAGTCCTTTGCAGATCGCGCGACTCACGGCGCGGTCCGAACCAAGGCGCGCCCGGCGGGTGGGGGACGCCGGGCGCGCGCTGCCGAGGGGGGAGGGGTGCGGCGAGAGTATGGGCCGAACCGGTCTCGGCGGGTTCTAGGAAGGGATTCCCGCTTCCCGCAGCAGCAAACGTCGTTATTGCGCGACCGACTGGTAGCGGCGGATCACCGGCGCGCGCCCCTCGGGCACCGTGTAGAACGCGCGCCCGTCATGGGTCAGCGCGATCGCTTCGCCCTGTCCCTCGCGCAGGAGGTTCGCGCGAGCGCTGCACGGACGGCGCTTCAGCGCCGCTGGGATCGACTCGCCGCGAGCGCGGCGCCAGACGTACGCGCGGTCGTAGCTGCGCAAGGCGATCGTGCGCCCGTCGGCCGACAGCGACGCGGCGGTGACAGCCTCGCCCGTGCCCAGCGCGATCGTGCCGGCGCGGCGAAGCGTCGCGGCGCCACGGCTGGCCAGGTAGATCCCGGCGTTCCCGCTGAAGCTCTTCGTGACGATCACGAGGCCGCCCCCGGCGGGATCGACGAGCAGCGCCTCTGCGTCGCGCGGCTCCCCGGGATAGCGCAGGCTCAGGCGCGTGACCGGCGCTGTCGCCGTCGCGGGCACGCGCGGCTCGGCCACCCGGTACACCGCGATCGACGGCCGCCGAGCGCGGTTGTCGCCGATATCGGCGATGTAGAGCGTGCCACCCGCGATCGCGATGTCCTCCCAGTCTTCGTTCTCCGCACCCGTCACGCTCACGTCCGCGAGCAGCGTCCCGTCCGGCGTAACGGCAAGGATCCGCGCGGCGCTGCCCGAGTCGTTGTGGGTCCACAGCAGCCGCGGCTGCCTGCGCGACAGGGCGAGGCCCGAGAGCTCCGTCGCCGCCGGGGCGCGCAGGCGGCCGGTGACGCGGACGCGCAAAGTGCCACAGGCCGCTGGTTGCACGACCGGCGCCATCACCGTCGCCGTCGGCAGCCCCGAATCGTCGCCGCCGCAGCCTGCGACGGCCAGCGCGCAGAGCGCGGCCCAGACGAGGCCCCGGCCCGGCACCGGCGAAGCTAGCCCAGAATCCGTGCGGTCTCCCGCGCGCGCAGGATGCGCTGGTCTTTCTCCTTGTGATCGTCGGGCAGCTGTGAGCGGTCGGCGAGCTGCAGGACGTCGCGCGCGAGATCCAGTTGCAGTTTCAGGGCCTGCTCGGCCACCTCCAGCATCTGCTCGCGCGTCAGGTTGTCGGTCTCGCCTCCGACGAAGCGGCGTAGAAAGTACCCCATGCGCTCTACCTCAGCCTCTCCATGACCTGCTTCGCGCGCTTCACGCGCGCGTCGGACTTGCCCACGCCGGCGGTCTCGGCCATCGAGACAACGTCGCGGGCGTGCTGCTCCTGCATGAGCGCAGCGCCCTCGGCCACATCCTCGATCTCGACGAGCGACCGCGTGTCGTAGTTGACTCTGAATACCTTGCGCAGCAGGTCGCCCATCGATTGTCCTTTGGCTCGTTTGGCGGCGCAGCGTCGACCGCTTTGCCCGTCGAGCTTGGGGATTATTCCGAACTGCGGCAAGGACGTTGGGCGACGGTCCGCATGGATCGGCAGAATGCGTCCGCGGGGCAGTAGCTCAGTTGGTCAGAGCAGCCGACTCATAATCGGTTAGACGGAGGTTCGAGTCCTCCCTGCCCCACTGGATCTCATCCGAGCGCGCCGTCCGCGCGCCAACGGCGACCATCTCATCCAGCGCGCGTTCTGCGTCGCCCTCCTCGACGTTGACCGCGGCAACCGCGTCGGTGAGGACCGTCGCCTCGAAGCCGGCCGCGAGGGCATCGAGCACCGTCGCCTTCACGCAGTAGTCCGTCGCGAGGCCGCCGACGAGCACGTGCGTGATCCCGGCCTCGCGCAGCAGTTCGGCCAGACCCGTGCCGTCGAAGCCCGAGTACGCGTCGGCGCCGGATGTCGTGGCCTTGTCGAGCACCGGGCCTGCAAGCGCGGCGATCGCCGGATGCAGCTGCGCGCCGTGGGTCCCCTCGACGCAGTGCTCCGGCCAGATGCCACCTCGGTCGGCGAACGAGCAGTGGTCCTGCGGGTGAGCGTCGCGGGTCTTGACAACGAGCGCTGCCACGCGCCCCGCGCGCACGAGCGGATCGACGACGCCGTCGCCATCCGGGACCCCGAGGGCGCCGCCGGGCAGGAAGTCATACTGGACATCCACGGCGATCAGGGCGGTCTCGGGCATCGCGCCGTGCTCCCCTTCGGGTGTGGTCGACGCCAGACATGCACGCAAAGCGAGCAGGCGCGGCGAGCGCACGAGTGGCGGCCAGCCGCCGGCGGGAGCGGCGGCGAGCTCGCCCGCGGCATGCAGGCGATCGTCCTCGAGCGAGGGCGCCAGCGCGGTCCGCTCACCGTCGCGCATCATCTCGCGCAGCAGCGCAACGCCGTCGGGACGCTCGTCCTCGAGGTGCAGCACATGGCTGCCGTCGGGGCGGCGGGTGACCTGATGGACGCCCGGATCGGACGGCTTGTCCGTCGCGAGCTTCATCGTGAAGCGCAGCGCGACGTCGCTCTCGGCATGCTGCTCGACGAGCTTGTAGACGCCGTCGACGGGCTCGCCGGCACGAAGGCGCGTGCCGACGCCGAACGACGTCGCCGGCGCGCCGACAGCCAGCAGCTCGGAGATCCGCTGGGCGTCGAGGTCACCCGTGAGGATGATCGCGGTGTCCGTCAGGCCGGCGCCGTCGAGCATCGCGCGCGCGGCCGCGGCCTCGGCCGCGAGGTCGCCGGAGTCGATGCGGATCGCCGTCAGCGCCCCGCCGGTCAGCCGTTGAGCCTCGATGGCGTTCGCGACTCCCTGGCGGCAGTCGTAGGTGTCGACTAGCAGCGTCGCGCCCGTGGGACGGGCGCGCAGCTGAGCGGAGAAGACGTCGATCTCGTGCTTGCGGCCGCGCGCCATGACCTTCGCGTGCGACATCGTCCCGGTCACGGGAAGCGCGAGATCGCGTGCCGCGGCGGCGGTCGCCGTCCCCGCGAAGCCGGCGAGGTAGGAGGCGCGCGCCGCCGTGTGCGCCGCACCTGTGCCGTCGAGGCGGCGCATCGAGAAGTCCCACGCCGGCCGGCCGGCCGCAGCGCGCACGATCGCCGTCGCGTTGGAAGCGACGCGCACGCCGTAGTTGACGGCGGCGAGCAGCGGCGTCTCGACGAGCGTCGCCTCCAGGCGCGTCGCGGTCAGACGCAGCAACGGCGTGCCGGCGGGAACGATCGTGCCTTCCCGGGGCGCCCACACCGTGCCCCTGAAGCGCACGGAAGCGAGGCGCGAGAGCGCAGCGTCGTCGAAGGTCACCGGATCGGCTGCGGCGAGCCACTCGAGATCGTGCTCGTCAAATCGCAGTGCTTCGAGGAAGCTCAGCGCCTCCTCCACGCCGGCGACGGTCAGGGCGGTCACGCCGTCAGGCAGTCGCCGCGTGAAAAGCTCGAACGTCACGAGATCGTCCGCCGCACCCTCGTGGACGTAGTCGGCCGCCATCGTCAGGCAGTACAGGTCGGTGAGGAGCGCGTCTGCTGTGGCGATCATGGAGCCTCCTCCCCCGTGGTTCTAGGCATTGCGCCTATAACGTCCTCGCGCCCACTGTAGCACGGCGCTTCGGGGAGCACCAGCAAGCTTCACACTGCAGCGGGCGCGATCACGCGCCGGCGGGCTACTTGACCTTCTCGACCGCCCGCGCCAGCTCGCCAACGGAGAAGACGCCCTCGAAGCGCGCCGCGATCTTGCCCTGGCGATCGACGACGAACGCCCACGGCTCGGTCGGCAGCCGCCAGCTCGCGACCTGCGGGCGCACGGGCTTTCCGGGATCGTTGTCCTGGTAGATCTCCTGCTGGATGAAGGTCACGCCCTTGCCGTTCTCGGCGCGGACCTGCTCGGCGATGTCGACGACCGGCCCGCACGTGCGCGACTGGCACAGCGCCGGGGTGGCGAACAGGAGCACCGCAGGCTTCTTGCCCAGGACGTCAGCGAAGTCCGTCGTCAGCAGCGCCTGGGCTGGCGGGACGCGCGTCGTGAGCTTGGAGAGATCGCCGCCGACGTCCGCTGCGACCAGCGTGTGGATGCGGATCGCGCGGTCGCCGACGTCCGGTGGCGCGTTGGGCTTCGGACCGACGATCAGCGGCGTCGGCGAGTCGGCGACGACGAGCCGGCCGTCCAGGCGCGCGAGGCCGATCGCGATATGCGGCCCGCGAGTCTCATAGCCGACGTCGGCAACGTAGAACGTGTCGCCGCTGGCCAGGTCCGACGATGTCTGGGCGCTGCGATACGCCGTCGACACGTGCAGCGACTCCCTGCGCGCGACGTACGGCCCGCGCAGCTCGGTGCCGTCCGGCTTAGCCGTGTAGACCGCGATCGCGGAGACGTCGATCTGCTTGTTCGCGCGGTCGACGATCGCGAAGCCGAGGCGGTTGTGCTCGCCGAGCTTCTGCGACGAGAAGCTCGACACGAGCAGGACCGCCCCCTGGTGCAGGCCCTTCGTCAGCTGTGGCAGCGTCTTGCCGCTCGCCGACGGGAAGTCGGCCAGCTTGGGGGGAGCGGGCTGCGGCGGCGCAGGCGCGGTGCCGCCCTTGTCCGAGCCGCACCCGACGAGCACTGCCGCAGCCGCCAGCAACGACACCAGCAGGCGGAGCACGAGCCCAACTGTAGGCGGTCGCATGATTGGATAGCGCCGCACCCACCGGGACAAACGAAGGAGCGACGGCATGGCGCAGCGCGCGGCGATCGTGACGGGAGCCTCGAGCGGGATCGGCCTGGCGGTTACCCGTCTGCTCGCCGAGGAGGGCCACGCCGTCACGATGACCGCCCGGCGGCCGGAGAAGCTCCAGGCGGCCTGCGAGCAGCTGTGCGGCGAGGGCTTCGACGTCGCGCACGTCGCGGCCAACGTCTGCGAGGAGAACGACGTCAAGCGCGTCGTAGCCGCTCACCGCGACGCCTACGGCCGTCTGGACGTGCTCATGAACAACGCCGGAGTCGGGATCGGCTCGCCGATCGGGGAGCTCGACACGAAGCGAATGGACATCCAGCTCGGGACCAACCTGCGGGCGATCCCGCTGTTCTACCGCGAGGCGCTGGCGATGCTGCAGGCCGCCGGCGCCGAACATCGCAACGCGCTGGTGATCAATACGGCGTCGATCGCCGGCAAGCAGGGGCAGGCATGGCTGAGCATCTACTCGGCGACGAAGTTCGCCGTCGTCGGATTCACGCAGTCGATGAACCGCGAGCTCAACACCCAGGGGATCAAGTCGACTGCGCTCTGTCCCGCGTTCGTCGACACGCCGATGACGGACTTCGTCAAGGGGGCCGTGCCGCCCGAGAAGATGATCCAGACGTCCGACATCGTCGCCGCCGTACGGATGCTGCTCTCGCTGACGGCGGGATGCGTCATACCGGAGATCGTGTTCGAGCTGCCCGGCGGCGGGCAGCTCGACGGGATGAACGCTTAGGCTCAGCGCTGGGAGAACGCCCGCTCGGCGGCATCGAAGTCGAAGCCGAGGCCCGGCTCGGGTTCGTCGACCGCGGGCTCCAGACCGAAGTCGTCGGGCAGCACGAGCGTCTCCTCGAACAGCCAGCCCAGCCCGAGCTCGGTCGCCTCGCGCCTGCGCCGGCCGCGTGCGGTCTCCTTGTGCTCGACGATCGCGCCGCCGAGGTCGACGGCGGGGCCGTCGGTGTAGCGGTCGCGGCGCCTGCGGGCTTCGACGCTCGCGTGGTGCTCGGCGATCGCGTCGGCCAGATCGCTCGAGCGCGGGGCCAGGCTGGCCTCGATCTCGGCGCGCAGCGCCGCGACCTCGTACTGCGTGGCCTCACGGGTGATGTAGCGCCCGTGGACGCCGGTGAATCGATCCCACGCCTCGGGGAACGACACGCAATTGGTACGGGCCCCCTCGCGATGCGCTGCGAGCATCGGGCAGACACCGCTGGCACCGCTGAACGCACCGGTGATGACGGTGTTGTTCGCGAGACCGACGAGCATCGCCTTGCGGGTGCGTTCAGGCAGCACGTCGATAGAACGTCGAAGGTCCGTGACGGCTTGGTCGCGAGGCGTTGGCATAGGGTTCGTTCTCCGTTCGCTCGGGGCACGGCCACGGTATGCGAGCCCGTCGTTCGCGGCAACCGAACTCCTCGTCCTGAAAGGGATCTTGCATCGCATGAAGCTCGGCGTCCACATCGGCTATTGGGGCCTGGGACTCTCCTCCGCCGAGCAGCTCGAGATCGTTCAGGAGGCCGAGCGACTCGGATATGACTCCGTCTGGGCTGCCGAGGCCTACGGATCGGACGCCGCGACGGTCCTCGGCTGGCTTGCCGGGCTGACGTCGACGATCAAGCTCGGCTCGGCGATCTTCCAGATGCCGGGTCGCAGCCCGGCGATGACCGCCATGACGGCAGCGACGATCGACCAGCTCTCCGGTGGGCGCATGCTGCTCGGGCTCGGCTCCTCCGGGCCGCAAGTCGCCGAAGGCTGGCATGGCCAGCGCTTCGCTCGCCAGATCCAGCGCACGCGTGAGTACGTCATGGTCGTACGCAAGGCGCTGGCGCGCGAGCGGCTGCAGTTCGACGGCGAGACATTGCAGCTACCGCTGCCCGACGGCCCCGGCAAGGCCCTGAAGCTCACGATCGGGCCGGTGCAGGAGCAGATTCCGATCTACCTCGCCGCGATCGGCCCGAACAACACCCGGCTCGCCGGCGAGATCGCCGATGGGTGGATCCCGACGCTGTTCTCTCCCGAGCACGTCGCGGAGTTCCGGCCGCTGCTAGAGGAAGGCGCCGCGCGCGGCGGGCGTTCGCTGGAGCACTTCGACATCGCCCCGACGGTGCACGTCGCAGTCACCGACGACCTCGAGCGCGCGCGCGATCAGATGCGCCCGTTTCTGGCCCTCTACGTCGGCGGCATGGGCTCGCGCGAGCAGAACTTCTACAACTCGCTCGTGCGGCGCTACGGCTTCGAGGACGAAGCGCGCGCGGTGCAGGACCTCTACCTCGAGGGCAAGCGCGAGGAGGCGATGGCGCGCCTGTCGAACGAGCTCATCGACACGGTTTCGCTCGTCGGGCCGCCCGAGCACGTGCGCGACCGGCTCGCCGTCTACCGCGAAGCCGGCGTCGGCACGCTCGGCGTCGTGCCGCTGGCATTCGAGAAGGAGCGTCGCGTGGAGCAGCTGCGCCTGATCGCCGAGCTGGCCGCCTGATCGTGGATCCACCGACGCTTGCGGCGAATCGCTTGGTGAATGCGCCCTGACCCGGCTGCGGCTCCTGCTCGGCGCGTTCGGCGACCCGGGCCATGCATTTCCGATGATCGCCCTCGGTCGCGAGCTGGCGCGGCGCGGCCACGACGTGACGCTGCAGACGTGGACGCGCTGGAGCGACCACGTCGAGGCCGAGGGCATGCGATTCGCGGCGGCGCCGGAGTACCACGTCTTCCCGACCCGCGAGCGGCCGCTGACGCCCTATCAGGCCGTCGAGCGCGCCACCGGCGAGACCATCGGGCTCGTCCGCGAAGTCGCGCCGGACGCGGTCGTCTCGGACATCCTCACGCTCGCGCCGGCGCTCGCCGCCGAGCTCGAGGGCGTGCGCGTCGGGACCTTGATCCCGCACGTCGACCCGCGCCTGCCGCCCGGCAGCGCGCCGTACTCCTGCGGCGCGCGACTGCCACGCACGGCCGCCGGCCGGGCGCTGTGGCGCTGCGCCGATCCGCTCCTTCGCCGCGGGCTTGCGCTCGGCCGCGACGAGCTCAACGAGACGCGCCGGCGACTGAGCCTGGCGCCGCTCGAACGCTTCCACGGCGGCATCAGCGACGCGCTGTGCCTCGTCGCGACGTTTCCCCAGCTCGAGTATCCGCGCGACTGGCCACCGCACGCGCACGTCGTCGGGCCGCTGCTGTGGGAGCCGCCGGGAGGCGACGTCGAGCTGCCGGTCGGCGATGCGCCGCTCGTGCTCGTGGCGCCGTCGACCTCGCAGGACGTCGAGGGGCGGCTGGTGCAAGCCGCGCTGGACGGCCTCGCCGACCTGCCCGTGCGGGTGCTGGCCTCGGCCAACCGGGCACTCGACGACATGCGCCCGGCGGTCCCGGCCAACGCGCGACTCGTCCAGTGGGCCTCCTACGCGGGCACGATGCCGGCTTGCGAGCTCGTCGTCTGCCACGGCGGCCACGGCACCGTCGCCCGCGCGCTGGCCAGCGGCTGCGCGCTCGTCGTCGTTCCCGCGGCCGGCGACATGAACGAGAACGCCGCACGCGTGGACTGGGCCGGCGTCGGCGTGCGGCTGCCGCGGCGCCTGGCGAGCGCGCGCCCGCTGTCGCTGGCGGTGAGACGCGCGCTCGCGCGCCCCGGTCTACGGGCGCGTGCGCGGCAGCTCGCGGCCTGGGCGGCATCGAATGACGCAGCGGCGCGTGCCGCCGGCCTGGTAGAGCAGTTCGCTAGCGCGGGCGCAGTCCCGAGTGGGCGAGGCGGGCGATGAGCGTCCCGTTGACCGTTCGCACGCTCGTCCGGCCGGTGCCGTCCTCGGCGATCGCGTATGCCCTGACCCCCATCCGCCCGGAGCGCTGCAGCAGCCCGCGGTCGGTCCGTCCGAGCGCGACCTCCAGCGTCTCGACCCGGCCGCCTGCGAGCCTGAAGGTCGTGCGGCCGAGCCGGCGCTGCTTGCGCAGCGCCTTGATCTTGGAGCGATGGTTGGGCCGGCTGAAGAGCGTTACGCGTCCCTTGCAGCTGATCGACGGCTTCGGGCACGAGAGCGTGATCAGCACCGTCGACGGGCGGCGCAGCCGCGGGCTAGCGATGCCGATCCGCGCCGGCAGCACACTCGACGTCGACGAGCCGGTGGCGGGCACCAGCAGCGCGGCAGGCGGGGGTGCAGGCGCGGATGCAGACGGCAGCTCGTCGTTGTCGAGGATCGTCCCGCTGCCTGCCGCGTCGCCGAGCCTCGCCGACGCCGGACTGGAGATTCGCAGCTCGAACGTCTCGTTGGGCTCGTCGATCGAGTCGTCGACAAGGACGATCGGTACGGGCGCAGATGTGCTGCCGGCGGGGATGGTCACGCGGCCGGTGCGCGCGGTGTAGTCCGCGGGCGCGACGGCCGTGCCGTCCGCGGTCGCATAGGCCACGGACACGTCGCGACCGCTGGGCGCCGACAACTGCACGGCGAACGAGGCCTGGGCGCCCTCGGCGGCGTTCGGCGCGTCGGCGACGGCGACCGCGGGCGGCTGATCGTCGTCGAGGATCGTTCCCGCCCCTTCGGCGTCGCTGATCTCAGAGGAGCCCGAGATGAGCACGCGGAAGGACTCCGTCGGCTCGTCGAGCGCATCGCCGTTGACGGTGACCGTGATGTTCTGCGACACCGTGCCACCGAGCGGCCGCGGATCGAACGTGAGCCCGCCCAAGACGGCTGTGTAGTCCGCGCCCGCGAGCGCGGATCCGTCGGCCGTCGTGAAGCCGACGCTCGCCGAGCCCGCGAGGTCGAGGAGGCTCGTCACACGAGTGACGGTGAAGACCGCCCTGACGGACGTGTCGGACTCCGTGACCTGCGCGTCGTCGATCGTGATCGTCGCCGCGCGAGCCGCGGACGGCGCGGCGAGCACCAGCAGCAGGGCAGCGACGACCGGCGTGCAATGCACGAGTCGCGTCCCCACTCGCCCTCCCTGGCCGCGCATGACGCAAAACCTACTGACAGAACCACGGTGCGGCAAGTTGTCACCGCGTGGCCCGCGACGGTCAGGTAGCTCGGGGGGTGGGACTCGAACCCACAACCTTGACGTTAACAGCGTCCTGCTCTGCCGATTGAGCTACCCCCGACCGCAGCGCGTCGAAGCGTAGCGAGGTCGCCGTCCGGAGAGGTCGCACGCCGAGGCCTCGCCGGACGACCGCTCCTTCTTAACCCGTAAATCGCGGCGCCTGCGCCGCTCGCGCGCAGCGCGAGAAGACGACGCGCAGCCTGCGCGCAGGCGTGTTGCTGTCCGTCGTGAACGTCGTCGTCGCGATGACCCGGTGAATACCGCGCGACAGGGTCCCGGGAAAGACCCGGACCCGGAACTTGCTCGTGCCGGCGTTCGGCTTGCGCAGCGTCCTGATCCTCTTGCCGTCCAGCGAGAACACGACCCTGCTGATCTGCGTGCCGTCGACCTGCACGTTGAAGTTCTTCGTAGCGCAGCCGGTCTGGCCGGCGATGCTGGCCGTGCCGGTCGAGCTTGGGACGACCGGGCCCGCTGCCGGTGGTGGTGGCGGCGGCGGAGCAACTGGCGGCGGCGGTTCGACGGTGGTACCCGTCGACGAACCTCGCCCGAAGCCCTGCACCGCGTTGACCGTCATGTCGGCAGAGACGAGTTGGAGAGTCTGGATGCCGGTCTGTGCCGCGAAGAAGTCGACTGCCGGCTGCTTGACGACATCGAAGGTCAGCTGGATCTCGCAGATCGCAGACGGGGTCCCCTTGGGGCCCAGCACGACGTGAGCGCCGCCCTGGGGCGTGATGCGCAGCTTCCCGGACGTCGCGTCGACAACGGTGACATCGAAGCGCTGGGTCGGCGGCAGGCCGCATGAGGAGCCGGGAGCGAGCGTCGCGACAGGCGCCACGCTGAAGACGCCCGGATCGGGACTCGTACACGTCGGGACGTTGTTGATCGCACCGCACGAGGGCGTGATCGTGATGCCTTCGGACGGGCCCGCGCACTCGCCGGCGTTGCAGACGGTCGCGATCTGCGACGCCTCAGGCCCCGTTGACGTGTGTTCGAGCACGACGGAGGCGCTGACGCCCTTCTGGCCGACCGTGACGCTCGGTGGGAACGTCGGACCGGCCCCCATCTGAGCCCCGGCGTGCGCGGCAGCAGGCGCCAGCGCCAAGACGCCCAAGACGAACACCGTCAGCGCGAGTGGTCGCCCGGCTTGTCCGCTCGTTCGAGGCTTCCTTGCGTGACCTGCTGACATCGTCCTTCTCCCTGACGTGCACTGCTATGACGGGAGCAACAACCCGCTTCGGGAGAAGATAGAAGCACAGTTGCCCTGCAAATGCGTGCTTGCAAGGTCCTAGCCGCATGTCGGCGTGTCTGCCCGCGAACTGCGGAAAACAGGCCTAGCGGACGATGCGCACGGGCGTTCCGATCGGCATCAGGCGCACGAGCGATCGAATCTTGTCGTTGCGCAAGCGCACGCATCCGTGTGACGGGCGCCCGGGGACCTTGCCGGGTTCGTTTGTGCCGTGGATGCCGACGACCCCTCCGCCGGGCCAGTCGGAGATGTTCGAGTAGGCGCTCGTGCCGAACGCCCACGGGCCGTACGCCGAATTGTTGCCCAGGCCCTTCAGGCGCTCACGGATCCAGAAGTCGCCGCTCGGCGTGGGCGTGCCGGGCTTCCCAATGCCAACCGGCGCCTGCCAGACCTTCTTGGCGTTCTTGAACAGGGTCGCCTTGAGACTCTTGCGGTCGATCACGAGCTGCGTGCGCACGACGTACAGGGCGCTCAGGTCGTCCGCGAGGACCCACCCGGTGCGCCCCTGCCGACGCATCGGCACCCGGATGTTCAGCCACGTGCGCTTGCTGGCGTCGAGCTTGGCGGCGAGCACGATGTAGACCTCGGCCGCCTTGTCCTCGGTCAGGTAGCGCAGCCGCGTGATCGTGCGCGCGCCGGGGCGCGGCTCCGACAGGATCTTCGACGTCGCCTGCGCGTGCGCCCAGCGCGTGATCGTCGTCTCGTTGGAGAGCTTCCGCTCGCTGCCCGGCTCGACGAGCCCCGCCAGCGGTTCCTTGACGGTGGCGGCGACGGGCTCGTTCGGATCGGTCGGAAGCGGCGCCGGGGCCGCTGGCGATGCAGTGGTGGCCGCGGCCGGAGGGTCGGCGGCAGCGGCGTACGAAACGGCAGGAGCTATCGCCAGGCATGCCGCCAGGGCGCAGGTCCACGTCGCTGCGCGTCGCGCATGTTCTACCGACATCCTTGCCGCCCTTCGTCGCTTGAGAGGTTGAGTCTGTGCACCGGTCTCGCTCCTATCGGCATGTTGGATCAATTCGTTGAACTCAGCCCCGTTCCTGGCGCATCGCGCGATCGAGCGCCAGATCGATCTGCGACTGCGTCTGCGCGCGCCGCGTGGCCAGCTCCGCCACCTCGTCTCCGGATCGTCGCGCGGCCGTGATGTCGCGGTCCAGGCGGGAGTAGTCGGTGGTCAGCCCGTCCCACCCTCGTCGATCGCGCGCTCGACCGCGAGAGCAAGGCGTCCCTGCGCCGCCGATTTGCGCCGCGCCAGCTCCGAGATATCGCCGCGCGCCGCGATGCGGGCTGCCGCGATTTCGCGCTCCAAGCGGGCGAGCGTCAGCTGCAAACGCTCGATCTCGAACGCTGCGGCAGTGGCCGCCGTAGCGCGGGCGTCGCCTACTGCCAGCTCGCGCATAAAGCCCAGCAGCGGGTCGTCGTCGGCAAGCCCCGCAGTGGGCGCCGCCAAGTGGTCGCGCAGGTGCGCGGCGGCCCGGCGGGTGACGGCGCTCGTAAGATCTGCCTCTAAGTCAAGTTCTGCAAGGGCAGGGGCGCCGAGCTCGGGCAGCGCGATGCAGAATGCGAGGAACGACCGCTCCGTCGGCTCCCGGCGTCCGAGTATCGCTCCGCCGCTGGCGGCATCATCGGGGCGTAGAGCGGCGCTGGACGCCCGGTCCGCGGCCCGGGTACCAGTCATGCGGGTCGGCAGCTGGAGGTTCGTGCCACCTTGCGGCAGTACCCGCGCAAGCAGCTCTGGCGACAGGTCGAGCCGATCGGCGGCGATCCGCCGCAGCTCCTCTCGCTCCGCGCTCGGACCCAAGAGCGAGAACACATCGGTGAGCTCGTTGCTAACGCGGTCGCGTCCCTCAGCATTGGTGAGGTCCCCCGTCTCCAGCGTCCGGAGCACCCGAAAGCGGACGAATGACACTGATTCAGACACGAGCCGTTGGATCTCGTCCGCGCCGGTTCGCCGCACGAGGTCGGCTGGGTCTTCTCCTGGGGGCAGCGCCACGACCCGCAACCGGAGCGGCGGCCTTCGAGCCAGCGCAATGCGGGCAGAGCGCAGCATGGCGTCCTTCCCGGCGCTGTCGGCATCTAGTGCGAGCCGGACCTCCGGCGCGAGTCGCGCGAGCTCGCCGATCTGATTTTCGGTCAGAGCCGTGCCCATGATCGCTACGCAGTTGCGCAGTCCCACCTGGTACATCGCGATCACGTCGGTGTAGCCCTCGGCGGCGACAACGAACCCGGCCTTAGCGGAGCCGCCGCGCGCAAGATCGGCCGCGAACAGCTGGCTTCGCTTGTGGAAGAGGTCGCTCTCGGGGCTGTTGACGTATTTCGGGCGGCGGTCGTCCGGGCCGCCCATCGTGCGCCCGGCGAAGCCGCGCACGCGCCCGCGCGAATCGGCCAGCGGGAAGATGATCTGCGAGCGGAAGCGATCGAAGGTCCGACCGGACTTCTGGGACTTTTGCGAGAGGCCCGCGTCGTAGATCGCGCGGTCTTTGAATCCGGCGCGCCGCGAGGCGTTGAGGACCGTGTTCCAGGCACTCGGCGCGTAGCCGACGCGAAACTCGCGCAGCGTCGCCTCCTCGAGACCTCGCTCTTGCAGGTACGCGCGCGCCTTCGCAGCCTCCCTGGACTCCCACAGCTGGCGCACGTAGAACGTGGTCGTGCGCTCGAGCAGCTCCAGCAGCCGGTCGCGCTGCTGGCGCTGCTCGGCCGCCCCCGGGTCCTCGTCCTCGAGTTCGAGCGTGACCTTGTAGCGGTCGGCAAGCAGTTCCAGCGCGCTCTTGAAGTCGACGCCCTCGGTCTCCATCACGAAGGTGAACGCGTCACCCGAGGCCTGGCAGCCGAAGCAGTGGTAGACCTTCTCGGCGGGGTTGATGCCGAAGGACGGCGTGCGCTCCTCGTGGAACGGGCACAGGCCGGTGAGGCGGTTGACGCCGGCACGCTTGAGCTCCGTGCGCGAGGAGACGAGGTCGACCATGTCAACCGCGTCGCGCACGCGCTCCTTGGAGTCGTTGGTGTACAGCGCCACGGCTACAACGCGAACGAGTCCGGCACGCTGAGCGCGGTGAAGGCGCGGACCGCGTAGCGGTCGGTCATGCCGGCGAGGTAGTCGGTGACGCGCTGGGCATGGTCGGCGCCGGGCGCGCCGCCGCCGTCGGGTACGAGCGCCGGATCGGAGGCGTAATGGTCAAACAGCGTGCGGATGACGCGGTCGATGCGCGAGTGCTCCTGGCGCGCGGCCTCGCCGAGGTAGACGTGCTCGAACATGAACTCGCGCAGCGCGGTCATCGCGGCGCCCGCCTGCTCACCCTGGACGATGTCTCCGGCCGCCTCCGATGTCTCGACGAGGTCGTGCACGAGCGTGTCGATGCGCTGCGTCCCGGTCTCGCCGAGCACCGCGATCGCGCTGGCCGGCAGTGCGGACTCGTCGAGCACGCCGGCGCGCAGCGCGTCGTCGATGTCATGGTTGATGTACGCGACACGGTCGACGATCCGCACGATCCGGCCCTCGAGCGTCGCCGGCAAAGGCGCGCGGCCGGAGTGGCAGAGGATCCCGTCGCGCACGTCGGCGCAGAGGTTCAGCCCGGCGCCACCGCGCTCGAGCACCTCGATGACGCGCAGCGAGTGCTCGAAGTGGCGAAAGCGGCCCCCAAAGCGCTCGGCGAGGCAGGCGTCGATCACAGCCTCGCCGATGTGGCCGAACGGCGGGTGGCCGAGGTCGTGACCGAGTCCGATCGCTTCCGCGAGGTCCTCGTTCAAGGCGAGCGCGCGCGCGACCGTTCGCGCGATCTGCGTCACCTCGAGCGTGTGCGTCATCCGGGTGCGGTAGTGGTCGCCCTCGGGTGCGACGAACACCTGCGTCTTGTGCTTCAGGCGTCGGAAGCTCTTGGAGTGAACGATGCGGTCGCGGTCGCGCTGCAGCGGCGTGCGCAGCGCGCAGTCCGGCTCCTCGATCGCCCGCCGCGCGGGATAGGACCGTGCCGCCAGCGGCGAGAGCTCGGCCTCCTCCCACGCCCGCCGGCGGGCGGCGAAGCGCGCTGCGACGGCGCCGGGAGCGGTGGCTGCATCCATGCGACCGATTCTCTCATCCGTGCCGTACGCTCACCGCGTGCTCGCCCTCGCGGTCACCGAAGAGCCTCCGCACGTTGCGTTGACGGAGGTCGCCGAACCCGAGCCGCTGCCCTTCGAGGCGATCGTCGCGGTCAAGGCGTTCTCGCTGAACCGCGGCGAGTCGCGCCAGCTGGCGGACCGACCGAAGGGCTCGATCCCAGGTTGGGACGTCGCCGGCGTCGTCGAGCGCGCCGCTGCTGACGGCAGCGGTCCTCCCGAGGGGGCGCGCGTCGTCGGGATCGTTCGCGCCGGCGCCTGGGCGCAGAACGTGGCAGTGTCGACGAAGAACCTCGCCGTGCTGCCCGGCGACGTGACGTTCGCGCAGGCCGCGACGCTGCCGGTCGCGGGCATCACGGCGCTGCGCGCGCTGGAGATCTGCGGCTTCGTGCTCGGCAAGGGGATGCTCGTGACCGGTGCCAGCGGAGGCGTCGGACGCTTCGCGGTGCAGCTCGCGGCGCGTGCGGGCGCCCACGTGACCGCCCTTTCGCGCAACGCACAGCGCGCCAGCGGCCTGCGCGAGCTCGGGGCGGAGGAGGTCGTGTTCGATCTCGACGGCGATAGGCGCTTCGAGGCGATCGTCGAGGGCGTCGGCGGCGCGACGCTGGGTGCGGCGCTGCAGCGCGTGGCGCCGCGCGGCGTCGTCGTGTCGTTCGCATCCAGCGATACCGAGACGACGTTTCCGACGCGCGCGCTGTTCGGCGGCGCGCCCGGCGCGATCCTGCGCGGGCTGTTCGTCTTCGAGGAGATCGAGCGCACCGGCACCGCCGGCAGCGACCTCGCCCGGCTCGCCGCGCTCGTCGCCGCGGGCGAGCTCCACACGCAGATCGACCTGCAGGCCTCGTGGCGTGATCCCGGACCGGCAATCGCCGCGCTGCTTGAGCGGCGCGTGGCGGGCAAGGCCGTCCTGGTGGTCGACTGACACCTCCCGGCGGGTGCGCCGCGCTCCCGACACGGACGTTATCCTCCTGCGCTTGGAACAGACGATTGCCTCCCTGCGGACAGGGCTCATGGTCGTCGGGGTGATCGCCGTCGCGGCGCTCGGCGTCGCGATCTATGCGCTCGTGAGCGGCGGAACGGGCGGCAGCTCTCAGAGCGACGCGCGCCTGTCGCAGCTCGAAGCTCGTGTCAACAGCCTCAGCCGCGCGCTCGAGAACCCGGGAGCGGGCGGCGGCACCGGCGACGCGGCCCTCAGCGTCCGCGTCGACGCGCTCGAGCGCACCGTCAAGACGCTCGCCGCACGGCCGGCCACGGACGCGACGCAGGCGATCGCGCAGCTCTCCGGTCGCCTCGACGCGCTGTCCAAGGACGTCGAGCAGCTCAAGCAGACGCAGACGCAGACGACGCCGTAGCCGGACGGTCGCCGCCCCGCGATCGCAGCGCCGCTACGCGCCGAAGCCGCCCGGGAACGCGAGCGCGACCCGGCGTTCCTTCAACTCCTGCTCTTGGCGATAGATCTCGACGAACTCGTCGACCACCTCGCCTGGGATGTCCAGACGCTCGGCCATCCGGCGGACGTTCTCCACCTCCTCGGCAGCGAGCTCACCGTCGGCGCCGCACGCGCGGATCGCGTCGCAGACGCAGACTCGCGCGGCAAGTTGCTGCGCGCCGCGCGTGAAGAGGGACTCGAAATCCTGCTCGCCGTCGTAGGCGCGCAGCGCTTCGAGATTGTCTGCGGAGTGTCCGGCTGCGCGGAGGTAGCCGAGGATCCAGTCGCGCTCGGCGTCCGTGATGCGTCCGTCCCCGTTGGCCGCGCAGAACCGCGCCTTGCCGTATTCGAGGTTGTCGTCGTCGGTCAGCGTTCCGGTCACCTCCGGCGGCGCGTTCCACAACTCGTCAAGAATCCACAGCGCCGTGCGATCGTCGGGCTTCGTCATCGTCGTCCTTGCCTTCCCGGTGGTTGATCGGCAAACGAGTCTCGTCGCGGGCTCGCGGCGCGTCAAGCACGAACCGGGGTGCGGCTGACGAGGCGAAGCGCGCCACCGGCCCCCCGCCGGCGTCGCGCCTCACCAGCCCCCGTCGTCTCCCCTGCGAATCGCGGCCTGCGCGGCCGCCACCCGCGCCACCGGCACGCGGAAGGGCGAGCAGGACACGTAGTTCAAGCCCGAGTTATGGAAGAAGTCGATCGAATCCGGGTCGCCGCCGTGCTCGCCGCAGATGCCGAGCTTGAGCTCGAGCTTGGTCTTGCGCCCAAGCCAGGCACCCATCCGCAAGAGCTGCCCGACGCCCGGCGTGTCGAGCGTCTCAAACGGCGAGCGGTCGAAGACCTTGGCCTCGATGTAGGGCGCGAGGATCTTGCCCTCGATGTCGTCGCGGCTGAAGCCCAGCGCCGTCTGGGTCAGGTCGTTGGTTCCGAAGGAGAAGAAGTCGGCCTGCGCGGCGATCGAATCGGCGAGGAAGCACGCCCTGGGCAGCTCGATCATCGTGCCGACGAGGAAGTGCTCGCGCGCGACACCCTCCTCCTCGGCGACGCGCAGGATCAGCGCCTTGATGAGCTCCAGCTCGCGCTCGTAGTCCACGAGCGGGACCATCACCTCGAGCTTGGGCGGGTGACCGAGGCGCTCGGTGACCGCGCACTGCGCGCGCATGATCGCGCGGACCTGCATCTCGTAGATCTCGGGGTGCAGGATCGCCAGCCGACAGCCGCGGGTGCCGAGCATCGGGTTGACCTCGCGCAAGGCGTGCGCGCGCGGGTCGTCCTCGTCGGGCGGCAGGAACTCGTGCAGCGGCGGGTCCAGCAGCCGGATCGTCACCGGCAGGCCGTCCATCGCCTCGAGCACCTCCTCGAAGTCCTGCTGTTGCAGCGGCAGCAGCTCGTCGAGCGCGGCGCGGCGATCCTCGATCGTGTCCGACAGGATCATCTCGCGCATCTTGGGCTGGCGATCGGCGGCCATGAACATGTGCTCGGTGCGGCACAGGCCGATGCCCTCGGCGCCGAACTCGCGCGCCTTGCGGGCGTCTTCGGGCGTATCGGCGTTGGCGCGGATGCCGAGCCTGCGCAGCTCATCCGACCACTGCAGGACGCGTTCGAAGTGCTCGCCCATCTGCGGCTCCACCAACGGCACGTCGTCGATCGTGATCTGGCCGGTCGTGCCGTCGATCGAGATGCAGTCACCCTCGCACAGGAGGGTCTCCCCTACTCGCAGCTCCTTCTTGTCGAGGTCGATATCAAGCGCGCTGGCACCGGTCACGGCGGGCCGGCCCATGCCACGAGCGACCAGGGCAGCGTGGCTGGCCTTACCGCCCTCGGCTGTCAGGATCCCGCGCGCGGCATGAAAGCCGGCGACGTCCTCGGCCTCGGTGAACGGGCGCACGAGGATCACGTCGCGCCCGGATGCCGCCGCCTCGACGGCCTCCGCCGCGCTGAAGACGATCGCGCCCTTGGCGGCGCCGGGCGAGGCCGCGACGCCCTTGGCGAGCACGGCGTAGTCGACGGTCGGATCAAAGGTCGGGTGCAGGAGCGCGTCGAGCTTCTCGCAGTCGATCGTCGCGATCGCCTCGGACTTCGTCAGCAGGCCCTCGTCCACGACGTCGCAGGCGAAACGCACCATGGCCTGAGCCGGCCGCTTGGCGTTGCGCGTCTGCAGCATGTACAGACGGCCCTCCTCGATCGTGAACTCCGTGTCCTGCATGTCCTTGTAGTGGGCCTCGAGCGTGCGCAGGATGTCCATCAGCTGCTCGTGGGCTTCGGGCATGACGTCGCGCAGGTCGGAGATGTCCTGCGTGTTGCGCACGCCCGACACGACGTCCTCGCCCTGGGCGTTGACGAGGAAGTCGCCCGACGGCTCGGGCTCGCCGGTGACCTCGTCGCGGCTGAAGGCGACGCCCGATCCCGAGGTGTCGCCCTTGTTGCCGAAGACCATCTGCTGGACGTTGACCGCCGTGCCCCAGTCGTCGGGGATGCGGTTGATGCGCCGATAGGCGACCGCGCGGTCGCCGGTCCAGGAGTCGAACACCGCGCGGATCGCCTGCTCGAGCTGGTCGCGCGGCTCCTGCGGGAACTCCTCGCCGGTCTCCTCCTTGAAGATCTCGCGGAACGTGGCGGTCAGCTTCTGCAGCGCCGCGACGTCGAGCTCGGTGTCCAGCTTGACGCCGTTCTCCTTCTTCGCGTCCTGGATCGCGTGCTCGAAGCGCTCGCCGGCGATGTTGCGCACGACGTTGCCGAACATCTGCACGAAGCGGCGGTAGGAGTCCCAGGCGAAGCGCTCGTTGCCCGTCTTGTCGGCGAGGCCCTCGACGGACTCGTCGTTCAGGCCGAGGTTGAGGACGGTGTCGAGCATGCCGGGCATCGACTCGCGGGCCCCCGAGCGCACCGAAACGAGCAGCGGGTCATCCGGATCGCCCAGCGTCTTCTGCGCCGTGGCCTCCAAACGCGCGAGCGCCTCGTCGACCTCGGCGGCCATTCCGTCGGGGGTGGTATGGCCGTTCTCCATGTAGGAGACGCACGCCTCCGTCGTGATCGTGAAGCCGGCTGGAACGCGGTCGGCGCCCAGGATGCGCGTCATTTCGGCGACGTTGGCGCCCTTTCCGCCGAGGAGATTGCGCATCTCCTTCGAGCCCTCGGCGAAGTCGTAGACCCACTTGATACCGACCGGAGCGACTCCCATGGCGGCGATCCTATAGCGGGGAGGCGGATCGAAGCCGAACGTTCGCGTGATACTCGACGGTGTCGGATATCGCGCGTTCGGCTTGCCTCAGCGCGAGCTCGCCCGCTTGCGGCGTCTTCGCCAGGGTGCAGGCGAGCGCCCCGGTCATGAACGTGTGCGCCTCCTCCCCGAGCGCGAAGCCGGACGCTTCGCAGACGCCGCAGACGACGCCGCCGGCGGCACCGGAGAAGCCGACGAGATGGTCCGCCTCGCCGCATGACGCGCAGGCGGCAAGCTGCGGCGCCAGGCCGGCGGCGAGCAGCAGCTTGAGCCTGAAGGCGAGCTGGTTTGCGTGCGTCGCGTGCGGTCGATCGCCGCTCGCGCTCGTGTCGAGCAGCGCGAGCTCGTTGCACAGGAGCGCGAAGACGCCAGGATGCGGCTCGGGCGTGTCGAACAGCCGGCCGACGGCATCGCACGCTCTGGCGGCGCTGTCGAGCGCGGCGGCGTGCTCGCGCAGGCGCGGATGGCCGTTGAGGGTCTCTGCGCTGGTCACGGTCAGCAGCTCGCTGCGGCCTTCGTAGAGGATCATCTGCAGGCGAAAGTAGGGCTCGAGTCGCCCGCCGAAGCGCGATTTTGTGCGCCGGACGCCCTTTGCGATCGCGCTCAACCTGCCGCGCTGCGGGGTGTAGAGATGCAGGATGCGATCGGCCTCGCCGTAGCGCATCGAGCGCAGCACGACGGCTTCGGTCTTCAGCGAACCGGGCATTAGTGGTTCCTCCTGTGGGTCCGTTTGCCCCTGGGCGGTCGCTGGCGGTGATCAGCGGCCGTTCCAAGGGTGAACGGATCTGCAGGAGGGACCACTAGACTTGCGCACCCATGAGAACGGTCAAGGTCTACACCAAAGAGGGCTGCCAGTTCAGCGCGCAGCTCAAGGAGCTGCTGGAGTCCAAGGAGGTCCCGTACGACGAGACGATCGTCACGCTGGATTCGCCGGAGCACCATGCGCTCGGCGAGCGCACCGGCTCGATGAAGCTCCCGCAGGCGTTCATCGGCGTCATCCCGCTGGGCAGCACCGCGGAGGTGCAGGCCGCCTCGCTGAGCGGGATGCTGGACGATCTCCTCGTGGACTGAGGCAGCGGGGCCGCAGATGCGCAAGGTCACCGTCTACAGCAGCGAGATCTGCACGCTCTGCCATTCGGTCGAGAACCTCCTCAACGTCCGCGACATCCCCTACGAGAAGGTGATCGTCACGGAGGACTCCGACGAGCACGCCGCGCTCTCGGAGCGCACCGGGATGAGGTCGCTCCCGCAGGTCTTCGTCGGAAGCATGCTGCTCGGCGGCTATCAGGAGACGCTCGCCGCCGACCAGGCCGGAATGCTCGCCGACCTGCTCGTCGACTAGCCAGCCAGGGTACTATACTTTCTGAAGCATGCGTGAGGTCGTCGTCTACACCACCGAGGTTTGCGCCTTCTGTACGCGCGTGAAGATGCTCCTGCGCTCGCGCGAGATCGACTTTCGCGAGATCGACCTCTCCGGCGATCCCAGCGCCGTCGTCGAGCTCGCCGAGAAGACCGGCATGATGACCCTCCCCCAGGTCCTGATCGACGGCATCCTCGTCGGCGGCTACCAGGAGACGGCCGCCGCGGACCGCTCGGGTCTGCTCGCCGACCTGCTTGCCGCGTAGCGCGCGGACGAGGGCGGCGCGATGGCGTGCACGGCACGGCGATCAGCCGGCACGCCGGCGCGGCCTGACCTGGCAGCGCTCGCAGGCGTACGTGCCGCGCCCGGCGGCCACGAACTTCACGACGAGCCGGCCGCAGACCCCGCACGCCTCGCCGGCGCGGCCGTGGACGAGGAACTCGTTCTGAAACGCGCCCTTGACGCCGTCGGGATGGCGGAAGTCGTCGATCGACGCGCCCCCCGCGTTCAGGCCGGCCGATAGCGAAGCCACGAGCGCGTCGCGCAGCGCCGCGACCTGCGCGCGCTTCAGCGTCCCCGCCGGGCGCAGCGGATGGATTCCCGCGCGGAAGAGCGCCTCGTTGGCGTAGATGTTCCCGACGCCGGCGACGCGCCGCTGGTCGAGCAGCAGTGCCTTGATCGGCGCGCGCCGGTTGCGCGTCATGCGGAACAGGTGCTCGGCGGTGAAGTCCTCGCCGAGCGGCTCGACACCGAGCCGCGCATCGAGGAACTCGTCCACTGCCGGCCGGCCGAGCGCCAGCTGACCGGTGCCAAAGCGCCGCGGGTCACAGAAGCGCAGCTCGTGGCCGTCGTCGAGCCCGAAGCGCACGCGCGTGTAGAGCGTCTGCGGCGGCGGGTCGTAGAGCACGGTGCCGGTCATGCGCAGGTGCATGAGCAGGTAGACCTCGTCGGACGCCTCCCAGATGAGGTACTTGCCGCGCCGCCCGAGTTGCTGCACCTCCCGACCCTGCAGTGCGTCGGCGAGCGCCTCCGGCGCCAGCGGCTCGCACCACTTCGGATCGAGCACGTCCAATGCGCGCAGCGTGCGCCCCTCGACGAGCGGCGCCAGCTGCCTGCGGATCGTCTCGACCTCGGGAAGCTCAGGCATCAACGCCAGGCTAGATGGTTGATAGTGCTCAGATCAGAGGAACGCCTGGCCCGGCAATTCGGGCGCGTCACGCCCGGTCAGCCACCGCAGCACGCTCGCTCCGACATCCGCCAGCGCCCCGTCGTGGCGCCGCCCGCCGTGGCCGTGAAAGAGCGCCAGCAGCGGCACGTGCTCGCGCGTGTGATCGCTGTGGACGGCGGCCGGGTCGACGCCGTGGTCGGCCGTCAGGACGAGCAGGTCGGCGGGGCGCAAGCGCTCGAGCCAGTCTCCGACGACCGCGTCGATCTCGCGCAGCGCGCCATGGAAGCCCTCGACGTCCTTACGGTGGCCATAGACCTGATCGGTTTCGACGAGGTTCGTGAATACCAGCCCGCCGTCGAGCTCCTCGACGAGCCGGCCGGTCTCCGCCAGCGCGCGTGCGTTCGTCGTGCCGGGATGGGCGCTGGCGATCCCCCGGCCGGCGAACAGATCGTGGACCTTGCCGACCGCGCAGACCGGCACGCCGGCGTCGTGCAACTCGTCGAGGTACGTGCGTCCCGGCGGCGGCACGGAGAAGTCGTGGCGCCCCTCGGTGCGCCGGAACGCCCCGGGCGCGCCCTGAAATGGCCGCGCGATGACCCGTCCGACGGCGTGCTCGCCGCCCATGACCTCCCGTGCGGCGACGCACACGCCGGCAAGCTCCTCCTCGCCGAGGCGGTCGACATGCGCCGCGAGTTGCAACACGGAGTCCGCCGACGTGTAGAGGATCAGCGCGCCGCAGCGCAGGTGCTCCTCGCCGTGGTCGTCGATCGCGGCGATCCCGTTGTACGGGCGGTTGCAGATGAAGCTGTGCCCGGTCGCACGCTCCAAGGTGCGCACGACCTCGGGCGGGAATCCGTCGGGATACGTCGGCAGCGGCGCGGGCGCGATCGCCCCCATCAGCTCCCAGTGGCCGCTCGACGAGTCCTTGCCCGGCCCCTGGGCGCCAAGCCGACCATGCAGCACCGGTGCCGCGCCGGGAGCCACGCCCCGCAGCGGCACGATGCAGCCCAGGCCGAGACGCTCGAGCACCGGCAGGTCCAGCCCGCCGACCGCGTCCGCGACGTGCGCGAGCGTGTTGGCGCCGGCGTCGTCGCCGTAGTCCGGGGCGTCGGGCAGCGCGCCGACGCCGCACGCGTCGGCGACGACGACGAACGCCCGCTGGTTCACGGCCGGGGCTTGCGCAGCTTCAGCGAGCGGCTGACCTTCGCAAACGTCTGCTTGTCGACCTTGTCGAACAGGGTGATCGGCGCAAAGCCGTCGATGACGACCTCGGCACCGTAGCCGTAGGCGTGCAGCGAGCGCTGCGAGCGCTGCAGGCCCTGGTTGGTGCCGATCCCGATGATCTCGACGGCCTTCAGCCTGGGCTTGAGGACGATCCGCGACGAGGTCACCGTGAACGTCTTGTCGCGCTTCTGCACCTGCGCGATAAGCGCCTCGCGCGCCGCGTTGAGCTGGATCGCCGTCTCGGGCAGCGGCTCCTTACGGGGAAAGCGCCAGACGCCGATCTGGCCGTCGCCGGCGGCGATCGTCGCGATCTGCGGCGCCTCCCCGGGAATGGTCCGCCAGCTTTTCGGCACGCGCAGGGACACGCCCTCCTTCGTGTACTTCGCGCTGCGAAATCCCTTGGGCGCGGGGACGACCCCCGTGTCGGGAGCGGCGGTCTTGTCGTTGCCGCACGCGACGAGCGCAACGGCGAGCGCGACGGCTGTCAGGGGGGTGAGGGCGCGAAGCACGCGCGCATTGTGTCAGGCCCCGGAGTCAACATCGCCACCAGCCCGTGGATGCGCCTTGAAGTAGACGTCCTTGAGCCGGTCGGCGGAGAGGTGCGTGTAGATCTGCGTCGTCGCGACATCGGCATGGCCGAGCATCTCCTGCAGCGAACGCAGGTCGCAGCCACCGGCGAGCAGATGCGTCGCGAACGTGTGGCGCAGCGTGTGCGGGCTCATCCGACCCTCCAGGCCGGCGGTGCGCGCGTGGCGCTGGACGATCTTGTAGAGCCCCTGCCGGGTGAGCCCGCTGCCGCGGTGATTGACGAACAGATGGCGCTCCTCACGCACGCCGACCATCCGCGGACGTCCATGCTCGAGGTACGCACGCGCTGCCGCGATCGCCTGGCGTCCGACCGGGATCAGGCGCTCCTTCGAGCTGTTGCCGCGCGCGCGCACGACGCCGGAACGCAGGTCGACGGCGCCGACGGTCAGGTCGACGGCCTCGCTGGCGCGCAGCCCGCAGGCGTACATGAGCTCGAGCAGCGCCCGGTCGCGCAGCGCCGGCGGCTCGGGGCCGCGCGGCGCGGCGAGCAGCCTGGCGACCTCGTCGCGGCTGAGCACCTGCGGCAGCCTCTGGCTCTTGCGCGGCGCTCGCAGCTCAGCCGTCGGGTCATGGTCGATGATCTGCTCGCGGCGCAGGTGACGGTAGAACGAGCGCAGGCATGCCGCCTTGCGCTGGATCGTCGCCGGCACGACGGGCGGGCGGTGCGGGCCGCCGACGGCAAGCTCGGACAGGAACGCGGCGAGCTCGGTGTGACCGATCGTCGTCGCATCGAGCTCGTTCCGCACGAGAAAGTGGCCGAGTTGCAGGAGGTCTGAGCGGTACGCGTCCAGCGTGTTGCGCGATAGGCCGCGCTCGAACTCGAGGTAGGCGAGGAAGTCGAGCACGTGGTGCTCGAACGGCCGCGTTGCGGGCTTGTGGGCGATCGCCATCGCCCGAGGACTTCGCCGCGTGCGCCCGCGTCCATTCCGATGCAACGCCCCGTGCGTGACCGCCGCACGTCCGGCGCCGCTACAAACCGCTCCCCTGCCGAGCGATCAGGCGCAGCTTCAGCCATTGCAGCCCGATGATCGTCTTGGAATCCCGGCTCTCCTCGATCGCGCCGTCGAGATCGCCCAGCGGCCAGCGCACGACCTCGATCCGCTCGTGCGGGTCGGGCTCGACGTCGCTGCCGCGCAGGCCCGTGGCGGCGAAGATGTGGACGACCTCGTCGGTGTAGCCGCTGGAGGGAAAGTAGGAGATGACCGCCTCCCAGTGCCCGGCCTCCTGGCCGATCTCCTCGGCGAGCTCGCGGCGCGCGGTCTGCTGCGGCGACTCGCCATCGACGTCGAGCTTGCCGGCGGGGATCTCGAGCATGTAGCGCACGAGCGCTTCGCGGGGCTGCCTGACAAGCCAGACGTGTTCGTTGTCATAGGCGACGATCGCTGCGGCGTCCTGGCGGCGGACGACCTCGCGCTCGACGATCTCGCCGTCGGCATGGCGGAAGCGCTCGACGCGTACGACGAAGGTGGAGCCTTCGAAGACCGTCTCGCCGCCGAGCGGCTCGATGCAATCGGGCGCCGTCATGCCATCTGCGCGAGCGCGCTGCCGCCGGCGAGCGCCGCGGCGAAGAAGAGCGGATCCTCGCGACCCATCGAGCGCGTGGGGAGCCCGGTCGCGGCGTATGCGTCGAAGTCCGCCGCTGCGAAGCGCCAGTCGTGCCGCTCGTCGAGCGGCTGCTGCCCCTCGGGCAGCGCGACGGCGACCGGGGCAAGCAGTAGCCCCAGCACGGTTTTCGTGTGGTGGCTGACGCCGCGGTGGCGGGCGCGCAGGTCCGTCGCGGACATGCGCGGCACGAGCAGCGTCGGGCAGCCGAGCGCGAGCGCGGTGTGGGCCGAGTCCAGCGCCTGCAGGCCGCCGTGGCCGAGCGCCGATCCCGAGCCGAGGATGCCGGGCCCCGGTCCGGCGACCGCGGCGTCCCAGCCGAGCTGCGTCAGCCCGTGGTGCAGCGCGGCGGCGGTCGTGATCGCCTCTCCGTCGGCGCCGCCGAAGGCCGGGCCAGCCGTGACGTGGCCGGCGAGCAGCTCGCTTTCGCGCAGCTCGCGTACGACGCAGGAGTGGCCCCCAGGCAGCGCGCCGCCGGCGGTCTGGACGTAGCCGAGGCGCCCGCCGCCCGCTTGCGCGAACGCCCACGCCAGCGGCGCAAGCTGGCCGTGCAGCGCGAGGATCGCCACGGGCCTGCCGATCGGCAGCTGCGGCGGGCGCGGGGTCGCGTCGGCGTCCCCCGCTTCGACCGGCGAGACGGCGTGCTGCAGGCTTGTGTAGTTGAGCTTCATGACGTGCGCGCGCGGCGTTCCCTCCCCATCCAGGCCGCGCGTGAGGTTGACATGGATGATGTCAAAGCCACCGGACCCGAGACCCAGCTCGACTGCCTCGATGTTGACGATCACCTCGTCCCCCGGCTGCGCGGCTCCGACGAGGCCAACGTCCGCGATCGCCGAGCGGCGCTCGGCGCCGACCTGAACCGACAGCCGCTGCTCCATCGCATTCGCGCGACCGGCGACCACGACGGTGGCGCGCTTCAGTCGGAGCATGCGTCCAGCAAGGCGAACGCCACGTCGAGCATGCCCTCGAGCGCCGCGACGCTGACGCGCTCGTCGGGCTCGTGGTTGCGCTCGGTGCCGTTGGCAAGGTTCGTGACATGCAGGCCGTTGGCCTCGAAGGCGTTGGCATCCGAGCCGCCACCGGTGCCGCGCCGCGTGGTCGTGTAGCCGCACGCGCGCAGCGCCTCCTCGGCGGCCAGGACCGCGGGCGCGTTCGCGGGATGGCGGTAGCCGTCGAAAAGGCGCTCCGTGGTGACGTCGACGTCGCAGAAGCAGGCCGGCGTGTTGGCGCCGTCGTGGATGTGGCCGATGAGCTCTGCGACCATCGCCTCGGCCTTGACCGGATCCAGCGAGCGCGTCTCGCCCACGACGAGACAGCGACCGGCGACGATGTTCGTCCCGCCGCTCTGGCCGCCCGTGATCGTGCCGATGTTCGCCGTCGTCTCGTCGTCGATGCGCCCCAATCGCATCGACCCGATGGCGCGCGCGGCAGCCTCGATCGCGCTGCGCCCGTCCTCCGGGCGGATGCCGGCGTGCGCGGTCTGGCCGCGAAAGTCTGCCTCGACGCGGTAGTAGGTCGGCGAGGCGAGGATGATCTCGCCGATCGGTGAGGCGTGGTCGAAGACGTAGCCCCACTCGCTGTTCAGGGTCGAGACGTCGAACGCCTTCGCACCGGCGAGCGCGTTCTCCTCGCTGACGGTGAACAGCAGCTCGAGGCCGACCGGCGAGCCCTCGACCGCGCAGCGCCGAGCGACCTCGAGGATGACCGCCACGGCCGCCTTGTTGTCGGCTCCGAGGATCGTGTCGCCGGCGCTCTGCCAGCCGTCGTCGACGAGCACCGGCTCGATCGCGCCCGGCTCGGGGACCGTGTCGAGGTGCGCGCACAGCAGGACCGTCCGCGCGCTGCGACCGGGGATCCGCGCGAGAAGGTTCCCGCACTCCGCGCCGACCTCGGCGGCGACCCCGTCCTCCTCGACGTCGACCCCGATCGTCCGCAGCTCCCGCGCGACCGCCTCCGCGCACGCGCGCTCGGAGCCGAACGGACTCGGGATCGCGCACAGCCGCTCGAACGTCTCGTTCAGGCGGCGGCGCTCGACGTCTGAGGCGGGGCGCATGTGAGTCTGGAGTCTGACCGTTCGCGGGAGCTGGGTGGCGGCGCTCGCGCCGGAGCGCTACGCGCGCGAGGCCCGGTACTCCTGCGCCTCGCCCGACCGCTCGCGCGCGCGCTGCAGCGCGGCGCCGATGAAGTCACGAAACAGCGGCGCCGGGCGCTCCGGGCGCGACTTGAACTCCGGATGGAACTGCGAGGCGACGAAGAACGGATGGTCGTCGAGCTCGATCATCTCGACGAGACGCTCGTCGGGCGATGTGCCGCTGACGACGAGGCCGGCGGCCTCCAAGCGCTTGCGCAGAAAGAGGTTGAGCTCGTAGCGGTGACGATGGCGCTCGTAGATGACCGCCTCCCCGTAGAGCTCGCGGGCTCGCGTGTCGGGATGGATCTTCACCGGATCTGCCCCGAGGCGCATCGTCCCGCCGAGGTCGCGGACCTCTTTCTGCTCGGGTAGCAGGTCGATGACCGGGTGCGGCGTCTCGGGGTCGAACTCGGTCGAGTTCGCGCCGTCCATCCCGGCGACGTGGCGAGCGAACTCCATCACGGCGATCTGCATCCCGAGGCAGACGCCGAGATACGGGATCCGGTGCTCGCGCGCAACCTGCGCGGCGCGGATCTTGCCCTCGATCCCGCGGCCGCCGAAGCCGCCGGGGATGAGGATCCCGTCGGAGCTGCCGAGGCGCTCGTACGCCTCGTCCTCGCTGCCGAGCGTCTCGGAGTCGACCCAATCGACCTCGATTCGGCAGTCGTGACGGAAGCCCGCATGGCGCAGCGCCTCCGACACCGACAGGTAGGCGTCCCTCAGCGCGACGTACTTGCCGACCAGCGCGATCTTCACGCTCTCGCTGGCCGTGCCGGCGCGCCGGGTGATCTCGTCCCACTCGCGCAGGTCCGGCGGCGGCGGATCGAGCGAGAAATGCTCGCAGATGAGGTCGTCGACGCCCTCCTGCTCGAACCAGAGCGGGACCTCGTAGATGTTGTCGACGTCCTTCGCGCTCACGACGGCCTGCACCTGCAGCGACGCGAACAGCGCGATCTTCTTGCGGATATCGGTCCCCAGCTCGCTCTCGGAGCGGCACAGGAGCATGTCGGGCTGGATGCCGATGCGCCGCAGCTCGTTAACCGAATGTTGCGTGGGCTTGGTCTTCAGCTCCCCCGCGTGGCCGATGTACGGCACGAGCGTGAGGTGGATGAACATGCAGTCGCGGCGCCCGACGTCGACCTGAAACTGGCGGATCGCCTCGAGGAACGGCAGCGACTCGATGTCGCCGACCGTGCCGCCGATCTCGGTGATGACGATGTCCGCGTCCTGGCTCTCGGCCAGCAGCTTGACGCGCTGCTGGATCTCGTCGGTGATGTGCGGCACGACCTGGACGGTCCCGCCGAGGTAGTCGCCGCGACGCTCGCGGCGGATGACGGTGTTGTAGATCCCGCCGGCTGTGACGTTCGACGCGCGCGAGGTGTTCGCGTCGGTGTAGCGCTCGTAGTGGCCGAGGTCGAGATCGGTCTCGGCGCCGTCCTCGGTCACGAACACCTCGCCGTGCTGGTAGGGCGACATCGTGCCGGGGTCGACGTTGATGTACGGATCGAACTTCTGCAGGGCGACCGACAGTCCGCGGGCGACGAGCAGGCGCCCGATCGACGCGGCGGCGATGCCCTTGCCGAGCGACGAGACGACGCCGCCGGTGATGAAGATGAACCGGGTCTTTGAACGGGTCGGTGTCACTTGGTCCTCCCGATCGAGTCTAGGTGACGCAATCCTGGAACTCTCTCGATGACTGCGGAAATTGACCGAAATTCGCCGTAGATGTTCAGTGCCAGCAGCACCACGAGCGCGATCAGCTGGCTGTTCGTGTCGAGCGCGAGCACCATCCACAGGCCCGCCATCGCGCCGATCGCGTTGGAGCCGGCATCGCCGAGCATTGCCTTCTCGCGTAGGTCGAAGAAGCCCGCGACCAAGACCGGGGCGACGAAGATGCCCAGCGAGGCGGCAGCTTCGCCGACCTGCGTGCTCACCGTCAGGCCGATCCCGAGCAGGACGAAGGCCTTGACCGCACGGCCGGGCCGCAGGTCCAGGAGGTTCGCGGTGTTCGTCGCGAGCACGAGCACCGCCACGGCAAGCAGGAACTCGCCGTCGGAGCCGCGCAGATAGGAGGCGACGAAGAGCGCCAGCCCGAGCGTGCCGACAGCCTTGATGACGCCGGTCGAAAGGCCTCCCGAGAGGAGGCTCTTCCCGTGCTCGCGCCATCCCCGTGCGGAGCCCGACAGCACGTCGTCGACGAAGCCCAGCAGCGCCACGCCCGGGATGAACAGCATCGCGAGCGTGAAGTTCTCGGGGTAGACGTCGAGCGCGCCGAAGCGGTCCAGCAGCGTCAGCGGCACCAGGGCGAACAGCGCCGCGGGCACGATGACGACGCCAAGCGGGACCGGAAGCCGGCGTCCACGGTAGTTCTCGCGCGTTGCGCCGGCTGCGGCGAGTGCCTTGAGCACCAGCGGCGTGAGAGCCGCGGCGGCAAGCAGCGAGAAGACGAACGGCAGGGCGTGCACCGACGGCAAACCTAGCGACGATGCCGGACGAAGGAGGCGCGAGGGGCGCTCAGCGCCGTGGGACGCGCCCGATCACCGGCGGCAGCAGCGCCTGGGCGCTGTCGCGGCGGCCGTAGGCGCCGTCGGATCCGGCGAGCACGAAGACGAGCGCCGCACGGCCCGCGGACTCGTCGATGTTGTCGACGCTCGACAGGCCGCGGTCGCGGTACCAGCTCACCTGCGAGGGCTGGGTATCGCGCGTCTCGATTCCGACGGAGTTGACGCCGGTCTGCGCGATCCCGCGGGCGATCCCGTCATAGAGCGCGTCGCGGCGCTCGGCCGCCTGCTTGTCCCCGGCCGGATCGGCGGATCGCGAGCGCATGACGATCACCCCGTCCAGCCCGCCGAACTGACCGCTGGTCGAGCGCATGAGCTCCGAGCGCGCGTCGTTGATGAGCTTGCCGCCCTTGACGGCCTGGATCCCGATGCGCTTGCCGAGGTCGTCGAGCAGGCTCGGGTCCTGCGCGAGCCGGTCATAGCGCGAGCCGCGCGCCCGGACGGACAGCTTCTCGAGGTCGACGCTGTCGCGCACGGTGGCGACGAGCTTGAGGTCGGCCTCCGTCGGCTCCAGCGCCTTGTCGATGATGGCCGGAAGATCCTTGTTCTCACCCAGCATCACGAGGCCGATCGTTCGCCCGCGCAGCTGCCCTCCGGTCAGGATCGGATAGGCGGCCTCGACGTACTGCTGCTGCTCGTCGAGTGCGAAGCGGGCCTCGTCGCGCTCGTTGTTGGCGCGGACGACATCGCGGCGCAGCGACTTGCGCACATCGTTGCGGGCCGACGAGACAAGCTCCTTGTCCCCGATCGCCACCCCGAGCAGGAGCCCGACGACGAGCGCGATGAAGACCCCCGCGAGCGATAGCGCGTGATAGCGGACGTCGAAGATCGGGCTACTCGATCCCGAGGACGACTTCGAGCTTCAGCCACAGCAAGTCGGCCACATCGCGCAGCGCCGGGGTCAGCAGGACGATCGCCAGCAGGCACAGCAGGCCCGCGAACGCGACGAGCACCAGCGGCCTGATGCCGGGCCTGGGCTGGTACAGGCGGCTCACGCCCTTGGCGTCGACGAGGATCTCCCCGAGGCGCAGGCGCGTGAGGAACGTCGATGCCATCCCGCGGCGGTTTTTGTCGAGGAACTCCACGAGGTTGAACTGCGAACCCACCGAGACGATCAGCTGCGCGCCCTTCTCGGCGGCGATCAGCATGGCGACGTCCTGGCTTGTGCCGGGGGCCGGGACGAGCTTGTAGGACAGGCCGAGCGCCTCGAGGTGGTCGCGTCCCGGCGCGCGGCCGCCGGGGTAGGCGTGGACGACGAGCTCGGCCCCGCAGCGCAGCGCCGCCTCGGTCGCGGAGTCCATGTCGCCGACGATCATGTCGGGCTTGAAGCCCTCCTCGAGGATCGCGTTCGCGCCGCCGTCGACCGCGAGGATCGCCGGCTTGACGTCGCGGATGTACGGGCGCAGCATCTTGAGGTCTTTGTGATGGTCGACGCCGCGCACGACGATCAGCGCCGGACGGTCGCGGAAGTCGGTGTCGAAGCGCGGCAGCTCGATCCGGCCTGACAGCAGCTCGCGCTCCTCGAGCATGTGCTCGATCGTGTTCTGGGCGAACGCTTCGAGCGCGTCGCCGATCTCCCGGCGGCGCTCGTCGGTCGCCGCCCGGACGGCCGCGGGCTCCTGCACCGCGCCGGTCGCGACCCGCTTGGAGCCGCGCCGGACGTGGCCGCCGCGGACCGTGACCTGCTCGCCGTCCTTGAGCGCATCGAACAGCTTGTCGTCGGGCAGGTCGACGAGATGGATGCCGGCTTGCACGAGCAGCAGCGGGCCCATGTTCGGATAGGCGCCGGTGGAGGAGGGGCTGCAGTTCAGGACGGCGAGCACGCCGGACGCGATGAGGTCCTCGGCGGACACGCGGTCGAGGTCGCGATGGTCGAGCACCGCGATCGATCCGGACTTCAGCGTCTTCACCAGGAGCTTGGTGCGACGCCCCAAGCGGACGGGCCCGGAGAGCTCTCTGGCAACGGCGACGGCCACCGCGCCAGTGTAGATGCGCTTGTTAACGGGATGCGAAGAGCGCGGGGCGTGCCGCAGCAGCGGCTTGGTAGCGTGTTCTGCGTCGTGTTCGTACCGCTTGCAGCGGTCTCGTCAGCGCGAATGGATTCCGTCTGCGGAAAGGACCCCGGCTTTTTCTGCCGTGAGGTGCTCGACCGCACGGGCGACGGTTCGCTGGCCGTGATCGCAGACGCAGTTCTTGGCAAGTCGCTGAAGATCATCGCGATCCTCGTCGGCGCCCTGATCGTCAACCGGATCGTCGGCCGGACGGTGAAGCGTGCGCTGCGCTCGCTGCATTCCGGCGCCGTGCGCGAGCGACTCGGAGCGGTTCGCCGGCGCACGCCCAACGCGCTGCTCGAGACCGACGTCACGAGCCTGCGCGCCGAGCAGCGGATCACGGCGCTGACGAGCGTGCTGCGAAGCGTCGCGAGCTTCGCGATCTTCACGATCGCGGGCCTGCTCATCCTCGGCGAGGTCGGGCTCAACCTGGCGCCGTTCCTGGCGGGTGCCGGGATCCTCGGCATCGCCTTGGGCTTCGGGTCCCAGGCGCTCGTCAAGGACTTCCTGTCGGGCCTGTTCATCCTCGTCGAAGACCAGTTCGGCGTCGGCGACATCGTCGATCTGGAACAGGGCACCGCGGGCACGGTCGAGGCGGTGTCGCTGCGCACGACCCGCCTGCGCTCCGTCGACGGAACCGTTTGGCACGTGCCCAACGGCGAAATCCGGCGCGTCGGCAACAAGAGCCAGCACTGGTCGCGCGCCCTGCTGGACGTCGAGGTCGCCTACGACACCGACATCGAGCACGCCAAAGAGGTCATCAAGCGTGTCGCCGACGAGCTGTGGCACGAGCGCGAGGACATCCTCGAGGAGCCGGAGGTCTGGGGCGTCGAGCAACTCGGCCCGAACTCGATCGTCATCCGCCTGGTCGTCAAGACGCGCCCATCCGACCAGTACCCGGTCAGCCGCATGCTGCGCCAACGCCTGAAGGAGACATTCGACAGCGAGGGGATCGAGATACCGTATCCACAGCAGACGGTGTGGAATCGCACGCACCCGGAGGACGAAGAAGCGCAGTCCTCGCCGGCCGAGGCCGGAACGTAGGGCAGAGCGACACCGTCGGCGCGTCCGACCGCTGCGCTACGCCGCGCGCAACAGCTCCTCCGCGTGGCGACGGGCCGCCCCGTCCGCGTCGTCGTCGGCGGCGCCGAGCATCCGGACAAGCTCGGAGACCACCTCGCCCTCGCCCAGCTCGGTGACCGTCGCCTGCGCAGGCGTCGTCGCGGCGTCCTTGGCGATCGAGAAGTGGCGCGCGGCGAGCGAGGCGATCTGGGGCAGGTGGGTGATGCAGATCAGCTGCCGTCCGGCGGCGAGGTCGCGCAGCTGATCGCCGACCGCGCGAGCGGTCTGACCGCCGATGCCCGCGTCCACCTCGTCGAACACGAGCGTCGCTGTGCTGCCGTGCGATGCCACGCCCATCAACGCCAGCATCACACGCGACAGCTCGCCACCCGAGGCGATCTCGCGCAGCGGGCCCGACGGCACGCCCGGGTTCGGCGCGATCAGGAACTCGACGCCGTCGGCTCCCTCCGGCCCCGGCTCGCGGTGCTCCAGGACGATCTCGAACGCCGCTCCCTTCATCGCCAGCTCGTTCAACCGCGCTCGCACGGCGGCCGCGAGCTTCGGCGCGGCACCAGCGCGGGCCTTGCGCAGTGCCGCGCTGCCCGCGTCGAGCTGCTTGACGGCGCCGGCGAGCCGTGCCTCGGCGGCCTCGATCTCGAGCTCGGCGCACGCGAGCTCGTCGCGACGCGTCCGGCAGTGATCGGCGTGCGCGAGCACCGCCTGGATCGAACCACCGTGCTTGCGCTCGAGCCGTTCGAGCACGTCGAGGCGCGCCTCGACGTCGTCGAGGCGGCCGGGCTCGACGTCGAGTTCCTCGGCGTAGCGGCGCAGATCGGCCGCCAATTCGGCGACCTCGTAGCTCAGCGCCCGCCAGCGCTCGCCCATGGAGTCCAGCGCGGCGTCGATGCCGCGCGCGCCGTCCAAGCCACGTCCCGCCGTGGCAAGCAGGCTGGCGACCCCCGACTCGTCGGCCGCGGCGGCCTGCGCCGCGCTCAGCGCGGCGTCCCGTAGCGCCTCGAAGTGCCGCAGCCGCTCGCGCTCGGCACGCAGCGTGCGCGCGTCCTCTTCGCTCGGGTCGGCGGCCTCGATCTCGGCAAGCTCGAAATCGAGCAGGTCGAGCTCGCGCTGGCGCGAGCCGGCGACCTCGCGCAACCGCTCAAGCGCTTGCGCGGCCTCGCGCGCGGTCGCGTGGGCCGCGGCGACCTTGGCGCGGCGCGCGAGCTGCGCGTCGCCGCAGAAGCGGTCGAGGATCTCCAGCTGAGCCGCCGCGAGCGTCAGCCGCCGGTGCTCGTGCTGGCCGTAGAAGGTGATCAGCGGCGCGGCGAGCTCGCGCAAATCGGTGACGGTCGCCGAACGGCCGTTGACGAGCGCCCGCGTGCGCCCGTCGGCCCCGATCCGCCGCGCGAGCACGACCTCGTCGGCGCCGGCGGGCAGGCGGTCGCCGAGCTCTGACCGCAGCTGCACCGGCAGGTCGAAGACCCCTTCGACGTAGGCCTCCGCCGCGCCCGGCCTGACGATCCCGGGTTTGGCCCGGCCGCCGAGCAGCAGGTCCAGTGCGTGCGCGAGCACGGTCTTGCCCGCCCCGGTCTCGCCGGTCAGGACGTTCAGCCCCGGCGCGAACCGCAGCTCGGCCCGCTCGATGAGCAGGAGGTTCTGGACACGCAGCTCGCTGAGCATGGTCACGGTGTACCAGCGCGACCCGACGGATCATCGCCGGATGCGGAGCTTCGCGGGCGAGTCGTGACGGATTCAGGGGTTATTACGCAGAGATGAGCCTGGCCCCATTACGACGACAACCGTCCGAACTTCGCCCGCAGCCGGCGGTAGAACGACGAGCCCGGCAGCTGCGCGAGCAGCGTCGCGTCCCGCCGGAACCCGGTCCGCAGGTCTTCGCCGGGGGCGATCTCGCAGGCCGGCCGCCCGTCGACCGAGACGTCGACCGCCTCGCGTCCGCGGTTTGACACGCTCAGCACATCGCCCGGCGCCACGACCAGCGCCCGCGCGGTCAGCGAGTGCGGCGCGATGAACGAGACGCCGAAGCCCTCCACCCCCCAGGCCAGCACCGGGCCGCCGTTGGCGAGGTTGTAGCCCGTCGAGCCGGCCGGCGTGCAGACCACGAGCCCATCGCAGCGCACCGACCCGACCTCCTCCCCCGCCACCCCGTATGCCAGCTGCGCGACTCGCCCGCCGACCTTGCGCTGAAACGAGATGTCGTTGATCGCCTGATGCACCGTACCGGTCACCTCAAACCAGATCGCGGGCAGCCGCAGCACGTCGAACTTCCACGCGAACGCGCACTCGAAGCCGAATTCGTCGAGCTCCTCGGGCTCGATCGTCGCCAAAAAACCGACCTCGCCGAAGTTCACCGCGAAGACGGGCACGTTCTTGCCGGCGTAGTGGCGCAGGGCCTTGAGGATCGTCCCGTCGCCGCCGAGCACGACGCACAGGTCGACGTCGTCGGCGAGCTCGGCGTCCACGACGATCAGACCGTCGACCGGCGACAGTCCATGCTTTCGCGTTTCCAGCGGGTCCAAGCGCAGCGTCACGCCGCATGCGCGCGCAGCCTCGATCAGGCGCGCCAGCGTACCGGCCACCTGCTGGGGCCGCGTGTGCGTCAGAACCGTCACCGAGCGCACGGCCGCGCTCACGGCGGCTCGACCTCGCGGGCCGCGGCCTGCAGGTCCCCGACCTCCCCGTCACGCCCGGCTTCGGCGAGCCAGAGGAAGCTCTCGAGGTTGCCCTTCGGCCCCGCCAGCCCGGACGAGGCGAAGCCGTGGACGGAGGCGCCCAGCGCGCGCGCCGCGCCTGCCACCAGCAACAGCGCGTCGCGCCGGTCGGCGGCCTCGCGCACGACGCCGCCCTTGCCGATCCGCGCGCGCCCGACCTCGAACTGCGGCTTGACCATCGCCAGGACGTCGTGTTCGGGCGCACAGCACGCGAGCACGGCGGGCAGCACCTTCGTCAGCGAGATGAAGGACACGTCGACGACGACGAGATCGGGGGCGTAGGGCAGATCGCCGGCAACGAGATGGCGCGCGTTGTGGCGCTCGATCACGGTCACGCGCTCGTCGTTGCGAAGGCGCCAGTCAAGCTCCCCGTAGGCCACGTCCAGCGCCACCACATGCGCGGCGCCGGCCTGCAGCAGGCAGTCCGTGAAGCCGCCCGTCGACGCGCCGACATCAAGGCACCGCCGCCCGGCCACGTCCAGCCCGAACGCCGCCAGGGCGTTGGCGAGTTTCACGCCGCCGCGCGACACGAAGCGCGGCGCCTCGTCGACGACCACCGCGATCTCCGCATCGACGAGCTGGCCGGGCTTCTGGGCGCGCTCGCCATGGCCACCCAGGCGCACCTCGCCCGCCATGACGGAAGCCGCGGCGCGCGACCGCGACGGGAACAGGCCCCGCTCGGTCAGAAGGGTGTCGAGACGAACGCGAGCCACGCAACGGCGAACGGTAGCCGAGGACCCGCTGCGATCCTTGCCGCGTGCGACGGTCACGCAACGGTGTGCGGCCCTAGCGAGACCGCCGCTGTGCTTGTGTGACCGCTCTCACGCATGACCGGCCGGTCAATCAGCACACTGTGCAATGCGACGTGAGCTTGGCCAACCCGAAGGCCCCATAACACCGCTCCGTCGAGTAGGACCCAAAAACCACATAGCAGTGTCTCTCCTCCCCGAAACGACCCGCCCCTCCCCGGCGGGTCGTTTCACTTCTGCGCTGCGGCGGCGCTCATGCGCCGGCCTTCGCTACGTTCCGGCGATCGCCCGATCGGAGACGACGGCCTCGATCCGCTCGGCGATGCGACGGCCGGTGAAGCCGACCTCCGAGTGCAGGAGCGCGACCGTGCCGTGCGTGACGAACCGGTCCGGAAGCCCGACGCGCAGGATCTGCACGTCATGCGTCGCGCCGTCGTTGAGCGTCTCCCAGACCGCGCTGCCGAAGCCGCCGGCGAGCACGCCTTCCTCGACCGTCACGAGCAGCTCGTGCTCGGCTGCGAGCTGCGCCATGAGCCCGGCGTCGATCGGCTTGGCGAAGCGCGCGTCGGCGACGGTGACATCCAGGCCGCGCTCTGACAGCAGGTCGGCTGCCTCCAGGGCCTTCGCGACGCCAGTGCCGTAGCCGACGATCGCGACCTTCCCGTCGCCCTCTCGCAGGATCTCGCCCGTGCCGATCTCGATCGCTGCCGGCACGGACGGCAGCGGCACGCCGATCGCCTCGCCGCGCGGATAGCGCAGGGCGATCGGCCCATCCTGCGTCAGCGCGGTGTGGAGCATGTGCACGAGCATCGCCTCGTCGCGTGGCGCCATGAGGATCATGTTCGGCAGCGCGCGCATGTAGGCGATGTCAAAGACGCCGTGGTGGGTTGGGCCGTCGTCGCCGACCAGCCCGGCGCGGTCCAAGGCGAAGACCACGTTGAGCTTCTGCAGGCAGACGTCGTGGATGATCTGGTCATAGGCTCGCTGCAGGAAGGTCGAGTAGATCGCCGCGATCGGCTTGACGCCCTCCAGCGACAGGCCGCAGGCGAACAGGATCGCCTGCTGCTCGGCGATGCCGACGTCGAAGTAGCGCTCGGGCATCGCCTTCTGGAGGATGTCCAGCCCCGTTCCGGTGTTCATCGCGGCGGTGATCGCGACGACGCGAGGGTCGCGACGGCACTCGGCGACGAGCGCGTTGCCGAAGACGGTCGTGTACAGGGGAGGCGGCGCCGGCGGCGCGGGCCGGCCGAGCACCGGCGGCGGAGCCGGAGCGCCATTGGCGATCGAGTTGGGCTTCGCGGCGTGCCAGCGCTCCATCCCCTCCAGACCACCCTGCTCGGAGGGCGCGAAGCCCTTGCCCTTGACCGTCGCGATGTGCACGACGACCGGCCGCTCGGCCGCGAGGGCGCTGCGCAGCGCGAGTCGCAGTGCGCGGATGTCGTGGCCGTCGATGACGCCCGTGTACGCCCAGTCGAGCTCCTCCCAAAACAGGCCGGGAGCCCAGAACGCCTTGATCGACTCCTTCATCTGCGGCCCGAAGCGCTCGACCCGGCGGCCGATGCCGGGCAGCTCGCTCAGCCGCTCCTCGACGTTCTCGCGGGTGTGCCAGAGGCGCGGGTTCAACCGCACGCGGGTGAAATAGCGCGACAGCGCGCCGACATTCGGGGCGATCGACATCCCGTTGTCGTTGAGGACGACGACCATCGGCGTGCCCATCCCGCCGGCCTGGTGGATCGCCTCGAACGCGACGCCACCGGTCATCGCGCCGTCCCCGATGACGGCGACGACCTTGCCCGGCACCGGCCGGCCGAGCGTGCGCATCGCCTGCGCGAGGCCGACCGCGTAGCCGATCGACGTGGAGGCGTGGCCGGCGCCCATGATGTCGTGCTCGGATTCGGCGATCGAGCAGAACGGAGCCAGGCCCTCGTACTTGCGGATCGTCGCGAGCTGGTCGCGGCGGCCGGTGAGGACCTTGTGCGGGTACGCCTGGTGGCCGACGTCCCAGAGGATCTTGTCGCGCGGGGAATCCATCAGCGAATGGAGTGCGACGGCGAGCTCGCAGGTGCCGAGGTTCGCACCGAAGTGGCCGCCGATCTGCCCGACGGTCGAGATGATGTGCTCGCGCACCTCTTGCGCGACGCGGCCCAGCTCGTCCTCCGAGAGCCTGTGCAGATCCTGTGGAGCGTTGATGCGCTGGAGGAGGGTCATGAGGTCCGGGTGGCGATGAAGTCGGTGATCTGCTCGAGCTCTGCGGCACCGGCGGGGGCTGCCGCGGCAAGTGATGCTCGCGCCTTGCGATGCGAGCGCGCCGCGAGCTCGCGCGCGCCTTCCAAACCGAACTCCGTCACGTAGGTGCGCTTTCCGTGGCGCTCGTCGCTTCCCTGCGGCTTGCCGAGTGCGTCGTCGGTGCCCGTCACATCGATGATGTCGTCGACGATCTGAAACAGGATGCCGAGCTCGGCGGCGAACTCGCAATAGTCGGATGTCTCTCGTGGATTCATTCCGGCTATTAGCAGTACGCACTCTACTGACGCCCCGATCAACCGCCCGGTCTTGAGCCCGTGCAGGCGCCGCAGCCAGTCCGTGATGTCCTGGTCCTCGGCCGCGAATCCGGCGACGTCGACGTACTGGCCGCCGACCATCCCGTCGACGCCGGTGGCCGCTGCCAGCTCGCTGACGGCGGCGAGCACGTGCTGCGGCTGCCCGCGCTGGTGGACGAGGACGTGGCGAAACGCCTCGGCGTAGAGCCCGTCGCCGGCGAGGATCGCGACCGATTCGCCGAACACGACGTGGTTGGTCGGACGCCCGCGGCGCAGTTCGTCGTCGTCCATCGCCGGCAGGTCGTCGTGGATGAGCGAGTAGGTGTGGATCAGCTCGATCGATGCCGCGAGCGGCAGGAACTCCTCGGCGTTACGGCCGATCGCGCGCGCGACGGCGAGCGCGAGCACCGGGCGGATGCGCTTGCCGCCCGCCAGCAGGCTGTAGCGCATCGCCTCCACGAGCCTGTCGGTGACTCGCTGCCCGGCGAACACCAGCCCTTCGAGATAGTCCTCGATCCGCAGCCGCAGCTCTTCGGGGTAGGTCTGCAGCGGAAGGACCACTTCCCCGCTACAGAAGCGTGTCTTGCCCTGGAAGCGGCTCGCGCTCGGCATCGCGGGCACGACGCTCGAGCTCCGCCGAGGCCTGCGAGGCGACGGCCGCGCAGTCCTCGACGACCGTGGCGGCCGCATCCGCGCTCAGATCGCCGGAGCGCAGCTGCTCGGCGGCGCGCTCCAGCCGGGTGACGAGATCGTCGAGGTTCGTGTCCGAGGTCATGACGGCGTCGAATTCTGGCCCATCGCTCGGTGCGCCGCGGCGAGGATGCCGTTGACGAACTTCGGCGCGTCGGCGCCCGAGTAGACCTTGGCGAGCTCGACGGCCTCGTCGATTGCGCCCTCGGGCGGGATCGGCGTGTCCGAGGGAGCAGCGTCGGGGTGCAGCATCTCCAGCAGCGCGACGCGCATGATCGCGCGCTCCAGCGGGGCGATGCGATCGATCGACCAGCCCTTCGCGTGCCTCGCGACGTGCGCGTCGAGCTCCTCCCCGCGATCCTCGGCGGCGTGCGCAAGCGCGCGCGTGAACAGCGTGGCGTTGCGCTCGAAGACGTCCTCGAGCTCGCGCCCGGTGACATCGGCCTGGTAGAGGGCGAAGACGGCGGCGCGGCGCTGGTCGGTTCGGCGCGACAACGTGAAACGCCGGCTACGCGCGCGACATGTAGTCGCCCGTCGCCGTCTGGACCTTCACGCGATCACCGATGTTGACGAACAGCGGCACGCGGATCTTCGCGCCGGTCTCGAGCACCGCCGGCTTGTCGCCGCCGCCGGACGCGGTGTCGCCGCGAAGCCCCGGCTCGGTCTCGGTGATCTCAAGCTCGACGGAGGCCGGCAGCTGCAGGCCGCCGGGCGAATCGTCGATGAACAGCACGTCGACGCTGTCGTTGGGCTTCGTCCAGCGCAGCGCGTCAGCGATCGAGCTTTGCGGTACCGCGAGCTGTTCGTAGGTCTCGGAGTCCATGAAGTGCGCGTCGGTTCCGTCGGTGTAGAGGAACTGCATCTTGCGGGCCTCCGTTCGCACCGAGCGGAACTTCTCACCGGCGCGGAAGGTCCTGTCGATCGCGTTGCCGTCGCTGACACGGCGCAGCTTTGTGCGCACAAACGCTCCGCCCTTGCCGGGCTTGACGTGCTGAAAGTCGAGGACCTTGAAGATCGTCCCGTCGACCTCGATGTGGTTCCCGTTCTTGAGCTGGTTGGTGCTGATCATGTCTGGCCGTCAGTGTAGGGCGCACATGCCGCGACGATCCGCCGCTGTTGGGCGTCGCGGAGCCGTTTATGAGCATGGCGCGCGCGTCTTGGGAGGCGTCAGTCCTTTCAGCCAGTGGTCGCGGCGGCGTTGTGTGTAGCCGCTGCGGTCCAGTCGCGCCAGCACGGCGTTGACGAAGCGCACGAACTCGGGGTGCTTCTTGTTGATCGCTATGCCCCACGATTCGCATTGCAGGCCCGGGCCGACGATCTTCGTCTGCGGGTCCTGCTTGTTCAGGCCCAGGAGGATCGCGTCGTCGGACGCGATCGCCTGGACGGTGCCCTGTTGCAGCTTGACCAGACAGTCCGATCGCAGCGGGACGACGTAGATCTTGATGGCGGTCCCGGGCTGCAGCTCCGTCAGGCGCCGGATGGTGGTCGATTTGTTCGTCACGCAGACGTACTTGCCGCGCAGATCGCGTAGGCCCGTGACCTTCGGGCGCTTGGGCACGAGCAACCGCATCTGCGCCCGGTAGTAGACGGAGCTGAAGCGCATGCTCTTGCGCCGGTCGCAGTCGATCGAGAACGAGCTTGCGACGAGATCGACGTCCCCGCGTTGGATTACCGACGGGCGCTGCTGTGTGGAGATCGCCGTGTAGCGGATCTTGTCGGGGTCGCCGAAGATGGCTCGGGCGATCTCACGGACCAGGTCGATCTCAAAGCCTTCCATCCGCGGCTCGGACCTGATCGAGTTGAAATAGCCCAGCCCCCGGGTGTTCTGGTCGACGCCGACGTTAAGCTGTCCGTTGCGCTGGATCGTGTGCATGTACGTGCCGCGTGGCATCCTCCCCGGCGCAGGCCGTGCAGCGCTGGGCGCCAGGCTTCTAAACGGCGGGCAGTGCCCCGCCGGCCCGTTGAAGTCGGCCTTCGTCGGCGGCGTATGCGGCGCCACCGACCCGGGGTCCCGGACTGCGAGCGCGTCCAGCGCGCGCTTCTGCGCGTCGTCGGGTGGCGACGCGCACGCGCCGACTGTGAGCGTCGCGCAGCAGATCACGGCGGTGGCGACCCGCAGGCCCGCTCGAGCGCTCATCGGTACTCCTCCAAGCGCTGACGCACCCCCGACCAGGCCAGCAGCGCGCATAGCGCGCTCAGCACGACGATGCCGGTTGGCAGCCCGTCCAGCAACGACCCCGCGGACAAAGCGGCGGCCGCGAAGTGCCTGCGGGCGACTGCCACCTCCTTGTCAAGGACGCTGTTGAGGTCGCGTGCCGCGTCCTTGGAGGACGGCCTGGCCGGACTGCCCGGACCCACGGCAAGGTTCACGGCCGCGGAGAACTGGCCGATGCGCTCCTGGGTCACGACGCGTTCGTGGGCTGCGCGATAGCGCCGGTAGGCAGCGAGCGCGTCGTCGGTCGGCTGGCCGGTGCTCGCGGCCACGGCTGCCAGCAGACCGGCGATTGGCTTGACGATCAACGCGAATCCGACGTCGATGCCGGCGAGCGTCTTAGCGCCACCGCCGCCGCCGCGGGCCGACAGCGTGATGCTCTCATCCGCCGCGGCGCGCGCCGCCACGATGCGTGCGGTGGTCAGCAGCTCGATCGGATCTGAGCCGCTTCGCCGCGCCTCCTCCAGGGCGCTGCTTTGCTTGGTGAACGCGACGAGCGTCCAGCCCAGCAGCCCGAGCAGCAGCGCCGTTGCCAGCAGCACGCGAGGATTGATGATCCGGTGCATCCTGCGCGCCAGGTAGATCTGCGTCGTGACCAGCAGCGCGAGCAGCGCGCCCGCCGACAGGATCACGGTGAGGACGCTCGCCCGCGAGGCACCGGTCTCGTAGCTCTCGGTGAGGCTCCTCGCCTCGATGCGATACAGCTCGCGCGCAGCCGGGAGCATCGCGTCGTGCTCGTCGCGCATCGCCCGCGAGGCCTCGCGCAGATACGCTGCGCCGACCGGATAGCCGAGGCGATAGTTCGTCCGAGCGGCCTCGATGAGCCTGGTGTATACGGGCAGTTTCTGGGTGATGCGCAGCATCTGCAACGCGGCGCTGGACGACGTTCCAATCACGCCCGACAACCGCGCCACGTCGGCGGTGGCAGCCCGCATCTTCTGC
>JAWVGJ010000077.1:0-9879 GCA_033855115.1 Solirubrobacteraceae bacterium
GTTCTCGATCGAGATCAGCGACTTCTCAAGCTCGTTGGCGACGCTCAGCGCCTGCTGTGAGCGAAAGGCCGTCCTGGCCGCATCGCGCTGACCGCCCACGGCGACGATGAGTACCACGAGCGCCAGGCCGAGCAGGACGGCGGCGGCGGCGCTGAGCGCCACGACCCGAGCAGTGATCCGTGTCCTGAAGGTCCGTAGCAACTGTCGGTGGTCCTCCCAAGGGACGGGGAGAACTGTACTGGGGGTGCCACGCTGCGGGGGCATACCGGGGGATGGCCTCCACCGTGCCGGTTCGGTTCTCCGCGCCGGGGGTACGGGCAGCCGTATTGTGAACGTGCTCACAGATGCCGAGTATCAGGATGTGTCTCCAACCGTCCTGATCGTCGATGACCACGCCGCCTTCCGTGCGCTTGTGCGGGCGGTGCTGGAGGCGGACGGCTACGACGTCATCGGCGAGGCTCCGGATGGGTACGGCGGCCTGTCCGCGGCACGCGAGCTCAAGCCCGACGTCGTCCTCCTGGACGTGCGGCTGCCGGACATGGACGGCTTTGCGGTCGCCGGAGAGCTGACCTGTGACGGCTGCGGACCGGCCGTTGTCGTCACCTCGAGCTCCGAGGATCCGCTGTACGCCGGGCGGGCCCAGAGCAGCGGCGCACGAGGATTCATCGCCAAGCACGACGTGTGCGGCGCCGCGTTGGACCGTCTTCTGGCGTAAGACATTTCGCAAGGCGCCTTGGCGCCCGACCGCCCGGGCTGGCAGGCTTGAGCTGTGCGCGTGGTCATCGCCGACGATTCCGTCCTGCTGCGAGCCGGCCTCGCGCGGCTGCTCGAAGACGCTGGCTTCGAGGTCGTCGCTCAGGCCTCGGATGCTGAGGATCTCATCCGCAAGGTGCGTGCGCACCGCCCCGCCGTCGCGGTCACCGACATCCGCATGCCGCCGACCCAGACCGACGAGGGCCTGCGCGCGGCCCAGCAGATCCGCTCTGAGATGCCGGGGGTCGGAGTGATGGTGCTGTCGCAGTACATCGACGAGGGATACGCGGTCGAGCTGTTGCAGGGCAGCGCGGAGGGCGTCGGGTACCTGCTCAAGGACAGGGTGGCCGACATCGGAGCGTTCACGGACGCCCTGCGTCGTGTCGCCGACGGGGGCTCCGTCCTGGATCCGGAGGTCGTCGCGCAGCTCCTGGGGCGGCGCCGCTCGGACGATCCGCTGGATCGGCTGACGCCGCGCGAGCGCGAGGTGCTGGGGCTGATGGCCCAAGGGCGCTCCAACGGTGCGATCGCCCGCGATCTCGTGGTGACCGAGCGGGCGATCGAGAAGCACGTGACGTCGATCTTCTCGAAGCTCGGCCTGTCTGCGGCGGCGGACGGGCACCGGCGCGTGCTGGCGGTGCTCGCGTTCTTGGGCGGGTAGCGGCGCTGCGCTACAGGCGCGGGTGTGGCTAGCCGTACCTCGACACACTGGCAGCCCACCTGGTGAACGCAGGCGTTCGCTGGAAGGCTGCGGCCATGCAGTCAGACCTCTCCCTCGTCTGTGATCCCCGCGATCTGAGGGCCCGCTGCATCGGCGCGGTCGTCACGCCCGCCGACGCGGGATGGGACGCCGCGCGTCGGCCATGGAACCTCGCCTAGGGCATGACCGCACTACCCCTTCCCGTGTCCGTCTCCCGGCACGACGAGCCGGCGGCGGCTGGCCTCCTCCCCGACCGCCGCCGGCTGGCGCTGCGCCTTGGGCTCATCGTGGTTGTGGTGGCGGCGCTGGGGGTGGCGGTGACGTCGCTGCCCGGCCTGGACGAGCTCCGTGAACGGCTGGCCAGCGCTTCACCGGAGTGGCTGGCGATAGCGCTGGCGCTGCAGGCCTGCTCCTGCCTGGCGTTCGTGGCGGCGTTTCGCGGCGTGTTCGGCAGGCGCCTGCCGTGGCGGCTGAGCTACGAGATCGCGATGGCGGCACAGGGCACGAACGTGCTGCTGCCCTCGGGCGGAGCGGGCGGCTTGGCGCTCGCCGCCTGGGCGCTGCGGCGGACCGGGATGCCCGCCCAGCGGCTCGCGCGGCGGACGGTCGCCTTCTACGTGTTGACGAGCTCGGTGAACTTCATGACCGCGGTGCTCGCAGGCGGTGCGCTGGCGCTGGGCCTGCTCGCAGGCGGGGGCTCACTTGCGCTGACGGGCGGCCCGGCGGCGGCCGCCGCGCTCGTCATCGTCGTCGTGCTCGCGCTACCGTCGATCCTGAGACACGATCGCGGCCAACGCCTGTCGCGACGGGGGGTGGCGGGCGCCCTGAGCGGTGGAATCGACGACGCCGTCATGCTCGCCCGGAGCGGCAACCCGCAGATCCTCGCGGGGGCCGTGGGCTCATGGCCTTCGACGTCGCCGCGCTGGCTGCCGCGTTTGCCGCGATCGGCGCGTTGCCGCCGATCGGCGTGCTGCTGCTCGGCTACGTCGTCGGACAGCTCGGCGGCCTGATCCCGCTGCCCGGCGGCGTCGGCGGCTCCGACGGCGGGCTGATCGCCGCCTTGGTCCTGTATGGCGCGCCACTGGGCGCGGCAGCCGCTGCGGTGCTTGCGTACCGCGCCTTCCAGCTCGGGTTGCCGGCGGTTCTCGGTGCGCTGTCGGTCGTGCGCCTGCCGGGCGTGCTCGAGCGCGCACCCGATGTCGAGGAGCTCTACGCGCCGCCGCGTTCCCGGCCCGTCACGACGTCGGTGCGAGCGACGCGCGCGTTTCAGGTCGATGCGCTGCGCAGCTGCGGGCGCCTGGCCTCGTCGGACCGGCGAGCCAGCGCGTACGCGGCCAGCACGCCCCCGACCGCGCCGAACAGGTGCGCCTGCCAGGAGATCCGCTCTTGCGGCAGCAGTCCCTGGAGCAGCCCGAAGCCCCAGACAGCGAGGACGATCGCGCCGATCGCGAGCTCCGTGAGGCGCTTGGACAGCAGGCCCCGGCTCACGAGGTAGGCCGCGTAGCCGAACACGATGCCGCTGGCGCCGAGATGGACCGTATTCGGCGAGGCGATCAACCACGTGCCCAGACCGCTGACGAACCCGACGATGATCGTCACGATCGCCACGCGCGCCAGCCCGCCGAGCGCGATCGCGGCCCCCATGATCGCGAACGGGACGGTGTTGGAGATCAGGTGGCCGAAGCCGACATGCAGGAACGGCGCCGAGACGATCTCCGGCAGGCCCTCGACATCACGCGGATGGATGCCGTACGCGTCGAGCCGGTGGCCGGCCGCGACGTCGACGATCTCCGCCATCCACATCACGGCGATCATCGCGAGGACGAGCTTCAGCGCATCGACGCGGTCAGAGCCAAAGCGGGCGGCCATCTTCCCTTCAAGGTACCGGGCAGTGCCCAGGTCCCGTCGCGATCAGCGTCTGTGAGGCGTCGACGGGCCTCAAGGCTGCGGACAACCCACATCTGGTTTGCGTGCGAGTTCGGATGCCGACCCGCACCCTGCCTGCGAGCCTTCGAGACGGCAATGCAGCAGACATCACACACAGCAGCCGTGGATCTCTATTGGATTCCGCTCGGCGCGGGAGGTCACTCCGTCCGCTTCAACGGCCGGGTGTTCGAGGCCATCGAAGCCGCCCGCCAGCATCGGCGACAATGCGAGCTCTACCACGCAGCGCTCGTCGTCGAGTACGACGGCGAGGACTACACGATCGAAGTCGCGCCTTCGCCCGACGCGGATGAGGCAAGTCGAGGCGTGGTTGGCACGGGCGCCGTCGGGAGCCGTTACGTGGGCTGGTTGCGCCTGTTTCGCTACGAAGTCCGCTGCTGGCGTGGCGGGTCGATTTCGGATCTCGGCGCGGCGGTTGGCGGGCCGCGCCGGCTCACCGGCGATCCGCTGGTCGCCCGCCGGCTGCTCGACCTCGCCACGACGGTCCCCAAGCCTGTGTGGGGACGCGACGAGTTGAAGGCGGGCGAGATGTGGAACTCGAACTCCGTGACCGCCTGGCTGATCTGCACCGCAGGCGCGTCGACGGACCACCTTCGCCCGCCACCGGGCGGCCGCGCTCCCGGTTGGTACGCCGGCCTCGAGGTGGCTCGGCGCAGCGCTGCGGCCGAGCGCAGACGCGCAGAGACGCGGCAGATCACTGCCAGCCACGCAGCTGTCTGCTCGGTCGCCCGTTGATGGCGTCGCCGAGCGGCTCCCTCGTGAACCGCTTCGCTGGATGCGACGGGACGACGCGAGCAGCGTGCTCATGAACACAGACGTGTATTAGTGACGGGGGTGTGTGGCTCCCTGACTTGCATGCACGTCCGCGATCAAGGAGCCGGAATGACTCAGCAGGCTACGCAGCTCGTCGGTGCCACGAAAAACGTTTGCTCCGCCGTCACGTCTGAGACATCCATGCACAGGGTCCTCGTCGTCGCTAACGAGACGGTTGACGGCGACGCGCTGCACGACCTTATTGCTGCGCGCGACATCGAGGTCCATGTCGTCGCACCGGCGCTGAATACCCGCCTTCGCCACTGGACGTCTGACGAGGATCGCGCACTCCGCGAAGCCGGCGGACGGCTGGCCGCGTGTGTTGACACGCTGGACAACGCCGGCATCCCCGTCAAGGGACGCGTCGGCGACGCAGACCCGATGCGCGCGATCGCCGATGCCCTCGTGTGCTTCGAAGCCGACGAGTTGCTGATTGCCACGCAGCCCGAGCACCGCTCCAACTGGCTGGCTCGCAACCTCGTCAGCCGGGCGTGCGACCGCTTCGCGCTCCCAGTCGTACACATCGTCGTCGATCACGTCGCCGCACCCGTCACGCGCGCCGCGGGCGCCTGAACCCGTCGTACAAAGGCCGTGGCCCCAGCGACCGCCGCTTTTGGCGGTGCTCGTCATGGAAAGGCCTTTGCTCTACTTCGACCTCGGTTCGCCCTGCGCGTACCGGGCGGTCGCGCGCGCCGAAGGCGTGTCCGGATATGCGCCCGACCTGGAACCCGTGCCGCGTGGCTCGCGGGGGTCCATGTTTCACGATGAACTCGACGCGGCGGCGAGCTCACACGGGCGTTCGCTACTGCGCGCTCCACTGCGCTACGTGAGTCAGCAGCTGAGCCTTCACCCCCGGCTTCCACAATCGAGCGTTCCTCCAAGTTCTCTCCGAACGTCACGAACGCGGATCGCTGATACGAATCTGACCGCGCCTAGCCTGCGTCGCATGCACGCAAACCGCGGGCGATCAGAGTGATCGCATCGGCGTCAGTGCCGCCTCCGCTCAGCAGGAACTGCCAATAGTCGCTGGCGGCGATCGAGCGGTTGCGCAGCGTGTCTTGCTCCCCTGCCGCTGCCAGCGCTAGCGGATAGATCGCGTCCTCGAGATGAACCTTCTCAGGCTCGCTAAGCATCGGGCTCCTGCCGGTCGCGCAACCCTGCTCGAATGTACCGATCATCGTCCACGCTGATGCTCTCGCGTTAGTTTTCTTGGCCTTTGGCCATCCGCGGGCGGATGAAATACCTCATTCTGGAAGAACTGGATCCGAGAGTATTTCCCATCAGTCGGCAGCATTGTTTCTCCCCGTCGCCGGCAGCTAACTCAGCCGGCATCGTCCGTGTCCAGGCCAAGGATCCTCCTAGCGGTGCGGCCGACAGCAGCGGCCACGTTTTCGACCCGGACAGGCGTGCTCACCGTCGACCGTACCTGGCCAACGGCGGTCGTCGACGGCCGCGGTCGACTTGTCTACCACGCGGCGCGTGAACCGCAGCTGGCCGCAGAACTTCTCATCTCATTGCGCAGGGTGCTTCGCTCGTGTCGCTACTTCCCGGCTTGGCGGCCGTCGATGTCGCCATTGTCATTGGAGCTGCTCCCAAGGACCGCTCCGTATCTTCCGAGCGTGCGGTAGACGGCGGACGGTTCGGCGAACCACACGACGGCATCAAGCCCAGCGCAGAGGTGCCATCGCATCACACCGACGGCGACCGGTTTGAACTCAACGATGCCGGCTGTTCGCGTTTCCATGCTGCCCGCTGCTTCTACGCAAAGCAGCGCTCGCGGCGACGGCTACGCGAGCAGGACGTTTCCGGCCGCGGCCGTCGTCCACGTACCGGTCATGGATCCTCGGGCGGTGCCGCCTGCGGATGCACGTGATGGAGGGAGAGCGGTCACGGCGGAACTGCTCGGGGCCGAGCGCGATCGTTACCACCCACACCGCACTTTCTGAGACCCGAGCAGCCGCCACCATCGCTAGAGAGAGCCGCTCATCCAGCGGCATCCAGGCCGCACGCTGGCACGATGTCGCCTCAGCGTACGCGGTGGCTACGGTTGGCGCCGACCGCGCCTCCGCGTCCCGATGGCGCGGAACGGAGCCGTCAGGAGCGTCACAATCCGATTGATGATTCCCATGTCCGCACCATACCCGGCACAGCAGCAAGATATGTGGAGTCGGCACCGCGAGCGGCGGCACGCCGCCTCGCCGGCTGCTCGTCGCGCGATCTGCAAGCGACGGCAGAGTGTCGCTTACGCGTGGATGTGCAAGTGCGTCGAGAGTCCTCGACGGGATCACGCCGTCCCGCAAGGATCCCTAGCGGGTCGGCTCGCGGATGTCGTCGACGTCTGCCGGTACCGTTGCTGTTGCAGCGTATGGACCGTCTCGCATCCCAACTGCTGGAGGTCAGCGCCCCGCCGCCGGTCGCCGCGGTGCACGAGCGACTTGGGACCAGGCCCGCCGATCCCGACGAGCTCCGATCGTTGGCCGAGCAAATGGGTTTGCCCGACGGCGAAGGCTGAGGTGGCCGAGCGTCACCGCGCCGCGGTGCGCGTTGACGAGCAGGTCTGGCGTGACGCAATCCGCGGCTTCTCCGGTTATCCGCTGTAGATCGCTTCCAGCGCACGCAGCCGGCTTGAACGCAACGGCGTGTCGCTCGCCGAGCTGCTGCCATGCGAGGCGCTCGGACGCGACCGCAGCCAGCTCGCCGGCTGCGCAAAGCTCTACCTGCCCATCACCGACGAGCCCACCTCGCGGCGACCGTTCGCGTTTGTCCTTCACCTCGCCCGCGACACGCAAGACGACGCGCTGGTCTGGGTGTTCATCGCGTAACATCGACCTAAGGGCTCTCGTCTCGATAAGTGGAGGGTTTGGCCGAGTTATGTAGAACTGGGAGGTCGTGATCGATGAGGCCGCGATCAGGGAGCGCTTCGGGCCGCTGCGCGATCAGGGGTTGCTTGATGAGCGCGGCCGGCGGTTGTGGGCGGCCGTCGAGGCGCGTTCGCATGGCCGTGGCGGGATCGCGGCCGTCGCTAGGGCGACCGGGATCTCGGAGTCGACCGTGGCGCGTGGGCTTGCCGAGCTGGCTTCGGGTGAGGTTCTGGCGGCGGGCCGCGTCCGGCGGCCGGGTGCCGGCAACAAGCCGGTGACCGAGACGCATCCGGGGATCGAGAAGGCGCTGGAGCGCTTGGTCGAGGGCGGTACCCGCGGCGATCGGCAGTCGCCGCTGCGGTGGATGCGCTCAGGGTTGCAGCGGGCCCGGGCGGACATACCGTGGGGAACTGCCGTTCCGAAGGTGACCGGCGGGGCTTGGGATCCCGAGCCGCGAACGAAACGACCTCTCCCCCCGCCCCGACGCCCGGCGGATCGCTTCGCCCAGCAGCGCGCGTTCGCTGGGCGGCGCGTACGCGCCCGCTGATCTGCTCTTATGACGCGTGTGGCGACAAGCCCTGGTCTGGCTCGGCGAGGCGGCGGTAGGCCGCGACGCGCTCGAGCAGCTGCTCGGCCCGTCGGTCGTCGTTGCCGCGCCGTCTGTTGAGAAGTGCCGCGGCCCAGTCGCTGTAGAGGCGCGCAAGCCACGGCTTAGCATCTAGCGTCTCGTAGGACACTTCGGCCGCCGCGAATCGCGCATCGGCTTCGACGTGGCGGTCGAGGGTGGCGGCGAGGAGGCCGAGATAGTGCGTCGTCGCGCCCAGCCAGCATGGTCCCGTGTTGACGAGCCGGTCGCTGTACGGCTCTAGGATCGCGTGCAGCCGTCTGGCGCTGCGCCTGTCGCGCAGCCGCGCGCACGCGACGCTCGCGAACGCGGGCGTCCCAAGTGACGTGTAGTCGTGGGTCAGCACGTCTAGGCGGTTGCTCATCAGTCGGTCGAGGTACTGGCGCGCGTCATCCAGTCGACCGACCTCGCAAAGGACGGCGCTGATCGCCGCGCCGATCATGAGGAGCAGCGAGCGGCTGGGCGTGATCTCGGGGCTGGTCGGCAGCACCGCTCGCATGCTCTCGACGACGTCGGGGAGGTAGGGATCGCCGCGGTCCAGCGATCCCTGCAGAAAGCGTGCCACGACGAGCTGACCGTAAAACCACAGCATGCTGTCGGGTTGTGCGGCGGTGCGCCCGAGCTCCAAGGCGACGAACGCGAGACGTTCGGCCTCCTGCGCTGGGCCGCTGATCGAGCAGCGCTTCGCGCGCACGACCCCGGCGTACCAGCGCATCGACGGTTGACGGAGTTGCTCGGCCAGGGCGGTGACCCGTGCAATAAGGCGGTCGGCCTCGTCAAGGTCACCGGCCGCCATCGCAGCGTGCGCGCCGAGCGAGGCGGCGTGGCCGGCAAGGAGCGGATCTTTCAGCTGGTCGGCGAGTTCGCCGGCTTCGCGAAGGCTTGCCTGGAGCTCGTGCATTGTCTGCGTCGGCGTCCACTGAGATGGCCCGCGTTGGGCGAGGACGAAAGCGAGCGTCCGCGGATCGCCAATGCGCCGGGCCATGGCGAGTGCGTCGTCGCTGAGCTTCACGCGCACCGGCCAGTCGTCGTCCGGGGCGAGCTCGAATGCGAGCAGCGCGAGCAGCGCCGCGCGTGTGGGGCTGTCGCTGCTGTCGTCAGCATCAAGCGCCGCGTGCAACACCGCGACGCGGTCGCGATCAACGCCTATCGCGGAGCTGAAGAAGCCGCGGCTGTTGGCGAGCGCGGCGCGCGCGAGACGGACGGGATCGTGCAGGCCCTGCGCTAGGCGAGCGCCGTCCAGCAGCGTTTGGCGATAGGCCGGATCTCCGGCTTGGCGTTGTGCCTCTCCCTGGGCGATGACGAGGTCACAGCGCTCACACCGCCGGTCGTCGGCGTCCGCCGCGTCGATGAGCATGACGGTCTGGCGGAAGTGCGCTGCGGCTTGCTCGTAGGCCAGCTGCGAGATGGCGTGTTCACCGGCGCGCGCGCCGTACTCGATCGCCTTGGCGAGGTCGCCCTTGAAGCCCGCCAGGGCGAAGTGATAGGCGAGCTCGGCAAGGTACGGCTGGATGTCCGGGGCGTACGTCTGCTCCAGCGCAACGCCGGCGCGGCGGTGGAGCAATGCGCGGCGAGTCGCAGTCAGCTCTTCATAGAGGCTGTCGCGGATCAGTGCATGCGAGAACGTGTAATGACCGGCGCTGCCCGCGACCTCCTCGATCACGTGCGCGTGCACGGCCCTGTCCAGTACGTCCAGCAGCTCGTCCTCGTGGACATCACTGAGGCGCTGCAGCACGTCAAGCTCAAACGTCCGCCCGAGGACGGACGCCATCTCAAGCAGGTCGCTGGTCTTGTGCCCAAGGTGCGCGACGCGCTGGGCAATCACGTCCTTGACACTCTCAGGAATCGCCAGTCCCCCTGTTGCGATACCAGGCTCGGGCTCCGCGCTCGCGCCGCCGATCGCGCCCGATGCGGTGAGGTGTCGCAGCAGCTCGGCCACGAAGAACGCGTTACCGCCCGTGCGCTCATAAACGACCTGGCGTAGCTGCGGCGACGCCTGATCGCCGGCGTGGAGATCAACGAGCTGTGACACCGCCGCGTGATCCAGGGGTGCGAGCACGTGGCGCTGCAGCAGATTGTCGCGACCGAGGTCAGTGAGGATCGCCGCCAGCGGATCGTCGACATCGACCTCCGTTTGACGATATGTGCCGAGGACGAGCAGCCGTGCCTGGCGCGGATAGCGA
>JAWVGJ010000078.1:0-12588 GCA_033855115.1 Solirubrobacteraceae bacterium
ACCCTGCCTGCGTTGTGCTCGGTCATCCCGCCCCCTCCGTCGCTTAGACCCCACCTCCAGGCGAAATGATGCCCGGCCCGATCCTAACCGGCCAACGACGGCAACGACCTGCTCGCAGGCGGGACGGGCAACGACCAGCTCAACGGCAACGACCACGACGACCAGCTCTTCGGCCAGGCCGGCGACGACGCGCACGACGGTGGTCCGGGCAACGATGTCTGTACCGACACATCGTCCGTCTTGGACACGTTCACTGCGGCCTGTTTCTTCCCGTAGCCACGTCGGCTCGGCCGGGGAAACACGGCACTGTGTCGACCGGGTCCAGCCCCAGCTGGACCCGGTGGCCACTACCGGTTCGCATCACTTCGTCAAGCGGATGATTGCGTCGGTGAACTTCGTCGTGCACGTGAATCCGTCGCAGATGAACGTGGATACCTGCGCGCTCGCCTTGCGGCTTGAAGATGCCGCCCAGGCGGGCGCGTGGTATGCCCCCGAGGTCGGCGGTTGCGTTCGCCGGCGCCGGCGCGAAGGGCGTGCAGCGCGGCGGCCTCGCCGTGAAGGTCGCTGAGCAGCATGCGCACGAGCAGCAGGACATCGCGGAGGCGATCACGTCGGGCGCTGCCGCGCTGCCGCTCGATCGCGCGGCACTTACATGATCTCGGGGGCGCCGGAACGCTTGAGACCGTGTCGCGTCCGGGGTCTTGTGACGCGGCGGCGTTCGCGCTAGCGTCGCGGTGACGATGTCGACGTTGCGGCGCGCGGGTATGACGGCGCCGGCGGAGCGGTAGGCGTGCTGTCCTACGCCCACGGGGCCTCTGGTGTTCCTCTGCTGGGGGAGACCATCGGCGCCAATCTCGAGCGCGTCGTGGCGCGGTCGCCCCAGGCGGAGGCGCTCGTGTGCCGCCACCAGCGCCTGCGGTGGAGCTACCGTGAGCTCAACGAGCGTGTTGACGCGCTCGCGCGCGGCCTGGTCGCTGCAGGGTTGCAGGTCGGCGACCGCGTGGGCCTGTGGAGCCCCAACTGCGCGGAGTGGGTGCTGGTGCAGTTTGCCACCGCGAAGGCCGGGGTCGTGTTGGTCAACGTCAACCCCGCTTATCGCGCCATGGAGCTGGAGTTCGCGCTGCGCCAGTCGGGCTGCCGGATGCTCGTCGCGGCCAGGTCGTTCAAGACGTCGGACTACGCGGCGATGATCGCGGACGTTCGCGGCGAGCTGCCTGACCTAGAGCGCGTGGTGCTGCTCAGCTCGCCCGAGTGGGAACAGCTCGCCGCCGGCGAGCAGGCGACCGCAGACGAGTTGCGGGCGCGCGCCGATGCGCTGCAGTTCGACGACCCGATCAACATCCAGTACACCAGTGGGACGACGGGCGTTCCCAAGGGCGCGACGCTCAGCCACCACAACATCCTCAACAACGGCTATTTCGTCGCCGAGGCGTGCGGCTACAGCGAGGCCGACCGCGTCTGCATCCCCGTGCCCTTCTATCACTGCTTTGGCATGGTCGTAGGCAACCTGGGCTGCTGCACACACGGCGCATGCATCGTCATCCCCGGCCCGTCCTTTGAGCCGCGCGCCGTGCTGGAGGCTGTTGCGGCCGAGCGCTGCACGAGCCTGTACGGCGTCCCGACGATGTTCATCGCCGAGCTCGCCGAGCCGGACTTCGCGTCCTTTGACGTGACCAGCCTTCGCACCGGCATCATGGCGGGCTCGCCCTGCCCGGCCGAAATCATGAAACGCGTCATCGCCGAGATGCACATCGAGGAGGTGACGATCTGCTACGGGATGACCGAGACCTCCCCGGTGTCCACGCAGACCGCCCGCGGCGACGATCTTGAGCGTCGTATCGGGACCGTCGGCCGGGTGCACCCGCACGTAGAGATCAAGCTCGTCGATCCGATCTGCGGGCGGACGGTCAACCGTGGGGAGACCGGCGAGCTGTGCACGCGCGGCTACTCGGTGATGGTCGGCTACTGGCAGGAGCCGGCGAAGACGGCCGAGGCGATCGATCGCGCCGGCTGGATGCACACCGGCGACCTGGCCACGATGGACGACGCCGGCTATCTCCAGATCGTGGGGCGCAGCAAGGACATGATCATCCGCGGCGGCGAGAACGTCTACCCCCGCGAACTCGAGGAGTTCCTCTACACGCACCCGGGCGTCGCCGACGTCCAGGTCGTCGGCATTCCCGACGAGCGCTACGGCGAGGACATCGTCGCATTCGTCCGCCCCCAGGCCGGCGCGCAGCTCGACGAAGACGCGCTGCGCGAGCACTGCCGCAAGCACATCGCCCACTACAAGGTCCCTCGCCACGTGCGTTTCGTCTCCGAGTTCCCCATGACGGTCACCGGCAAGGTCCAGAAGTTCAAGCTGCGCGAGCAAGCCATCGCCGAGCTTGCCCGCCAGCGGACCACGACCGCCCCCTGAATCTCGCGCGGGCGGCAAGCCGATCACGGCCGGGTTTGCAAGATCGAACAAGATCAGCGGCAGGCGCCTGCGGCCCCTATACGGAAGGCGCTGGCGGGTCGGGCCCCTCCCGTCCTTGATCACCGATCGGCTTAGCCCGGTCGATGCCTGCGATTCACCGGCGCGGAGCCTGGCTGCTCGGGGTGTTTAACCCCTGGATAAGCGGCACAGGCCCCGCATTCCGGCGGTCGCCTCGCACCCTATGTGACGCCGGTCTGCGGCGACATTAGGGACTGGCGCCTCGCGGACCAGCACCGGGGAAATCCGCCAGTCCGCCTGACACGTAAGAGCGCCCTCCCCCGCGTCCAGATACATCCGTTTCGAGCAGGCCGCGCGGACGGTGGCGGTGCGACGATCCGTTGAGACCGCCAAGAAGATCGGCGAGCGCCTGAAGAAGATCGCCAAGGCAGTCGTCCGAGGTCTTCCGGAGCTTGAGCTTCTGCCAGCCGCGCTTGAGCGCTGCGCCTGTGCGGCGCACGCCTCGGCCGATCGCCCTGCCGATCGTGCCGGTGTGCTTCTCCAGCGACTTGGCGGCTTGCCGGCGCCGCGGCCGACAGCCTTGGCGAGTCCGCGCCCGGCTGCCTTCAGGCCGCGTCCGGCCTTCTTGGCGCCGCGCACCCCCTAACATCACGCCGTGATTGGTGAATGCGCGCCAACCTCCAGGCCGATGATTCCCTTCCGCTGGGCCCAGATTGCAAGCAAGCGCTCCGTGTCCTCGCCGGCCTTGCGACCAAGCTCGCTTGGGTTCGTGATCGAGGCGCCGAGCCGCGCGACGCTCATCCGGTAGCCGAGCGGCCATGGCAATAATCAGCTTGGTCGTCCGAGCATCACTTGGGCGCCGGGGACGCTGCGTACCCCGCGCCGGCCGTCGACCAATGCGCCTGCCGCGCGCGACCCGAGCACCGTCAGCTGAGGATTCCTGGCCGATTCGGCGGCGTGCTGGTCACACGGACAGGGCTTCGGCAGCAGTGTGAGCTTCAGCGGCGTCGAGGAGAACCAGCGCGGCGCTGAGAGCTCGCGCACGCCAAACACATCACGCCATCGGGCATCGCGTGCAGCCGGGCTGGCGCTATCGGCTGGCCGCACGTATCGCAGCTGCCGTAAGTACCATCGTCGAGCTTGGCCAGTGCCCGCTTGGTTCGGGCCAGCGTCTGCTCCAGCGAACTGCCGACCCCGATCTCCGTCAGCCGACTGATCGCCTCGACCGTGCCGTCGCCGATGCGCTTGCCGAACCCCTGCGCCGTGCCGAGCTCGGGACGCTGGGCGAGCGCAGCCACACGTTCGCTGGTGCGGTCGCGACGCTCCTCGAGCCGTCGACGGACCGCCCCAAGGTCAATGTCGTCGGCGCGGGCAGGCACCGACCCGGTGTACCCGTATGCACCGCAGCCCGATCCGCTTGCGGCGTACGCCGGCCGACGCGGCGAGACTGCCGGAACTCGTCAGGTGTCCTTCTCTGTCGAATGAACCCGGGGACAGCGCGGTGCTGGCGGCGCGCGGTCCCGCGGCCGGCGGGCCGTGTGCCCGCCAGCCCAGTCGACGTGACGTCCCCGGACACGGGCGTCGGGCGACGCAATGGCCAAGCCAACTGGCCACACGGCGAAGCTGCTGGTCATCTCGATGGCCAGCACCCAGCCGTGGGAATGGCCAGCGATTTGGCCAGGGCGAACCGCGCGCCAGCTCACGTGCGCACAACGTTACGCGCCTGCGCGTTGGTTTCCATGTCGATGTCGAACGCCACGCGGTCGCCCTCGTACGCGCGTCGACGCCAAGCGCGAGCCCGCCGGATCGCACGACGATCTCGTGGCGGTCGGGCTCTCTCACGATGTAGCCGACGCCCTCGTCGGCGTCGTAGGACTTCACGATCCCGGTGAACTGCACGCTGGCTCCTCCTCTGAGGTCAGGACCCGGCCACGCTAGCGCGCGGCGCGTGACACGCGTTTGCCTCGAACTCGTACAACTCGGTCTCGGACCTCTGCACGAGCAGCGCGAGGTCGACGACGTAGCGCAGCGGCGTCGCCGCGAGCGTCGTAACCAAGGCGGTGACAAGGTCGACAAGCGCCGCCGTCAGTTGAGCGCCCGTACGACCAGGAACGCGATCATCGCCACCGTCTGCGATACCCCGCCGGCACCGGTCTGCGCGACGGTACCCACCCCCCGCACCCTGAGTGCACCAAGCCCGAGTGAAGCAAGTCGATCAGGGTCCCGTGTGTGGCTCGCAGACTGCTGCATATTGATGAGCATGCAGCAAAATGTGCGGACGGGAGGGCAGTGACTCGCTGGGCTGTCGGGCAATCGTGAAGGGTGACCGGCCGTCGATATGCCCTTGGTGACGAGCCGGGCAGCGGGTCTTATAGTGGCAGGCCGGCCTCGAGGTGGGCCAGCGCGGCGTCCACGGTGGTCCGGTAATCGGCGGTCGGATCCTCGGCGGCGGTGAGCAGTGCGACGATCACTGCTCCGGTGACTGCTCCGACGAGGTTGCGCACGCGGAGTTCGTCGGGGCGGCGTCCGGCCCGGTCTGCGACTGCGTGGGCCAACATGTCGACGCTGTCCGTGAGCTGCTCGAGCATTCGTGCGCGCAGCGCGGGGACCGAGAAGATCAGCTGGCTGCGCAGGCGCTCCTGCTCGAGTTCGGCAGCATGAAGGTCGCCGAAGACTGTGGCGAGCGCGCCACGCAGGGCTGTGACTGGGCTGAGCTCCCGTGGTTGTGCCGCGAATGCGGCGAGCAGCAGCGGGTCGTAGCGGTCGTGCATGACGACGTCTTCCTTGGTCGGGAAATACCGATAGAACGTGCTCTCGGAGACCTCGGCGGCGTTGGCTATCTGCTGCACGGTGGTGGCGTCGTAGCCTCGCTGTTCGAACAGTCGTAGTGCGTGCTCTTGGATCGTGGTGCGGGTTCTGGCCTTCTTGCGCTCGCGCAGTCCAGTCGGCTGCTTGATGTCAGGCGGCAATACGGGAACCCTTCGCACGCGGCGGTTGGGCGCCGGCCGCGGTCTTGGCGCGTATGCGCTGAGGCAGAAACGCGAGTGCCAGCGCGACGCCGACTGCCGCGAGGCCACCGCACGCGACCAGCGCGAGGTCCATGGCGTGCACGAACGCAGTACGAACCGAGTACATCAGCGCTACGGAGTCGAGTTTGTGGGCGACCGCCACGCCGTCCGTGACGCTCTTTCTGACCGCGGACGCGGCCGTGGGGGACAGCCCAGCAAGATCGAGGCGACCGCGGTAGCCAGCGTTGATCAGCGAGCCGAGGATCGCCGATCCAAGCGAGCCGCCGATCATCCGCACGGCCTGCAGGAGCGCCGAGCCGACGCCGCTTCGCTGCAGCGACAGCTCGCCCAGCGCGGCGTCAAGCGCGGTTGGCATCGCGAACCCGAGCCCGAGGCCGCAGATCGCGGTCCAAACGGCCGCCCAGCCGCTGGCGTTCGTGACGCTCGTGCTCGCTCCGGCGAACATGCCCGCCGCGAGCACCGCGAAGCCGAGCGCGACCGCTGCCTTGACGCCCGCCCAGCGCGCGAGCGGGCCGGCAACGACGGCGCCTGCGATCATCCCGCCGACCAGCGGCAGCAACCGCATACCGCTACCGAGCGCGTCCGTGCCGAGCACCGCCTGAAAATACTGGGGCGCAGCGAACAAGACGCCGAACATCGCAAACGACACGACGCTCATCAGGATCGTGGCCCAGGTGAACGTGCGCGAGCCAAACAGCGAAAGATCGACGAGCGGGTCGCGCACGCGTCGCTCCCAGGCAACGAACGCCGCGAGAACCACGACACCCGCGATCAGCGCCACGACTGCGCCGGTATCGCCCCATCCGTTCTGACCGGCCTCGATCACGCCGTAGACCAGCACCGTCAGGCCTGTCATCGACGCCACGACACCGACCAGATCAACGCTGGGGCGGGCGCTGCTGCGCGACTCCGGCAGCAGAGCGGCGACAGCGATCAGCGCGACGACGACAACCGGTACGTTGATCAGGAACACAGTGCCCCAGCTGTAATGGGTCAGCAGCCACCCGCCGAGGATCGGTCCGATCGGAAAGCCGAGCATTGTCGCGGCCATCATCACCCCGACCGCGCGTGGCCGCTCCCGCTCGCAAAACAGAGCGGGCAGGACCGCCAGCACCATCGGCAGCACGACCGCGCCCCCGAGGCCGAGCACGGCGCGCGCCGCGATGAACGCGTCCGCCGACGGCGCGTACGCACACGCCAACGAGCCGCCGCCGAACACGACGAGCGCGATCAACAACAACCGCTTGCGCCCAAATCGGTCGCCGAGCATCCCCGCAGGCATCATCGCTCCCGCAAAGACGAGCGTGTACGCCGACAAGAACCACTGCAGCTGCGATGTCGACGCATCAAGCCGCACCGCCAGCGTCGGCAGCGCGACACTCAGGATCGTGACGTCAATGCCGACGGCGAGAACAGCGAACACCATCGCGCCCAGCGCCCACCACCGCCGCGCTCCGGCCCCTTGAGAATCCATCGCAAGGCGTTTCACAAACTGATAGTAGCACCCAAACGGGGGCAGCTGTCTATTTTTTGCCTGAACGTGCCCCGCCCCTCGGTAGCCAACGTCCACCGATCGCGCGGCAACCTCGCTACCGGTACCGACTCGGTGCGAGTTCGTCGCGTGATCGTGGGCGTCCGGACACACCGGCGCGCCGGCGGCAGCTCAAAGCTCTGCTCGCCGTGTTCGTCGACCTGTCCGAGATCTGCGACTGCTTCCATTTCCGTCGAGAGTCGTACCGAGGGGCGTGGCATTATCGCGTGGCGAGCCGGGTTTGGGTGACACCGTCAGCCTTGGTCGACAGACACAATGGTGAGCGGATTATCACCCTGGGTGGCCGATGAACGCGATCGGCGGCGCCGACTATGGATGGATGAAACCATCACCCCACAACCCCATCGTCGCCTGCCTCGCCGTTCTCGTCACCTACGCTGTGGTCTCCACGTCGTCGGCCCAGGGCGCCACGCAGGTCGAGTCGCTCGTTGCCGCCACGCCCGCCGCCGCCTATGACGGCACAGCGATGTGGTCGCGCTTGGATGCCGCGACGGGCAAGTATCAGCTCGTGCAGTCCCTCGATGGCGGCGCACCGACCCCGGTCGCCGTGGCGCAGCGTGACGGCGCGTTTGACGTGGACCTCGGCTCGAGCCGCAGCGGTAGCACATACGCCGTCTACAGCCGCGACGGCGACATCTACCGCCTGAACCCGCGATCGGCGGTCGAGCAGCGCCTTGCGCATCTCAGCGCCCCGGATCGAGCCGAGCGCAACCCGACCATCCAGGGCGGGCGCATCGCCTTCGTGCGCCGCGATGGCGGTATGGATCAGCTGCGCATCGGTACGGCGACCGTGACCTCCCGCGCGAAGGGCACACGCCTGCTGCTCAGGAGGACGCACATCCAGGGCGTCGAGCTGGGCTCCAAGCACGTCGCCTGGGTCGACAGCGTCATGGGCCGCGTCAGTGGCCGCCAGCGCGTGCACGTGCGTAACGTCGCCACCGGCAAGGAGCGGCTCGTCTACCAGGCGGGTGGAGGTGGCGCGAGCTTTACCGAGGTCAGCAAGCCGTCGTTTAGCGCCGACGGCTCAAGCTTCCTGTGGGCCGTCGCCCGACAGGGCGTCACCGGCAGCCGCATCGTGAAGTACACGCTGGGCACGGGCGAGCTGTCCTACGCCCGGGGCACGCCGCGCTACGCGTCGGTGGCGTGGGTCAACGACGAGCTCGGCGCGATCGTCTCCACCAGCCTCGTCGCAGATCCCAACGGCGGAGCCGGCGACTGCCTCGACGCGGGAGTGCAGTACTGCAGCATCCAGTACACCGGACCGACGAGCTTTGACCTCAAACCCTAACCACCGCAAAGCGAGCGCGCCGGGCCCGAAGCCCGGCGCGTATCGACAACAGCGCCGCCAGCCCACGCTGCGCTTCGTGAGACGCTGCGGGGCACCCGCCCGCGTCGGCGGGCCTACACGCATACTCGGCCACGTGCTCTGACTCCCGCGAGCGCATCGGCGGATTTCGGTGGTCTGCGCAACAAGTAGCGGTCGGAGCTCCCGATCGGCTTTACTGAAGGCGGCGCCTGCGAGGTCGGTCGTTGGGCTCGGCTGCGACGGCGTCGAGATCGGCGGCGCTGTGGACCCACAGGTCGGTGTCGGCGTCGAGCTGACCTATTTCAGTCGAGCAGCTCGGGACCCTGATCGCTGGTCAAAGACGCCCGCAGCCGCCGCCTGCGCGTTTGGAGGTCGCCACGCGCCAACCGATCCGCATCCCGGTGCGCTCCGTGCTGCGGGACGACTCGGGCAGCTGCTGACGCCGTCGCAGCGTTGAAGCTGGTCAACATGTCGCAACAGTCTGCGCGCCACCGAACTCGTCGGCCCCGGCCGGGGCAACGACAGCGCCGCGCAAACTGGCGCTCGCGCTCCACACCGCCGACAACATCGCCGTCAACCTGATCAGCGCCCGCGCCGGCGGCCACGGAGACAGGCGCAGCCCCGTCCAAGTCCTCGTCGGCGGCACCATCGCGGTTCGGCGGCGCGGACGTCGTGCTCGCGCTGACCGGCGCGAGCCTCCGATGCTGATCGCCTTCATGCCCGCGGGCACCGGCGTCGGCTGCGTTTAAACACACCGGCCGCTGCAGTCGCACACCTCGCCCCGAAGGCCGCGCGGATCAGCGTTCGGGCTGCTCGCGACCGTCGATAGTCTCGGCAACCTCGCCGCCAGCGCGATCGCCGGACTGCTATGGACACTGGTCTCGCCAGCCGCAGCATTCGCCTACGCGGCTGCCTGGATGAGCCTCGACCCGGCGCCCTTCACCGCCACGCGACGCACCCACACCTACTAACGCCCCACGCCACCCCGCCGCCCAGCACGGCAGCCACGCCCAGTGGCGACAACACTGACCGTTGGGATTTCGCGCCGCTGATGGCGCTAGCCCGGGCACTGTGAAGGATGCAATAGCACGCGACGCACGGAGTCGCGCCCCGCGGGGTCGGCGTTGCCCTCCGGGTAGTTCCCTCAGTGGCTGGTGAGTAGGCCGATGGCGATGATTGCTGCGGCGAGGGCGGCTGTGAGAAGCCAGCCTTGCCAGGTCTGGGGTCTCATCCCGAAGCCGATTCGCTTGGGTCCGAACCACGGGCGGCGTGTGTCGTTGGTCATGGGTTGCTCGCTTCGGCTAAGAGAAAGTTGACGTTTGCGGCGCGGGGGGATCGGATCGCGGGTGCTTAGGATGCTCACTGGGTCTGCTCAGGCGGTGGCATGTTCTCACCATTCATCCCTGTCACCATAACGCACGCGCGAGGCGCCAGGGTCGCCCTGCAATCCTCAGGATCCGCGCTCCCAGCGCGTTGCGGGCCACCGTGGCTGACCTTCCCGCTCGCGACAGGAAGCTACTGGTGATGCTGATCGCCGATCCCGCGCCGAGCGTGCAGAGATCGGTGCGGCGCTCCAGATGCTGACGGGCAGCATCGGACCCGCGCGAGCACGGGCACTGCAGCGGTGGCGACACGCAGTCCGACGCCACGGACTACGCGACACCGAGCGAAAGGCAAGACCACGCCAACCCTCAGCCCACCCTGCACGTGCCCTGTGTCAGCCTTCGCTGCGTCCTTGCAGGACAGCCGAAACCCTTCAGCTGATAGCACGCCAGGAAGCCCTGACGTTTATGGGAGGATGTCCGGACCGGGGTTTGCAAACGTCGGGGCGGTCGCTTCGTGTCTGTTCAGCGCAATCGGGTGTGGGCTGCGCGCGCAAGGGGCCGATCGCCGGCGAAGGCGATCGTGTCACGCTCGATGTTGACGTCGCCAGGCTGACGGTCGGCGTACCGCGTCGCGCATACGGCGGCGGGCTGCTCGTCGTGGCGGCGAAAACAGTTCGCGTCATCATGGCGGCGTGATGTCTGAACTCGCCTTCGAAGGGCTTGCCGAGGAGTACGAGCGCTGGCGCCCGCGCTATCCGCCGGAGATTCTCAGGGCATTGGTCGCTGACGTTGACGGGGCCGGCCCGCGCGGCGATGGGCTGCTCGTCGATGTGGGCGCGGGGTCGGGGATCAGCACCCGACTTGTGCGTGACGTGTTTGGCGGCGGTCCGCCGATCATCGGCATCGAGTCGGGAGCGGACATGCTGCGCAAGGCATGGGCCGCGACGCCCTACGACGCAATGATCGAGTACCGCACAGGCGAGGCCGAGCGTCTGCCGCTTGGGAGCGACAGCGCCGTTCTCGTGCTCGCCGCGCAGGCAATCCAATGGTTTGATCGAGCCGCGTTTCTCGCCGAGGCCGCGCGCGTGCTGCGACCGCGCGGCGTCGTTGCTTTGCTGCAAAACGATCGCCAGTGGGCCGTTGGAGGTGCGGCCGCGAGCCTGGAGGACTTCCTCGAGCGCCACAGCCCGGGCTACAGCCGCCACTACCGGTCCTTTGACCTCACGCAGGAACTGTCGGCGGCGCCCGGCTTCGGCGCCGCGCGAAGCGTGAACGTTCGCTGGACGTGCGCGCTGAGCCAGCGGGGCTTCGTAGCGATGGCACTGACATCGAGCAAGACGCGGGCCGCTGGCCGGGTCATCGGGATCGACGCGGTTCACGAGCAGCTCACCGCGATCGCTCGCGCTGCCGCCAGCTGCGACGGAAAGGTCGTGATCCCGTACGTCACGCGGTTGCACTGGGCTTGTCTGGATGCTGGCTGAGCGTGCTCAGCGCCTCAAGTGAGCGGCTTGGCTGAGGGCGGGCGACGGACCCGGTCCAGCGGCGGCGGCGCAGGAGCCACGTCAGCCACCCTTCCAGCGCCACCGCCAGACAGGCGAGCGCGATCAGGGCGACGGCCCCGGCTGGTGAGACCGGTGGCTGTCTGCCCGAAGTCGGCGCGGTCGACCAGGGCAGAGACCACCGCCCTGGTCGCGATGACCGTTGCCGCCGCCCACACGAGAGCACAGTGGCGCTCCTCACCAGCGCTCCTGCGTCATCGCTTCACGATCAGCGCCCGTGTGGAGGCGTTGCCAGTGTCGTCCTTCGCGCTGACCAGCAGCCGTGCTTTCCCAGTCATGCGCCCGTTGGCGGTCGCGCGAAGCGAAACGGTCACGACCCCCGCCCGCTTCGCCTTAACGACCTTTGTGGCACGCCGGCGCCGTCCTTGAAGATCTGGTGTCAGATCGCCGTCGATCGGGTCGACTACACGGCCGTGGACGAGGTAACCCCGAACGAGATCGCCCGGACGCTCTGCGTGACCGGCTTGACCTTCCGCAACTGGCTGCGTTCGGAAAGGTCGCCGGGCATCCGCTGCTGGCCGGGCACGAGTGCCGCACCCGCTGCCCGTGATCCTCGAGGAGCAGGCCGACGGAGGACGGACAGTCATCGAGAAGTTCGAAAAGCAGGCGCTCGACGTGGGATTTGCCGTGGCTTGTTGACCGCCGACGACATGGGATCGGTGGCCGGCAGCGAGACGCCGAAGCTAGCAAACCGTGCGCGTCAGAACGTGCTTCTGGAGCTCGGCTACTTCATGGGCACACTTGGCCGCTCGCGGGTTGTCGCACTCTGCACCAGCGCCGTGGAACGCCCGAGCGACATTCATGGGTTGCTCTACATCGGCCGGGCTGCAGAAGGAGTCCCGCCTGGCATTCGTCTGTGGGACGCAGAGCTCAGGCGATGTCATGCTCCCTGCCGGCAATCAACGACAACGTCGGCCGGCGTGCGGGTGACGCAGCTGACGCCCTGCCGTCCGCGACCGGGCGCGCGTCAGGCGGCGTGGGGGTCGTACGCCGCCGCGTCGTAGGGCAGGTCGGGGTGCTCGCCGGGGTGGGAAAGCCGGTAGCTGCGCATCCGGCCCTGCTTCTGGTCGAACGCGATCGCGCGCTGGAGGGTGAACGGCCGCGCCGGTGGCGATCCGTCGAGCAGCTCGGCCAAGCGCTGTGAGACGTAGCCCATCGCGCGCATCGCCCGCACGCGGCTGGCGAACAGCTCTTGGCCGACGAACAGCGCGTTGTCGCGCAGCGCCTCCTTCAGCGGCTCGGGGACGTTGGCAAGCTGGCCGGCCTCGTTCTTGGCCCAGGCGGCCAGCTCGTACGTGGTGCGGTCGATGATCGCCACGCGCGTGTAGAAGCCGTAGAAGACCCCGTGCAGCGCGTCGGCGCGCTCCCCCTCGGGGACGT
>JAWVGJ010000079.1:0-73602 GCA_033855115.1 Solirubrobacteraceae bacterium
CCGCCCGCTCACGGGTGGGGACGATGATGCTCGCCGTCAAGGCCATGTCGCAGGAAGAGTCTAGGTTTGGCGCAGTTCCGTGGCTGTATTGACACAGACCGTGCGTCGCTCGTGCTCCGTTCCGCAAATCCCTTCACCCTTGGATCGGTCGCTGATCACCGCCTGGCGGCGTCCTCGGAGCCTCACGTGCCAGGGGCACGCATCGCCTCCTGCGTCCTTGCCAGGCGGCGCCAGCAACCGCCCAAGGGCAAAGCGACTTACGGAACGGAGCACTAGTGATCCTCTTCCTGCACAACCGCTACCGCACGACCGGTGGAGAGGAGCGCGCGCTCGCGGACCTGCTCTGGCTCGTCCGCGAGCACCTCCGCGAGGATGCCGAACTGCTCACACGCGACAGCGCGGCGATCGGCCGCGCGCGGGCAGCGGCCGGCCTGCTTGGCGGCGGCCTCGCGCCCGACCAGGTCGCTGCGGCCGTGCGAAGAACCGGGGCCCGAATCGTCCACGCCCACAACGTCAACCCGTCGCTGGGCTGGCGCGCGCTGGCGGCGGCACGCGCCGCCGGGGCCAGAACGGTGCTGCACCTGCACAACTACCGTCTCGTCTGCGCGGTCGGCACGTGCTTCACGCAGGGCACCGACTGCACGCGCTGTCACGGCCGCAACACGCTCCCCGGCGTGCGCCGGAACTGCCGCGGCACGGGCGCAGAGGCGGTCGTCTACGGCGCGGCGCTGGCGCTCTGGCAGCGGCGGCTGCTGGAGCACGCCGACGCCGTGATCGTGCCGAGCGCATTCGCCGGCGAGCGGCTGCGAACGCTCGGGGCGCCGGTCGGCGCAGACGACCGCGTCGCCGCGGCGGCCAGGGATGGTGTGCTCGCCGGCAGGGACCCTGCGGCCGTCGGCGGGCCGCCGCTACACGTCGTCGGGCACATCGTGCGCGAGGTCGCCGCCGGCTCGACCGCTGCCGACGGCCGTCACGCGCTCGTCGTCTCGCGCCTGGCGACGGAAAAGGGAATCGACGTCGCGATCGCGGCGTGCGCCGCCGCCGGTCTGCCGCTCGTGGTCGCGGGCGACGGGCCCGAGCGCGCAACCCTGCAGGCGCGCGCGAAGGGGACCGACACGCGCTTCGCGGGCCGCGTCGACGCCACGGAGCTACGACGGCTCCGCGCCGAGGCCGGGCTGGCGCTGGTGCCGTCGCGCTCGGCTGAGACGTTCGGCCTCGCTGCGGCCGAGGCGATGGCGGCGGGGCTGCCGGTGGTCGCCAGCGCGATCGGCGCGCTTCTGGAGCTGTGCGACCCGGCCGGGCTCGTGGAACCCGGCGACGCCGCCGCTCTGGCGATCGTCGCTCGGGCGCGGTTCCGCGACGCAGCCGCCGGGGAGGCGGGGCGCCGGCGCGTCATCGAGATCGCGTCGCCGCAAGCCGTGGCGCCGGCGCTCGCCGCGGTCTACGCGAGCCTGGGAGCGTGACGCGCTCGTCTACGTGCTCCAGGTCTCCGAGCTCGACGCGGACTGGTCGCCGTCGGTGACGGGCTCCTCGGCGCCTTCGCCGGGTGGCTCGGTCGCCGCGGGGTCGTCGGGCGTGTCATCGCCCGTTCCGGCGTCAGACTCGGTGGTCGCGGTGTCAGGCACGGCCTCGGGGGAGGCATCGGCCTCGCCCGCCGCGGTCTCGGGCTCCGCCGGCAGCAGGGGCACAGCAGTGAGCTCGGGCACCGCGGCGATCTCCGGCTCCGCGGCCCCGACGCCGGCCTCCGAACCCGTGGGCGCAGCAGACGCGTCGGCAACCGCGGCCTGCGCCGCATCCGCGGCAACGGCCTCCACCTCGCGCTCCGGGGCAACGGCCATCGGCTCCGCCGGCGCCGGCGGAGTGTAGATCGGCTCCGGATCTCCGCCCTTCAGCTTTTTGGCGATCAGTGCGCCGGCACTGCCGTCGACCGCAGCGCCGCCGAGCACCTTGGCCGGCGTGGACTTCGCGATGGCCTTCAGCCCGGATGCCTTCTTCACGCCCTTGCTCACGTTCTTCGCACCCGTCTTGGCGCCCTTGCCGGCGCGTTCGGCCACATGCAAGGCGGCCAAGCTTTTCACCACGGACGCAAAGGAGTCCAGCACTTGATCCTTCTTGCCTTTCTGCCGCCTGCGCAGCTTCATGAGGTCCTCCTGGTCGTGGTGATGAGTTGATCTCGCGCCTACCCCCGTTCCCATCGGCGTCAAACGACGGTGGCGTGCGCGGAACGCTGCCGCAGCCGCGAGAGCACCGAATGTACCCCACTGGACTGCTGCGCCGCATGCGAGCGCTCGTCAGCTCGTCGCCAACCGCTCGCGCAGCCAGTCCGCCGTCTGCGCGACGCCGTCGCGAACGTCGATCTTCGCCTCCCATCCCAGCACACGGCGGGCCTTCTCGACGCTCGGCCAGCGTCTCGGCACGTCGACCGGGAACGTCGGCAGGTGCTCCAGCTCGAACGCGTCCGGGTCACGGCCGCAGACCTCCCAGACGATCCGCGCGATCTCGGCGACGGTCAGCTCCTCGCTCGCGGAGATGTTGAAATCCTCGTGCAGCCCCGCGGGCGCGCCCATCGCGCTGACGACGCCGTCGGCGATGTCGTCGACGTGCGTCAGCGTCCGCGTCTGCTCGCCCGAGCCGAAGATCTGCAGCGGGTGCTGACCCGACAGCGCCTTGCGGATGAGATCGGGAACGGCATGGGCGATTCCGGGCTCGTCGTCGGGCATCTCGCCCGGCCCGTAGGCGTTGAACGGACGGCAGATCGTGAACGGAAGCTGATGCTCCGCGAACGCGGCATGGCACCAGACCTCGCCGGCGAGCTTTGAGAAACCGTAGGCCGAGCGCGGCATCGCGACGTCCCAGACGTGCTCCTCGGTGGTTGGGAACTCCGTTGCGCGCTCGAAGACCATCGAGGACGACACGTAGACGAAGCGCTCGACGTCGTGGTCCAGCGCGGCCTGGATGACGGCGTCGTACAGCGCGCTGTTGACGGCCGTCAGCGTGTGCGGGAGCTTGTGGAAGTTCGCGATCCCGCCGACGATCGCGGCCAGATGAATCACCTGCGAGCAGCCCTTCGTAGCGGCGCGCGCCTGGGCGAGCTCGCGCAGGTCGCCGGTGTGTACCTCGCAGCCCTCGCGCATCCATCGCGGCGCGGGGCGCTGGTCGGACACGCGCACGTCGTAGTCGGGATCGCGCAGCAGGCGCCGCACGACCGCGGCGCCGATCATGCCGGCACCGCCCGTCACCAGGACCCTGCTCATGCGCGATCAGGACCGATCACGGCAACGCGACGCGCCCGTTCGGCGACAGCACGCTGAGCTCCGCCACGTAGGCGAAGACCTGGCCGACGCCGAAGCAGTTCCACGGATCGACGATCAACGCGTCGGCGCCCGACAACGCGGCGACCTGGCGCAGCCGCTCGATCCCGGCGAACTCGTCATGGTTGGCTGCGACGACGACCGCCGCCGCATCGCGGATGGCGTCTTCGAACGGCTGCGTCGGCGTCGAGACCTGCGGATCGTGGACGGAGACGTCCGCCAGCTCGCGCTCCAGCATGCGGACGAGCTTGTGGGCGAGCGAGTCTCGCTCGTCGTCCGTGTTGCCCTTGAAGGCGAGCCCGAGAACGGCGATCTTGCGCCCGTTCAGCGATCCGAGCCGCCGCTTCATCCCCTCCACGAGGAACAGCGGCACGGACTCGTTGACGCGTGACACGGCGAGCAGCATGCCCGGTGCGTTGGAGCGCTCCTCACTGAAGGTGAAGTCCTTGCGCAGGCACGTCCCGGCGGTCAGCCCGGGCATCGCGATCCCGCCGCGCGGATAGTCGCGGTTGATCAGGTCGATGACTTCGAAGACGTTGGCGCCGTGCTGCTCGCAGTCCATCATCAGGAGGTTCGGCAGCGCAAACGTCGTGTAGCGCATGATGTTCGTCCAGATCTTCGCCAGCTCGGCCTGCACCGGCGTCGTCTGCACGATCGGCGCCCCGAAGATCTCGAACAGCGCGCCGACGCGCTCGCCGGACGCCTCGCCCACGCCGCCGACGATGCACGGCAGCGTGCCGATCTCGTCGAAGAACCGCCCCGCGGCAATCCGCTCGGGCGCGTGGGCGACGAACACGTCCTCGCCGATCTGAAAACCGCGGTGCTTTGCGATGTAGCCGGCGACGAAGTCGGTCGTGCCGGGCGCGATCGTCGAGCGCAGGGCGATCGTGTGGCCGTCGCGCAGATGGCCGAGCAGGTCGTCGAGCGCCGAGCGGATGTCGGAGATGTCGATCTCGACGTGCGAGAACGACGGCGTGCCCAGCGTGATGACGATGTGCTCGGCGGCGGCCGCGGCGGCCACGGAGTCCGAGACGCGTAAGGTGCCAAGCGCGTGGACGCGGTCCAGTGCCGCCTGAGCGCCCGGCTCCTGGAAGGGCATGCGGGCATCACGGACGGCCTGCAGCCGGTCGGCGTCGATATCGACTCCAAGGACGTCGAGTCCCCTGTCGGCGAACGATATGGCCAGCGGTAATCCGATCCGTCCCAGCCCGATGACGGCGACGTCGGGGAACATGAGTGGCGGAACTTACCGTTCTGCTGGCAAAACGGTCCGCAGCCGGTGGCGCGCGTACTGCCCTGCGAAGCCCGCGAGGAAGCGCGGGTTGTAGCGCGCGTAGCGACGCCACAGCCTGCGCGGCTCGTGCGCCAGGCGGTAGGTCCACTCCAGCCCGCCGGTCTGCATCCAGGCGGGTGCCTGGGGAACGAGACCGGCGTGGAAGTCAAAGGCCGCACCGACTCCGGCGAGGATCGGCGCGTCGAGCAGTTCGCGCATCTCGGCCATCCACTTCTCCTGCTTGGGCTGGCCGGTGCCGACCCAGACGACGTCGGCGTGCGAGCCGTTGATCTCGGCGACGATCGCGTCGCGCTCCTCTTCGGTCTGGGGCCGAAACGGCGGGGAGTAGCCGCCGGCGATGTCCAGCCCCGGATAGCGGTGGCGCAGGGTCAGCACGAGCTGGACCAGGGCCCCCTGGTTGCGCCCACCGTAGAGGAACATCCGGGTGCCGTTCCGGGCCGCGCGCTCGCAGTAGCGGGCCATCAGATCGGGGCCGTAGATGCGGGTCGCCTGCGGGTGACCGAGCGCGCGCAGCGCCCAGACGAGCGGCTGCCCGTCGGGGACGGCAACCGTGTTGGTCAGCGCGTCGCGCGTCTGCGGGTCCTCACGGGCGACCATGACCAGGTGCACGGCAGCGGCGCTGACGGAGATCCGCTCGCGCCGGGACACGACCCCGTCCATCCAATCCATGACGCCCTCGTAGTCGCCCAGCGCGAGCGGCGTACCGAGGACGGACTCCATCTCGAGCCTCGGCGGAGGATCCGATGGGGGCGCAGGTAGGGACTGCGGATCTAGAGGGAGGGAGTGGCTCGTGGGGAGAGTCATCGCTGCGCCGGTGGGGATGGGAAACCGGCGTCGAACACCCCGTATAACGGCGTGGCTGGTAGAAAGTCGCGGTTTTCCGTGGAAGCGCGGCTGTTCGCTCACCGGGCGCTGATCAAGCGTGGAATCGTTTCCTCGACCGAGGAGCGCGGTCTACGCGAGCGGGGACGGTGCCGCGCGCTCGGCGCGCAGATCAGCCAGATCCTGCTCGACCATCATCCCGATCATGTCCTCGAAGCTCGTCCGCGGCTGCCATCCCAGCTGCTCGTGGGTTCGCGTGGCGTCACCGACGAGCGTGATCGGGTCGAGCGGGCGGACGAACTCGGGATCCACGACGACGTACTCGTCCGGCTCCAGTTCCACATGCCCGAAGGCGACGCGCGTGAGCTCGCGCACCGAGTGACCGACTCCGCTCGCGACGACGTAGTCGCCGCCGGTGCTCTGCTGCAGCATCAACCAGATCGCCTCGACCACGTCGCCGGCGAAGCTCCAGTCGCGCTGCGCGTCGAGGTTGCCGAGCCGCAGCTCGCTCGCCAGACCGAGCTTGATCGCCGCCGCTCCGCGTGTGATCTTGCGGGTCACGAACTCCGCCGGGCGGCGCGGAGACTCGTGGTTGTAGAGGATCCCGCTCGACGTGTGCAGGCCATAGCGCGCGCGGTAGGTCGCCACCATCAGGTGCGCGTAGAGCTTGGCGATGCCGTAGGGATTGTGCGGCCGAAACGGCGTGTCCTCGTTCTGCGGAGACTCCGTCGTCGCCCCGAAGATCTCCGACGACGAGGCTTGGAAGTAGCGCAGACCGGGGTTGGTGATCCGGATCGCCTCGAGAATCGCCGTGGTCCCGACCGCGGTGAACTGCGCCGTCAGCACCGGCTGGCGCCAGGACGACGGGACGAACGAGGTGGCGGCGAGGTTGTACAACTCGTCGGGCTCAGCCCTGCTGATCGCGTCCAACAGCGTCATCTGGTCGAGCAGGTCGCCCTGCAGCAGCGTGATGTCGTCCTTGATCGCCGCGAGGTTCGGATGCCGGCCCCGCGGCGACCCGCGCACGATGCCGAAGACCTCGTAGCCCTTCGCGAGCAGCAGCTCCGCCAGGTATGAGCCGTCCTGGCCGGAGATGCCGGTGATCAGTGCGCGTGGGGCGCTCACCGGGTTACCGCCGCGGTGGCTTTGAAGCTCTCGACGTGTCGAGCAGCTGCTCAGCGAGGTATGAGCCGGCCTGGCCCGTAATGGCGGCGACCGAAGCCTTTGTCACCGTCCGGATGGTAGTCAAACGCGGCATCGCCTCCCTCGTCGCAACCGAGAGCAGACCGCACCGGCCACTAAACTCGCGCCATCATGGCCGTCGGAGTCATCGGCATGGGCTACGTCGGCCTGCCGCTCGCCGTTGCCTTCGCCGCGGAGGGCCGTGACGTCGTGGCCGTCGACATCGACCGGCGCAAGGTCGCGTCGCTGCGCGCCGGAGAGACCTACATCGAGGACGTCTCCGATGCGTCGCTGCGAGCGGTCGCCGAGCGGATCGAGCCGACGACGCGGATGGCGGCCCTGGCGCGCTGCGACGCGGTGCTGATCTGCGTGCCGACGCCGCTGACGGCCAACCGCGAGCCCGATCTCGGGCCACTCATCGGAGCCGCTCGGGCGCTGGCCGAGGTGTTGCAGGCGGGCCAGCTCGTCGTGCTCGAGTCGACCACCTACCCCGGCACCACCCGCGAGCGTCTCGCGCCGATCCTCGCCGAGTCGGGCCTCGTCGCCGGCGAGGACTTCAACCTCGCCTACTCGCCCGAGCGCGTCGACCCCGGGCGGACGGACTTCACGCTGCGCACGACGCCGAAGGTCGTCGGCGGGCTGACGGAGGCCTGCGGGGACCGGGCGGCGGCGCTCTACGGTGAGGTCTGCGACACGATCGTGCGTGTCTCCACGCCCGAGGCGGCGGAGCTGACCAAGCTCCTGGAGAACATCTTTCGCTCGGTCAACATCGCGCTCGTCAACGAGCTCGCGATGCTCTGCGATCGCATGGGGATCGACGTGTGGGAGGTCGTCGACGCCGCGTCGACGAAGCCCTACGGCTTCATGCGCTTCGATCCGGGACCGGGGATGGGCGGGCACTGCCTCCCGGTCGATCCGTTCTACCTCTCCTGGCGCGCGCGGGAGTTCGACATGGCGACGGAGTTCATCGAGCTGGCGGGCAAGGTCAACCAGCAGATGCCCTACCACTGCGTCGCGAAGGTCGAGCGGCTGCTCAACGACGCCCGCAAGCCCGTCCGCGGCTCGCGGATCGTCGTGCTCGGCGTGAGCTACAAGCACGGCGTCGGCGATGTGCGCGAATCGCCTGGACTGAAGATCGTGACGCTGCTGAGCGCGTTGGGAGCCGACCTGCGCTATCACGATCCGTACGTGCCCGAGCTGGCCGAGCACGGGCTGCGCAGCGAGCCGCTCGACGACGTCCTGGAGGACGCCGACCTCCTGCTGATCGTGACGGCGCATCCCGGCGTCGACCACGACGGCGCCGTCGAACGCGTGCCACTGGCGTTGGACCTGCGCGGGGTCACCCGCCGCAACGGCGGCGGTCGCGCCGTGCTGCTGTAGTGAGCCATGCTGTGAGCCTCGCCATCCAGCCGGTCAACGTGGGCGTCGTCGGCCTGGGCTACTGGGGCCCGAACCTCGCCCGGAACATCGCGGCGCTCGCGGGTGTCGAGCTGTCGTGGTGCTGCGACGAGCGGCCCGCGGCACGCGAGCGCATCGTCGCCGCTCACCCGCGCACTCGCGTGACCGCGCACCTCGACGACCTGCTCGGCGACGACGAGCTCGACGCCGTCGTGCTCGCCACGCCGGTGCCGACGCACGCCTCGCTCGCCATCCGCGTGCTCGAGGCGGGCAAGCACTGCTTCGTCGAGAAGCCGCTGGCGCACTCGGTCGCCGACGCCGAGCGGGCCGTCGCGGCGGCGGCGGCCGCAGGCCGCGTGCTCATGGTCGGCCACCTGCTCGAGTACCACCCCGGCGTGCGCAAGCTCAAGCAGATCACCGACTCGGGCGAGCTCGGCGACATCCACTACATCTACTCCAACCGCTTGAACCTGGGTCAGCTGCGCGCCGACGAGAACGCCTTGTGGAGCCTGGGCGCGCACGACATCTCGGTGATCCTCCACCTGGCCGGCGAGGACCCTTCGGAGCTGTCGGCGCACGGCGAGTGCTACATGCGACCGGGCATCGAGGATGTCGTGTTCGCGTTTCTGCGCTTCCCTTCGGGCCTGTCGGCGCACCTGCACCTGTCCTGGCTGGATCCCCACAAGGAACGGCGCTTCACCGTCGTCGGCTCGCAGCGGATGGCGACGTTCGACGACATGGACCTCGACCGCAAGGTCACCGTCTACGACAAGGGCTTCGATCAGTCCGCCGGCTCCTACGGCGAGTACATCACCCGCTCGGGGGACAGCTACTCGCCGCGAATCTCCAACACGGAGCCGCTGCGGCTGGAGGTCGAGCACTTCGTCGAGTGCGTGCGCACAGGGGCGCTGCCCAGGTCGGATGGGCAGAGCGGGCTGCGCGTGGTCCGGACGCTGCAGGCGCTGCAGCGTGAGCTCGAGCGCTCGCGTCGCGTGGCCTCATCGACTGTGGCCGGTTTAGGCACCTCCTCGTAGCTGCGCGCCCGGGGAAACACCCGGTGTCGCACCTCGGATACCTGGTGCTACACTCGGCTCGTGCCTACGACGCAACCGCGCTATAGCGTGACGGACACCGGTGACGTGCGGAAGATGCTCGACCTCGCCCAGCGTCGTTGGCCGGACGTACGCGACCGAAAGCAGCTCCTGCTGCGACTGGCCGCCGTCGGGCACGACGCCATCGGGCGCGACGTCGACGATCGCGAACGCGAGAGCACACGAGCACTCCAGCTCGCTGCGCTCGGGCGAGCCGGCGAACTCGTCGATGTGGATCTGCTGCTCGCCGACGCGGCCTGGCGTTGACCCTCCTGCTGGTCGACAAGTCTGCCTACGTCCTCGGGGGCGTCGCGGCGAGTGATGCCGACGATTTGTGTCTCTGCGCCGTGACCCGTCTCGAGCTGCTGTACAGCGCTCGCTCACAGCGCGACTTCCAGCGCCTCGAGGGTGACCTCTCGCTCTTTCGCGACCTGCGGATGGACGCCGAGACGTTCGCCACCGCTCTCACCGCGCAGCGTGAACTCGCGGCCATAGGTCATCACCGCGTCGCCATCCCCGACCTGCTCATCGCGGCCTGCGCCCAGCAGCACGGGGCGGACGTGGTGCACGTCGACCGCCACTTCGAGACGCTCGCGCACGTGCTCGCATTTACACCGCTGCGAGCGGGCTGAAGCGGGAGCGGTCGCCGCTAGAGCCCCGCCAGCACGTCGCGGATCGCCGCCACGACCTCCCGCGCCTGCTCCAGGCTCAGCACCGGGCTCATCGGCAGCGCGAGATGCGTCCGGGCGAGCTCGTCGGTGACCGGCAGCTCGACGCCGCTGGCAAACGGCGCCATCGCCGGCTGGCGGTGCACGGGGACTCTGTAGTAGGCGCGATTTCCGATGCCACGATCGCTCAATCCCGCGGCGAGCTCGTCGGCGCGCTCGTGACGCACGACGTACAGATGCCAGGCCGGCTGCGAGCCGGCGGTTGCCCGCGGCGGCGCCACGAGCTCGCTCAGTCCCGCTTCCTCGTAGGCCCGCGCCGCTGCACGCCGCCCGTCCGACCACTCGTCCAGATGCGACAGCAGCACGCGCAGAATCGCCGCCTGCAGCTCGTCCAAGCGTGAGTTGTAGCCCACATGCTCGTAGGTGACCTTGTCCTTGGAGCCGTGAAAGCGCAGCGTCCGGACGCGCTGCGCCAGTGAGCCGTCGCTCGTCACGATCGCGCCGCCGTCGCCGAAGCAGCCGAGGTTCTTGGACGGAAAGAAGCTGAACGTCGCCGCGGTCCCCAGGGCGCCCGGCCGTCCAGCGGCGCCCAGCGATCCCGCGGCCTGCGCTGCGTCCTCGAGGACCGGCACGCCCAGGGACTCGATCTCCTGCACCGCGGCGACGTTGCCGAACAGGTGCACGACGACCACGGCCTTCGTCGCCGGCGTCAGCGCGGCCGCGACCGTGGCGGCCGTCATGCAGCCCGTCTCCTCGTCGACGTCGCAGAAGACCGGCCGCGCGCCCGTCGGCGGGACCGCCTCCGCAGTCGCGAAGAACGTGAACGACGGGACGACGACATCGTCTCCGGGCCCGACGCCCATCGCGCGCAGCGCGATCGTCAGCGCCTCGGTTCCGTTCGCGACGCCGACGCACGCACCTGCGCCGCAGTAGGCAGCGAACTCTCGCTCGAAGGCGCCGACCTCGGGGCCGAGGATGAAGCGGCCGGAGTCCAGCACGCCGCGGATCGCGGCCTCGATCTGCGGGCGCAGCTCAAGCAGCGGCGACCGGGTGTCGAAGAGCGGGACGGCCATCAGCGGCCGTCAGCGTAGGCGCAAGCGTGCGCCGCTGACATCCTGCCGGTCATGCACTCGCTCGCGGATCCGGACTTCTGGCGGGACCGCGCGGTTCTCGTCACGGGCCACACGGGCTTCAAGGGCGCGTGGCTCACGCTGTGGCTCGGGCAGCTCGGCGCGCGCGTGACCGGCCTGTCCAACAGGGTGCCGAGCTCGCCGTCGCTGTACGAGCTGGCGTGCGTCGGTGAGGGCATCGATGAGATCGAGGCCGACGTGCGCGACCGCACCGCCGTCTTCGAGGCCGTCGCCGGCGCCGCGCCGGAGATCGTGATCCACATGGCGGCGCAGCCGATCGTCCGCCGCTCCTACGAGGACCCGCACGGCACATACGAGACGAACGTCATGGGCACCGTGAACGTCCTCGAGGCGGTCCGCCTGGCGCCGTCGGTTCGCGTCGCGCTCACCGTCACGACGGACAAGTGCTACGACACCGATCCCGGCCGCCCGCCGCGCCCGTTCGTCGAAGGCGACCCCAAGGGAGGCCACGATCCGTACTCGAGCTCCAAGGGCTGCGCCGAGCTCGTCGTCGACGCCTACCTGCATTCGTTCTTCGGCGCCGGCGAACCCGGCTACGACGGGCCGCGCCTGGCCTCCGCACGCGCCGGCAACGCGATCGGCGGCGGCGACTGGGGCGCAGACCGGCTTATCCCGGACATCATGCGCGCCGCGCTGGCCGGCGCGCCGATCCCGGTGCGCAGCCCCGAAGCCATTCGTCCCTGGCAGCACGTGCTCAACCCGCTGTCGGGGTACCTGCGCCTCGTCCAGCTGCTGCACGCCGACCCGCGACAGCAGGGCGGCTGGAACTTCGGCCCCGCGCCAGACGACGCGCGCCCCGTGCGCTGGATCGCCGATCGGCTGTCCGAGCTGTGGCGAGGTGAGCTGCGCTGGGAGATCGATCCCGGACCGCATCCGCCGGAGACGGCGTTCCTCGCGCTGGACTCGTCCAAGGCGCAGGCGCGCCTCGGCTGGGTCCCGACCTGGAGCCTCGAAGAGGCACTGGCGGCGATCGTCGACTGGTACGCGGCGCTTGCGGCCGGCGCCGACGTGCGCGCCACCACGCTCGAGCAGATACGCGATTTCTCGGTTGCCGGTATAACGATCGGATAGTTTTCCGGTGGGGAGGCCGCCGCGTGACGCGTCCGATCGCGGGACGCCTCGACATCCGCTTTTTGCCGTCATTGCGGCGAGCAGGTTCAACGTCGGCCAGCGGCCGCCGATGAACGGTGGGTCGTGTCCATGCTGCCGAGGAGACCATCGCCACCGTGATCGCACAAGGTCCCCGCCGGTCCGCGCTCGCCGCCGGGGCCGTCATCGCGTTCGCGACGGCGACGGCGGCGGCGCCGGCCGCCCGGGCGGACGTGAGCACCTTCGGCTCGGACCTGTCCGCGCCCGCGAACCAGACCGAGGCCCGCCAGGCCGACACGGCCTATTGGCAGGCGAGGTTCGCCGGCGGGGCGTCGCCGCTGGCCCCCACCGCCGGTCAGATCAAATCGGTCAGGCTCAAGGGGACGGCGCTTTCCGCTCCGAAGCCAGGCGTTTCCGGCGGCGAGACGATGTGGCATCTGCAGGCGCTGCACCAGCAGTCCGACGGCACGTTGAAGATCCTGCGTACGAGCCAGGCCTTCTCCGTTCCGACGACGGGCGACTCGCAGCAGATCTCCAGCTACGAGCCCGAGAACTTCTGCGTCGACAGGGGCGACATCCTCGCCTTCAACACCGTCGGCGGCTGGGACGGCGTCGTCGACCAGTCCGGGCCGTACCCGAGAGGCACGCCGCTACAGCTCTTCTCTCGCGTTCCCGGCGGGTCGGTCTCTCAGTTCACTGGCGCCGACAAGACGAACAACGGCGACGTGGTGCGCGCCGATAGCGCCCGCGGCGCAGACCAGGAGCTGCTCATGCAGCTGACGGTGGGGACCGCGGGCGACGCGGTGTTCCACTGCCCCGGCGGCCTGTTCAACCCCTACAAAGTCGCGCCGCCCGGCGGCACCCCAGTGATCAAGCCGAAGCCGAAGGCGCCGCAGAAGGTCACGATCCCCAAGCAGCGCATCACCGTATCGCGCAGGGGCAAGCTCGTCGTCGCGCTGTTCTGCCAGCCGGGCGTCGCGCAATGCTCCGGATCGCTGCAGCTGCTGTCCAACCACAGCACGCCGAGGCGGCTCGCCTCGCGGCGCTACACGATCGCGGCGAAGTCGACTGGCAAGATCTCACTGACGCTGAGTCCGTCGGCACGGAGGATGTTCGTGCGCAGCGGCAAGCGCTTGGCGGTGAAGATCGTCGCCGAGACGGCGCCGGGCGGCGCCGAGCGGATCGTCAGCGCCGCCATGACGCTGCGCAGGCGCGGCGGCTGAGCCAGTCAGCGCGACAGCAGCTCGAGGTCGGCCCGCGTCATGAGGCGGATCAGCTCCTCGAAGGTCGTGTGCGGCTCCCAACCGAGCTTCGCCTTCGCCTTCGCCGGGTTGCCGATCAGCTGGTCGACCTCAGCCGGTCGCAGGTGGGCCGCATCGATCCGGACGTAGCGCTCCCAGTCGTCGACCCCGGCCTCGTCAAACGCGATCCGGACGCAGTCGCGGACGCTGTTGGACTGCTGTGTGGCGATGACGAAGTCGTCGGGCTCCTCGTGTTGCAGCATGAGGTACATCGCCTCGACGTAGTCCTTGGCGTAGCCCCAGTCGCGCTCGGCGTCGAGGTTGCCAAGCGCCAGCTCGTTGCGCAGCCCGTGCTTGATCGCGGCTGCGTGCCAGGTGATCTTGCGCGTGACGAACTCCAGGCCGCGGCGCGGGCTTTCGTGGTTGAACAGGATCCCTGAGCAGGCGAAGAGGTCATACGACTCGCGGTAGTTGACCGTGATGAAATGGCCGTAGGCCTTTGCGACGCCGTACGGCGAGCGCGGGTAGAAGGGCGTCGACTCGGTCTGCGGGACCTCGAGCACCTTGCCGAACATCTCCGAGCTCGAGGCCTGGTAGAAGCGCGCCTGCGGGCAGGCCTCGCGGACGGCCTCGAGCATCCGGGTGACCCCGACGCCCGTGAACTCCGCCGTCAGCGTCGGCTGGAGCCATGACACCGCCACGAAGCTCATCGCGGCGAGGTTGTAGACCTCGTCGGGCTCGGCGGCACGCAGCGTGTCCACGAGCGAGCGCTGGTCCAGCAGGTCGCCCTGGTGCAGCGTGATGCGTTCGCGCAGGTGCTCGATGCGGTCGAACTTCTCCGTCGAGCCGCGACGCACCATGCCGTGGACGTCGTAGCCCTTCTCGAGCAGGAGCTCGGCCAGGTACGAGCCGTCCTGGCCGGTGATGCCGGTGATCAGAGCCGAGTGTGCCATGAGGCCGCGGCAGATTACCCTGAGTGCGTGAAGGCGGTGATCCTTGCCGGCGGTCTGGGCTCCCGGCTGAGCGAGGAGACGACGCTGAAGCCCAAGCCGATGGTCGAGATCGGCGGGATGCCGATCCTCTGGCACATCATGAAGATCTACGGCGCGCACGACGTGACAGATTTCGTCGTCTGCCTTGGCTACAAGGGCTACGTCATCAAGGAGTGGTTCGCCAACTACGCCCTGCATGCATCGGACGTCACGTTCGACCTGGCGAGCGGCGAGATGGAGCTGCACCGCTCGGCAACCGAGCCTTGGCGTGTGACGCTCCTCGACACCGGCGAGGCGACGTCGACCGGCGGCCGGCTCAAGCGCGCGCTGCCCTACCTTGGCGACGCGACCTTCTGCCTGACCTACGGCGACGGCGTGGCCGACCTGGACATCACGGCGCTCGTCGCCCACCACCGCGAGCAGGGGCGGCTGGCTACGGTGACGGCGGTCAGCCCACCCGGCCGCTTCGGCGCTCTGGAGCTCGACGGCGACCGCGTGCAACGCTTTTCGGAGAAGCCGCGCGGCGACGGCGCCTGGATCAACGGCGGCTTCTTCGTCTGCGAGACCGCGGTCTGCGACGTGATCGCGGGCGACGACACGAGCTGGGAAGGCGAGCCGCTCAGCCTGCTCGCCGATCGCGGCGAGCTGACAGCGTTTCATCACCGCGGCTTCTGGCGGGCGATGGACACGGTGCGCGACCGCAACGAGCTGCAGGCGCTGTGGGACTCCGGCGAAGCGGCATGGCGCACGTGGCCCTAACGCGCGACGCGCCGTGCGGCGCCCGTCAAGCCGCTGCCATCGCATCGCGCGGGCGAACGCAGGGCGGCGACTACGCTGCGTTCGCATGCCCGACCCGCCCATCCGCGCCCCCGGGGTCGACCTCGTCGTCACGGTCTACGACCGGACGCTGCGCGACGTGCTGGCGCCCGGCTGCCTGACCGAGATCGCCGGCGGCAGCCCGTTCGCGTTCGCGCGCCGCACGCTGCTCGTCAACAACGTCGCTTCGCGTGAGGCGGTCGAGACGCTCGCTCGGGAGCGCATCGCGGCGGGCGAGCTTGACCATCTCGAGTTCGCCACCGATCACCTCGACGAGGCGCTGCGCCTGACCGGGCTGTCAGCTGCCGAGCTCGAGCCGATTCCGTACTTCACCGACTGGGCGATCGTCGCCGCGACGATGCCTGGCCCGGAGTGGGTCCTGCACTGGGACGCGGAGGTGCGGATGATCACGCCGGTCGACTGGATCACCCCGGCGCTCGAGCTGATGGCACGCGACCGGCGCGTCATGGTCGCCAATCCGTACTGGAACGTCCCCACGCTCGAGCAGACGACGTTCGAGCGCGACGGCGAGTTCGCCCTCGGGCACGGGTTCAGCGATCAGGTCTGGCTGGCGCGGCGCCAGGAGCTCGGTCGCCCGATCTACCATCAACGCAGCCTCGCGCGGCTGCGCTATCCGATGGCCCACGTCGGGCACATCTTCGAGGCCAGGCTGGACGCCCACCTGCGCCACCATGGGCGCCTGCGCGCGACGCACGTCCGCGCGACGTACCGCCATCCGCCGAACATGGGCGTCTCCTATCCGCCGCGCACCGGCCTGCAGTCGCTGCGCTACGTGCGCAACCGTCTCGTCACGACCGGGCTGCTGCGGGCGCCGGTCAAGCCGCGCACGCTGCGCTACATGTGATGCGCGAGCACATCTCACGGCTCGTGCCGGACGCCGCGAAGCAGGCGCTCGATCGCCGCCGCAGCGCGCGTTTCCTGGCGATCGTGCGCCCGGCAACCGACGAGCATGTGCGCCGCCACGGCCTGGAGGTACGGCGCGGCCCGCTCGCGGGGCTGCGCTACCTCCCCGAGCTCGCGCAGACCTCCGGCGACCTCGTGGCAAAGCTCGTCGGGACCTACGAGCAAGAGCTGCGCCCCGCGCTGGAGGACTGGATCAGCGCGTCGCCGGCGACGATCGTCGACGTCGGCAGCGCGGAGGGCACGTACGCCGTCGGTCTCGCGCTGGCGATCCCGCGCGCACACGTGCTGGCCTTCGACATCGATCCCGCGGCGCGGGCGCTGTGCCGGGCGATGGCCGAGCTCAACGGCGTCGCCGATCGCGTCAGCGTGCAAGGCGCGTGTACCCACGAGGTGCTCAGCGGCCTGCCGCCGGATGACGTGCGCCTGTTCCTCGACTGTGAGGGCTGCGAGCTCGACCTGCTGCGGCCCGATCTCGTGCCCGCCCTGCGGCGGTGGCCGATCATCGTCGAGCTGCACGACTTCGTCGACGCCTCGATCAGCGCGACGATCGTCGAGCGGTTCTCGGCGACGCACGACGTCCGGCTCGTCGAAGGCGCCGACCGCGACCCGGCCGCGTTGCCCGAGCTCGCCGGCCTCGACGGACGTACGCGGGCCGCGCTGCTGAGCGAGTTTCGTCCGGCCGCGATGCGTTGGGGCGTGCTGACGCCATGCCGCGGCGAGAGCGGGTCGTAGGTTGTCGCGGATGCGCTCGCTGCAGCGGCTCGCGCGCCGGGCGCGGTCTGATCCGGCCGGCTTTGCGCGCGCGGCGCGCGGCGCGGCCGAGCGGCGCGTGCTGACGCATCCGCGGGTGGAGGCGGCGCTGAGCCGCCAGGCGCAGCGCCTCTACTACTACGCCGCGGAGGTCGACGCGAGCCGCACCTGGCGCAACACGCACTGGCTCGGCGTCCCGCTGCTGAAGTGCCCGCTGGATCTGTGGGTCTACCAGGAGCTGATCGCGGTCCATCGGCCGGATCTCATCATCGAGACCGGTACCAACCGTGGCGGCAGCGCGCTCTACATGGCGGCGCTCTGCGATTTCGTCGGCAACGGCGAGATCGTGACGATCGACATCGCCCCCGTCGAACCCGAGCCGCCGGCGCATGACCGCGTCACGTACATCACCGCCTCGTCGACTGCGCCCGCGACGCTCGATGCCGTGCGCCGGCGCGCCGTCGACCTCGAGAAGGTCTGGGTCATCCTCGATTCGGACCACAGCGCCGGCCACGTGCACGCGGAGCTCAGCCTGTACGCGGACATCGTCACCCCCGGCGGCTACCTCATCGTCGAGGACACGAACGTCAACGGGCATCCGGTCGCGCCCGAGCACGGGCCGGGCCCGGCCGAGGCCCTGCACGACTGGTTGGCGACCGGCCCGCCGTTCGATCGCGACCCGTCGTGCGAGCGCTTCCTCGTGACGCTCAACCCGGGCGGCTTCCTCAGGCGCCGAGCCTAGCCGCGTCGGGCCGGCGCGCTATCGCGCGCAGCAGCTCGCCGCGGTCGCGGGGGTCATCCCGGCGGCCCCGAACCGCCCACTTTGCGCGATGGATGACGGTCGCCGGGTGCATGCGGCGCAGCGGGCGCAGGTAGGGCGCGATCGTCGTGGCGCTGATATCGACGATCTCCAGGCCCGCCGAACGGATCACGGCGGCGAGTGCGGCGGCCGTGTATTGCGCGACGTGGACATCGGGCTCGAGCATCGGCCACGACGGCCCCATGGCGCGCGCGATCGTGCTGCCGGCGTTGGGCACCTCGATCGCGAGGTGCCCGTTCGGGCGCAGCGCCGCGCGCACGCGCCGCAGCGTGGCAGCGGGTTCGTGCAGGTGCTCGAGCACATGCCACATGCAGACGACGTCGAGCCGGGCCGGCTCCAGGTGGCAGTCCTCGATCGTTGCGGTGCGCACGTCGACCCCGAGCTGCTCCCGGGCGAAGGCCGCGAAGGCCGGCGCGGGTTCGATACCGGCGGCCGCATATCCGGCGGCCTGTGCCTCGACGACGAACGCACCGCCGGCCGCGCCGACGTCGAGCAGCCGGCCGCGCGGAGCGTACGCGCGGATGAACGTCAGCCGTACTCGCGCGTCGCGGCGGCGGTCCTCCAGCTCGCCGACGGACGCATAGGTCTGTGAGCGGTCGTCCTCGTAGCCGCCGCCGGCGTAGTGCGTCTGCACCGCGGCGGCCACCCGGTCGTGGCGCTGCTGCAGCCCGCACACTGGACAGGCGGCGAACGCGAGGCCGGCCAATCGCGTGCTCGGGGCTGTCTGCGAGCCGCACGCCCAGCAGCCGGGTGTCTTCTTGACCGACCGCTGCCTCGCCATCGCCACCGACTCCAGGCTACCTGTCGGATCCGAACGGCTCGCCGCGTGTCGGGCGCGCGGTGCGCCGGATACGTGTACGCGGAGCTCAGCCCCGCCGACCCCGTTCGGGAACCCCGCCGGCCATGCATGCTCCACGCTCGCCGCCGCACGGACCAGCGCGGGGGCGGTGTCATGAGCGCTGCTGACACCGCGCCCGTTGCTGTCTGCTGAGACAGTGTGGGCGCGGTGGCAGCGAGTTCGGCGGGTCAGGTCGCGGCGATGCCTTGGGTGCCGGGAGCGAGACCTTCGATGGCGGGTACGGGGCCTGCGGGGCCGTGGATGGCCGTGAGGTTGCCGTCGTCTTCGATCCGGTAGGCGTTGATGCTCATCGGATCGCTGGTGATGGGGTTCTCGGCGAGCTCGTTAAAGCCCGCGGTGACGATGTACAGGAACTGGCCGTCCTCGCTGACGGCGCTGTCCAGCGCCGCGTGGAGGTCGACGGTGACGGCGCTGTGGCCGTCGGCGTTGAGCCGCCTCAGCGTGCCGGATTGGTCGACGCGGTAGCCCGTGATCGAGCCGCTGACCGCGTTGGACACGTAGGCGAAGCGCGGATCGGCGGGGTTGTTGGTCAGAACCCAGCAAGCTCCCTGCTCGGCGGTGGACAGCGATCCGCTGATCACGGTGAGCGTGCCGTTGTTGTTCAACCGGTAGGAGGAGGTTGCCGAGTTGCCCAGCTGAGAAACGATCAAGACGTCGTTTCCGGCGAACGTGAAGCCGAACGGGCCAGGTCCGTTGGAATCGGTCTTGATCGGCGCCCCAGCGCGGCCGTTGTGGTCGAGCGGGAGCACGTCGATGAGGTTGTTGAGTCGCTCGGTGACCACCAGCTGCGTGCCGTCGGGCGAGAAGCTCACCTGGGCGGGACGGGCGCCGTCGCCTCCGACCAGCTCTTGCGTGGAGCCCAGGGCGGTCAGCTTGCCGTCGGCGCCGACGGTGAACCCGGTGACGTTTGAGTGCCCGGTCCCGTCGCTTCTGTTGAGCACGTATAGCAGGTCGTCACGGACGGTCACGCTGACGGGGAACGTACCGCCGGAGGCGACGCGGTCCACCGCGATCAGCGTGTCGTCCTCGACGGCCAGGACGGACACGTCGTTGCTGCCCGCGTTGACGGCGAACAGAAAACGGTGATCCTTGCTGAGGATCAGCGATCCCTGCGAGTTCAACGGATCGTTTGAGTCCGTCACGCTTCCGCCGCCCAGACCGCCGGTCGGGAACGTCTTGCCCTGCGTGAGAGTGCCGTCTGCGGCGCGGGCGAAGACCGTCACCGAGTTTCCGGTGGCTTGGTTGCTCATGACGTACAGCGCCCCGGGGGCCTTGTCGGCACGTCCGCTTGCCGGGGCTGGCTGCGGCGCCGGGAAGTTGCCGATCGGCCGCAGTACGTTGGCGAAGACAAACTCGCCCAGCGCGCTGCCCGAGAGAAACCCGTTGTCGGCGTCCCACTGGTAGTGCACGCCGTTGTAAATGCGGCTGCGGGCGTTCTCGCGGGCGGCTTCGGTGAAGCTGTTGAACGTCCGCTGCACCCCCGCCGGGAGGTTGGGATCCTCGGTCGTCGCTGTGAACGTGACGTTGTCGCTGCCGAAGTAGCGGCGCATGATCGCCGCGTGAACAGCCCCCAGCGTCGAGTGTCCTGAGATGTAAGCGGGAAACGGCGGGGTGAAGTGGCCCTTGGCGGGATCGTTTGACAGCGGCAGCCAGTCGCTGTCTTGCGACGTCGCGGGGTTTCCGTCGGTCGATGCCAGCGTGATTGCCGACTCCGGGCGCCACAGGTCAAGGCTGGTGTCGTACTTGGCGTCCCAGGCGACGATCGCGGCGTCGCCCATTGCCAGCGCGACCAGTGCGAACAGCCGGGCGTTCTGAACGACGTCGAGCCCCCGAAGCTCTGACACGATCTTGGTGATCGTAAACAGCTGGCCGGGCGGCTTGTAGGTCCCATCAAGGTCGTTGGCCCAGAACCGCGCGATCTCGGTCTGCTCGGGCGTGCGGACCGTTGAATCGAACCGTCCCAGCGTCTTGACCTCGTTAAACTGCGCGGCGTACTCGCTGCTTTGCAGCATCTCGGTCTTGGTCACAAACCCACCGGGGCGCGGCGGGCGAAATGACTGCCCGAACGGCATCACGAACGGCCTGAGATTGCCCCAGTTCGGCGTTCCCGCCGGGCCCGAGCTGGTCGGCCGCCAGTCACCGGGCTGCGTGCCGTTGGTGTAGGGCGTGTTGTCGTCCGCGCCGTCGCCGCGACGCAACGCGATCATCGCCGCGGCCGCCGCCGTGCCGACGGCCTGACCGCCGGGGATGTCGCTTCCCGCAGGCAGCGCTGCGAGCGCGTCCGCTAGACGCGTGGCAAGCGGCACGGTCGTGGTCGGAAACGCGGCCACGAGGGTGTCGTGCGCCGCATGCGCGACCGCTGCGTCAATCGACGCTGTCGGCGCCGCCGGCACCGATACCGCGTAGGGCGCGTGCGTTGCCGGTGCGATCGAGTTGACCGCGTCGTAGATCGCGCCGTGCATCATCGCGCCGCCACGAGCGACCGGTCCGGGGAACCCGCCGACCTGGCGGACGACCTCCAGCAGCACGTCATTCCAATGAGTAATGGCGTCAGCCATGAAAACCTTTCGTGCAAATTGAACGGGGTGGTGGGCGCTTTACGGCCCGACTAGAAGAGTCGCGCCGACCACTTACAAATACGTTGCGTAGGTTGCGACCTGTGTGGTGAACCGCACACTGCCACGGCGGGTCCGCGACGCGCTCGTGCGCGTGTAATAGCCTGTTAAGGAGTACCCGTATCCACGACCATCGCTTGTAACTCCCCTTCAACGAACAATCAACCAACGAGGGATGCAACCACCCACCCCTTTAGGAGGCCACATGTCCACCAAGGTCCGCACCACCATCATCGGCGTCGTCGCCGCAGTCGGCGTCGCCGCGGCAGCCACCCCCGCCGCCGCGTTCGTGCCACCCGGGCACGGACACGGGCACGGGCCCGTGCTGCTCGAAGTCCAGTAAACGAAGAACTGCGTTGCCGCGCGCGGCGTCAGAGCCGCTCGCGGCGACCAAAGATGCACAACCGCTCGGCCCGGAGCCGTGAGCGCGGCGCAGGAGCCATGACGCGACCCCAACCGGCACCGCGCCGGAGCCACCGTAGAGTTGGCGCGCTCATGGTGGCGGGCAACGAACTGGACAGCGCTGCGCTTGCGGGCGACCCCGCGGACGCGGCGCTCGTGGCTGCGCTGCGGGCGGGGGGCGAAGCCGCCTTTCGCGGACTCGTGCTGCGTCATCACGCCGCCGTGGTGGCGCCGGCGCGAGCGAGCGCGTCCTCGCATGCGGTGGTGGAGGAGCTCGCCCAGGACACGTGGCTGGCCGTGCCCCAGGGCATCGGCGGCTTCGAGTGCCGCTCGTCGCTGAAGTCCTGGAACCGGCGCAACAGCGGGGTGTTCCCGCTCGCGGGCGTCGTCGAGCCGCGCGCCGGGGGGCCGGGAACCAAGCTGGCGCTCGAGGTCGCTGCGCTCGTATGGGAGGCGCCGGGGAACGCCGCCCGGCTCACACGCCCGGGTACCGAACGGGCGTGACGTTCACGACCGGCGACGACCTGTACGTTCGCGGAGCCGCCACCCTCCTGGCCTCATGGGAGGAGTACGTCCGCGGTTCCTTCGGCGCCGCACTCAAGCGGCTGGATGGCGTTGCCGCGGCGGTGTTCCCGAGCGACCCCGAACGCGCCGTTTACAACAACGCGCTGCTTGACCGCGATCTCGGTCCAACCGAGCGTGCGACGGCCGTCGATGCGATGGAGGCGGGCTATGACTCCGCGGGCGTCGACCGCTACGCCGCGTGGGTCCACGAAAGCGACGAGGGAATGCGCGCCGAGCTGAGCAGCCGCGGATACACCCTCGACGAGTCCACCCGAGCGATGGGCATGTCGCTCGACGACATCTCCGTCGCGCTCCCCGAGGTGGAGCTCGGGCCGCCGGACTGGGCTGAGTACCTGCGGATTCTCGGCGTGCCCGCCGGCTTCCTCAGCGGCGCCGACCCGAGCGCGTTTCACATCCTCGTGTCGCCGCTCGCCGGCGAGAACGTCGCGACAGCGATGGCCTTCGACCATGACGGCGATTGCGGCGTGTTCAACGTGTCCACACTCGAGGCGGCACGGCGGCGAGGGCTCGGCACCGCGCTCACCGCACGTCACCTCCACGATGCCGTCGAACGTGGCTGCTCGACCGCAAGCCTGCAGTCCACGACGATGGCCGAGCGGGTCTACGCGGCGGTTGGTTTTCGCGACCTCGGCCGGATCCTCGAATACGTGCCGTAGGCATCCGGCTCGGTCCGTTTCGAGCGGCGCCGCCCGCACGGCCCGAAGATTCTCGATGCCGCCCGTGAGGCGCGCGATCTCGATTCGCGGCCCAAACTGGCCGGGTCAACTACCAGGGCACGACGTTCGGCTGCGACTGAACGCCTGCGTCGGCGAACGTCGGAAGCGCGTGCTCATCGAGGTCCGTGACGCTGCCTGTCGGAGCGAAACGGGCTGCGCCGCGTGGCCCGCTCGCGCGGGCCAACGAAACGCCCGTTGTCCGGCCGCTCCGCGCCCGCGGCAGGGAAGCGGGCGAGGACGTAGATGTCGTGTGGCCAGCGCGCCTCGGCGGCGAGCAGCTCCAGTCCGGCGTGGTCGAGCATCGCCAGCAGCGACGGCGTCGTGAACGTGTGGTGGTGGATCGCGCGGTGCGTGAGGTTGTCGCGACACCAGGCGGCGTGGGTCACGGGGTCGGTGACGTCGCGGGAGAAGTCGTGCAGCGCAAGTGTCTCCTCGAGGTGCGTGAGATCGTCCTCGCCGGTGTCGCGATGCTCGTCCTCGAGGAGGTGCGCCAGCGTGGTGACGGGCCGGCGATGGTCGAATGTGCCTTCCATGTGCGGCGCGACCACGAGCAGCTGGCCGCCCGGCCGCACGACGCGCCGCCATTCGGACAGCGCGCGCAGCGGGTTGGCGAGATGCTCGACGACGTGGGAGCTGAGCACGGCGTCGTAGCTGCAGTCGGCGATCGCGTGCAGGTCGCTCGCGTCGAGGATCCAGAGCGTGCCCTGTGACGTTCCGTCGGGCAGGATGTACGAGCCGGAGCTCATCGTTCCGTGCCAGACGGTCTGGTCGGAGAACTGGACGCCGTCGATCCGCTCCAGGACGGGGTAGGCCGGCAGCAGCCCGCCCGCCGCGAAGACCGGGCTCGGGCCGCCGAGCTCGAGCGCGTGAAGCCCACGCAGCGGCTCCCAGAACGCACGCGGCAGCCGCCGGCGCTTGTGGCCGAGGGCACGAAAGCGCAACGCCCGCAGGCGGTCGCGCAACGGCGCGCTCATCGCCCGACCGTCCGGCGCACGCGCGCCTCGGCGAGGTCGCGCAGCATGAACGCCATGCGCGTCTTCACGGAGTAGCCGGGGTAGTGGCGGATCCGCGCGCGCCGGACGGGCGCGTCGCGGATCGCGTTCCAGCGCGGGGACAGGAGCTTGGTCGCCAGCAGCAGCGGCGTCTCGCGGACTGGACGGGGCGGGTCGAGGTCGTAGCCGAGCAGGTGGCAGATCGCCGCGTTCTCCCACCACCGATGATCGCTGTACTGCTCCTGGGCCCAGACGTCGTCGAGGAACGCCGCCGTCCGCTCGCCGCCGCGCAGCACCATGACTCCCGAGTTCGGCATGCGGCGGTCGCCGAAGTCGTGCTCTACGAGGCAGAGCAGGTGCTCGCCGTCGAGTTCGGCGGCGAGGTCGGCTCTGCCGTCGACGATCATGAGATCGCAGTCAAGCCACACGAGCACGTCGTAGTCCAGCGCGAGCTCGCGCAGCAGCCTGATCTTCGACCACGCCGGCGGGCGGGTCATCTCGACCGGCTCGGTTCGCAGCACGAGCTCGTAGCCGTGGCGCTCGGCGTACGGCTCGAAGGTCCGGCGCGAGAGCGCGAGCAGCTTGCGCTGCGGGCCCATGCCGATCGAGACCAGCGCCTTGCGCGGGGTCGCGACGCCCTGCCACTTCGCTCGAAAGTGCCGGCGGTTGCGGCGGTGGATCGAGCGCAGCGTCTCCGATCGGCCGTCGAAGCGCACGCGACGCCACGGCGGCGCCGGCCGCGAGATCCCGAACTTGTGCCCGTACTCGACGCCCGCCACCGCGTAGCAGCACAAGCCCACGCGGGTGCGCACCGCCGTGCAGAAGTCGACCTCCTCCCAGGAAGCGGGCGCGTAGGCCTCGTCGAACCCTCCGGCCTCCTGCCACGTCTCGCGCCGCGTGGCGAAGAGAAAGCCCGAGACGACCTCGCAGGGCTCGACGTCGCCGGCGGGGCGTCCGGAGAGGTCAAGCCAGGCGCGATGCTCGGCGCGCTCGAGGTCCCAGCGCGTCCCGACAGGGCCGACGACGCCGGTCTCCGGGCGCTCGTGCAGCGTGCGGTGCAGGAGCTCGAGCGAGCCGGCCCCGAGCAGCACGTCATCGTTGCAGAACACGAGCACGTCGCCGCGTGCCGCGCCGGCGGCGGCGTTCCAGCCGGGCGAGACACCGCGGTTGACGCGGAGGTCGACGCTCGGCACGCCGTCGGGCACGCCTGCCGCGGCCGCGCCGATGCCGTTCAGCGCGACGACGAGCTCGCCGCGCAGGCCGCCGAGCGCCGCCGGCATGCTCGCGGCGAGCGTCGCGAGGTTCGGCGCGTCGTGCGGGCGGTAGACGGGCACGCAGACCGACAGGTCCGGGAGTTCGGTCACGGCGCCCGCTCCTCGACCTGGACGGGGTTGCGGCGCAGCTGCTCGAAGATCTCGGGTGGAATCGCGCGCATGAGCCAGAGCGCCACGAGGTAGAGCGCGGTCGCGACGAGCGCGGCGGGCAGCGAGGGCAGCCCGACGGCCAGCACGGCTCCGACGGCGAGCGCCGCGGCGACGGCCACGGGACCGATGACCCGCAGCGGCGGGCGCAGCCGGCGGTCGGCGCGTACGAGCACGACGAGGTACACCGTCGCAAGCCAGACCTCGCCGCCGATCACGGCCAGCGCGCCCCCGATCGCACCATGCGGCGGCGCGAGCGCCAGCGTGAGCACGACGCTGACCGCGAAGGCGGACAGGTTGGCGAGCAGCAGCGCGAGATGGCGGCGCAGCGTCAGCAGCGCGTAGCTCCAGGTCGCCACCAGGAACGAGCCGATCATCGCGATGCCGAGCAGCGCCAGCACGTCGGCCGACGGCGCGGCATCGGCCCCGCCGATGATGCGGACCGCGAACGGAGCGCCGAGCGCCGTGGCAATCGCCACTGCCACGCCCGCGATGATCGCGACCTCGAACAACCGTCCTAGCGCGTAGCGCAGCCGCTCGGCGTCGTCGCGCGCGGCGCGGCTGAGGATCGGCAGCGCCGAGGAGACGAGCAGCAGCGGAATCGCGCTGACGATCTCGATGATGCGAAACGCCAGGCCGTAGTAGCCGGTCTGCACGGCGGTCGAGACGACCGTCATGAGCACGGCTCCGATGCGGAAGTACAGGACCGCGATCGCTGCGGCGGCGGCGTAGGGGATCGCGGACCGCAACAGGCTCCACCAGCGCTCGCGGTGAAACGAGAAGCGCATCCGCACCTCGGGGCCGCAGATCCGCGAGGCGATCGGGATCGCCACCAGGGCCGCCGCGCCGTTGACCGCCAGAAAGGGATCGAGGCCCGCGCCGAGCACCACGAGCACGACGATCGCAGCGGCGGCGAAGACCTGCCGCAACAGCTCCAACCCCGCCAGCCAGCCGAGCCGCAGCTCGGCGCTCAGCGGCAGCGTGTAGTTGCCGAACAGGTTCATCGCCATGAGCCCCGCCGACGCGATCATCGTGCCGTAGACCAGCGTGCGCGGGTAGCCGGCGAGCACCGCGAACGTGATCGCCACGACGGCGCCGAGCGCGGTCAGGACGACGCGCAGGCCGAACATGTCGCGCATCAGCCGCTCGCGCCCGCGGACGTCGAGTTGGGCGTACTCGCGCACGCCGATCGCGAACAGGCCGGCCTCCGTCAGCCCGTTGACGATGAAGATGAGCGAGCTGACGGTGACGTAGCGCCCGAAGTCCACGACGCCGAGGTGGCGAACCATCAGCGGCGTTGCGAGCAGCCCGATGAGAATCCCGGCCGCGTAGGCGCCCGAGCGCAGCGCGCTGCCGCGGATGACCTTCCCCCCGGCCGCGGTCGAGTCCAGGATGTCCGTCGTGCTCACCGCGGCCCCGGCGCGATGCCGACCGCCGCGAGCAGCTCCTCCGCCCGGCGGACGGTCGTGTTCGCGCGCGCCCACCGCAGCGCGCCTGCCTGGATGCGCGTGTACGCCTCGTCGGGCAGTGCGGCGATCCGCTCGAGCAGCGCGGCGGGGTCGGAGTAGGCGAGGCAGTTGACGCCGTCGCGCAACCCGTGCGGCGCGCACGTCGCGGGCTTGCGATGCAGGTCTCGAAAGCAGGGGACGGCGCCGTTGGCCGCGATCTCGTAGTGGCGCAGGCAGTCCCATCCCTCGCGCTTGCAGGTGACGCCGAAGCGCGCGCGCTGCAGATCCGCACGGTAGGCGTCCTCGTCGGTGAAGACGTGGCTCCTGCTGCCGCCAACCAGCGGCGCGAGCTGCGCATCGACGACGTGCGTGGCGAAGTCACGGTCCTTCTCCGGCGGTGCATCGACGATCTTCTCCGCGGGGACCGAGAAGGCCGTCGGCCGCAGCCAGCGCACGCTGCGCGCCGCGAACGGCGGCGGCAGCAGCAGGTAGGAGCGAAACCAGCCCGTCCAGGGCGTGATCTCGCGCTTAAAGTACGTCGCGCGGGTGTGTGCGCGGGGCAGCGCCCACCAGCTGCGCCGCCGCCACCAGAAGCCGCCGTAGGGGTAGGGCTCGACGCGGTCGGCGCCGTCGAGGACGGCGACCGGCACGCGCCCGTGCAGCCGCGGGCCCCACTCGGTGAAGAGCCCGAACGTGCGCCAGATGTCGCCGAACACGACGAGGTCGAACTCGCCGGCCTCGGCGCGGAAGAGCGCACGGTGACGGTCCAGCGGCAGATCGTCGAGCAGGCCGTAGAGCGTGAAGCCGCCGCCACGCACGAGCCCGCAGCCGCCGGCGTAGAGCACGTCCTGCTTGGGAAAGTCGATCGCGCCGGCGCCGAGCAGCTCGCGCAGCCCGTGCAGGATCCCGTCGCTGAGGTAGTCCTCGAAGCCCGGCGTCACGAAGAGGACGCGCGGGGTCATGTGCGGCGGCGGTAGAGCACGTCGTACGGCGACGCGCGCTCGACCGCCTCGTACTGGGGGGCCAGCAGCGCATCGAACGCCGGCCGCTGGCGATCGTGCTCGAGCATTTCGACGAGCATGTAGCGCGGCGCGTGGCGGTCGAGGTCCAGGCCGCGCAGCACCTCCAGCTCGAGCCCTTCGAGATCGAGGCACAGCAGGTCGACCTCCGGCGCCCCCGTCTCGTCGAGCAGCGCGCTGAGCGTCCGCGCCGGAACCTCGACGGCGTACGCGCGCTGGCCGGTGTAGGCGCGTCCGCCCGCCGCCTCCGGGCGCTCGGCAGCGCCGCCGGCGATCGTCGACATGAGGTCGTCGAAGCGCATCGTGACCGTCGGGCCGGCGTGGTCGTCGGCGACGAGCGCGCAGTTGACGACGCGCGAGCGCGGCCGGCGGCGGGCGGCCCTCCGCGCGAGCGCCGGGATCGCCTCGACGAGCACACCCGACCAGCCGCGATGGCGCTCGAGGTAGTACGTGTTGGACTGCGTGTAGCCATCATGCGCGCCGGCCTCGACGAAGACGCCGCCGCGGCCGGGCAGGTGGCGCTCGAGGACGGCATCGAGGTCGAAGAGCGCCGGGCGCGAGTAGCGCAGCGAGCCGAGGCGCTCGTAGACGCCGCGGCGCAGCCACGGCCCGCCGGCGAGGTAGAACAGGCGCCGTGCGTGCCATGCAACCTGGCGCAGCTGGGAGGGGCCGACCACCGGCCGAAGGCTAGACGTGTGAGCGGGCGTCGCTCGCGACCGCGTTCGCGCCCGGCGCTGCTCAGCCGGCGCGGGTCGCCACGAGCTGCACGTTCGTCGCAAACCGGTTGAGGCCCGGCACCCGCTGCAGCGCGCAATTTGCGGCCCAGATGCGGCGGGCTGTCCGCGGGCGCTGTGCGAGCGCCATGTCAAGCGTCAGCGGCAGCATGTTCGCGACCCCCAGCTCGCGCACCTCGTAGCCGTGGCGTGCCAGCAACTCGCGCGCGCCGGCCTGGGTGTAGAGGCGATCGTTGGGGTCGGTGCCGTGGTAGTACATCCCCAGCCGGCGCGCAAGCCATTCCAGGTAGGAGTAGCGGTTGGGGAGCTTGTAGACGTAGAGCGTGCCGCCGGGCCGTAGCACGCGGGCGAGCTCGTCGAGGCTCGCGTCCGGGTCGAGCACGTGCTCGAGGACGCCGCAGCTGAGCACGGCGTCGAACGACGCGTCAGCGTACGGCAGCCCGCGGGGGTCGCTCGACAGGTGAGCGCGGACGTTCGGAAATCGCGGCAGCGGCCGCACGGCGTCGGGCGCGTCGTCGCCGTAGTAGTCGAACGAGGTGACGCTCAGCCCGGCGTGCTGGAGCAGATCGGAGACCTGGCCGAACCCGCAGCCCCAGTCGAGGATCGAGCCTGGCGCGTCGCGCGCGATCCGCTCGACGATCGAGACGTATTCGAGCATCTGCGGCGCGGAGCGGAGGTTGACGTCGATCCCGCGGTCCATGGACGCCCTGGACGCTATCGGCCGATCCGGCGCAGCACGTCGCGCAGCTCGGACGCGGTGCGCTCCCAGGAGAACCCGGCCGCGCGGGCGCGGCCGGCCTCGCCCAGCCGGGCGCGCTCGTCGGGGTCGGCCAGCAGGCGTGCGAGCGCGCCGCGGATCGCGTCCACCGACAGCGGGTCGACCAGGACCGCTGCGTCGCCGGCGACCTCCGGCAGGCTCGAGAGGTTCGAGGTGATCACCGGCGCCCCGGCGCGCATGGCTTCGAGCACCGGCAGCCCGAAGCCCTCGTACAGCGACGGGTAGCAGAAGATCTCGCACCCGCCGTACAGCGCGGCCAGCTCCTCGTCCGGGACGTAGCCGGTGACGCGCACGCCGGCGTCGCGGGCGCGCCTCAGGAGCGCGCTTGCTTCCCAGCCGGCCGGTCCGACGAGCACGAGGTCGTGCGCGTCGCGCAGTGCGGGCGCCAGCTGCGCCCACGCGTCCAGCAGGCGCTCGAGATTCTTGCGCGGCTCGAGCGTTCCGGCGGCGAGCACGTATGGCCGCTCGCTCCCGCGCCCGGGGCGAGCGGGAGCCCCGAAGAGCTCGGCAGCGGCGAGCGGGATCACCAGCGCTCGCGGCGCCGACGACGGCACCCGCTCCACGAGGTCGCGCCGCGTCGCATCGGAGATGCAGACGAGCGCTCGCGCCCGCCGCACGCCGACGTCGATCGTCGCCTTCTCGATCCACGCCGCCCGCTTCTGAGGCTGGGCGCCGGCGATAAACGGCACGAGGTCGTAGACGATCACGGCGCATGGCACGCGCGTGAACCACGCGGTCAGATAGGAGTTCGTCGACAAAAACGCGGCGCACTGGCGCGACGCGCGGCGGGCGGTGTCGAGGTGCCAGAGCGGGTCGGGACGGTCGACGGCGCGCCACTCAAAGCGCTCGTCGAGCTCCAGCTCGGCCGGCTCGCGGCAGTACAGGAGGTAGCGCTCGTCGCCGTCCAGGCGCGCCAGTGCAGCGAGCACCTCGCGCACGACGCGTCCCCGGCCCGCCGGCACCTCGGCCGCCGCGCGGGCGTCGATGCCGAAGGTCAGGGCCATCCGGGCGAGTCTAAGCTCCGCCGCCGTGCACATCGGCTTGAACCTGCTCTTCCTCGTGCCGGGCGAGACCGGTGGCATGGAGGTCGCCGCCCGCGCGATCCTGCCGGCGCTCACGAGTGCAGCGCCCGGCGTCCGCTTCACGGCGTTCGTCAACCGCGAAGCCGCGGGCGAAGTCTGGGACGCGGGCATCGAGTCGATCGTCATCCCCGTCAACGCACGCAACCGCGTCGAATGGGTCCGCGGCGAGCAGCAGCTGCTGCCGCCGGCCGCCCGCCGCGCCGGCTGCGATCTGGTGCACTCGCTCGGCAGCACCGCTCCTGCCTGGGGGCGTTTCGCGCGCGTCGTGACCATCCACGACGTCATCTACAAGCGCTTCCCCGAGGCGCACGGCGGGGTCAAGGCGATCGGCATGCGCGCGCTCGTCCCGCTCGCGGCTCGCAGCTCGCAGCGCATCATCGCCGACTCAAACGCCACCCGCGACGATCTCGTCGAGCTGTTGAAGGTGCCGGCGCAGAAGATCGACGTCGTCGCGCTGGCGCCTGCGCCGCCGCGCGTCCATCCCACGCCCGAAGCCGACCTTCGCCGCCGGCACGGCCTCGGCGAGCGCCCGCTGCTGCTGTCCGCCTCGGCCAAGCGCCGCCACAAGAACCTCCTGCGCCTGCTCGAAGCGCACGCGCTGCTGGAAGATCGCCCGCTGCTCGTCCTGCCCGGCTACGCGACCGACCACGAGGCCGAGCTGCGCGCCCGCTCCGCGCAGCTCGGGATCGCCGGCGACGTGCGCTTTCTGGGCTGGGTGAGCGACGAAGACATGGAGGGTCTCTACGCGGCGGCGGCCGTCTTCGTCTTTCCCTCGCTCTGCGAGGGGTTCGGGCTGCCGGTGCTGGAGGCCATGCAGCGCGGCGTGCCCGTCGCCTGCTCGGGACGCTCGGCGCTGGCCGAGGTCGCCGGCGACGCCGCGCTGCTGTTCGACGCCGAGGATCCGAGAGCGATCGCGGACACCGTGCGCGCGATCCTCACCGACGCCCGGCTTGCCGAGGGACTGCGCCACGATGGCCGCGCGCAGGCCGCCCGCTTCACGTGGGAGGCGACGGCGCGCGGCTGCTTGGAGACCTACGCTCGCGCGCTGCGCCGCCCGATCGCGTAGGTCGCGACCACGGCCGCGAGCGAGCCGTCGAGCGACAGGCGCTCGGCATTGGCTGCGAACCAGCGCGCGGTCGACGCTCGCATCGCGGCTCCCGCCTCGGCCACCCGCACGATTGCGTCGGCCAGGTCGGCCGGCGCGGCCGAGCGGGCGATCGTCCCGTTCACGCCTTCCTCGACGAGCTCCACCGCGGCGTTGTCGGGCCCGGCCACGACCACGCTCGGCACGCCGGCAGCGCTCGCCTCCACGACGATCAGCCCGTACCCCTCGCGGCTTGATGGCAGCACCATGCACAGCGCGCCGCGCAGCGCCGCATCGACCTCCTCGGCTGACACGAACCCGGGCGCCCGCAGCCAATCAGCGGCGCCCGCGGCCTCGATCCGCCGCAGGACCTCCGGGCGCTCCGGCCCGTCGCCGAAGATCGCCGCCCGCAGCCCGGGCAGCCGCTTGCGCGCCTCCACGAGCGCGGGCACGAGCGCGGGCGCGCGCTTCTCCGGGATGTGACGCCCGGCGAAGACGACCTCTCCGGGCCCGCTCTCGCCGGGCGCCCGCAAGACGGCGGACGGCTTGGCGGGCGAGAACATTCCCTCGAGCACCTCCACCTCTCCGCGCAGGCCCTCGTCCCGCAAGCGCCTCGCATATAACCGCGAGAAGACGATCGCCCGCTGAGGCACGCGCGCGCACAGCCGCTGCACGAGATGACCGATCCGCCCGCCCGCGCGCCCGAGGTACTCCGTCCAGTACGCGAGCGACCAGACCTCCCACCAGTCGACGGTCACCCCGAACCGGTGCAGCGGCCGCACGAGCGCCACGGCGAGCAACGAGAAGAACGGAAACGACGCGGTGTGCACGACGTCGTAGCGCCGGCCATGGCGCAGCAGGTGCCACAGGACGCCCGCGCCGAACACGAGCGGCGGCAGGATCCGACGGCGACCGTCGACGTACAGCGCCATGCGCGGCCCGGCAGTCACGATGCGCACGCCCGGCACGTCGACCACCTCCCCGGGGTCCCACTGGCGCAGCGTCAGGTACGTCACCTCATGACCCTCCGAGGACAGGCGCTCGGCGACGCTGCGCAGCCAGCGCTCACCACCGCCGACGGTGTAGGGGAACAGGCAGTCGTAGACGACGAGGATCCGCACGCGATCAGCGTTGCAGAGGCTGAGTTAGTCTGTGGCGCGAGCGCAACCCTCTCCGGGTTGGTGCGTTGTTGCCTGCGAGGCCCGCTTAAGCGCCTCCCCTCGGACATAGCCATGGCCTCGACCCAGAGCACCCCCGCAGCCCTCGACGGTCAGGCGACCGTCGAGGTGTCCGTCGTCATCGCCTGCCTCAACGAGGCCGAGAACATCGAGGAGTGTGTCCGGCGCTCGCAGCAGGCGCTCGACGAGGCGGGCATGGTCGGCGAGGTGGTCGTCGCCGACAACGCATCCGACGACGGCAGCGCCGAGCTCGCGGCGGCAGCCGGAGCGCGCGTCGTTCACGAACCGCGTCGCGGCTACGGCTCGGCCTACCTCGCCGGCTTCGCCGCCGCCCGCGGGGCGTACATCGTGATGCTCGACGCGGACATGACGTATCCCTTCGACGAGATCCCGCACTTCGTCTGCGAGTTGCGCGACGGCGCCCAGCTCGTCATGGGCGACCGGATGGACAACATCCAGCCCGGAGCGATGCACTGGATGCACCGCTACATCGGAAACCCGCTGCTCAGCGGGACCCTCAACCTCTTCTTCCGTACCGGCATCCGCGACGCGCACTGCGGCATGCGCGGCTTCCGACGCGACGTGCTGCCGGCGCTCGACCTGCGCACGACCGGGATGGAGTTTGCCTCCGAGATGATCATCCGCGCCTCGAAGGAGAAGCTCGTCATCCGCGAGTTCCCGATCGAGTACGCGCCGCGCGCCGGCGAGTCCAAGCTCGCGCGCTTCCGCGACGGCTGGCGGCACCTGCGCTTTCTGCTCGTCCACAGCCCGACGCACCTGTTCATCGTCCCCGGCGCGATGATGCTCGCGCTCGGCGCGCTGATCGCGGCGATCTCGCTGCTGCAGATCAGCCTGTTCGGTCGCGAGTGGCAGCTGCATTCGATGATCGCGGGCGCATTGCTGTGCATTGTCGGCACGCAGGTCGTCGCCCTCGGCCTGTGCGCACACGCGTACGGCACGTACTTCATGGGTGAGCGCGACCCGTGGTTCGATCGTGCGCGGACGCGCTACAGGCTCGAGCACGGCCTGCTGCTCGGCGGCGTGATCGTCGCCTGCGGCGTGATCGCCGCCGCCGCGATCGTCATCATCTGGATCGACCGCGGCTTCGGCCAGCTATCGGAGGAGCGGCTGGCCGTCGGCGCCGCGACGCTGATCATCGTCGGCTTGCAGATCTTCTTCGCGTCGTTCCTGCTGTCGATCCTCGGGCTGCGGCGCCGCGAGCCGGGCTAATCGATTAGCTCAGGTGTAGAGCGCCGACATCGTCAGAAACTGCGAGGCCCAGAAGAGCGCGAGCATCGCGGTGACAAGGCCCGCCGTGACGACTGCCGCAGCGCGCCGGCCCAGGCCGAACGTCGCCAGCACCGCAAGCGCCGCGAGCGCCGCGGCCGCCGGGAAGAGGTAGCGGCCGAACTCCGGCGTGGTCGGGTCGCCGGGCGCGAAGTACGCGACCTCGGTGCCGAAGAACACGCCGAGGACGACGAGCACGAGAACCGCCAGCTCCCAGCGCCGCCGTGCGGCCGCGGCGCGGTTGCGCCACCACGCCGCGATCGCGAGCGGCACGAGCGCCAGCATGATCAGGGCGATCACGGCGTACACCCACTTGGGGAACAGGATCGACGAGAAGCCGAACGAGGCCCAGCCGCGCTCGATGTAGGCATGGAAGCCCGGAAAGCGCCCGCCACCAGGCCGCTGGTCTGTCATTCCAGGCGCCGGCGGAAGGACCAGCTGCCACACGTACTCGGCGAACTGGAGCGGATGCTCGACGGCCTTCGACGGCTGCACGGCGGCCCCTGGGCGCGTCGGATAGGTGTTGCCGGTCGCGGCGAACCAGCCGGCGCGGGCGGGATCGGCGCTGTCGTGCAGCGCGGTTGCGAGCACGGCCGCGACTGCGGCCGTGACGAGGATTGCCGCGCCGAGCGCCGCCAGCGCCGGCCTCACCCGGTCCCCCGCGTGTCGCGCCCGCAGCGCGGCCCCGGCGACGCCGACGACGATCGCGGGCGCCAGGAACAGCCCGCTGCCCTTCATCAACGGCGCGACCACCGCCGCCACGCCCAGCGCGACGGCCAGCCGCACGGTCAGGCCGCGGCGCAGCGCGCGCACGACGAGATAGAGCACGATCGCCGCCGCGGCGCTGACGCCGGCGTCGTTGTTCACGACGCCCGAGATGAACGCGAACATCGGTTGGAATGCCACAAACAGCCCCGCCGCGACCGCCGGCCAGCGCGGGCGCGGGACGAGCTCCTGCACCAGCAGGAAGACGAACGCCGCCGTCAGGCCACCGAAGAGCGCCGACAGGAGCCGCATCGCCGTGACGCGCGACCAGATCGACCCCGATTCGGCGGCCAGATAGGCCGGTGCGAGCGCCGCGTAGTACAGCGGCGTGTAATCGGCGGTCGTGATCCAGCCGCCGCCGTCGTCGCGCCTGGGCTGCTCCTGGGACTGGCGGGCCTGCCAGGCGCGCTCGTCGCGCGCGGTCCACGGTGGCCGGCCGAGGCGCTGTCCGTAGTAGCCGCTCAGGCGTGCGCCCTCGTAGGCGACCTGGGTCTCGCTGGAGTACGGACGCCGCGCCGAAGGGCCCGTGTCTGGCCCGCGACCGCGCTCGGCGAGCGCCTGGGCGTAGGCGACGTGCTCCACCTCGTCGGGCGCGTCGAACACCGGAACGATGAGCGACCACGACGCCGCCGCGAGGAATCCGATCGCCCCGATCACGATCGCGGCTCCGCGAAGCGGCCGTTGCGCCACCGCGCGCGCAAAGAGGTAGAGCGCGGTCAGAAACAGCATCGGCGTGAGCACCAGCAGCACGAGCGCGTAGGTCCATGCGGAGACGATCCCGGGCCGGAAGCGCGACGCCCGCTCGAACATGTCGGGCAGTTGCGCCAGCAGGCTCCTGCGCTCGCCCGCCGGCGGATGAAACCAGACCGCCACGCGGGCGTCGACCGGCGTGCCGCCGAGCAGCGCCCCCGCTTGGCCGGGCTCCAGTCCGCGACGGCCCGCGACATCGATCGGGCCGGACGGGGTCACGCACAGCCGGCCGCTGGTGCCGCGCTTGATCGCGACCGGCATGTCGAGCGTCGTGGGCGCGCTTCCCGGCGGCCCGCCTCGCGGCGCGAGCGCGATCGTGTCCCGCTCGAAGCGCGAGCCCGCGGTCACCTCGGTGGCGACGGTCGTGGCCCCGAGCGGCCCGAGGCGCAGACGCAGGCGACCGGTCCCGGCGGGGATCTCCAGCGCGCCGACACACAGCTGCTGGCCTGGCTGCACGTGCAGCACCGTGCCGTCAGAGCCCGCGTTGTTCGTGCCGGTGAGGAAGTCGCGCGGGCGGGCGAGCTCGAACACCATGATCACCGCGAGCAGCACGCCGACCGCGGCAACGGCGATCCGCACGCCGCGCAGGGGCGGCGCCGCCGGCAGCTCGACCTCCGGGCCGGCCCCGCCGCTGGCCGTGGTCCTCGACGGCTCGCTCATGTGCCGGGAGCCTGCCAGAAGCCGGACCGGCGGCAGTCCGCGACCGCGTTCCAAGCCGTCGCCGGTCGATGGCGTCTGCCAATCGGATCCGCGCATATCTAGACTTGGCCGGACAGATGACGGCGAATGAGCACAGTCCAGCCGGCGCCGTTTGTACGCCGTCCTGGCTCAGCAGCCTGAGCCTGGATTCACCAAGATGCGGTGGATCCAGGCTGAGCCTCCCTCGCCACGGGTAGCTGCGAGCGGACTGGTGGGCTTTAAGCGCTGGGCGCGAGCTCTGCGAGATCCCGGCGACGTGCCGCGGACGGCGCTGCTGGTGGGCGTCCCGCTCGTGATCTGCCTGATCGTCTGGGCGTGCTGGCCGCGTCCGTACTACACGGGCACCGACAGCATCCGTACCCGCGATTTCGTCCAGCAGGTGCGGGCCGACCGGACCCTCTGCGTTCGGGGCCTACAGCTTCCGGCGCAAACGGGACTCGTCGAGTTCGAGATCGTGACGGAGGGACCCGGCCCGCCCGCGATGAAGCTCGCGCTTCGCTCGCGCGAGGGCACGACCATCGCGCGCAGCCGGCTGCCTGACGCCGCCCACGCCGGCGCACGTGCCAAGGTGGCGTTCGCGATCCCGCGCCGGCCAGACACCCCGGACAGCGTGCCCGTGAGCGCGTGCGTCACGCCGCAGCGCACGATCCGCTTCGGCGGCACCTTGAGCGTCGCAGGCGTAGCACCGACCGTCGATGGTCGGCCGGTGGGCCAAGAGCGGATCGCGGTCTGGTTTCGACCGCCGGCCGGTTCTGAGCGCAGCCTCCTGGCGCAGATCCCGACCATCTTTCACCGCGCTTCCCTGTTCCGGCCCGCATGGGTCGGCGCATGGACGTACTACGTGTTGCTCGGCCTCGTTCTCCCGCTCGCGTTCGGCCTTGCGCTGGGTCTGCTCATCCGAGCGCAGACGCTGTCGTGGCGCCGGCTCGGTGCGGGAGTCTTCGCGGTCGCGCTCGCGATCACGCTGAGCTGGGCGCTGCTCACCCCGCCGTTTCAGGCACCTGACGAGCAGGACCATTTCGCGTATGTCCAGCAACTGGCCGAGAACGGCAAGGCCGCCAGCCAAGTTCCGGGGACACCGCCGTGGTCCTCGTCGCTCGTCGTCGCCCTCCAATCGACGTGGGCCCTGGCGGCCAACGAGCAGGCCGATGGCCGGCCGCCGTGGCTCGCGCGCGACGAGCGCGCGTGGGCGATCAAGGACAGTCGCGATCCCTCGAAGAAGGACGGCGGCGGCGCCACGACCGCCGCCACGCACGGGCCCGTCTACTACGGCGCGATGACCCTCGCGTATCGCGCGGCCGGCGATTCTTCGATCTGGTCTGAGTTGACTGCGATGCGCATCATGTCCGGGCTGTTGAGCGCCCTGACGGTCCTCTTCGTGTTGCTCGCCGGGCGCGAGATCGCTCCCTCCAAGCCGTTGTTCGCCGTCGGCGCGGCGCTGCTCGTCGCACTCAATCCGATGTTCACCTTCATCGGTGCATCGGTGAACAACGACGTCGGTGTCAACGCCGCGGCGGCGCTGCTCCTCTTCCTCATCATGCGCGCGGCACGACGAGACCTCACGCTACCGCTGGCGTTGGCGATCGGTGGCACGCTGGGCGTTCTTCCGGTCATCAAGGGCACGAGCTACGCGCTGTACGTCGTGGCGGCGATCGCTCTGCTCGGGCTCTTGCTCAAGGTCCGCAGCCGCAAGGTTCTCGCCGGCGTGGCCACGGTCGCGCTGGCGCTCGTCCTGGTCCAGATCGGCTGGGGCTCGGTCGCGGCGCAATTCGGTCGCACGACATTCACTACGCCAGGCGGAGGAGCACCGATCACCGGCAACAGCTTGTGGAGCACGGCCGGGCCTTCGCTGTCCTATCTCTGGCAGATCTTCCTTCCGTCGCTGGGATTCATGTATGACCACTACCCGCTGCACGATTGGCCCGCCTACACGATCTACATCGTGCGCGGGTGGGCCTCGTTCGGCTGGTACGCCATCGTCTTCCCGCCGGTTGTCTACGCGGTCATCCTCGCCGGCATCGGATGCACGCTGCTGTCCGCGGCGGTATACGTCCGCCGGCGCTTCGATTGGCTGAAGGAGAACTGGGTGATCGTCGTGACGCTGGTGGCGATGCCGATCGTCGTGGTCGCCGCGGTCGAACGGGCCTTCGCCACCAATGGCCAGCGAGCCCTCATCGCCGAGATGGGCCGCTACCTGTTCCCGGCGGTGGGTGCTCTGGGGCTGCTCGCCGTGGGCGCGTACTGGGCATGGGGAGAGCGCTGGGCGGCACGGATCACGACCGGTGTCGTGGTGAGCGCGATGGTTCTCACCTTCGCCTCGCAGCTGCTGACCCTGCGCGGGTTCTACACCTGATGAGCGCGAACGCGATCGATGTCACCGTCGCGCTGCCGGTTCGCAACGGCGGTCGGCGCCTGGAGCGCGTGCTGCAAGCTGTGCGCGACCAGGCGACCGCGTTGCGCGTCGAGCTGCTCGTCTGCGACTCCGGATCCACGGACCGCTCGGCGGCGATCGCCCGCTCGCACGGCGCGCGTGTGCTGAGCATCGCGGCGGCGGAGTTCTCCCACGGCGACACGCGCAACCTGCTGGCGCGGGAGGCGCGCGGCGCGCACGTCGTCTTCCTCACCCAGGATGCGATGCCGGCGTCGCCGAGGTGGCTCGATTGCCTGCTGGGCGCGTTCGACGCCGAGCCCGACGCCGCGCTGGCGTTCGGTCCGTACATCGCCCAGCCCGGCGCCAGCCTGAGCACGATTCGCGAGCTCGAGACGTTCTTCGCCTCGTTGCACGGCGCGCGCACCGTCCGGCTTACCGCCGCAGAGCGCGCGCTGCCGGCACGCCACCTGCTCGGCCCGCGCGGCTTCTTCACCGACGCAAACGGCGCCGTCACGCGCGCCGCCTGGGAGCGGGTGCCGTTCCGCGACGTGCCATACGCCGAGGACCAGCAGCTCGCGATCGACATGCTCCGCGCCGGCTACGCGAAGGTGTTCGTCCCTGACGCCGCGGTGGAGCACTCGCACGAGTACTCGGCCGGGCGCCGCGTCCAGCGCTGCTTCGACGAGTGGCGCGCGCTGCGTGAGATCTACGGCTGGGTGGAGCCGCTCGGCGCGACGACCTTTCGTGATCGCGTGCTCGCGCCCGCGCGGGCCGATGTTCGCTGGGCGCGCGCTCGGGGTGCCAGTCCCGCCGCCCAGGCGACGCTCGCGGCGCGGGCGCTGCTACACCACGCAGCTCGCACGGCCGGGGCCGCGCTCGGCTCGCGTCACGATCGCCTGCCCGAACCGCTGCGCCGACGGCTCTCGCTGGAGTCGCGGGCTACGTTCCCGCCGCTGCACCGTGAGAATGACGGACACCGATGAGACGTCCCAACGCGCATCCGACCGCGCCGGACAGCGAGTCCAAGACGCCGGACGAAGCGATCGCCGCGATGCCGCGCGGTCCGCTGGCGAACCTGCGCCGGCGGATCGAGCTGACCTACCAGTACTTCGGCCCGCGCGAGGTCGCCTGGCGCATCGTCACCTTTCCGATGCGCTTCACGCCGCTGCGCCACCGTCTCAAGCTCGGCTCGGCGGTCGAGACCGAACGGCGCCGGGCGAGGTCCTGGTATCGCGAGGAAGGCAAGCCGGTCACCGTCGTGATCCCGACCTACGGCGATCCTTCGCACGTCGCCGAAGCGGTGCGCAGCATTCGCCGCACGACCCGGCGCTCGATGGTGCGGATCGTCGTCGCCGACGACGCGAGCCCCGCCGCCGACGTCGCGCAGCTCAAGGCGATCGACGGCATCGACACGCTGATCCTCGGCGAGGAGAACGTCGGCTTCGCGGCGAACGCCAACCGCGGGCTCGCCGCGACCGACCCGCAGCTCGACGTCGTACTGCTCAACGCCGACGTGATCGCTCGCAAGCGCTGGCTGGACTGCTTGCAGTACGCGGCCCACACGTCGGACGGCGTCGGCATCGTCGGCGCCAAGCTGCTGTACCCCGACGGCCGCATCCAGCACGCGGGCGTGCACCGCAACCTGGGTGCGCTCGAATGGTTCGACCACCGCTTCCGCTTTAAGCCGTCGGACTACGGGCCCGCGAACGTGGTGGCCTTGGTGCTGGCGGTGACGGGGGCGTGCATGTACGTCAGGCGCGCCGTGCTCGATGCCGTCGGTCCACTCGACGAGCGCTATCCGATGGCCTACGAGGACGTCGACTGGTGCCTGCGCGCATGGCAGGCCGGCCTCAAGACCATGTACTTCCCGGCCGCGACGCTGATGCATTTGGAGTCCGTGACCCGCGGGATGCAGGTGGGCGAGCGCGAGCTCGCCTCGCAGGCCGCGTTCTGGGAGCGCTGGGGCGACTTCTTCGACGGCCGCGGGCGGGCCGTGCATGTTGCGGACGGGCGCCTGCGCGTCGTCTACGTCACCGAGGACACGGGCGTCGGCGGCGGGCACCGCGACATCTTCGAGCATCTCAACCACCTCCAGGAGCGCGGCCACGACGCCAGGCTCTTCACGCTCGGCGACGTGCCCGATTGGTTTGCGCTGAAGGTGCCAGTCGTCACCTTCGAGGATTACGACGAGCTCGTCGACGAGCTCGCCGGGATCGACGCGATCAAGGTCGCGACCTGGTGGAACACGGGCGCGCCGGTGTGGCGGGCGAGCGTCGTGCGCGGCATCCCGGTCTTCTTCGTGCAGGACATCGAGACGTCGTACTACCCCGACGACGAGCACACCCGCCACGCGGTCCTGGCCAGCTACCGCCAGGAGTTCCGCTACATGACGATCTCCGGCTGGAACGCCGACCGGCTGCGCGAGCTGGGCCTCGAGCCGGCGATCGTGCCGCCGGGAATCGACCTGCAGACCTTCCGCCCGCTCCCCGGCTCACAGCGCCGCGACGACATGCTGCTCGCGCTCGGGCGCACGAACCCGCTGAAGAACCTGCCGCTGACGGTCGACGCCTGGAAGGCCGTGCCCGGTGACGCGAAGCTGTGCCTGTTCGGCATCGAGCCCGAGCTCGGCCCGCGCTACGGGGCGCGTTACGTGCAGCGCCCGAGCGACGACGGCGTCAACGAGCTGTTCAACGAGGCCACCGTGTTCGTCCAGACCTCGACGCATGAGGGCTTCTGCCTGCCGCCGCTCGAGGCGATGGCGACCGGCGCCGCCGTCGTCTGCACCGACTCGCACGGCAACCGCGACTTCTGCGTCGACGGCGAGAACTGCCTCATGCCCGAACCGACCGTCGCCGCCGTCAGCGCGGCGATCGCGCGGCTGCTCGCCGACGAGGAGCTGCGCGCGCGTCTGGGCGCTGCCGGCATGCGCACGGCGCAGGACTACACGTGGCAGCGGCGCATCGACGAGCTCGAGGCGTTCCTGCACGGCGTCGCCGACATGCGCCTTCAGTCGCTGCCGAAGATCTCTTAGAGGTCTTCGGCGATGCGCGGCGCTTCGCGAGCGAACACGGTGTAGCCGATCAAGAGCAGCACGACGATCTCGACCAGCGGCACGAGCACGAGGATGGGGTGTCCCAGCAGCGATGCCACGCTGGCGTGGCTCGGGTCGATGAAGACGTGCTTGGCCTCCTGGACGATCGCGGCGAAGGGGTTGAGCAGCAACAGCAGCTGCAGCGCCGTCTCACCAGCCTGCTGCTTGACGACCGCGGCGGTGTACAAGATCGGCGTCGTGTAGAAGAGCGCCTGCAGGACGACGTCCCAGATCGGCTCGATGTCCCTGAAGCGCACGTACAGCGACGACAGCAGCATCGCGAGCGCCAAGCCCATCGTCGCCAGCACCGCGACGATGATCGGCAGCGCAAGCCACGACAGCCGTGGCTGCCCACCTTGCGCGAGCAGGAAGCCGGTGACCGGAACGAGATTCAGGAGGAGGTTGAACAGCGCCTGCAGGACCGTCGACAGAGGAACGGCGAGGCGCGGGAAGTCGATCTTCCGGACGAGCGACTCGCGGATCAGGATGCTCTTGACGGCGCCGCCCGTCGCTTCGCTGAAGAAGTTGTAGAGCACGATCCCCAGCAGCAGCGAGGAGCCATAGAACTCCTCCGGCCCGGTGGCGCCGAAAACCTGCGTGAAGACCACGTAGAGGATCCCGAACAGCATCAGCGGCCGCATGAGCTGCCACAGGTAGCCCAGGGCGGAGCCGAAGAAGCGCAGCTTGAAGTCCGTCGCGGCCAGCGTCCATGCCAGGCGCAGCAACCGCCGGTTGTCGTTGCCGAGCGCCGTCGGGCCGCGCACGAGCGTGCCGGGAGGCATCAGCTCCCGTGTCGTGCTCACGCGCTGCGAAGGTGCGGTTCGCGGGCCGAGCTCAGCCGCTGCAGTGACAGCTCCAGCGGCAACTCGACGAGCGCACCGGTCGTGCCGCCCGTGCCGGTCACGACGACCGATCTCCAGCGCTTGCGGTAGTCCAGCCAGTGCACGCCGCCACCGTCGTGCGCGACCGCCGGGCTCAGGTGGTACCGCCCGGGAACGAGCGCATTGTGAAACGCAAAGCGGAAGATGAGCACCTCGCCGGGCGCGAACGTGCCTGCCGGTGCAAGGTGGCGGTTGTTGAAGCCGAGTACGTGATCGTCGATCGCGTTGTAGATCGAGACGCCGACGAGCGGGTTGTCGACCTGCTCGTGGAACGTCACGCGAGCACAGAACGCGCAGCGCTCGCCGCCCCGTAGGACCTCGGTCCTGCTGCCGTTCGCGTCCTCGAACCAGGCGTCGACGAGCTCGGCCTTGCCGTTGCCGAATCGGGTCTTCTCTGGCTCAGGGAGTTCCGCTTGGACGGGGACCTCCGGCGGGCCGGCGCCGTCGTCGCAAGCGGTTACGGTGAGGGCCGGACCGTCGCCTTGCGCCTCGGCCTTCTGCTCGGACTCCTCCTGATCGCAGGCCGGTTGCTCGGATGCGTGTGCAGCCTCCACCTCCGCCGCCCGGGCCTCGGAGGAGAAATTCAGCTCCAGGTACCTCGTGCCGATCCGCTCGGTGTCGCCGATGTCGACGAGCCGCCCGTGCTCGAGCACCATCGCCCGGTCGCAGAACCGCTCGACGGCCCCCATGTCATGCGTTACGAGCAGGACGGTCGTATCGCTTCTGCGGATCCGCGCGAACTCGTCGAAGCACTTCTGCTGAAACGAGGCGTCTCCGACGGCCAGGACCTCGTCGATAAGCAGGATGTCGGCGTCGACCTGGATCGCGACCGAGAACGCCAAGCGCACCATCATCCCCGAGGAGTAGTTCTTGAGCTTGAGATCGACGAAGTCGTGCAACTCGGCGAAATCGAGGATGCGATCGAATCGTCGCCGCGACTCCTTCGGCGAGAGCCCCAGCATCGTCGCGTTGATCATCACGTTGTCGCGCGCGGCCAGGTCGGGGTTGAACCCCACGCCGAGCTCGATGAACGCCGACATGCGGCCATCCACGTAGATGCTGCCGTGATCGACGCGGTAGATCCCGGCCAGGCATTTCAGCAGCGTCGACTTGCCCGAGCCGTTGCGGCCGACGATCCCGAAGAACTCGCCGCGCTGCACGTCGAACGAGACGTCGCGCAGGGCGGGGAGCGCGTCGAACTGCGGCTTGCGGAAGGGATGCAGCGCCCGCTCCTTGAGCGTGTGGACGTGCTCGTGCGGCAGGCGGAACTGCTTTGAAACCGCATCGACGAGGATTGCGCGACGGTCGGTGCCCACCCCCCGAGCGTAGTCGAAGCCACCCCGACGATCCGGCGATAGGCTTGCATAATGGCAGTTGTGCGCCGCGCCGGCGCCTCGCGGCTGATCGACTGGACAGGGGAGCGGTGCGTTCCGTGGACCGACGATGTCCAGGTCGCCTACGAGCATTACCACCGATACTTCTGGGCCGCGAACCTGACGCGCGGGCGCCGTGTCCTGGACCTGGGAAGCGGCGAGGGCTTCGGCAGCGCGATCCTCGCCGTCGACTCCGAGTCCGTTCGGGGCATCGACATCGACGAGCGCAGCATCGCGCACAGCCAGCTCAACTACGGCGCACCGAACCTCCAGTTCAGCGTCGGCTCCGCGCTGGAGCTCGGCGCCTTCGACGACGACGCCTTCGATGTGGTGGTGTCGTTCGAGGTCCTCGAGCACCTCGTCGAGCAAGAGCGGATGCTCGAGCAGATCGACCGGGTCCTGGCGCCGGACGGCATGCTGATCATCTCGACGCCCGATCGCCGCACCTACAGCGAGGCGACCGGCCGGGAGAATCCTTTCCACGCGCGCGAGCTGTCCGAGCAGGAATTCCGGGAGCTGCTCGCGACGTGCTTCGCCCACGTCGGCCTGTGGGGACAGCGGACCTTTTGTGGCTCGCGCATCAACGCGCACGACAGCGGTGTCGGCGAGGGCTCGCGCACCGTGTTCGTCGAGAAGACGGGCGAGGAGTGGCGCGAGGCAGCCGATCCGGTGCCGATGTACCTCGTCGCAGTAGCCTCACGCATTCCCGTCGAGATGCCCGCCGCGGAGTCGACGCTCGTCGACTACGGCATCCAGCTGGTCCGCCAGCACGAGCGCGAGAGCGTGCTCGCGCAGCACGAGACGATGCTCGTGCGCGAGGAGCTGAACGTCGCGCTCGAGGCACGTGACGCGTACGACGCCGCGCTGCAAGAGAGCCATCGGACGGTCGATTCACTGACGGTCTCGTTGCAGCGCGGTCGCGCCGAGGTCAAGGCGATCACGAGGCAGCTCGCCGCCTGCGCGCGGGACATCGACGAGCGTGACGCGCAGCTTGCCGCCGCGCGGGCGCAGCAGGCGCGCATGGATGAATCGGTGGCATGGTCGCTGGTCCAGTTCGTCCGTTGGCATCTCTACCGCGCCATCGGAGAGCACTCGCGAGCCGCTCGTTCGCTGCAATGGACCGTGCAGCGGATGGGACGCGTGCGGTCGCGGCGGCGGGCGGTACGTGCAGCACTCACGGCGGCGCCGGCCGCAGCCCAGGTCATCAGGTTTCCCCTGTGCGCGGACCCGATGGTGTCGATCGTCATCGCGGCCCACTCGGGCGCGGCGCTCACCGAGTCGTGCTTGAGGTCGATCTCGGCCAACACCGAGGAGCCCGCCTACGAGGTCATCGTCGTCGACGACGCCGGCGACGCCGACAACATGCGGCTGTGGAGCACGCTCGACGGTGCGAACGTGATCGTCAACCACGAGAACCGGGGCTACCTGCGCAGCGTGAACCTGGGAGCGAGCGCCGCCCGCGGCCGATATGTCGTCCCGCTCAACAACGACACGCGGGTTCAACCGGGCTGGCTGGCCGAGCTCGTCGCGCGCGCCGAGAGCGCGCCCGACGTCGGGATCGTCGTACCGATGCTGCTCTATCCGACCGGGCTGTTGCAGGAGGCCGGCGGGATCATCTTCCAGGACGGCAGCGGATGGAACTTCGGTCGCGGCCTCGATTCCGGCGCTCCCGCGTTCAACTACGTGCGCGACGTCGACTACGGGTCCGGTGCCTGCCTGCTCGTGCGCGCCGACCTCTGGCACCAGATCGGCGGCTACGACGAGCGCTACCTGCCGATGTACTACGAGGACGCCGACCTGTGCTTCGCCGCCCGCGATCGCGGCTACCGCGTGGTCTACGAGCCGGCCGCACGGGTCGTGCACGTCGAGGGCGGGACGGTTGGGACGGATGTCAATGCCGGCGCCAAGCGCCATCAGGAGCTCAACCGCCCGAAATTCGTGGAGAAGTGGGGCGAGCAGCTCGCGACCGACCAGCTGCCGCCGTCACCGGAGAACGTCCGCCGCGCGAGCGATCGCAACCGCGGGTGTCACGTGCTGGTGGTCGATCACCGGGTTCCGTTTCCCGACCGCGACGCCGGTTCGGTGCGGATGGCGCACATGCTCAGAAGCTTCGTCGAGATGGGGTGCCGTGTCACGTTCATCCCGGACAACCTGGCACCCACGGCGCCCTACACCCGCGAGCTCCAGGAGATCGGCGTCGAGGTCCTGTTCGGAGCGATCGACTTGGGACCGGTCCTTGCCGCCATCGGACCGAACCTGCGCCTGGCCGTCGTCAGCCGGCCGGCGATCGCGGCACGGTACTTCGAGCTCATCCGCGAGCACGCACCCGAGGCCACGATCGCGTACGACACGGTCGACCTGCATTTCGTGCGCGAGGAACGGCGGGCGGCCCTCGGCGGCGGTTCCACGGTCAAGGCTCAGACGCTGCGGGAGATCGAGCTCGGCCTCGTCCGCGGCGCCGACGTGACGATCGCGGTCACGGAGGAGGAGCGCCAAATCATCCTGGCGCACGTTCCGGACGCGAGGGTCACTGTCGTGCCGATGGCCAACGCGATCGCCGAGACCGTTCCGCCCCCGGCGGAGCGCAGCGGGTTGCTTTTCGTCGGCAGCTTCGAGCACCCGCCGAACATCGGCGCCGCGACGACGCTGGTGCAGGACGTGATGCCGCTCGTGTGGAAGAAGCTCGGCCCGGTGGTGCTGACGATCGTCGGCCCCGAGCCGCCCGACGCGGTCCGCGAGCTCGCCGGACCGGCCGTCGAGGTCACCGGCTGGGTCAAGGACCTGACGCCGATGTACGAGTCCGCGCGGGTCATGATCGCGCCGCTGCTGTATGGTGCGGGCATGAAGGGCAAGGTCACACAGAGCCTCGCCGCGGGTCTTCCGGTCGTGACAACACCGATCGGGGCCGAGGGGCTCGAGGCCGTCGACGGGCGGGACATGATGATCGCAGAGGATCCTGCCGAGCTCGCCGAGCGGATCGTCTGCCTGGTAGGCGACGACGAGCTCTGGAGCGCCGTCTCGCGGGCCGGTCAGGAGGTCGCCAAGCGGGTCTTCTCGGTGGCGGTCATGCGCGAGCGCCTCGACGAGCTGCTCGGCGCGTCGCTCGCGGCGCGGTGAGCGTCGGATTGCATCTGAAATGCTTGCCGAATGGATGCCGCTGACCTGGCGACGGTGGCCGCGGCATTCGCGCAGCGGCTGAGCAGGCTCAAGTCCGAGCGCGATCTCGGCGACTTCGGCTGGTACCCGTACGGCTCGATGGACAACTTCGTCCACCTCGACCGCATGCTCACGGGCAGTCATCGCGACGTCCTGCGCTACGCGGAGGCGCGTCCGATCCTCGACATCGGAGCGGCCGACGGCGACACGGCGTTCTTCCTGGAATCCCTCGGGCACGACGTGCACGTGCTCGAATACCCGCCCACGAACTTCAACGGCTGCCGCGGCATCTACAACATGCGCGACGCGCTCGATTCGCGGGTCGAGATCACCGAGCTCGACCTCGACAGCCAGTTCCACCTGCCGGAAGGCCGCTTCGGCCTGGCGTTCCTGCTCGGCTTGCTGTACCACCTGAAAAACCCGTACTACGTCCTCGAGAGGCTCGCAACGCGCGTCGAGCACATGCTCCTGAGCACGCGCGTCGCGCAGTTCAACGTCGTCGAGGGCGGCGAGGGCGCGGTCAGCGGCATCAACCTCGAGCGCATCGACATCTCGTCGGTCCCGGCGGCGTACCTCGTCGATCCGCTGGAGGCCAACAACGACCCGACGAACTACTGGATGTTCACCCAGGCGGGCCTGCGACGCATCCTGTCAAGGACGGGCTGGGAGGTGCTGGACTACGTGACCCTCGGCGTCGTCGAAGGGTCCGATCCCGCGACGATGGACCACGACGAACGCGCGTTCTGCCTGCTGCGCAGCCGCGTCGTCGAGGGGTGACGTGAAGCTGCGCCGCGGCTCCCTCGGAGCAGGACTACTGATGAAGCTGCGCCGCGTCCTGCCGGACCGCAACGAACCCCGCTGGCTGCTGCTGGGCATCGTCATCGCGTTGCTGGCGACGATCTGGTTTGGACGCAACCACCACGAGGCGCTGATGGGCGACGACCTGATCCTGCTCCAGCAATCGCGGCAGTCCGGTGGCTCCGCACACAGCTTCTTCGACAGCTTCGTCGATGTCACATCCGACAAGTGGCGACCTTTGCTCACACCCGCGCAGTCGATCCTCACGCGCGCCTTCGACGGGAGCTACCAGGCCTGGGTACACCTGCTCACCGTCCTGGAGTGGCTGAACGTCATGGCGGCGACCGCGCTGGCCTGGCTGCTCAGTGGTCGCCGCTGGCTGGTGGCGAGCATCTTCGCGGTCGCGCTGATCACCAGCCGCTTCAACAACTACTTCGTCTGGCAGACCTTCGGGTTGATGGAAGGACTGGCGCTCTCCGCGACAATCGCATGCATCGCGGCCGCCCGGCTGGCGTGGAGCACGGGCAGCCGGCGCTGGCTGGCGGCCACCATCGTCGCATCGGCAGCCGCGGGACTGATCCACGAGCGGTACCTGTGCCTCGTCGTATTCGTCGCGCTGGTCGCGCTGCTGATGCCGGCGCAGATGCGTCTCTTCGAACGCCTCGGCTGGGTGGGCGGCGCGCTGCTGGTCCCCTTGAGCAACTACGTCGTCAAGGTCCACGTGCTGCACGTCGACTTCTTCGCCGGCGCCGCGGGGCTCGACGTACACCCAACGCTGTCGAGCGTTCTTGGGTTCCTCGGGGATGGCGTAGCGAGTCTCGCGGGCTACAACCTCGGGCCCTCGCACCTCACCGGCGCGGATGCGCGGACGCTGGGGCTGCTCCCGAAACTCTTGACGGCGATCTTCGTCGCTTGCGTCCTCGCGATCGTGATCGCCGCGATCGTCAGGGACGTGCGCCGGGGTGCTCGGTGGCTCGTCCCATGGCTGCTGGGGCCGGCGCTGCTCGTTCCGCTGCTCGTGGTGGCGTCGATCAGCGTTCGCCAGGAGCACCGGTGGCTGTACACCCCGCAGATCGTGCTGCTGCTGGGAGTGGCATGGGCCGCGGGGCGTGCGCAGGGGCTCACATGGACGGCTGGCCGCGCCGCTCGCGCGCTTCCCACGACCGCTGTGCTGGCGACCGCGCTGCTTGCGTCGGCCGCGGTCGATCTGATCTACGCGCGCCACGTCGACGCGGTGTACTTCATGACCGGCCAGCGCATGGCGGATTCCGTGCTGGACCGCGTCGTGGACCAGCACCGCACGGAGCTCGCGACGACGACGGTGTTTCTGATGAGCGTCGACCCGGTCTTTCGCGACTTCTATCTCGCAGGTGGCTGGTTTTTTCGCTATTACGGCGCGGGCACGAATCCCGACGTGCGCTTCGTCGCGCCGGGAGCGAACATCGCACGGGCCAAGGACGTGCGCCCGAACCGCCTGGTCTTTCGCGTCGAACGGGATCAGGTCGTCGAAGTGCCCGTGGCGGTGCCGTCCCCGGGCGCCGGGGTCGCAGGCGCTACGCCGCGCCGAAGACGCGCCGGCGGCTGAGCAGATAGGTCGTCAGCGGCAACAGGGGCAGGAGGATGACCTGGGCGAGGAACCGGTCGATGTGCAGCTGTGAGACGAGCGCCCACAGCGCGAGGATGTTCAGGCCCATCACCGCGCCCTGGAGGATCAGCCAGCGGGTGAGCCCGCCGCGCGTCGGGTCCTTCGTTCGAAACGTCCAGCGGTCGTGCAGCAGGTAGCCCCACACCGCGCTGAGGACGAACGCCGCCAGGGCCGCGACGGCGAATGGTAAGCCGACGAGAATGCCGCCGCCGTAGAGGGTGAGGTAGAGGATCGTGCTCGACGCACCGACCGCTCCGAAGCGCGCGAACTCAAGTAGCCGCAACCAGCTCGGCGTGCTGTCGGCCTCGCCCCTCGAAGGGACGCTCATCGCGACTCGATGGGCTTTGCAACCGCACTGCGCAGCTCATGGCGCCCGCGTTCCAGCGCGCTCGCATCGAGCGGGGCGCCGGCGGGTGCGTTGAACACGGAATCGACGATGTATGCCGGTCTGCCCTTCACCTCCTCGTACATGTGCGCGATGTACGACCCGATGATCGCGAGGCACAACAACTGGATCCCGCCGATGAAGAGCACCAGTGTTATGACCGTCGTCAGGCCCGGTGGAGCGGCGTGAGGAACGACGATCTTCAGCACGATCTGGGTGACGAGTCCCAAGGCGCTGAGCGCGACGACCGCCAGCGCCAGCCCGGTGATGAAGTCCAGCGGCGCGTATGAGAACGACACGATCCCGCGGCGCGCCCAGCCGAGGTTCCTGCGGAAGCTGTTGGTCGTGACGCCGAACATCCGCTCGGGCCGCACATACGGAACGCCGATCTGCTTGAAGCCGACCCATGCCCGTAGTCCACGGACGAAGCGCTGCTTTTCGGGCATCGACTTCAGCGCGTCCATCACGCGGCGGTCGATCAGCGAGAAGTCGCCGGCGTCGAGCGGGACGTTGACGTAGGCCGCGCGCCGAAACATGCGGTAGAAGCCCTTCGAGAAGACCCGCATCATCGCTGTCGCATCGCGCGACACGCGCTCGCCGTAGACGACGTCGTAGCCCTCCCTCCAGCGCTCGACGAACTGCTCGATCAGCTCCGGTGGATCCTGCAGGTCGCCGTCCAGCAGGACGCAGGCGTCGCCGGTGGCGATCGCCATGCCGCTCGTGAAAGCGGATTGAGAGCCGAAGTTGCGCGCGTGGTTGACGACGACGACCTTCGGGTCGCGCGCCGCGAGCCCGGTGAGCACCTCGCGCGCGTTGTCGGGTGAGCCGTCGTTGACGAAGATGATCTCGTAGTCACAGCCGATACGTGCGAACGTCGCGACGAGCCGCTCGTACATGATCGGGACGGCTTCGGCGTCTCGATAGCAGGCGATGATCGGGGAGATCTTCATGGTTTCGGTGCGCTTCAGAGCCTAGGGATGATCTTGAAGCGACGAACTCTCGCGAGTCGGCGCCCGGCTACGATGAGGGTCGTGCGGTCCCAGGCACTCGCAGCGCAGATCCGCTTATCGGTCCTGCAGCAGTCCAAGCGCGCTCACATCGGCCACATCGGCTCTTCCCTGTCGATCGCCGATCTCCTCGCCGTTCTGGTCGATGAGGGCGGTCTCGAGTTGGACCGCGGGCCGGTCCGAGCCGATCGCGACCGCTTCGTGCTGGCCAAGGGCCACGCGGTCCTGGCCTGGTACTGCGCGTTGCACGCCGTCGGCAGATTGAGCGCCGAGCAGCTCGACACGTTCGCCGGCGACGGCACGGATCTGGCGGGCCACCCTGAGCACGTGCTCGACGATGTCGATTTCTGCACGGGCTCGCTCGGCCATGGGCTGAGCATCGGAACCGGCGCTGCGCTCGCCGCCAGACTGCAGGGATCCGCGCGGCGCGTCGTCGTGCTGCTGTCCGACGCCGAGTGCAACGAGGGCTCGGTCTGGGAGGCGATCATGTTCGCCGCGCAGCACGGCCTCGACAACCTGACTGCGATCGTCGATCTCAACGGCCAGCAGGCGCTCGGCTACACCAGTGAGGTCCTCGACCTGTCGGACATGGCCGGTCGCTGGCGCGCCTTCGGCTGGGACGCGGTCGAGGTCGACGGCCACGATTGCGACGCGATCAAAGCGGCGCTGGATGCGCCGCGGGAGGGTCGCCCGCGAGTGCTCGTCGCTCACACGACGTTCGGAAAGGGCGTCGACTACATGCAATCGCGGATCGAATGGCACTACATGCCGATGGACGACACGCAATACGCCGCCGCACTGGAACAGGTGTCGTGAGAAACGCGTTTCTCGACGAGCTGCTCGCCCTCGCCGCGGAGGATCCGTCCGTGATGCTGCTCACGGGTGACCTGGGGTTCATGGTGCTCGAGCCGTTCGCCGAGCGCTTTCCGGAGCGCTTCTACAACGTGGGCGTGGCCGAGCAGAACATGGTCGGGCTTGCCACGGGGCTCGCGGAAGCGGGCTTCAGGCCGTTTGTGTACTCGATCGCGACATTCGCGACGCTACGGCCCTACGAGTTCATCCGAAACGGCCCCGCACTGCATGATCTGCCCGTGCGCGTCGTCGGGGTCGGCGGCGGCTTCGACTACGCCCACAACGGAGTCACGCACCATGCTCTCGAGGATCTCGCGGTCATGCGCGCTCAACCCCGCATGGCCGTCATCGCCCCGGCTGACCCGGGCCAGGCGCGGTCAGCCATCCGGACCGCGCACGCGCTGCCCGGGCCGGTGTACTTCCGCATCGGAAAGGGCCCGTCGGCGGTGCCCGGCCTCGACGACCGCTTCGATCTCGGACGCCTGGAGATCGTGCGCGAGGGCGGTGACGTCGCGCTGATCGCCACCGGCGCCATCGCATCGGAGACGATCGAGGCCGCCCGCCTGCTGGCCAGGCACGGCATCGAGGCCACGGTCGCGATCTGCGCGTCGCTGGCTCCGGCGCCGCTGGACGACATCGCCGCCCTGCTCGAACGCGTTCCCGTAGCGGTGACCCACGAGGCCGCCTACGTCAATGGTGGCCTGGGATCGCTCGTCAGCGAAGTGGTCGCGGAGCAAGGCCTGCCGGTCCGCGTGACCCGCTGCGCCGTGCGGGAGATGCCATCGGGGGCGACGGGTTCGGCGGGCTGGTTGCAGGAGCGCTACGGGATCAGCGCAAAGGCGGTCGCCGGCGCTGTCGAGGCCGCGCTCGACCAGGCTGCCACGCGCGCGTGAAGGCGCTCATCACCGGCGCCGGCGGCTTCGTCGGCGCGAACCTCGTCCATCACCTGCTCGAGCTCGGGCACGACGTCGTGGCGATCGAACGGCCGGGCGGGACGCGCTGGCGTCTGGAGCGGGTTGCCGGTGACGCCGCGGTTTTGGATGTCGATCTACTCGACGGCGAGGCGATCAAGCGCGTCGTGCACGATCAGCGACCCGAGTGGATCTTCCATCTCGCAGCGTACGGCGCCTACTCCTGGCAGCGTGATTCCGAGCGCATCATGCAGACCAACCTCGTCAGCACCGTTCGTCTGCTTGCTGCCTGCGAGGCGGAGGGATTCGATGCGTTCGTCCACGCCGGTTCCTCGAGCGAGTACGGCTTCAAGGACCATGCGCCGAGCGAGACCGAGCGGGTCGATCCCAACAGCGACTACGCGGTGATGAAGGCGGCCGCGACCACGCACGGTCGCTTCGTCGCGCAGCGCGACGACTTCCACATCGTCACCCTGCGCCTGTACAGCGTCTTCGGTCCCTGGGAGGAACCCGGCCGACTCATGCCGACCCTCTGCGTCCGAGGGCTCGAGGGGCGGCTGCCGCCGCTGGTCTCACCTGACACACCGCGCGACTTCATCAGCGTCGCCGATGCCAGCCGGGCCTTTGTGATCGCCGCCGAGCGGACCGATGTTCCCCGCGGGGCCGTGTACAACATCGGATCGGGCCGCGAGACGAAGCTGCGCGAGGTCGTCGAACTCGCGCGCGCGGAGTTTGACATCGAGGCCGAGCCTGAGTGGGGGACCGAGCCGCAACGCGACTGGGACGCCAAGGTGTGGGTCGCCGATCCGAGTCTCGCCGCCGTCGAATTGGGTTGGCGTTCTGAGGACGACGTCGCCACCGGCTTGCGCCTGATCGCGGACTGGTTGCGCGAGGAGCGGGACGTCTGGCCTCGTTACGGCGTCGGCGTCCCTGACTTGCGCTGAGGCGCTCTGTCAGAGGTGCCGCGCTCCACGAGACGGACGAGCTGCAAACCATCCGGCGTCTCGTCGACTCGGTGAAACGCGAAGCGCGCGCGCAGCGTTTGCAATGCCACGCGCTGTACGCCGACAAGGTCGAGCGGATTCCCGCCGAGCGATCCTGTCTGGCCGGCGACCTTGGGCGGCGGGCTGGTAAGCATCAGCGTGCCTGCGGGCACGTGCGCGGCGGCGGTTCGGACACGGCCGTCGCTGGAGTCGATGAGGTCGTCCTCGATCGCATTGTTGATCGGCAGCAGATTGCGACGAGCAGAACGGACGAGGAGCTCCGTCGCCAGCTCCGGTTCGGTGATGACCAGTGCCGGGGAGCCTGGCTTCAGGTACCGGTCCAGCAGCGCCGCGCCCGATTGCGCCCGCGCGTCGAAGACGGGCTGGTCCCACATGCGCTGAAACGCGAAGATGACCGAACGGCGGGTCCCCGTCGCCTGTCCGTCGGCGTACGGTACGGCCTGCGCGAAGGCGCTGTCGAGCCACCTGATCTTCGCGGACGGCCAGCCCATCACCGCGAGCATCCCAGCGGCGGTCAGGACCGCGCCAAGGGCCGCGACGCGGGCGGGCGATGGGCGTGCCTGTAGCAGCAGCGCCAACCATAGGCAGCCGAGCGCGGCCACCGGTAGCAGGATGTGCAAGAGGTTGAACGGATGCGAGCGTCCGAGGTAGTACGTGAAGAACGCCGTCGCGGCGCCGCCGAAGCCCGCCAGCGCAACGAGCTGAGTTGGGGTCGCCGCTCGAGAGTGCGTGCGCGCGAGATGGATCGTTCCCACGACCGAGCAGAAGATCACCGCGCCCATGAGCGGGCCGGGCGAGAAGAACACGATCGGGAGTTGGCCGTAGCCCTTCACCGAATACAGGCGGACGAAGTCGAGGTACGGCCCCCAGTCAGCGCCACCGGACAGCACCACGGTCAAGCCGGTGTAGAGCAGAATCGACGTCACCGCGACGGCGACGGCGATCACGCCGCGCCGCAAGACGCGCAGCGGCGCACCAGGCCCCCGGGCCAGCTCGCTGACGAGAACGATCAGCGCGAAGGTCGCTGCCGTGTACACGAATGTCTCGAAGCTCCACACAGCGCTGACCGCCAGCACGGCGAGCGCGCCGACGCGGGCCGCCCGCGCGCGTGACGGGAAGCGCGCGCCGAGCACACCGAAAGCGATGACGAGGTAGGGCAATCCGAAGCGCAGCGGGGAGGTGCTCGGGACAGCGAGATAGCTGTGGTTCAACCCCAGAGGATGTGCGACGACCACTGCGGCGAGACACGTGAGGACGAGCAGCTGCGACTGGATCGCCATCCGCAGCGTGCAGTAGACCAGTGCGTACTGCGCGGCCGTCAGCACACCGACGATCAGAGACAGGCCACCGTACCCCAACGGTATTGCCGCAAAGATCACCCGCAGCGCGTCCATCACGCCGATTCCATATTGCGACCACGTGCCGTCGAGCAGCGCCCGCCCGTGCATGACGGCGTTGACGGGACCCAGGTAGAAGTCCTGGTGGTGGACCGTCACGTAGCCGGATGTGCGGATGTCCGGGAGGCTCATGACCACCAGCGCGAGTGTCCCGGCCAGAAGGACGTCTATCGTCAGTCGCAGCCGGCGCGGCGGCTCGCGGCGGGCAGTCGCCAGCAGCGCGACGAGCGCGATCCCGCCCAGCACCAAGGCCGGGATCAGCCGGCCGCTGACCAGAGCCCCGTCCGGGATAAACAGCACCGCCGTCACGGCGAGGACGACCATCGCGGTCCCGTAGCCGGCCGTCGCGGTACCCACAGTGATCCGTCGAACGAGCCAGGGCGCTGCGAGCGCGGCGGCGGCAGCCAGCGCGAGAAGAAGGTGATGCAAGGTGTCGCCGGAACCGGCGCGGCGCAGGAGCAGCGCGGCGCTCAGCACGAGCGTCGCGGCTGCGACGGCCCAGGCGATCCGGGCCTCGTCCAGGCCTCGTGCCTGTCTGGCAGCGATGACCATGCCGCCGGGCAGTGCGACGGCGAACGCGATGATCCAGAACCGGGTCTCCATTGCCTCGGACGGGCCGAACAGGACCAGCAGCACAGCGATGAGCAGGATCAGCAGAGATGCCGGGGCCAGCAGGTGCAGCGCTGCGGTCGCCGTCTTGGTCGAACTCGCGTCGTCGTCGAACAGGACCGGCTCTCGGTCCGCGGGACGTGTCGCGGTCGCGGTCGCTTCGCTGCCTGTCACATGCACGATATTAACGCCGCAGTCACTCACGGCGCGGTGGCGCGTCGCCCGCTCGTCGGGCGCACCGCGAACCACGGCGAAGCAGTGGCGAAACGAGTCCCGATGGGCTTGCACGTTACTCTGCCCCCGGTGACGGGCGGTGGGTTCCTAGGCGAGTTGGGCGTTCGCAGCTGCCCGCTCTGCGGCTCCACGGACGACAGCGACGTGTACGCGCGCCAGCACATCGACGGCGCCGCGCTCGATCAATACGCGTTTGCCTCCCGCAAGCGCCCGGAGCACATGCGCCTGCGCCTGGTGCGCTGTCCTCAGTGCGACGTCGTCTACGCCAACCCGGTGCCGACCCCCGACGCGCTCGCGCGCGCCTACGAGACGGCGGCGTTCGACAGCGCGGTGGAGGCGCGGTTTGCCGCGCGGACGTACATGCGGGCGTTGAGCTCGATCCTGCCGAGGCTGCCCGATCGCAATAGCGCCCTTGATATCGGCACCGGCGAAGGCGCATTCCTGGGCGAGCTGCTCGATGCCGGTTTCGCCGACGTCGGGGGCATCGAGCCGTCGATCGCGCCGATCGCGGCGGCCGAGCCCCGAGTCGCCGCCTTGATCGCGCGCGACGTCTTCCATGCCGAGGTGCGGCCGCGGGAGAGCCTCAGCCTCGTGACGTGCTTTCAGACGATCGAACACGTCCCCGATCCCGCCGTCTTCGTTCGCGACGCCGTCCAGCTGCTCAAGCCAGGCGGGATCCTGGCGCTTGTGTGTCACAACCGGCGCGCACCGGTGAACCGCGCGCTGGGCCTGCGTTCACCGATAATCGACGTCGAACACCAGCAGCTGTTCTCGCCCAAGAGCATCGAGCGGCTCCTGACCTCGGCGGGACTCGTCACCGTAACCCATCGGGCGATCTCCAACAGATACCCGCTGCGCTACTGGGCAAGGCTGCTGCCGCTGCCGTCGCGCGCGGGCGACCTGCTGGAGGGCGCGCTCCGGCGCGCGCGTATCGCCGACCGGCCCGTGACAATCCCCGTCGGCAACCTTCTGGCCTGGGGGCAACGGCCACCGCCATAGCCGCCGGGCAGGCTTAGAACGGCAGTTCGCCTGCGATCTCGTGCAGCGTGGACGCGTGCATGTCGCGCTCGGAAACGAACAGCGCCATGTAGTCGGGCCATTCGATCCCGATGTCGGGGTCGTTGTAGCGAAAGCCGCGTTCGAAGTCGGCGTGGTAGTAGGTCGAGCACTTGTACGTCACGTCGGCGATCTCCGACAGCACGCAGAAGCCGTGCGCGAAGCCGACCGGGATGTAGAGCTGATGGATGTTCACGTCGTCGAGCTCCTGGCTTTCCCACTCGCCAAAGGTCGGCGACGCCCGCCGCAGGTCTACGACGACGTCGAGGATGCGCCCGCGCGCGCAGCGCACGAGCTTGGCCTGACCCTCGCCGATCGAGAAGTGCATCCCACGCAGCACGCCCTGGCGCGAGCGCGAGTGGTTGTCCTGCACGAACGTGTCGTCGACGCCGTGCTGCGCCCACACGTTCGCGCGGTAGCTCTCCTGAAAGAAGCCACGCTCATCGCCATGGACCTCGGGCGCGAGCAGGATCGGGCCTTCGAGGCGGGTGTCGAGCCGGCGCATGCCGGGCGCAATCTAGTACAGGCTCCGCTCGCGCCGGCGAACTGCGCGACGTGCGTGCAGCCTAGGCTGCGTCGCGTGGACGACCCGCGCGTCAAGCGGCTGACCCTCATCGCCTGCATCCTCGGCTCGGCGATCGTCTTCGTCGACCAGACCGTCGTCAACGTCGCGCTGCCAGCGCTGGCCCGCGACCTCGACGCCTCGCTCGCCGACCAGCAGTGGGTCATCGAGGCATATCTGCTGCTGCTTGCGTCGCTTGTCCTCGTCGGCGGCTCGCTCGGCGACCTCTACGGCCGGCGGCGGATCTTCGCGACCGGCGTCGCCGGCTTCGGCACGGCCTCGCTGCTGTGCGCGGTCGCGCCCTCGATCGAGGTCCTGATCGTCGCGCGGGCGCTTCAGGGCGCATTCGGCGCGCTGCTGGTTCCGAGCTCGCTGGCGATCATCACCGAGGTCTTCGGACCGGACGAGCGCGCGGCCGCGATCGGGTCGTGGACGGCCGGGACGAGCGCCGCGATCGCCGTCGGGCCGCCGTTCGGCGGGCTGCTCGTGGACGTCATCTCGTGGCGCGTGATCTTCGCCATGAACGTGCCGCTCGTGCTCGTCTGCCTGTGGCTGATCAAGCGCGCGGTTCCAGAGTGTCCGGGCGAGGGTAAGCACCGCATCGACGTCCCGGGCGCGCTGATGTGCGCGATCGGCCTCGCCGGCCCGACGTGGGCCCTGATTCAGGGACCGCAGCTGGGTTGGTCCGATCCGGAGGTCTGGATCCCGCTGTTCGGCGGCATCGGGGCGCTGATCGCCTTCTTGACCTACGAGCGCATGGCGCCCGATCCGATGCTGCCGCCGTCGATCTTCGCATCGCGCAACTTTGCCGTCGGCAACGCCGTGACGTTCGCAACCTACGCCGGCCTCGGCGCCGGCACGTTCTTCGTGGCGCTGTTTCTCCAGCAGATCGCGGGCTACAGCGCGCTCGAGGCCGGCCTGTCGTTGACCCCGATCACGCTGCTGCTGATCTCGCTGTCGCGGCGCTTCGGGGCGCTGTCGACGCGCGTCGGCCCGAGGCTGCTGATGGCGTCAGGCCCGATCGTCGCCGGGCTCGGGTTGCTGGCGTTCTCACGCCTGGACGCCGGCGCGGAGTACCTGACCGAGGTCCTGCCGGCGACGCTGCTGTTCGGCCTTGGCATGGCGATGACCGTCGCGCCGCTGACCGCGACCGTGCTCGACGCCGCCGACCGCCGCCACGCCGGCATCGCCTCTGGCGTGAACAACGCCGTCGCCCGCGTGGCGAGCCTGCTCGCCATCGCGGCGATCGGTGCCGTGCTGTCGGCGCAGTTCGGCGCGGAGGTCGACAGGCGCCTGGGCGCGGGCGTCGACGGGGACGCTCGCGCCTATGTGAGCGAGGCCCGCAAGCACCCGCTGACCGTTCCCGGCGGGCGGGCGGCGCCGCAGGCGCGCGCCGCCGTCCGCGAGGCGAACGTCCTCGCCTTCCGCACGGCGATGGTCGTCGCCGGGCTGCTCATGATCGCGGGCGGTCTGCTCGCCGCGATCGGCATCGAGAACCCCCGTCGCGAGCGTGCGCCGCAGCCCGAAGCCGTGTGAATCTCGTGCTGCGCTATGTGATCTGATCGTGTGCGGACTCGCGGGAACGCAGCACTAGGATTGCCGGCCGATGACCGACCGCTACACCCTCACCCCGGAGCGCTACGCGCTGATCGCGCGCGTCGCGCTCGTCATGCTGACGCTGATCGTCCTGACCGGCGCCGCGGTGCGCGTCACCGGCTCGGGCCTGGGCTGTCCGACCTGGCCGAAGTGCACCGACAGCTCGCTCTACACCCAACTGAACACCCACGGCATCATCGAGTTCGGCAACCGCGTGCTGACATCGGTCGTCGGGTTCGCCGCAATCGCGGCCTTCGTCGGCGCCTGGCGCCGGCGCCCGCAGCGCAAGGACCTCGTGCTGATCGCGCTGCTGTTGCCGCTCGGGGTCGTCGCACAGGCCGTCCTCGGCGGCTTCACCGTGCTCTACGACCTCGCGCCGGGCTTCGTGATGAGCCACTACCTGCTGTCGATGCTGATCCTCGTCGCCTGCGTCACGCTGGACTGGCGCGCTCACCGCGAGCCGGATGGCCCGCGCGCGGACCCCGAGCAGCGCCTGCTCGTGCGCCTGACCTGGCTGCTCATCCCGGTCGGGGCGGTCACGATCTTCGCCGGGACCGCCGCGAGCGCGGCCGGTCCGCACGCGGGCGGCGCGGGTACGGGCGACGTCATCAAACGGCTGGAGTTCAAGGGCGCCGAGACGCTGCGCTTCGTCGTCGAGCAGCACGCCCGCCTGGCCACGATCCTGGGCGTGCTGGCGGTCGTGCTGTGGGTGCTCGCGCGCAAGCGCGGCGCGCCGAGCGTGCAGCGCCGGGCGCTGACCTGGCTGTGCGTCCTGCTCGCGGTGCAGGGCGTCATCGGCGGCGTGCAATACGCGCTCGAGCTGCCCGCCGAGATCGTCTGGGTACACGTCACGCTTGCGGTGGCGACCTGGCTGGCGATCCTCTGGTCGGTCGCCGCGGCGGGCCGGCCGGCGGTGGCGCATGCCCGAACGACCGGCGCCGAGAAGCCGGCCGCGGTGTAGGCACCCTGTACGTCAGCTCAACCCGGTCGCAAACGCCGCGAGCACGCTGAACGCAACGATCAGCGTCGCGACGGTCACGAGCGCCAGGCCGATTGCGCTCGGACCACGCCTCCGAGCCCAGCGGCGGTCGCGCCTGTTCAGGGTGCTCGCGTAGATCTGCCGCGGTTGCACACAGCGATCATCCAACATGCGTCGGATGTCACATGGGAGGGGGCAGTGCCGTCAAGCCGAGAACGGCCGCGTCCCCGCATTCTGCGATGGAAACGCTGCGACCACGTTTCGCGTGGGGAAGCTGCGTAGCCTCAGCCGATGCGTAAGGCCCTCATCGGCGCCGTAGTCGTGGCGGCCACGATCGCGGGGGCGATCGGAGCGCTGGCGAGCTTCAGCCTCGAGCGCCGGCTGGACGTGGGATCCGTCAGGCTGTCGGTGGACCCGGGCCATCGGGGCGCGCTGGACCTGTACGTGCCGCTCGTGGACTGGGGGGTGCGCTTTCCCGTCGTCCGGCTGCCCGCCCGGGTCAACGTCGACGTGCGGTCGATCGACCGCGACGCGGTCTTGCGACTCGCCGACTCGGGCCGTCTGACCGCTGCGGAGATCCGCCGGCAGGCGACGGACGCGCTGGCCTTCTATCTGCGCCTGGCGATCCTCGTCGCCGCCGGCGCCGGCCTCGCGCTCGGCCTGCTGGTCGCGTTCGCGGTCCGCAGCCGCCGCAGTCCGCGACTGAGGATGACGCTCGCCGCCGCGACGCTCACAGCGCTGGGCGTCGGCGGCGCGCTCGTCGTCCTGCTTCCGCCGCGCTCCAATGTCGACAGCCCGCGCTACTACGCCAACGGACCCGAGGTCCCGGCCGCCCTGCGCGCGCTGGAGTCACTCGGCGCGTCCGCGAAGACGCTGGACGAGGAGATCGACGAGCAGCTCGTCGGGATCGCCCGGCTCGTCACCGCGCCTGCGGGCCGGCTACCGCTGGAGCGCCACCCACGGCTGACCGTGGCATCGGACCTGCACAACAACGTCATCGCTCTGCCGGCGCTCGAGAACGCCGCGCGCGGCGGGCCGCTGCTGTTCGCCGGCGATCTCACCGACCGCGGCTCGCCGCTGGAGCAGAAGCTCGTCCTGCGCGTCGTCAAAGCAGGCCGCCCGCTCGTGTTCATCTCCGGCAACCACGACTCGGACGTGCTCGAGCGAAAGCTCGCCCGAGCAGGCGCGATCGTGCTCACGCGCAGCGGGCGCCTGCGTGGCGACGGTAGGACCGACGGCCGGATCGTCCAGCTCGTCGATGGCCTGCGGATCGCCGGCTACGACGACCCGCTCAAGCGCCTCGCCCGCGAGAACTACCGCGACAACGGCGCCATCCCGACGTTGGAGGAGCAGCAGGAGTTCGCGGCGTGGTTGGACGCCCTGCGCGACCGAGTCGATGTCGTGATGGTCCACGCACCCGCGCTCGCACAGCTCGCCATGCGTCACCTGCGCGAGCAGCCGCCCGAGCAGCCCCTCGTCATCGTCGAGGGGCACACCCACACCTCCGAGCTCGTGCGCTCGAAACGGCTCACGGTGATCAACGCCGGCTCGGTCGGAGGCGGCGGCACCGGCAACCTCGCCGACGTGGCCGGCAAGGTCGGCCTGGCTCGGATGACCTATGACACGACGCCGAGGTTCGCCCCGCTGGCCACCGATCTGATCCAGATCGATCCCGGAAACGGCGAGGCGCAGGCTCAGCGCTTCCGCCTCGACAAGCCCGCCGAAGCGGCGAAATGACCCTTGGGTGCGCCGCCGTCAGCCGGCGGGAGCGTCCACCAGCGGCAGCAATGTCGCCAGCCCCGAGATCTCCAGCACGCGCTCGATCTGGCGCTGGCCGCGGATGATCGACAGCTCGAACTCGCCCTTGGTCGCCTGTGCGTTGGTCTGGGCGAGCGTGCGCAGCCCGCTTGAGTCCATGAAGGTCAGCTCGCGCAAGTCGAGCACGAGTTGCGCGCCCGGCTCGGTGGTCGCTTCGGCGATCGCCCGTTCGAGCTCGGGCGCGCTGGCGATGTCGAGCTCCCCCGACGGAGAGATGTGGGCCGTCCGGCCGTCGCGAACAACCTGCAGATCGAAGGACGGAATCGACATGGCGCCGTGCCCAGCTTACTGGTCGTTCGTCGTGTGAGGCCCGGGCGGCTCACTGCTCGCCCGGACGTGCATGGGCTCACGGCGAACGGCGTGCATCAGAGCCCGGCCGGATGGCGCGCGACGAAACCGCCGCCGCCGCGCATGTCCGACTGCCAGCGCGAGCCGGTGCTGCGCGTGCCCGACGTGTCGAATCGTACGCCGGCCACGACCATGTACACGTGTCCCGGATTGGAGTAGATCGTGATCCACTTGCCCTTGCCCTGAGCGCCCCAGCCCATCAGGCGCCCGGAATCCAGCGGGCCGCCCAAGAGTCCAGCCGACGCCAGCGCGAACGAGATCGAGCCCGAGCAGTCATAGCCCTTGTCGAGCCACTTGCCGTGCCCGCCGCCCCAGAGGTACGGCGTGCGCGCGATCTGGTTGCCGGCCTCGATGATCTGGCGCACAGCTTCCGGCGCCTCGATCGGAGGCAGCGCGATCCCGTTCTTCAGCACCTCAGCGTTGCTGATCGCCGCGTCGCCCGTCGGTCCCCTGTTGCGGCTCAAGGCCCGAGGCCCGGGCGCCGCGGCGCCGCGGCGCGTGGGCTGATCGCCGGGCTGCTCGGTCGGCAGATCCGCGTATGCCGCGCTCTCGCCGGCGACCGGCTCGACGGCCCGCGCGCGCGCCTTGCGGGTCGGGATCGGCCCCAGTCCTGGGTCAGCCGTGTTCGCCGCCGCGCCGGCGGTCGCCGAATCGCCGCCGCAGCCGGCAAGAATCGCCGCGATCACGACCACGGCGAGGAGCGTCGACGCCCGGAGGAACACGTGAGGCAGTATGCCGATGCGCCACCGATTGTGATCCAGGTTTGGCCGAACGAACGACAAGCCATAACGGCTCGCAGATGATCTACTCCGATTCCGCAGAGGTGCGCCAGCGTCTTGAACTCCTTCGCAGCGAGTACGAGCTCGCTGTGTCGATCGGCCTCGACGCCGATCTGGAGTACATGGCCGACCTGCACCATCAGCTTGCGGCCTGGAAGGCGGCGTGGATCGGCGCCAGCGTGACCGAGCTCGCGGTCAAGCGAGCCGGGCTGCGGGGCCGCCAGGAGGGCTGAGCTCACCGAGCGCGCCGGGGCCGCCGGGCTCGCGGTCGCGCTCCGCGCGGAAGCCGCGCAGGCGCAACGAGTTGGCCACCACGAAGACGCTCGACGCAGCCATCGCGACGCCCGCGATCATCGGGTTGAGCAGACCCGCCGCCGCCAGCGGCAGCGCCGCGACGTTGTAGGCGAACGCCCAGAAGAGGTTGACCTTGATCGTCCGCAGCGTCCGGCGCGACAGGCGCAGGGCGTCGGCGGCCGAGCGCAGGTCGCCGTTGACGAGCGTCAGGTCCGACGCCTCGATCGCGACGTCGGTGCCGGTCCCGATCGCCATCCCGAGGTCCGCCTGAGCGAGCGCCGGCGCATCGTTGACGCCGTCGCCGACCATCGCCACGACGCGGCCCTCGGACTGCAAGCGGCGCACGACGGCGGCCTTCCCGTCCGGCAGGACCTCGGCGATGACGTCGTCGACGCCGATCCGCTGGCCGACTGCGCGCGCGGTGCTCTCGTTGTCGCCCGTGAGCAGGATCGTGCGCAGGCCGAGCTCGCGCAGCCGCCGGACAGCCTCGCGCGAGCCGGGCTTGACCGTGTCGGCGACAACGAACAGCGCCCGCGCCGCGCCATCCCAGCTGGCGGCGATCGCCGTGCGGCCCTCGGCCTCGGCGGCGATGCGAGCCCGCTCGAGCTCGGGCGGCAGCGCGAGCGACGGGTCGGCGCTCTCCAGCAGCGCCGGGCGCCCGGCGATGATCGCGCGCCCGGCCACGGTGCCTTGGACGCCCATGCCCGGACGGTTGGCGAAGTCCTGCACCGTCGGGGCAGGCTCGGCGTCTTGCAGCGCCTGGGCAGCCGCGGCGATCGCGCGGCCGATCGGATGCTCGGAGCCGTTTTGCAGCGCGCCGACGAGCCACAGCGCCTGGGCCTCGGAGACGCCTTCGGCGACGTTCACGCTCTGCAGGCTCATCTTGCCCGACGTCGCGGTGCCGGTCTTGTCGATGACGATCGTGTCGACGCGACGCGTGGACTCGAGGATCTCCGGCCCTTTGATCAGCATGCCGAGCTGCGCTCCGCGGCCGGTGCCGACGAGCAGCGCCGTCGGCGTCGCGAGTCCGAGCGCGCAGGGGCAGGCGATGATGAGCACCGCGACGGCGGCTGTGAACGCCAGGCCGGTGTCGCCGGCCAGGACCCAGAAGCCGAGCGCCGCGAACGCGATCGCGAGCACGACCGGCACGAAGATCGCCGCGATGCGGTCGGCGAGGCGCTGGACCGGCGCCTTGCCGGACTGCGCCGTCGTGACGAGGCGGCCAATCTGCGCGAGCGCCGTGTCGGCGCCGACGCGCGTCGCGCGCACGATCAGCAGGCCGCCGGCATTGACGGTCGCGCCCGTCACCGGGTCGCCGGGCTTGACCTCGACCGGCACGCTCTCGCCGGTCAGCAGCGAGCGGTCGATCGCCGACATTCCCTTGTAGACCACCCCGTCCGTCGCGACCTTCTCGCCCGGCCGGACGATGAAGCGGTGGTTGACCTTCAGCTGATCCACTGCGATGCGATGCTCGACCCCGTCGGCGTCGAGGATCGACACGTCCTTGGCCCCGAGCGCGAGCAGCGCGTGTAGCGCGGCGCCCGCGCTGCGCTTCGCGCGAGCCTCGAACCAGCGTCCCGCAAGCAGGAACGTGACGACGACGCCGACGACCTCGAAGTACACGTTGCCCGCCGGCCCGCCGCGTTCGGGCAGCAGGCTGAGCGCGTGGCGCATCCCGGGGTCGCCGGCGCCGAGGAACAGCAGCGAGATGACCGACCATGTCCACGCCGCGATCGTCCCGAGCGAGATGAGCGTGTCCATCGTCGCCGTGCCGTGGCGCAGGTTCGCCCAGGCCGCCTTGTGAAACGGCCACGCCGCCCAGACGAGCACGGGTGTCGCGAGCTGCATCGAGATCCACTGCCAGTTGTCGAACTGCAGCGCGGGGATCATGCCTAGCGCCAGCAGCGGAAGCGAGGCGATCGCCGCGAAGCTCAGCCGGCGGCGCAAGTCCTCGACAGGATCGGGGACCGCGGCGGCCTGGTCGTTGGTGGCCGGCAGGATCGCCTGGTAGCCGGCCTGCTCGACCACCTCGACAAGCTGTTGCGGCGTGACCGCATCCGGCGCGTAGGAGACCGCCGCATGCTCGGTGGCGTAGTTCACTGACGCTTGAACGCCGTCGAGGCGGTTCAGGCGCTTCTCGACCCGAGCCGCGCACGACGCGCAGGTCATGCCGCTGATCGGCAGATCGAGGTGCTCGGTGCGCGCGGCCGTGCTCATCGCGTCACGGCGGCGGTGTGGACCAGGAGCGTCGCGAAAGCCGCTACGCGCGCGGCCCCGGTCATGACACGACCGCGTACCCCGCACCGTCGACTGCGGAGCGGATTGCCGCGTCGTCGAACGTCTCGCCCGCGACGGTCAGTTGTCCGCTGTCGAGATCGACGTCGACGGCCTTGACGCCGGCAACCTGGAGCACTTCCTCCATGACGGACTTGCGGCAGTGCCCGCAGGTCATGCCTTCGACGGTGTAGGTGCGAGTTGGGAGCGTCATAGGACCAGTCCAATCGATACGGGGCAGGGGTATTGGCGCACTTGGCGGTAGTATACCCCCACGGGGTACGATACTCTCAAGCTCATGGCCAACCCAGCCACGGACACGCAACCGACGACCGTTCTCCGCGGGCGCGGCTACAGCGCCAGCAAGGACCAGCTGCTCGCACGCCTGCGTCGCATCGAGGGCCAGATCCGCGGGATCGAGCGGATGGTCGAGGAGGACCGCTACTGCATCGACGTCCTGACGCAGATCTCCGCCGCCCAGGCCGCGCTGGACAAGGTCGCCCTCGGCCTGCTCGACGGCCACGCGCGGACATGCGTGCTGCCGGCCGAGGGCCAGCTCCAAGCCGATCGTGCGGAGGAGCTCATGGCCGCGGTGGGCCGGCTCGTGAAGCGCGGATAGCGCACGCGATCCGCCGTCCGAACCGGCGCAGCGCTGACCTGTAGATCGTTGTGGCGGCGGGGACGGCCAACGATGTCGGAGAGCAGCGATGTTACGATCGCCAGCCTCGCTTAATCAAGGAGCCGGAAACCACTTGATCGATCGCATCCGACACGACATTCAGGAGCGCCTCGAGCAGCTGCTCGCAGAGGCCGACAAGCTTCGGCGCGTACTCGCCGCACTCGACCCGCGCGACCGGCCAGCACCCACGCCTCCCGCAGCTCCCGCCGCGCGACCGGCGCGACCCGTGCAGCCGCGTGCTCGCTCGCCGAAGCCCGCGAGCACGCGCGCTCGTACGGCGCCGGGCGCGACCAAGACCGCGGTGCTCGGCGCGCTCGCCGACGGCAGCGCAAAGACCGCCGGCGAGGTTGCCGCGGCCACCGGCCTGGCCCGTGGAACGGTCAGCACGACGCTCTCGAAGCTCGCCAAGAGCGGCGAGGTGCTCAAAGCCGACCGTGGCTACCGGCGGCCCGAACTCAGCGCAGGGAACGGCGCCACGCCGGCCGCGGCCGACACGGCAACAACGCCCGACGGGTAGCCCTGGACCAGAGTTACGCCGGCCTGTCCGGGCCCCGGACACGCAACGCCAAGGCCAGCTCGAAGCGCGCCTGCGCGTCATCGAGCGCGGGCCCGAACGCTTCGCGCAACTGCCCGAGCCGGTAGCGCACCGTCTGCGGGTGGATCCCGAGCTCGCGCGCCGTCTCGTCGACTCGACCCTGGCGATCGAGCCAGGCCCGCAGTGTCTGGGTCATTCGCACGCGGGCTGCCGGCCGGAGCGCATCCAGCGGCGCCAGCCGCGCCGACGCGAGCTCGTTGGCCAGGCGCGTGTCGGCGTGCAGGAGCAGCTCGGCGGCGTGCTCCTCGGCGACGACCAGACCGTCGCCGCGGAGCCCGCCCGCGGCACGCAGGTCAAACGCTCGCAGTGCGCGCTCGGCCGAGCGTGCTGCATCGCGGACCGTCCCGGTCGGGCCCAGCGCAGCCAGCCGCGATCCGAGCGCCCGCTCGAGCTGCGCGCGCCCAACCGGGGCGCCGGGGTCCGGGATGAAGGCCAGCACGCGGCCGGAGCGCTCGCCGGCGCCGGTGTTGCCATCGGGGGCGTCGAGCGTCGCGGCGACGGCGCCCGGGCCGAGCCTGCTGGCCAGCCGCTCGGAGTCCAGGCCCTCCACGACCACGGCCGCCAGCCGCGCCGGCGGCGCCCACGCCGCGCTCAAGGCGGCGCGGCGCAGATCCTCGGCCGCAGCCGGCGGGTCGGCGGCGAGCAGGAGCACGAGCCGGGCGCGGCGGCGCTGACGCTCTCCAGCCGCGGCGGACTGCTCGTCCGCGTAGCCCTCGATCGACTCGCCCGAGATCTCGTCGATGTACGCGAAGATCGCCTCGCCCAGCCGGTACAGGGTCGCGGGCTCCAGCTCCGCCCGGACGCCCGCCTCGACGAAGCGCCGCCATGCGATCTGGGCGCCGACCCGGTACGCCGACAGCAGCGCGTTCAGCGTCCGGCCCTGGCGCATCTCCAGGCGTCCGAGCTCGATGTAGATGCGGCGGTCGCGCTCGCTGACGCCCGCGGGATGCTCGATCGAGTCCACGAAGCGCCGCAGTGCGCGCTCGGTCCCGTAGCGCAGCGTGACCCCCAGGCGCCCCTCCAGCGGCTGCGAGTAATCGGGCACCTCGACTCCGATCGCACGGATCGTCTCCGCCGCGAGCTCTGGCAGGACAGGGCGCAATACCGCTGCTACATCGGGAGGGATGCCTTCCATTTGCGCATAACCTACAGATTCCGGCCTGTGCTGCCGCGGGAATTCGACAAGAAACCGCTAGACCTCAGCGAATAGGCTCAATGCCATGCCAAAGCTCACACGCTATGCAAATCTCGGTGCCGTCGTGGTGCCGTTCATCGCTTTCCTCGTCGCCGTCGTCCTGCTGTGGAACAAGGCCGTCGGCGCGACCGATCTGGCGATCATGTTCGTCATGTACGTCATCACCGGCTTGGGCATCACGGTCGGCTATCACCGTCTGCTGACGCATCGTGCCTTCCAGGTCTCAAAGCCGGTCGAGTACGCATTCGCGATCGCCGGCTGCATGGCCGTCGAGGGCCCGCCGATCGCCTGGGTCGCAGACCATCGCCTGCACCACGCGCACACCGACGAGGAGGGCGACCCGCACAGCCCGCACGTCGGTCACGGCTCGGGCCTGAAGGGCCTCTGGCACGCGCACAGCGGCTGGCTGATGAAGACGCAGGGCAGCGCCGCGTTTCGCAAGTACGCACCGGATCTGTGCGAGGACAAGGGCATGCGCTGGATCAGCCGCAACTTCCTGTTCTTCGTCGGCCTGGGCCTGCTGATCCCGTTTGCCGCGGGCCTCGTCTTGCACCGCTTCTCGCTCGGCGCGGCGCTGTGGACGTTGCTGTGGGCCGGCTTCGTGCGGATCTTCTTCATCCACCACGTGACGTGGTCGATCAACTCCGTGTGCCACTTCTTCGGACGGCGGCGCTTCGACGTCGAGGACAAGTCCACCAACGTTGCCTGGCTCGCGATCCCGACCTTCGGCGAGTCCTGGCACCACAACCATCACGCCTTCCCGCGCTCGGCGCGCCAGGGCCTGGGACGCTGGGAGATCGACATTTCCGCGATGTTCATCTGGACGCTGGAGAAGCTCGGAATCGCCAAGAACGTCGTGCGGATATCGCCCGAGCGCCAAGCACAGAAGCTCGCCAGCGCCCGCCCGCGCGACGGTGCGAAGACCAGCATCGCGGCGTAGCCTTTCGTTCGCTTCGGCCTCGTTCCGGCGGCGGGCTCGCGTCGCCGGAGGGCTCGCCGCTCGCGCCGGGCGAACTCCTCGACCGTGGGGTAGGTAGCGTTGGCGGACGATGAGCGCAGCGTCATCGGATGGCGACGGCGAGCAGCTCGAGCTCACGCTCGGACCGCTGTACCTCGTCGTCGTCGACGACCGCGTGAGCGGTCCGCTGACCGGCCGTCCCGCGCGTAGCTATCGCTCGCCGGCGCAGCCACTGGAGGAGGCCCGCTGCCTTGCGGCGCTGCTGCTCGACCGCGGTAGCGAACTGGATGGGGACGGGCCCTGGCGCAGGCCGCTCGCGGGCGGCCAGCGTCATGTCGCGATCGTTCCTGCGCCGGTCGGGCCGCTCGGCGCCTGAGGCTCGACAGCGCTAGGTTGCGCCGATGCGGATGCGCGCTGCAGTGCTCGAAGAATTCGGCCGGCCGCTCGTCGTGCAGGAGCTCGATCTCGCCGAGCCGAAGGCCGGCGAGGTACTCGTGCGCCTCGCGGCCTGCGGGGTCTGCCACACCGACATGTACACGGCCTCCGGGGTCGACCCATCTGGTTACGCGCCCAGTGTCCTCGGCCACGAGGGCGCCGGGGTCGTCGAGGCGATCGGCGACGGCGTCACCTCGCTCGCGCCCGGCGACCACGTCGTCACGCTGTTCTCGCCGCAGTGCCGCGAGTGCGTGCACTGCGTTAGTCCCAAGACGAACATCTGCCTCGCGATTCGCGACCAGCAGGGCAAGGGCCATCTGCCGGACGGCACGACGCGCCTGTCGCGCGATGGCGAGCCGATTCGCCACTTCATGGGCACGTCGACGTTCGCCGAGTACACGGTCATGCCGGAGATCGCGCTGGCAAACGTGTCGCCCGAGGCCCCGCTCGATCGCGCCTGCCTGTTCGCGTGCGGGCTCTCGACCGGCCTTGGGGCGGCGATGTACACCGCCAAGGTCGAGCGTGGCTCGACCTGCGTCGTCTTCGGCGCCGGGATGGTCGGTTTGGGCGCGGTCGCCGGCTGTCGATTGCAGGGCGCCGAGCGGATCGTCTGCGTCGATCTCAGCCCCGAGCGTCTGGAGATGGCGCGCCACCAGGGCGCCACCGACGCGCTCGTGGGTGGGCCGGACGCGGCGCAGGCGATCCTCGAGATGACCGGCGGCTTCGGTGCCGACTACACGATCGAGGCGACCGGCAACGTGGGGGTGATGCGCCAGGCCGTCGAGTCAGCGCGGATCGGCTGGGGTCTTGCCACGATGTGCGGCGTCGCCGGCAAGGGCGAGACGCTCGACATCATCCCGCGCTTGCTCATCACCGGCCGGCGCGTCGCCGGCTCCTCGTTTGGCGGCGTCAAGGGGCGCGACCAGGTGCCGCAGCTCGTCCAGCGTTACCTCGACGGTGACATCGATGTCGACGCGTTTCTGTCGCACCGCATCACGCTCGACGAGGTGAACAAGGGCTTTGAGCTGATGGACGGGCAGGATGGCATCCGCAGCGTCATCGAGTTTGGTTGAGCGGCGAGCCGTCCACGACCTTCGGTGGTCCGGGCTCAGCGGGACGCCCGCACCTCGACGCGTCCGCCGTTGATCCGCGCCTCGTAGACGGGCTGCGGATACGGCGACGGGCCGCGCTCCACCGAGCCGTCCTGCAGCCGGTACCGCGCGCCGTGCAGCGGGCACTCGATGCAGTCGTCGACCAGCTCGCCCTCGTGCAGCGCGCCGCCGCGGTGGCCGCAGCGGTCGGCGAGCGCGTGGATCTTCCCGTTGCGGCGCACGATCATGAGGTCGAGGTCGCCGACGGTCGCGATCATCGGCCGGTTCTGCTGGAGCATGCTCAGGTCGAGCGCCGGGGTCCAGTCCTCGGGCTCACGGTCAAACAGCGTCTGGTCGACGCCGACGCCACGTGCGTACGCGAGGTCGCCACCAAGCCAGCCGCCGGCGCCGACTGCGCCGGCACCGGCCAGGCCGAGCAGCACACCGGTCGTGTGAGCGCCGCGGCGACGGGCTAGGAGGGAAGCGCCGTAGAGCGCCAGCGCCGTGACGTTCGCCACAGCGTGGACCGCGCCGATGCGGCGGATCGCGTCGTCGTCGGGTTCACTATCCGCCCAGTCGGTCATGCCGGTGAGCGCGGTCGGCACCGCGGCGGCGATCCCGATGCCGATCAGCCGCTCCGCGGCAGGGCGAGCCTCGCTGCCGCCGAGGACGTCGAGCAGCGTGGCGCTCGTCCACGTCCCGATCGGGATGTCGGTCAGCAGCGGGTGCAGCGGATGGCCCAGCGGCACGCCGCTGAGGGCGTCCTTCACGGGTCCGGGCGCAAGCAGTGAGCGCACCTTGCCCGCCACCGCAGTAGCCGGCCCGTCGACTTTGCGCAGATTGGCGATTCGCTCGCTTAGCGCGTGAGCACGGGGGCGCTTGGTCACAGGCGCGTCGTTCCCGTGGTTGCGGGGGCGTCAAACCCCCAACCTGTACAAGACAGTTGGCCTCGCCGCGGGCACTAGCCTCCCGAAGGTGAGGCGGATCGCAGACGAGGAGCGCCGGCGGCGCTTGGGAGTTCGTCATCACCTGGCTCCCAGCGCGCGCGGCGACCGGATCGAGCTCGTCGCGGGTGACATCGCCGGCCTGCATGCGACGGATCCGGCGACGCTGGTGCTGTCGGCGCGGGCACGGCTGCGCGAACCCTCACTGGAGGCGATCGAGGATGCGCTCTACGTCGAGCGCTCGCTCGTGCGGATCCTCTGCATGCGCCGGACGATGTTCGTCGTGCCGGTCGACCTCGCGCCGGTCGTGCAGGCGGCTTGCAGCCGCGGTCTTGTGCCCGGCGAGCGTAAGCGCTTCATCGCTCTGCTGGAGGAAGCGGGCATCGCGGCTGACGGAGCGCGCTGGCTGGAGGACACCGAGGAGCAGACGCTGCGTGCGCTCCGGGCGCGCGGGGAGGCGACCGCAGCCGAGCTCGCCACCGACGTTCCCGCGCTGCGGGAGCGAATCGCGGTCGCGCAGGACAAGCCCTACGCAGCGGTGCAGGGCGTCTCGTCGAAGGTGCTGTTCCTGCTCGCGGCTGACGCCAAGATCGTCCGCGGGCGTCCGCTGGGGTCGTGGACGAGCACGCTCTATCGGTGGTCGCCGATCGAGGCCTGGGTGCCGGGAGGCGGCTGGCTCGAGCTGGACACCGATGCCGCGGCGACCCAACTCATACGCCGCTGGCTGGCTGCGTTCGGACCGGGGACGATGGCCGACCTGAAGTGGTGGACAGGCTGGACCCTCGGACTGCTCAAGCGCGCGCTCGCGCAGCTGCACACCGTCGAGGTGCAGCTCGACAGCGGCGAGGTCGGGCTGGTGCTCGCCGGGGACGAGGAGCCGGCGGCCGATCCCGGGGCCTGGGCGGCGCTGCTGCCGGGGCTGGACCCGGCGCCGATGGGCTGGAAGTCGCGCGACTGGTATCTGGGCAAGCACCGCGAGCCGTTGTTTGACCGCAGCGGCAACATCGGCCCGACCGTGTGGTGGGACGGGCGGATCGTCGGCGCCTGGGCGCAGCGCAAGGACGGCGGCGAGCTCGTCGTACGGCTGCTCGAGGATGTGGGCGCGGACGCCGGCGCCGCGATCGAGGCCGAGGCTGCGCGGCTGCGTGCGTGGCTCGGGGACCTGCGGGTGACGCCGCGGTTTCGCACCCCGCTGGAGCGCGAGCTCGCGGGTTAGGTCGGCTCGTTCACCGACGCCGCAGCGCACGAGAAATCTGGCCGCTTGGGGGTTGGCGCTCGTCCGCGATGACGATACGCTCGCCCCTCGCATGCCGATCAAGTTGTCCGGCCGATACGAGCCAGGCTCACCCGAGGAACGCGCCCATCGCCTCCTCCAGCAAAGTGATGTCGAGGTCGACCGCGTCTACGGGGTGGACGTGCGGCCCTCCGGCCAGCAGGAGATCACGTTCACGCACGACGGCAAGGCACAGACCGCATTCGTCGAGAACGAAGTCGTCGTCCTGGTTCTCGAGGGGTGGGACGTGACGCCGCCCAAGTCCGGCGCCCCCGCCTGGCGCGGCAACTAGTCACGCGGGTCGCGGGCCCGATTAGGTCGCGCAGAGGTGGTGGCGCCGCAGCTCGGGATGACGCTCGAGCCGGGCGAGGCTGCGCGCGCGGATCGGGCCGATGCTGCCGATCGGCATCTCGAGCCTCGCGCTGATGTGGCGATAGTCGGCATCCGGCTCGCAGGCCAGGAGCGTCATCAGCTGGCGCTGGCGATCGGGTAGCGCCGCGAGAGCCCGGCCGAGAACGACGCGGCCCTCGGAGGCCAGCAGTTCGATCTCCGGATGGTCCTGTTCAGCGACCTCACCGAGCTCGACGTTCGCTCTCGGCTGCTCGCGCATGTGGACTTGAAGCATCCGCAGCGATTCGCGCCGCGTGGTTGTCGCCAGCCAGCCCGCGATCGCGGCCGGCTCGCGCAGGGCGCCGATGTGTTGGTGTAGGCGAGTCCAAGTCGCCTGCACAGCATCATCGACGTCTGCCGCGCTGAGCCGGTACGAACGGGCGATCCCGCGGAGCATGCGATCGAACCGCTCGATCAGCCGCCTCCATGCCGCGTTGTCACCGCGGCGGGCGGCTGCCACGAGCTCGAGGAGCTCGTGCTCGGACCGCGACGACGTGTCCACGCACGCGGTGCTGTCGGGGTCGGATGAGCAGATGCTGTGCAGGGCGGTCATCTCGGCGGCGATCATCGGGGGGAGCACTTACAGTTCGGTAACAGCCGGCCAACAGGGCTGTCTCAAGCGCCCCAAGCGAGTAGCGTTGGCGTAGGACGATGCAATT
>JAWVGJ010000080.1:0-15196 GCA_033855115.1 Solirubrobacteraceae bacterium
CGGCGCTGACGGCGGAGGCGATCGCGGCGGTCGGCCTGCTGGCGCTCGCGCTGGTGGGCGTGCTCGTGCTCGCCGTCCGCCGCAGTCGCCGCGAACGGTCAAACGACGAGGAGATCGCCGAGCTGCGCCGGGCCCTGGAGCGCAGCGGGCGCGCGCCGCAGCCACAGCTGACACTCGAGGCGCTTGCGCAACGCTTCGCAGGGACGCTCGCCGAAGGCTACGCGCGCCGGCTCGCCGCCGCGCGCTATGGCTACGGCGCCGATCGCCCGTCGCGCGCCCAGCGCGCCGGCCTGCGGCGCGAGCTGGCAGCCGGCCTCGGCCTGCGCGGCCACCTGCGCGCCTGGTGGGCGCTGCCCCCGCGCGCGCGCCGGCGCTGACCGTCGGCCGTTCGCGACGGCCGATCGCCGGCCCTGCGTATCCTCGGACGATGATGTCATCTGACGACGTCTACGAGCTGTTTCAGAACGGGACGCGGCTGCTGGAGGAGCGCGACTTCCACGCCGCCGCCGTGCCGCTGCGGCGCGCGCGCGACCTGGAACCGGACAAGACGTCGATCCGCGAGGCGCTCGGGCGCGCGCTGTTCGGCTCCCAGCGCTATGCGGAGGCCGCACGCGAGTTCGAGGCGGTCGTCGAACGCGCGCCGACCAACGATTACGCGCTCTTCTGCCTCGGCCGCTCGCTGCAGCAGCTCGGCCGCCACCAGGAGGCCCGCAAGCCGCTCGCGCTCGCGTGCTGCCTGCGCCCGGACCGCAGCGACTACCGCCTGTACCGCGATCGCTCGCGCGGGCACTAGACGCCCGTCGGCGCGCTCCCAACCGGCCGGTGGACCGGCGGGGCGGTGCTATCCTCGGGCGACAGCTTTCGCACCGGCCTCGGGCCGGTGGCCGTACCGAAAGTGGGCGCTCGCCCGCTTTTTTTGTTGTCTGGAGGAGATTTCAGTGAGCACCATCCAGCGCGATATCGAGGCCAGGCTCGCCGCCAGCGAGCCCGATGTCGAGGTGCTGCTCGCCGAGGTCGTGGGCGCCTCCACGGTCCGCCTCTTCATCGACCATCCGGAAGGCGTGACGCTCGCGCTGTGCGAGCGTGTGACCCACGCGCTCGCCGAGGTTCGCGAGCACTACGCGCTGGAGGTCTCCTCTCCGGGCATCGAGCGCCCGCTGACAAAGCCGCATCATTTCCGCCGCTACCTTGGCCGCCGTGCGCGGGTTCGCACCCGTGATGCCGTCGACGGCCATCGATCATTCACCGGCGAGCTCGTCGGTGCGTCGGAGGAGGAGGTGACGATCGCCGTCGACTGCGGCGTCGTCGCAATCCCATACGCCGACATCCAGCGTTCCCACCTCATCGAGGACTAAGGAGAGGCCCAACATGTCACGTGAGATCCTGGAGGCGATGACCGTCCTCGGTCGTGAGAAGGGCATCGCGCCCGAGAAGCTTCGGCTCGCCCTCGAGGACGCGCTCCTGTCGGCCTACAAAAAGCAGCCCGACAGCGCGAAGTACGCGCGCGTCGAGCTCGATCCCGAGACCGCCGACTTCCGCGTCATCGAGCTGATCATCCCCGAGCGCCTGGAAGCGCATCTGATCGTCGAGACGATCGACGAGGGCACGGTCTATGACCCGGAGACCGGCGAGATGGTGGAGCCGTCCGATCCGGAGATCGACCCGGCGAAGTTCGAGGAGTACAAGGACCAGATCGACGAACGCGACGTGACGCCCGGCGATTTCGGCCGGATCGCCGCGCAGACGGCCAAGCAGGTCATCCTGCAGCGCATCCGCGAGGCCGAGCGCGACATGATGTTCGAGGAGTACCGCGACCGCGTCGGCGAGCTGATCACCGGCATCGTCCAGCAGTCCGACAGCCGCTACACGCTCGTGCAGCTGCGCGAGCGCGTCGAGGCGCTGCTGCCGAAGTCCGAGCAGGTCGACGGCGAGCGCTACGACCACTCCCAGCGCATCAAGGCCGTCATCAAGGAGGTCTCGCCGTCGACGAAGGGCCCGTCGATCATCGTCTCGCGGCGCGACCCCGAGCTGATCAAGAAGCTCTTCGAGCTGGAGGTTCCCGAGATCGCCGACGGCCTCGTCGAGATCGCCAACGTCGCGCGCGAGCCCGGCTACCGGTCGAAGATCGCGGTCGTCTCGCACGCCGACGGCGTCGATCCCGTCGGCGCGTGCGTCGGCCCGCGCGGGTCGCGCGTTCGCATGGTCGTGTCGGAGCTGCGCGGCGAGAAGATCGACATCATTCCCTACAACGACGAGCCCGCCCGCTTTGTGGCGAAGGCTCTATCTCCCGCGCGCGTGCGCGAGGTGCTCGTCGACGACGACGGCAAGCAGGCGACGGTCATCGTCCCCGACGACCAGCTGTCGCTGGCGATCGGCCGCGAGGGCCAGAACGCCCGCCTCGCCGCGCGCCTGACCGGCTGGCGGATCGACATCAAGTCCGAGACCGAGTTCGCCGCCGAGGAGCAGGAGCAGGGCTACGAGGAAGAGGAGACGCAGGGCCGCTGTGCTGCTGTCATGTCGACCGGCCGGCGCTGTCCGAACGCTGCGCTCGCGGGCTCGCGCTACTGCGGCCTGGACTCTCACCAGGCGCTCGCCGGCCAGCCCACCGACAAGGTCGTCTCGGCGGCCCAGGCACACCGCGGGGGCGCGTCATAGGCGTCCCGCAGCGGCGCTGCATCAGCTGCGGCAAGCGGACGGCCAAGGGGGACCTGCGGCGGGTCGTCCTCGCCGGCGGATTCGTCGAAGCGGACCCCGCGCAGCGCCGTTCCGGGCGCGGCGCCTATGTCTGTGACCGCGACTGCGCAGAGCGCGCCGCCAAGCGCGGCGGATTCGCACGCGCCTTTCGTTGCGCCGTCCAGATCGACCCCGACCTTCTACACTCACTCTGATGGCAAAAGTCCGTGTTCACGAACTCGCGAAGGCCCACGACATGTCCTCCAAGGACGTGCTCGACAAGCTGCGCGCCGCCGGTATCAAGGTCAAGGCGCCGGCCTCGGCCGTGGACGAGGACGCCGCCAAGGCCGCGATCGAAGGCCGCCCGCTGCCGAGCAACGGAGCCGCCGCGGCACCGAAGGCCACGAAGCCGCCCGCGCCCGCGCCGGCGCCCCCGCCCGTGCGCCGCGCACCGCCGGCACCGCCGGCCGCCTCAGACCGCGAGCGGAAGGCCGCACGTCAGCGCCAGCAGGCGAACGTCAAGTCCTCGCCGCCGCCGCGCGCCCAGCAGCCGCCCGCCGCGCCGCCGCCGCCCGCCCAGCAGCCGCCCCCCGCGCAGCCGCCCGCTGCCGGGGCGCCGGCCGAGAACGGCGAGCCGGCCAAGCAGCACCGCCCGACGCGCTCGTCGCTGTCGGGCGAGCGCGCGCCCGGCGCCGCCGGACCGGGCGGTCGCCGCCGCGTCGTGATCGATTCGCAGGCTTCGCGCCGCACGCCCGGCCAGCAGCAGCAGCCGCCCCGCCGCCAGCGCCGCGGACGCCGCCGCCGCGGCACCTACGACGACACCGTCGCCCCGCTCAACGAGGCAGCCGCCGCCCACACCGACCTCGTCCGGATCAACTCCGGTTCGACGGTGAAGGACATCGCCGAGTCGATGGGCGTGCCCGTCCCGGAGATCATCAAGAAGCTGATGATGCTCGGCCAGATGGCGACGCTCACGCAGACGCTGTCCGACGACGCCGTCGGCATCCTCGCCGAGGAGTTCGGCAAGGAGGTCGAGATCGTCCATGCGGCCGACGAGGTCGCGAGCGAGCCCGTCTACGAAGACGCCGACGAGGATCTCGCCGACCGCCCGCCGGTCGTGACGATCATGGGCCACGTCGACCACGGCAAGACCTCGCTGCTGGACGCAATCCGCGAGACCGAGGTCGTCAAGGGCGAGGCCGGCGGCATCACGCAGCACATCGGCGCCTACCAGGTCCACCACAACGACAACCTCGTCACGTTCCTCGACACGCCCGGCCACGAGGCGTTCACCGCCATGCGCGCGCGCGGTGCCCGCGTGACCGACATCGCGGTCATCGTCGTGGCCGCCGACGACGGCGTGAAGCCGCAGACCGACGAGGCGATCGACCACGCCAAGGCGGCCGACGTCCCGATCGTGGTGGCGGTCAACAAGATCGACAAGGAGGGCGCGGACCCGACGCGCGTGCGGACCGAGATGACGACGCGCGGCCTGCAGCCGGCCGAGTGGGGCGGCGACACGGAGTTCGTCGACGTCTCGGCCAAGACGCGGGTCGGCCTCGAAGAGCTGCTCGACACACTGCAGGTCGTCGCCGAGCTCGAGGATCTCAAGGCGAACCCGACCGCGCCGGCGTCCGGCGTCGTCGTCGAGTCCAAGCTCGATCCGGGCCGCGGTCCCGTCGTCACGATCCTGATCCAGCGCGGCACGCTGCGCGTCGGCGACGCGCTCGTCGCGGGCGCCAATTGGGGCCGCGTGCGCGCGATGCACGACTTCACGGGCAAGCGCCTCAAGGAAGCCCACCCCGGCGACCCGGTCGAGGCGCTGGGCTTCGACGGCGTCCCCGAGGCCGGCGAGCACGTGCACGCCGTCGAGAACGACCGTCGCGCGCGCCAGCTCGCGCACGAGCGCGAGCAGCGCCTCAAGCAGGAGCAGCACGCGCGCCGCTCGGGCCGCAAGCGTTCGCTGGAGGACATCTTCAAGGACATCCAGGCGGGCGAGCTCAAGGAGCTCAACCTGCTCGTCAAGGCCGACGTCGCCGGCTCTGCCGAGGCGCTGGAGGACGAGATCGCCAAGCTGCCGCAGGACGAGGTGGCGGTGAACATCATCCGCACCGGCGTCGGGGGCATCAACGAGTCGGATGTCATGCTGGCGGCCGCATCGGAGGCCATCATCATCGGCTTCAACGTGCGCCCCGTGGGCGACGCGCGCGCCGTCGCCGAGCGCGAGGGCGTCGACATCCGCAACTACTCCGTCATCTACAAGGTGCTCGACGAGCTGCGCGCCGCGATGGAGGGCATGCTCGAGCCCGAGGAGGTCGAGCAGGCACTCGGTTCCGTCGAGGTGCGCCAGATCTTCCGTGCGTCGCGGATCGGCGTCATCGCCGGCTCGTATGTCACCGACGGCAAGATCACGCGCGGAGCCAGGACGCGGCTCGTGCGCGACGGGACGATCGTCTACGACGGTGAGATCGCCTCGCTCAAGCGGTTCAACGAGGACGTACGCGAGGTCGCCGCCGGCTTCGAGTGCGGCATCGTGCTGCGAAACTTCCAGGACGTCAAGGAAGGCGACGCGCTGGAGGTCTACGAGACACGCAAGGTCGACCGCGCGCTGGCGTAGTGGTGTCGTGGCCGACCAGGCGTACGTCGCCCTGCTGCTCGTCCACCTGCACTTTCCGGACGCTGAGTCGCTGAAGGCCAAGCGCAAGGACCTGGCGTCGGTGAAGGCGCAGCTGCATGGCCGTATGGGCGTCGCGGTGTCCGAGGTCGGCCACCAGGACCTGTGGCAGCGCGCGACGCTGGCGGCGGCCATGACGGGTGGCTCGCTGGGCGTGCTGGAGAGCGCGGCCGATCGCGTCGAGCGCTTCCTGCTCGAGCGTTTCCCGGAGAGCTGTCGCATCGAGCGCACCGTCGCGTCCTTCGACGACATATCCGGCTAGCATGGCCAGCGATCGGATGCGCCGAGTCGATGAGGCGGTGAGGCAGGTCTTGTCGGACGCCGTCGCTCAAGATCTGCAGGATCCGAGAATCGGTTTCGTCACGATGACGAGCGTCAAGACCACCCCTGACCTCCGCCATGCCCGCGTGTACGTCAGCGTGCTCGGAACCGACGAGCAGCGAGCCGCGACGCTGGCCGGCCTGGCCTCGGCCCACGGCGCGCTGCAGCGCCGTCTGGCGCGGGACCTGCGAATGAAGCGAACGCCGACGCTCGAATTTCTCTACGACGACACGACCGATCGCGCGATGCGCCTGGAGCAGATCATCGAACGAGAGGCCAGGGAGGCGTGACGATCACGGGGACGGACGCCGCGACACGTGACGAGGTGCTTTCGGCGCTCCGCGAGGGCGAGCGATTCCTGCTCGTCACGCACGAGAACCCCGATGGGGATGCGCTCGGTTCGCTCGTCGCGACGCAGGGAGTGCTGCGGGCGCTGGGCAAGGACAGCGTCATGTTCATCGCGCCGGAGGAGTTCCCGCTGCCCTACGAGTACGCGTTCTTCGCGTTCGACGGCTTGGTCAGCGAGATCCCGGCGGATCTCACGCGGCGCACGATCGTCTTTTTGGACTGCGGCAACCTCGATCGCAACGCGGTCGAGGTCGGCGACGCGCCGATCGTCAACGTCGACCACCATCACGACAACACGCGCTTCGGGACCATCAACCACGTCGACGTGGGCGCATCATGCACCGCCGAGATCGTGTGGGACCTCATGAGCGGGCTCGACGTCGCGCTGACGGCGCAGATCGCGGAGGCGCTGTACGTCGGCCTCGTCACCGACACCGGTCGCTTTATGTACGAGAACACCGGGCCGCGCGCGCACCTCATGGCCGCCGACCTGATCGAGGCGGGCGTCGACGTCCACGAGATCTACCGCCGGCTCTACGAGGGCGTGCCCGAGCCGAAGCTCGCGCTGCTCACCCGCGCGCTCGCGCAAGTCGAGCGCTTCGACGGCGGCCGGCTGACGATGGCGCGGCTGACACGCCAGGACTTCGAGCAGACCGGTGCGGAGGAGTCCTATACCGAGGGGATCATCGATCACCTGCGCGCGGTGCAGGGGACGAAGGTCGCCGCGCTCGCCCGCGAGCTCACCGGCGCCGACCGCCGCGGCGCGGCGAAGGTGTCGCTGCGTGCGACCGACGGCGACGTCGACGTCTCGCTGATCGCGCGCACCCAGCACGGCGGCGGTCACCGCCAGGCCGCGGGCTTCGCCACCGAGATGGCTCCCGGCGAGCTCGTGGCGTTCTTGCGCCAGGCTGTGTCGGATCAGCTCGACGGCTGAGAGGATGTCGTCATCCAACGAGGAGGTGAACGCCGTGGAGGCGTCGGAGACAGGCACGCCCGCTGAGGCCCCGCAGCCGTTGCCGGGCAAATGCAAGGACTGGAAGGCCGCGTACATGAAGGGCACGCTGATGGTCGTCGGCTGGTGCACGTTCCCGAGCTCCGGCTGGAGCATGGAGCTTCGCCACGCCGAGCCGCAGGGCGCCAACCCCAAGGACCTGCTGCTCAAACGCGTCGTCGGGCTGCAGGAGGGCTACCAGGCAAATGTCCTGAAGGCGATCGAGGTCGAGTACGAGGAGAAGACCGACATAGAGTACGACACCGTGACGATCCTGCCCGACGGGCCGACGGTCGAGGTCCAGCGACCCGGCTGAGCGGGTCAATAGCCTGCGCAGCGTGCGCGACGGCGTCCTGCTCATCGACAAGCCCGCCGGCAAGACGTCGCACGACGTCGTGGCCGCCGTCCGCCGCGACCTCGAATCGCGACCACGTCCCCGCGTCGGGCACGCCGGTACGCTGGACCCGTTCGCGACCGGGCTGCTGCTCGTGCTCGTCGGGCGCGCGACGCGCATCCAGCGCTACCTGATGGCGCTGCCCAAGCGCTATGAGACGGTTGCGCGGCTCGGCGCGACATCGAGCACCGGCGACACGGAGGGCGAGATCACCGTCACCGGTCGGATCCCGCGCGATCCACCGCAGCTGCCGACCGGCGAACTGCTCCAGCGCCCGCCGGCCTACAGCGCGGTCAAGGTCGCAGGCAAGCGCGCATACGCGCTGGCGCGGGCGGGCGAGGAGGTCGTGCTCGACGAGCGGCCCGTGACCGTCCACCGCTTCGAGCAGCTCTGGCGCGAGGGCGATCGGGCCGCTTTCGAGATCGAATGCTCGTCCGGGACATATGTGCGCACCCTGATCTCCGATCTGTCCGACGCCTATTGCGTGGAGCTGCGGCGCACCGCGATCGGGCAATTCGATGTCGCCGACGCCGATCCGGGCCGGCTGATCGGCCTCGAGCAGGCGCTCGCCTTCATGCCGGTGATGCGCTTGCAGGAGAGCGACGCAGACCGAGCCGGCCACGGCGTCGCGATCCCCGGCGAGCCGCCGCCGGGCGCAGCTGAGGTGCTGCTCGTCGATGCCGAGGGCCCGATCGCGATCGCCGAGCCCCGGCACGGCACCCTGAAGCCCATCGTAGGCTTCCGCGGGTGAAGACGACCTTCCTGCAGGACGTCGAGCCGCGCCCGCGGCGCGCCGCCGTCGGGACCTTCGACGGCGTCCACCTCGGCCACCGCGAGGTCATCACGGGAGCGGACACCGTCCTGACCTTCGAGCCGCATCCGATCGCCGTCGTGCAGCCCGGCGCCGCGCCGCGCCTGCTGACCGATCCCGAGCGCAAGGCACAGCTCGTCGCATCGCTCGGCGTGCAGGAGCTCGTCGTGATCCCGTTTGACCGCGAGTTCGCCACTCGCACGGCACTCCAGTTCGTCGACGACGTCCTCGTCGGCGCCCTCGGCGCGACGCACGTCTCGGTCGGCGAGAACTTCCGCTTCGGCCACAAGGCGCAGGGCGACGCCGCGCTGCTGTGCGCCGACGAACGCTTCCAGACTCGGGTCGTGGAGCTGCTGGAGGTCGACGGCGAGATCGTGTCCTCCAGCCACATCCGCGGGCTCGTCCTCGGTGGAGCCGTGGAGTACGCCGGCCACCTGCTGGGCGACCCGTTCACGCTCGCCGGCGAGGTCATCCACGGCGACGAGCGCGGTCGCACGCTGGGCTATCCGACCGCCAACCTCGTCCCCCGCGCCGGCTTCGTGACGCCGGGCCACGGCGTCTACGCGGCGATCGCGACGACCGCGGAGCGGACCGTACCGGCAGCCGTCAGCATCGGTGTGCGCCCGACCTTCGCGACCGGCCGCGGCGAGCTCGTCGAGGCGTACCTGATCGACTTCGACGGCGACCTGTACGGAAGCTGGCTGCAGCTCGCGTTCCTCAAGCGCCTGCGCGGCGAGAAGCGCTTCGAGTCCGTCGACGCGCTCGTCGATCAGATGGCGCGCGACGTCGAGGCGACACGCGCCGTCTGCGGCTCGGCGACATGAGCCCAGACCGAACTTGCTACGGTCTTGCGTCGCATGGCACTGACTCAGGAACGCAAGCAGGAACTCATCAGCCAGTTCGGCGAGAGCGATCGCGACACGGGTAACACCCGCGTGCAGGTCGCGCTGCTCACCGAACGCATCAACCAGCTCACCGAGCACCTGCGCTCAAACTCGAAGGACCACCACTCGCGGCGCGGGCTGCTGATGCTCGTCGGCCGCCGCCGCCGCCTTCTGAACTACTTTCAGAAGCACGACCTCGACGGCTACCGAGCGCTCGTCAAGGAGCTCGGGCTGCGCCGGTGAGCGTTCTGGCCGCGGGCTCGGACGCCCCGCAGTTCACGTTGCGACGGGAGGACGGCGAGCCGTTCACCCGCGACGACCTCGCCGGCAGGACGACCGTGCTCGTCTTCTACCCGGCCGCGTTCAGTCCGGTCTGCACCGACCAGTTTCAGATCTATCAGGAGGTCCTCGAGGATTTCGCCGCCCAGGGCGCCACGCTCTACGGCGTCTCCTGCGATCAGGGCTACAGCCAGACGGCGTTTCGCGAGTCGCTCGGCGTGACGATCGAGATGCTGTCGGACTTCCACCCCAAGGCTGCGGCGACCGAGGCGTTCGGCGTGTACTTCGAGCCGGCCGGCGTGTCCAACCGCGCACTGGTCATCGTCGGTCCCGATCAGGTCGTGCAGTGGTCATGGGAGGGCGAGCACCCGGGCATCCTGCCTGGTGCGAACCTGATCTTCGACGGCCTGGCTACACCGCAGGCGTAGGCGCCGCGTTGCGCCCGAGCAGCTCCCGCACGCGCGCCGCCCGATAGTCGAAGATCGCGTCGAGGTCGCGTCGCACCAGCAGCCGCTGGGCGACCGCTCCGAGCGGACCAAAGCCGATCGCGTAGCGCACGACGTCGCTCATGAGCGTCCCGCCCGAACCGTCGTCCTGGAAGGTATGGGTGTGTTGCCACAGCGCGTACGGGCCGCGCAGCTGCTCGTCGACGAAGCGGTGCGGTGGCTCCCATTCCCGAATCGCGGTCGTCCAACGCATCGGAACGCCGTGGACGCGCAGGCGGTACTCGATCAGCGTGCCGGTGCGCATCTCGATCGAGCCGGGCGTGGCGATGCGAAAGCCCAGCATCGGTGGCGTGATCGCCTCGAGGTTGGCGGCGTCGCTGAAGAACGCGAAGACGGACTGCGGCGACCCGGACAGGCGCTGCTCGCGGCGCAGGGTATGGACGTCCATGTGAGGTCCTACGCTGACAGCATCATGGATGGGTTAAGCAACACGCCGGCCGCCGTCATCGCCCGGGCGTCGGTGTGAACGATCTGCGCAGCAGCGCCCCGCCGCCGCCGGGCGACGACGACCACGTCCGCGGCGACCCGGCCGGGACGCCGATCCTCTTCTACGCCGACTTCACGTGCCCGCGCTGCGCGCTCGCTCACGCCAAGCTGACGGCCGCCGGCACGCACGTCGTATTCCGCCACATGGCGCTGCGCGCCAAGCACGAGCGCGCCGTCGCGCTCGCGTGCGCGGCCGAGGCCGCAGCCGTCCAAGGCGCGTTCTGGGACTTCTGCGATTCGCTGTATGCCGATCAGGGCCGGACCGACGACCCGCATCTGTGGGAGCGCGCCCGCGTGCTCGGTCTGGACCTGGAGCGCTTCGATGCCGACCGCCGCGGCGAGCGGGCGGCGGCTCGGGTGCAGCGCGACACGCGTGCCGCGATTGCCGCCGGCGCCACCACGACGCCGACGCTGTTCATCGACGGAACCGCCCACGCTGGGATACCCGACGGCGAGCTTGCGGCGCGGCTGGGCTACGATGACGAAGTTCGGATACCGAAGCCGAGTTAAGACGCAGGCGCGCCTACCGATGGGCGCGCCCGAACAAAAGGACAACTTCATATGAGTACTGCCGAGACCCGAGTCTCCGTCGAGATCGCAGGATCTGAGATCTCATTCGAGACCGGCAAGATGGCCAAACAGGCCTCCGGCGCCGTCGTCGTCCGCCAGGGCGACACCATGGTTCTGAGCACTGCAACCGCGGGGAACCTCCGCGATGTCGACTTCCTCCCGCTGACGGTGGACGTCGAGGAGCGCATGTACGCCGCCGGGAAGATCCCCGGCTCCTTCTTCAAGCGCGAGGGCCGCTCCGGTGAGAAGGGCACGCTCGTCGCGCGCATGATCGACCGTCCGCTGCGGCCGCTGTTTCCCAAGGGCTGGCGCCGGGAGACCCAACTCGTCTCGATCACGCTGAGCGTCGACCACGTCAACCCGTACGACATCCTCGCGATGAACGGCGCGTCCGCTGCGCTGATGATCTCCGAGATCCCGTTCCCGACGCCCGTCGGCGCGGTGCGGATCGGCAAGGTCGACGGCAACTTCGTCGTCAACCCCAACGAGGAGGACCTGCTCGACAACTCGGACCTCGACCTCGTCGTGGCCGGGACCGACGAAGCGATCCTGATGGTCGAGGCCGGCGCGAACGAGATCCCCGAGGCGGAGATCCTCGATGCGCTCGACATCGCTCACGGCGAGATCAAGAAGATCTGTGCCGCCCAGCGCGAGCTGCGTGAGAAGGCCGGCAAGGAGAAGATGGAGATCGAGGTCCCGACCGTGGACGAGGGACTGTTCGCGGCCGTCGAGGCGTCGCACGGCGCAGCGCTGGACGAGGCGACGCAGATCTTCGACAAGCTCGAGCGTCAGGCCGCCTCGGAGCAGGTCGGCGAGGAGGCCGTCGCCGCGCACTCCGGCGATCCCGAGGAGGCGCTGTATGAGGAGCGCCGCGCCGCCGCGCAGATGGCGATCGACAAGCTCGAGAAGCAGACGATCCGCCAGCGCATCGCCGTTCACAAGAAGCGCCCGGACGGCCGCGCCGAGGACGAGATCCGGCCGATCTCGATCGAGGTCGGCCTGCTGCCGCGCGCCCACGGCTCCGCGCTCTTCACGCGCGGCCAGACGCAGGCGCTGTCGGTTGCCGCGCTGGGCACGCTCAAGGAGGAGATGCGTCTCGACACGCTCGGCCTGGAGACGAAGAAGTTCTACTTCCACCACTACAACTTCCCGCCGTTCTCGGTCGGCGAGGCCGGGTTCATGCGCGGTCCCAAGCGCCGTGACATCGGCCACGGCGCGCTCGCGGAGCGGGCGCTCTTGGCGATGATCCCGACGACGGAGGAGTTCCCGTACACGATCCGCGTCGTGTCGGACATCCTGGAGTCAAACGGCTCGTCGTCGATGGCCTCGGTCTGCGGCTCGTCGCTGTCGCTGATGGACGCGGGCGTGCCGCTCAAGCGGCCGGTCGCGGGTATCGCGATGGGCCTCATCAAGGAGGGCGACGACTACACCGTCCTGACCGACATCGCCGGCGTCGAGGACCACCTCGGCGACATGGACTTCAAGGTCGCCGGCACGAGCCAGGGCATCACGGCCCTGCAGATGGACATCAAGATCACCGGCGTGACGTTCGACATCCTGCGCGACGCGCTGACGCAGGCGCTGAAGGCGAGAACCTTCATCCTCGGCGAGATGGCGAAGGTCATCTCCGAGCCGCGCTCCGAGCTCTCCGAGCACGCACCGCGGATCCTGACCGTGCAGATCGACACCGACAAGATCGGCCTGCTGATCGGCAAGGGCGGCGAGACGATTCGCGGCCTCGCCGAGGAGTTCGAGTCCCAGATCGACGTCAACGACGAGGGTCAGGTGCTGATCTACTCCGCCAACGGCCAGCTCGGCGAAGCGCTTGCCGACCGCATCCGGTCGATGACCAAGGAGGTCGAGGTCGGCGACGAGTTCCCGGGCGCGAAGGTCGTCAAGACGACGACGTTCGGGGCGTTCGTGGAGCTCGCCAAGGGCACCGACGGTCTGCTGCACATCTCCAACGTGTCGCCCGGCCAGCGCGTCGACACCGTCGAGGACGTGCTGAACAAGGGCGACGAGATCCACGTCCGCGTGGTCGAGGTCGACCGCGAGCGCGGACGGATCGGCCTGCGCCTGGCGCAGGACCCCGACGTCGCCGGCAAGACCAAGGAGGAGCTCGTCGCCGTCGGCAACGGCGGTGGCGCCCCGCGCCGCGAGCGCGGCGACGGTGACCGCGATCGCGGCGGGCGCGGCGGCGGAGGCGGCGATCGCGATCGCGGCCGGCGCGGCTCCGGGCGCCCGCGCCACGGCGAATCCGACCGAGGCTGACGTCCTGACGGAGCATAGGCTGACCGTCCTGGACTCCGGCGTCCGGGTCGTAACGGAGGCGATGCCTGCCGTTCGATCCGTGACGCTCGGGTTCTGGGTCGGCACCGGCTCGGCGCTCGAGACCGACGCCGAGGCCGGGTTGTCGCACCTGCTCGAGCACATGCTGTTTCGCGGCACCGACCGCTACGGCTCGCTGGAGATCGACCAGATCTTCGACGAGATGGGCGCCGAGCTCAACGCGGGCACCGGCAAGGAGGCGACCACCGTCTACGCGCGCGTGATCGACGACCACCTGCCCAAGGCCTTCGACGTGGTCGCCGACATGGTCTGGAACGCGCGCTTAGACGAGGCCGATCTCGCCAACGAGCGGGAGATCGTGCTCGAGGAGATCGCGATGTACGAGGACGACCCGCAGGACCGGGTCTTCGACGTGCTCGGCGAGGCCGTCTTCGGCGAGCACCCGCTCGGCCGCGCGGTGATCGGGCGGGCGGACGTCGTCGCGAACACGACTGCGCCGGGCCTGGCCGGATTTCATGCGGCGCACTACGCGCCGAGCGACGTCGTGATCGCGGCGGCCGGCTCGCTTGACCACGACGCGGTCGTCGAGCTTGCCCGAGCGACGATGGTCCCCGATCGGCCACCGGTCGCCGCCCCGCCGCCGATTCCGGCGAGGCTGCCGCCGAGACTGCGGTTCCTGCGCAAGGACACCGAGCAGTACCACGTCGCGCTGGGGGCGCCCGCGCTGGCGCGCGACGACGAGCGCCGCTATACGTTGCGGGTGCTCGACAACATCCTTGGCGGCACGTCATCCTCGCGCCTGTTTCAGGAAGTACGCGAGCGCCGGGGCTTGGCCTACAACGTCTTCTCGTTCCAGGCGCTGTATGCCACGACCGGCCAGATCGGCCTCTACCTCGGCACGCGGCCCGACAACGTCGCGCCGGCGCTGCAAATCGTCTCAGACGAGCTGCATCGACTGCGCGAGGACGGGGTGACGGCCGACGAGCTGAAGCGCTCCAAGGAGAACGTCAAGGGGCGGATCGTGCTGTCGCTGGAGTCGACGCCGGCAAGGATGAATCGCCTCGGGGCCGCGGTGCTCAACGGTTTGCCGCTGCAGTCGCTGGACGAGGTCGTCGAGCGCATCGAGGCCGTCACGCTCGACGACCTGGCGGCGCTGACGCGCGAGCTGCTCGCGCCCGAGCGGTTGAGCGCGGTTGCGATCGGCGTCGACGAGGACGTGTTCCGGCGGGGGATCGAGCCCGTCGCGCCGGGGCTCGTCTCGGTGACTGCGTGACCGCGCGGCATTGCTCGACCACGGTCGGCGTGATGCCGGCAGGCAGATCCTCGCGATGAGCCTGATCCGGGTGGCCGTCGCCGGCGCGGCGGGCCGCATGGGACAGGCCGTCGTCGCGGCAGTCGAGGGCGCCGACGACATGCAGCTCACCGGCAAGGCCGATCCGGCGCTCGGCAGCTCGATCGCGGACGTGTTGGCAGACGCCGACGTGGTCGTGGACTTCACCCGCCCGGACACCGCGCTGGCAAACGCGCTTCAGTGTGTGGCGGCCGGCGTCCACGTCGTCATCGGCACGACCGGCTTCGATGTCGAGCCGCTGCGCCGAATCGGACCCCACCCACCCGCCAACGTCTTCATCGCTCCGAACTTCGCGATCAGCGCGGTGCTCATGATGCGCTTCGCCGCCGAGGCGTCGCGACACATGGCCAAGGCGGAGATCATCGAGCTGCACCACGACCGCAAGCTCGACAAGCCGTCGGGCACGGCCGCGCGCACGGCGCAGCTCATGCAGGGCGACGTGCCGATCCACTCCGTGCGGCTGCCGGGCCTCGTCGCCCATCAGGAGGTCATCCTCGGCGACGTCGGCCAGACCCTGACCCTGCGCCACGACTCGCTCGACCGGACGTCGTTCATGCCCGGCGTCGTGCTCGCCGTCCGGCGCGTGGCCGACCTGCCGGAGTCGCCGACCGTGGGCCTC
>JAWVGJ010000081.1:0-18944 GCA_033855115.1 Solirubrobacteraceae bacterium
GGCGTGTGACGGGCTCTATGGTGCGGCACTCCGGGCCTCCTTGAGGAAGTGAGCTTCGACACCCACACCCTCTCGGCAGGCCCGGACCTACAACCTCACGCCGTTCGGAACGTCCCCGGGCACGTCACCTAGCCCGTGCACCTGCCGTACTAAGGCCGCCGAGCGAACCCTCGTCAGCGCACAAGCGTCAGCGCGGCCCATTCGCCGCTCTCACGGCGGGTCCGTTCGTACAGGCCGTACGTGCCGAACGCGGTCGCGATCGCGTCGGCCTTGCCGCGCAGCAGCCCGCTGACGATGAGCGTCCGCGGCGGCTCGCCGTCGAAGCCCGTGCGCGCGATCTGAGCGAGTAGCGGGCGCAGGAGATTCGCGACGACGGTCGGGGCCGTCGGGACCGGGCCGCCGTGGCGCAGGTCGGCGTGGCGAACGTCGATCTCGACCTCGTTGACGACGGCGTTGGCGCGCGCCGCGACGACCGACTCGCGTTCGTGATCGACGCCCAGGACCGGCGCCCAGCCGAGCTTCGCCGCCGCGATCGAGAGCACGCCCGAGCCGCACCCGAGATCGACCAGACCGCCTTCGGGCGCGAGCGTGAGCAGCGCCTCCAGGCACAGCCGCGTCGTGTGGTGCGCGCCGGTCCCGAACGCCTGCCCGGGGTCCACGACGATGTCCAGCAGGTCCCGGCTCGCTTGCGCCGGCGGCTCGGCCCACGGCGGCCGCACGAGGATCCGGTCACCGATCGTGACCGGACGGTGGAAGCTGCGCCAGGCCGTCGCCCAGTCGTCGGCGACCTCCGTCGTCGTGATGTTCACCAGCGCGGCGCCGGCCGCCGCGCGCAGGTCGGGCAGCGCGGGCAGTTCACCTGAGGCCCCGTAGACGGCGTACTCGACGGTGTCACCGTGGTCGACCTCCTCCACGCCGGCGGGCGCGAGCTCCAGCAGCTGCGCCAGCGCGACCTCGGCATCGGCGCGCGCAACCCGCACCGCGAGGCGGATCACGCGCGCAGCGCGCGCTTGAGCTTCGCGAACACCGACTCGTCCGTGCTGGTGTTGCTGTCGGTCATCGTCTCGTTCAGCCGTTCGAACAGCCGCCGCTGCTCGTCGCTCAGATGCCGCGGGATGATGACGTTGACGACGACGCGCAGGTCCCCGCGCCGCCCCGGCCGGCGCAGCAGCGGCATCCCACGGCCGCGCAGCTCGAGCGTCTCGCCGGACTGCGTCCCCGGGCGCACGTGAACGTCCTCGCTGCCTTCGAGCGTCGGCACGGCGAACTTCGCGCCCAGGGCCGCCGCCGGAGCCGGCACGTCGAGCACCGTGACGAGATCGTTGGCGTCGCGGATGAAGCGCTCGTGCGGGCGGATCGAGACGTGCACGTACAGATCGCCGGACGCCGCGCCGGATTCGCCCGCGTGACCGCGGCCCGGGACGCGGATGCGCTGGCCCTCGTCGATCCCGGCCGGGACGTCGATGCTGACCGCGTGCGTGAGCATCTCCCGCCCGCGGCCGTTGCAGCGCGCGCACGGACGCTCGGCGATCTTGCCGTCGCCTGAGCAGACATCGCAGGCGACCGTCCGCGCGACCTGTCCGAACGGCGTGCGGCTGACCGCCTGCAGCACGCCGTTTCCGCCGCAACGCTCGCAGGTCTTGATCGGCGTTCCCGGCTCGGCGCCGTTTCCGTGGCAGCGCTCGCAGCGGTCGACGACTTCGTAGCGCACGTCGACCGCGGCGCCCGTGGCGGCCTGCTCGAGCTCGATCTCGACGGCGACGGACTGGTCGGCGCCCCCACGCGGGCCGGCGGCGCCGAAGCCGCCCCCGAAGAACGCGTCGAAGAGGTCGGAGATCGAGCCGAAACCCTCGAAGTTCGGGCTCTGGCCGCCGCGCTTGAGGCCCTCGTGGCCGTAGCGGTCATAGACCTGGCGGCGCTCGGCGTCGGACAGGATCTCGTAGGCCTCGGCGGCTTCCTTGAACTTCTCCTCGGCCTGCGGGTCGTGGTTGTTGACGTCTGGGTGCAGCTCGCGCGCAAGCTTGCGAAACGCCTTCTTGATCTCGGTGTCGCCCGCGTCGCGACCGACGCCGAGCACCTCGTAGCAATCGCGCTTCACGACGGGTCGTACACGTCTTGGATGAATCGCGAGAGCTGGTGGGCCGCCTCACGCACGGTGCGGATCGTGGTGCCGTAGTCCATCGACACCGGACCGATCAGCGAGACGGTGCCGAGCGGGCGCAGCGCCAGCCCGTAGCCGGAGGTGACCATCGCCAGCGAGCGCAGCGCCGGGTTCTCGTTCTCCGCGCCGATCCGGACGATGACGTCGCGCTCGTCCAGCGCGGTGCGCAGCATCTCCAGCAGGGTCACGCGGCTCTCGAGCATGTGCATCAGCTGGTTGATCTGCGAGAGATCCTGGAAGCGGTGCTCGGACAGCAGCCGTGCCGCCCCGTCGACGTAGAGCGAGTCCTCGGCGGTTGCGGCGAGCTCGCTGAACGCGGGCATCAGGCTGTCGAGGAACCTGCGCTCGCTGTGCGGGAGCGTCGGGTCCATCAGGCGCGAGTGCAGCTTGCGCGCTCCGAGCCCGAGACCGTCGAGCGCCTCGTTGAGGAACTCACCGGCCCAGCCGACAAGACCACTGTCGACCGGCGCCCCGAAGGGCAGCACGCGCTTTGACACGCCGCCGGTCGAGGTGATGATCACGACCATCACGATCTGCGGCTGCAGCTGGAGAACCTCGATGTGGCGGATCGTCGCCGTCTGAAGCGGCGGTGCGGAGACGACCGCGAGCAGGTTCGTCACCTGCGAGAGCGTCTCCGTCGTGACGCGCATCGCCTCGTCGACTTGGCGGCGGGTGAGCTCGAGCTCGAGGCTCGAGCCGACGGTCGCCATGCTCGGCAGCAGGCGATCGACGAAATAGCGGTAGCCGGAGTCGGTCGGGATGCGCCCGGCCGAGGTGTGCGGATGCGCCAAGAGCCCGTGCTCCTCGAGCTGTGCAAGCTCGTGGCGCACCGTCGACGGGCCGGCCTGCAGCTCAGGGTCGGCGGCGAGCGTCCGGGAAGCGACGGGCTGGACAGTCGCCTGGTAGGCCACCACGACCTTGCGCAGGATCAGCTCTTGGCGCGGTGTGAGCACCCCTCGATTGTACGAGCGGCGCCCGCCGGGCCGGCGACGGGCAGCAGTCCCGTGCTCGCGGTACGTAGTTCACGGGATCTCCGGTGCGTCCGGGGTCCCATCGCTGGCGTCGGCGAGGTCGTCGGAGGAGCCGTCGAGCGGCCCTTCGGCGAGCGGCATGTCGTCATCCGGATGATCGGTCTCGCTTTCACCGGGATCGAGCGAGTCGACGCCGGCGCCGTCGTCAGCCGGCTTGTCGACGAGTGGGTCCTGGCCCGCCTTCTTGCGCGCCGCTGTAACGCAGCGGACGTAGGCCGACGTCCGCTTTCCCTTGACGCGCTTGCGGCTGACGCCGGTGCACGCCGAGCTCGGGCTCGTCGCGAGCTTCTTCTTCGCCTTTTTGCACGCGCTGGCCCCGTGCCCGCGCTTGGCCTTCGAGGCGCAACGCGTTGCGTGCTGCTTGGTCTTGGCCTTGAGGGCAAGACCGGGGACCCGGCCGGCGATCGCCGGCGGCGCGAGTACGAGCGCGGCGAGCATCGCCGCGAGCCCGGCGAGCCGGGCAGGCGTATGACTCATGGACTGCCTCCTTCGACGGCTGGGCTGCCTGCGCAAGAGTAGGCCCCTGGCTCTGCGTACCCGCCTCGCGACGGGATTGCCATTTCGTGGGTGGTCCGTGTCCTGTGTTATCGACTGCGACCGGCAGTCCTACAGCGCCGATGGCCGTTCGTCGGCACGTATTGAGCAGCCGGGGCTCCTGAGCGCAACCCCGCGGGGTTGACGCGAGCCCGCGGGCAGAGATATGTTCGGGTGTGAGAGGAAGACGGGTCTGTCTCTCTCGCTCGATGGTGAGCGCCGAGAGGGAAGACCTAGGCGAGGATGCTGGGCACAGCGGCGGCGTACTGGATACGGGCGCCGCAGACGGCACCATGCGGTGAATCAACAGCGAGGAGAAGTACGCAGATGGCAGACTACGATCCACGGACCGACACCGGCATTCCTACCGAGCCGGTGGGTTCCCTTCCGCGGCCCAGCACGCTCCAAGCCGCCTACGCCGACTACGACGCCGGCAACATCTCCAAGGAGGATCTGGAGAAGGAGCAAGATGCCGCCTCCAAGGACTCGGTCGAGCGCAGTGAGGCGACGGGTGCGCCGATCAGCTCCGACGGCGAGCAGCGCTGGTCATCCTTCGCCACCTACCCGATCACGGACACGCTCGCGGGTACGGGCCTGGCGCCGAACCTCGGTCCGGGCGGCCAGTTCTTCGCGATCTTCGCCGACGGCCACGGCCGCCAGCTGCCCAAGCTCACCGGTGGGCCGCTGAAGTACAACGCCTACGCCGCCGACTCGCTGTCGAAGTCGATCAAGTATGCGACCAAGCCCTTAAAGCAGGCCGTCATCGCACCATCGATGCTGGCGCTGCTGTATCCGCTCAACGAGCCCGTCCCGGGCTACTCCCGTGAGGAGTTCGAGGAGGACATCGTCCAAGAGTGCGTCACAGACATCCGCAAGGCCTTCGAGGCCGGCGCCGCGAGGGTGTCGATCGACTTCACCGAAGGCCGTCTGGCCACTCGCGAGGATCCGCGCAACCCGTGGACGGGCGCGGGGCTGCTGCCGCACTTCATCGAGCTCAACAACCGCGTCCTGGCGAACTTCTCTGACGAGGAGCGCACCAAGATCGGCCTGCACACCTGCCCCGGCGGCGACCGCGACTCGGTCCACTCAGCAGACGTCCCCTACAACAACCTCCTGCCGGAGATGTTCAAGATCAACGCCGGCTACTTTTTGATTCAGCTCGCCAGCGAACGCGACAAGGACCCCGTCTACGAGTCGATCGGGCAGCACAGCCGCGAGGATCAGATGTGCTACATCGGCGTCACCGTGACCCAATCGCCGCGTCCGGAGAGCGCGCAGGAGATCTGCGACAACATCGTGCGTGCCGCCGACTTCATTCCCAAGGAACGCCTCGGCACGACCGACGACTGCGGCTTCTCGCCGTTCTCGATCGACGAGAAGCCCAACCACGGCTCGCCCGACTACGCCCGCGAGATCGCATTCCAGAAGATCGCCAACCGCGTCGAGGGCACGCGCCGCGCCGCCGAGAAGCTCGGCGTCAGCTGAGCACCGCAGCAGCCACCCCCGATCGCTCGCGCAGGACGTCAAGCGACCCGCCGAAGGCGGGTCGTTTGCGTTTGCGGCCGCTACTCGACGGCGAGGTGAACTTCTGCGTTGCGGATGATCCGCGAGCCGTTCTGCTCGCAGTGCGCTTCGACGATCGCGACGCCGTCGCGGCACTCGCGCACCGTGCCCGTCACGCTGAGCTCCTGCTCGGGCAGGCCCATGCCGCGAAACTGCACGCTCAGGCGCTTGAGCGACTGCGGTCCGCCGCCGGCGTCGGTCTGCGCACGCGCCACCTGAGCCATCGTGTAGAGCCCGTGCAGGATCCGCCCCGGCAACCCGACCATCTTGGCGAAGTCCTCGTCGATGTGGATCGGGTTGAAATCGCCCGACGCGCCCGCGTAGCGAACCGTCAGGTACTTGTCGGGCGTGATCTTCAGACCCTCGATCTGATCGCCTGGCGCAAAGTCCATGCCGTTCACGCCGCCCGCACGATGTTTCTCCAGGTGCCCACACAGACGGTCTCGCCGCGCTGGTTTGTGGAGGTTGACAAGAAGACGTAGAAGGTGTTCCCGCGGCGCTCGGAGATGTCGCTGACGCTCACGATCGTCGAGATCTCGTCGCCGGCGACGACGAGCGGCCCCCATTCGAATTCCTGTCCACTGTGCAGCATGCGGGAGAAGTCGATGCCGAGCTCCGGGTCGAAGAGCACCGGCCACGTCGCCGCCAGCCCGTAGACGACGGCGAACATCGGAGGTGCGACGACATCGTCGTAGCCCGCCTCGCGAGCCGCCTCGACATCGATGTAGAGCGGGTTTGTCTCGCCGACGGCGTAGGCGTACTCGCGGATCTTCTCGCGCCCGACGGCGTATATACACGTCGGATAGGTCTTGCCGATGAGGTCGGTGAGGACGGCCATTGGACCCAGTTCTAGCAGGCGGGCGCGGGGTACCGTGGCCGGCCGCTGCACCCAGGGGCACGTGCGCAACCGGCTCTCGCAGATGCTTGCGCCGCTGATTACATGATGCTCGGAACCGTGCCGCCGTCGGCCGACCAGGCGGCGCCGGTGACGGTGCTCGCGCGCTCGGAGCACAGAAAGACGATCACCGCAGCGATCTCCTCGGGCTCGGCGAAGCGCCCGAGCGGGATCTTCGCGGCCTGGGCGGCGAGCGCCTCGTCACGCGAGATGCCGCGCGCCCGGGCGGTCTGCTCGGCAATACCGCCCTCGTCGAGCCATAGCGAGGAGGAGACGGCGCCCGGGGCGACCGCGTTGACGAGCACGCCGTCGGCCGCCAAGCGGTCGGCGAACACCCGCGAGAGCGACAGCTGCGCGGCCTTCGTCACGGAGTAGGCCGGGTTCGTCGGCGACGGGCGCTTGCCGGCGGACGAGCAGACGTTGACGATCCGCCCCCAGCCCGCCTGCGCCATCCGCGGCGCGGCCGCGCGCATGAGCCGCATCGGGCCCATGACATGCAGCTCCCACTGGTGCTGCCAGTCCTCGTCGGTGAGCTCCTCGAGCGACCGGACGAAGCTCGTGCCGGCGTTGTTGACGAGCACGTCGACAGAACCGAACAGCTCGGCGCATGTCGCGACGATGCGCTCGTCGTCGGCCGGCTTCGTGACGTCTGCGACTAGGAACTGGCCGCCGCAATCCGCGCTCTCGCGCTCCAGCTCGGCCGCGTCGCGAGCGACGAACAGCACCTGCGCGCCCTCGGCGCACAGCATCTGGGCGGTCGCCAAGCCGATGCCGCGCGTGGCGCCCGTGACGATGCATGCCTTCCCGTCGAGCCCGAGTTCCATGATGTGAACCGGTCGGTCTAGCGCCGGTCTTGGCGCAGGAACGTCGTTCGCATCGTCGTCACTCCCTCGTCATTCTCGCGATCCCGGCGGGATGCGCCCTGATTGTGCCCCGTTTGAGGGTCCGGCGCACGTGCAGGAGCGTTAGAGTTCCGCGACCGAGCGGGGCGCCGCCGTGGACTCAAGCCGATGCTTTCGCACACCGTCTATCGCACGTTCACCACGAAGCAGCGCCGCCAGTTCGTGCGGATCACCGACGACGTCGAGGCGGCTGTGCGCGAGTCGGGCGTGCAGGAGGGACTGGTGCTCGTCTCGGCGATGCACATCACCGCCGGGGTCTGGGTCAACGACGACGAGCCGGGGATCCTCGAGGACGCGCTGGAGTGGCTGGACAAGCTCGCGCCGCCGTCCTGGGAGCCTCCGGCCAACGACGTCGCGAGCCAGCTCGCGCCCGATCCGGGCGACTACCGCCACCACCGCGGCGGCGAGGACAACGGCGACGCGCACTTCAAGAACCTGCTCGTCCACCACCAGGTCGTGCTCCCGATCACCGAGGGTCGGCTCGATCTGGGCCCGTGGCAGGCCGTCTTCTATTGCGAGTTCGACGGCGGCCGGCCGAAGCGGCTCGTCATCAAGGTCATCGGCGAGTAGCCGCCGTCAGCGGCCCATCCGCTCGCGGCGAGCGCGCTCGATGCGCTTGGCGACCGCCGGAACGTCGCGCATCAGCAGGCCGAGGTCGGCGGGGCCGAGGGCGAGCAGCCGCAGCGGCGTCGCGGCGGTGACCGTCGCAGAGCGGGCGTAGCCATAGCCGGCGCCCCAGTCCAGTGCCGCGATCTCGCCGAAGAAGTCGCCGGCGGCGAGCTCGCGCAGCAGCTCCCCGTCGCGGTCGGCGGTTGCGCTGCCCTCGACGATGACGAAGAAGTCGCGCGCCGCCTGCCAGCGACGCACCACCGCCTCGCCCGCCGGCACGCGCAGCTCTCGCCCCCAGGAGGCGATGCGGGCCAGCTGGCCGGCCGAAACGCCCTCGAAGACGGCAAGCGCGGCAAGCCGCTCGGGCTCGATCTGCGGCGGGCCGAGCCAGCCGTCGGCGATCGGATCGGTCTGTGACGGCGCCGAGGCGGGCACAGGCGCGGCCGCGGCCTGCGGCTCTGCTGCGGGCGCTGGACGCGGCGCCTGGACGAACCAGTCGAGCACCTTCCTGACGTCGTCCTCCGTGCTCGTGTGGTTCATCACGCACAGGCGGATCGCGTACACCCCGCGCAGACGCGTCGACGACACGAGGCCGTCGCCGCTCGCGCCGTAGCGTTGGACGAGCGCGCCGTTGACCTGCGCGATCTCGTCCTCGTCGGCGCCGGGAACGTTGCGGCGAAAGCACAGGACGCCGAGCTGTGCCGGTGACATCAGCTGGAGCTCGTCGCTCTCCTCGACGTGGCGCTGCGCCAGCAGCGCGAGATCCAGCGAGCGGTCGATCGCACGGCGGAACGCGCTGAGCCCGAAGTGGCCGATCGACAGCCACAGCTTCAGCCCGCGGCCCGATCTGGTGAGCTGCAGGCCGCGATCGGCGAAGTTCACCTCTTGCTCGACCATCGTGTCGGCGAGGTAGTCCGGCGTGATCTCGAAGGCGCGCGTCAGCAGCGCGCCGTCGCGCACGAGCAGCGAGCCGCACTCGATCGGCTGGTAGAGCCACTTGTGCGGGTCGAGCGTCACGCTGTCGGCCAGCTCGATGCCGGCGAGCTGGGCGCGTCCGCGCTCGGTCAGCGCGGCGAAGCCGCCGTACGCCGCGTCGACGTGCAGCCACGCCCCGCGCTCGCGGCAGACCTCCGCCAGCCCGGCGAGATGATCGACCGCGCCGGTGCTCGTCGAGCCCGCGGCGGCCGTGACGAGCAGCGGCTGCAGCCCGGCGGCGGCGTCGGCGTCCATCGCGGCCGCGACCGTCTCGGGCGTTAGGCGGTAGCGGTCATCGGTCGGCAGCACGCGGACCTGCTCGGGCCGGAACCCGAGCGCGCGGGCAGCGCGCGCGAGCGAGGAGTGCGTCTGATCGGAGACGTAGGCGACGACGCGGTCGGTCATCGGGCCGAGCAGCGCCTCGCGCGCGCAGGCGAGCGCTGTCATGTTGGCTGCCGAGCCGCCGCTGACGAGGATCCCGGCCGCCTCCGGCGGATAGCCGATCCAGTCCTTGAACCAATCCAGCACGACGAGCTCGAGCCGGCTCGGGCCGGCGGATTGCGTCCACGAGCCGACATCGACGCCGAGGGCACTGTCGATCAGATCCCCCAGCGCCCCGGGAAACGTGCCGCAGGTCGGGATGTAGGCGAAGTAGCGCGGGTGCTGGAGGCGGCTCATGAACGGCAGCACGTCGTTGCGGAGCTGGTCCAACAGCTCGGGGAACGGACGCGGTTGCTCGGGAGCCGCGGCATCGACGCGACGCGCCATCTCCTGCGGGCTCGCGCGGATCAGCGCCGGCGCCTGCGCATCGCACAACATGTCGACGAGCATGTCGACCGTCTGGTGGCCGACAGCCCGCATCGTCTCGGCGTCCAGCGCGAGCGGGTTGTGGTTCGCGCTGTCGCCGTTGGCTTGCCCCACCGTTGCGGACGCTAGTGGCGCGGCGGCGCGCACGCAAGCCGCGGTTCAGCGGGCGCGGGGGTCCGGCAGCATGAGCTCGACGTTGCGGTCCTGCGGTCTTCCCTCCGCGCCGTCCTCGACGCCGGCCTGCGGGTCGTTGTAGGAGAACTCGCGCCCGATTGCGGCGAGGGTCTGCGGATCGAACGCGTCCGCCGCCGTACCGGACGGTGGCGTCGCGAGCGTCGCGCCGTGGTCGATCAGCGTGCCGAAGATCGACAGCGTGCCATCGCGGTTGTCCATCACCTCCAGCAGGCGCGACTGGATCGGCCAGTCGATCTCCGACGCCGTCTCGATGCCCCAGAAGCCGCCGCTGCCGTCGGCGCGCTTGAACGCCGTGATCCGGTTCTCGTGGATGTGACCGGCGACGTACGCGATGACGTTCGGGTTGGCGAGCAGCAGCGCCTGCAGGTCAGCGCCGAGGTGCAAGGGCTTTGAGCTGCGCGGATCGAGGTCGCAGCCCGGTCCGGTCACGATCTTCAGCGCGCAGTCGTCCGCGTCCTCGTCGGCGGCCTTGTTCGTCAGGCTGCGGATCGGGTGGTGGCCGAAGAGGATGACGAGGTCGGCGCGCCCCGACGCGGCGCCGAGCTCGCGCTGAAGCCAGCGAAACTGCGGGTCGTCGAGGTTGCCGTTGGAGTTGAGCCGGTCGCCCTCGGCGACCGTGTTGATCGCGATCATGCGGATCCCGGGCCGCGGGCTGAAGGCGTAATAGGAGGCCTGGCCGTTCGAGGCGTTCAGCTCGTCTGCATCGACGAGCGCGAAGCCGTGCGCGTCGGCCTGCTTGCCCGTAGCGTGCAGCGCCTTGTACGTGGGCCGATCCGCGAAGCCACGGTCGGGATCGGGCGGGACGACGATCGTGCGCGCGGGGCTCGTCGGCAGCGCCCCGAGGCCCACGGGTACGCCGGTGAGCGACAGCGGCTTCAGGCAACCGCGCGCGGCGTCGTCGAGCGCCTGCAGCGCGTGCAGGCTGCCCTGGACCGTGTCGTCATGGTTGCCGAGCGCGACGTAGCTGGGCTTGTCCAGGCCCGCGGCCTGGAACGGGACCTGGGCGCGGTCCATGAGGCCCGGGTAGCGCGGCCAGCCGGCGAACGCGCCCGCGGGCCGGTTGGGGTCATAGAAGCGGCCGGACTCGAGCACGTCGTTGTCGTCCTGCACGCCGGTGTAGCGGGCTGCCTCGCCGCGCGGTCCTGTGAGCGTGCCGCAGACGCCGCCCTCGACGCCCGAGTTGGGATCCATGCGGCCGCCTTCGAGCAGCCGCACGACCCACTTCGTCTCGTTGATCTGCTGGTTGTCGGCCAAGTCGCCGGTCGCGATCGTCAGCGCCAGGCGCGCATGGCGGCGGCTGCGGTTGCGGATCGGACTGCGGTCAAAGCGATTGACCTGGCGCACCACCTGGTCGACGGTGAACGGCTCGAGCGCCTCCTGCGGGCGCCAGGTCGACCTGAACGGCGTGCGCGCGAGGTCGAGTATCTCGGCGCGCGCCGGCGACTCCTCGTCGGCCAGCTGGAAGTCCGACAGCTGGGCGAAGTACAGCAGCGAGCGTCGGCGGCTGAGGCGGCGCGTCTGCGCGGCCGCGCCGAGGTCGGTGCGGACGATCCTCTTCCAGCCGGGCGCAAGCGTCAGGTGCGAGTACGGTGCCTGCGGATCACCGCCAACCGTGGCGTAGGAGGTCGTCGTCTGCTCCAGCGACACGGCGGCGGCGGACGGGGCGGCGACCAGCAGCGCGGCGGCGACGGCGAGCGGGAGCGTGCGCACGACCGGGACCGTACTGCGGGACGGGTACGCTCGGCCGACGTTGGCGACCGCCCAGCACCTCCCCATCAAGCGCAACACCGGGCTGCTGGCGGGCTCGCTGGCGATGAACTCCGCGACGCTCCAGCTCGCCGCGGCGGTGGCCTCGCTGACGCTCGTGCGGGTGCTCGACGTGCGGGGGCTGCTCGGCCTTGGCCCGGCGATCTTCCTCGCGTCCGGAGCGCTGGCCGCGCTGCCGGCCGGGCTGCTGATGGACCGCTTCGGACGCGTGTCCGTGCTGGCGGCCGGTTTCGGCTGCGGGATCGCGGGCTGTGCGCTGGCCTCGGTGGGCAGCGTGCGCGACTGGCCGCTCGCAGTGCTCGCCGGCCTCGCGCTTGTCGGCACAGCCAGCGCGACCGGGCTGCTCGCGCGGACAGCGGCCAGCGACATGTACCCGCCCGAGCGCCGCGCCCGAGGCATCGGGCTCGTGCTGTTCGGATCGGTGTTCGGGGCGATCCTCGGGCCGGCGGTCTTCAGCCCGTTGCTCTCCGGGCGCGAGCTGACCGGCGACGCGCTGGGCACGCTGTGGCTCGCGGCGGGCGGATTCATGATCGCCGCCCTGGCGATCGTGAGCTTCGTGCGGCCCGACCCGAAGCTGATCGGGGAGCTGCTCGCGCACGGAGAGGCGCGGGAACCGGAGGTCCAGGCAGCGTCGCTGCGCGTGCTCGTGCGCCGCCCCGGCGTCGTGCCGGCCCTGGTCGCCGCCCAGGCGAGCTTCGCGGTGATGGTCGCCGTGATGACGCTGACCGGCGCGATCGTCGTCGATCACCACCATCACGGCGCGGCAAACGTCTTTCTCATCATCGGCGCGCACGTCATCGGGATGTTCGGGCTGATCATCGTCGTCGGCGACCTCGTCGACCGCATCGGCCGCACGCCCGCGCTCGCCGGCGGACTGCTGTTGATGGCGCTGTCGGTCATCAGCCTGCTCTGGGTCCAGAGCGTGGCGCTCAGCGCTGTCGTGCTGTTCGCGCTCGGACTGGGCTGGAACGTCTCCTATGTCGCGGCGACCGCCGTGCTCGCCGACAGCACCGAGCCCTGGGAGCGCGGCAAGCTGCTGGGCTTCACCGATCTGCTCGCCGGGCTGACCGGCGCCGGGCTGGCCCTCGCGGGCGGGGTCGCGCTGACGGCGCTCGGCGTGGCGGCGCTGGCGATCGGCGGCGCGGCGCTGGTGGCGGCACCGGCGGTCTGGATCCTGCGCAGCAGCGCAGCCGCACCGGTGGCCTCGGTCGGCTGAGGGCAGCATCGTTCCCAGCGCCGTGGCCCGTAACTATCGGGAAGTGAACCGGTGTACCCCCATCCGTCTTGACCTGAGCTGCTGCCACGTTGGCGACACGTCGACGTGCTCGGGTGCCGGCCCAAGCCCGGTCGATCCGACGCGACCGGCCGGCGGCGCGACGCTGCGCCCCCGGCGCGCCTTCGCGCTGAGCACGGGCACCTCCGCGACTGACAAACCGAACGGGCGCTCGCGCTAGCGTCTGTGCTTAATCGCTGCTCAGGGTCTGCGGCGTTTCGTGCGCGCGGAATCGCGGAAAAGCTCGGGAAGTCCGCTCGTCCGCCACTGCCGTATTCATCGCAGGTCACCGGTCGCCCACCGAGACTCGGCCACGTGCACGCTATTCGACCGGACGTCGGCCGCTCGCGCTTGAGTCTGATCGATGCGTCGAGACATCTCGCAGACGGTACTTCCCGGATCGACCACCCACCGGCTCGACCTCGTCGGCACGGTTGATCTGCGCCAAGAAGCACGCGAGCGGGTCCTTTCCCCGAGCTCGGTAACCGGCCGCGCATAGCAGCGCGTACCAATCGCGATAATGCACCGTCTGCCCGAGCTGGACCTCTTGAGCGAGTACGTGCACAGCGATCTCGCGAAGCCGCTTGCCACCCAACTGTTCATCGAGCTGTTCGATCTGTAATTGCGGTGCGAGACCTAGAGCGCCTTCGATCTCTCCGATGGCGTGCTCGTCTCTCGATGCTTGCCGCTCGAGGTGATCGGCAAGGCTGCGAAGTCGGTCGGCTCGTTCGCGTGCGTCCTTCACCCGCGTCTTGAGGGTCCGGTACTCCTCGGTGATCGCCACATCGGCGGGATCGGCGGATTCGGCCTGGGGCGCCACGCGGCCGACTCTAGGGACACCGGCGGACAAGGTGATTGCTCTCGCATCCACGATCGGGTGGTCGATCGCCCACATTGCGAGGTTCCGTCCGACGCACCAGGCAGGCTTGTAGTTACGCAGCTACATCTCCGCTCCCGCCTCTGGCTGGGAACCACCGAAAGGACCACCGATGAGTCGTTCCCGAACGACCCCGCCCAAACCAGCAGCGGCTGACAAGCCGAGAGCATTGAGGCGTGCCACCGACCCGCCAAGCGGGCCGCGGCCTCCGATGTCTCCGATTCCGGAGGTGGCGGAATGAACGCCGCGATTTTTGGGCCAGGTTTCACCAGCTCCGACTGGTTTCAGCTGCTGTACCCGTGGTTGTGTTTTGGGATCGGCGAGGTGGTGGGTCGCCGTGACGCACACCGGCCGCGCGACGGGTCTGAGCAGTCGCCACTCCACGTGTCATTCGTGCGTGTCATCAGCTCCCAGACGATCGTGAGGATCTCGCACTCAGCGCCGCGACCATCGCGCTCGCGCGCCAGTTCCAGTGACGACTCGGTTTGGCTCGCACTGATCGCTGCCGCAGTGGCCGCGTTCGTGTTGGCTTGGCTTTACCTCAACGGTCGGGAGATCGCGCTCGCAGTCGCCGCCACACCCGTCGCGCTTACCCTCGGCCTAGTCGCCGGCAGGATTCGTGGCCAGATCCAAACACAAAGGTTTGCTCGCGACTGGTGGCTCGCGATCGCGATCTGGCTGGTGCTCTGGGCAGCCGCGGTCGGGTGCGGATTCGTCCTTCTGCATCCTCCAGCCGCTCCAGACGCGTACGGTGTTCTCTTCGATGCGTACCGTCGAGACGGCATCTCCCTAGCGGATGTCTTCAATGGGACCGTGATTTTCATCTCATACCAGGCGGTGGGCGCGGGCTTGCTGATCCTCGGAGCATTCGCATTGCTGTACAGCGTCCTGTCCGTCATCAGCAAGGAAGCGGTGCTGAGCGGGGGGAGGTTGACGTGGTGGCGACGGGTGTTCTATCGCGGAGCACGAAGCCCGCGTAACGTTGGAAGCCTGCTTGCGCTGACGCTCCTTCTTCTAAGCACGTCGTTCGTAATGGGGTCGGGATATGCCTACTCATGGGTCCGTCGGCCTGATGCCGGAGTTGCGCGAATCCTGGCTCCGTCTGCTTCCCTGAACGGACGGGCGTTGACGGTGAACTTCGTTGTCGACCGCAGGGCCGATGTACGCATCACCGTGCAGCGTCGCGCGGGGGCGAAGCCGGTGCACAGATGGCGTGTGTCCGTGCGGCCTGGTCGGTACCGGGTTGCACGACGACTCGCATGGTCCGTTGGCGCACGCCTCATCGTCACCCTCACGCCGTTCGACGCTCGCGGCACGACGGGAGTACAGCGACGACTATCGGCCCGATCGAGTCGTAACGAGCGCAATTGACCACGGCATTTTGGAGCCAGCTCAATCGCCCAGCTCGAGCACCGCCAGGAACGCCTCCTGCGGCACCTCGATGCGGCCGACCTTCTTCATCCGCTTCTTGCCCTCCTTCTGCTTCTCCAGCAGCTTTCGCTTACGCGAGATGTCACCGCCGTAGCACCCGGCGATGACGTCCTTGCGGTAGGCCTTGACGGTCTCGCGGGCGATGATCTGGGCGCCGATCGCCGCCTGGATCGGGACGTCGTACTGCTGGCGCGGGATCTTCGCCTTGAGCTTCTCGACCATGTTGCGGCCGACGTCGTAGGCCTTGTCGCGGTGGACGACCATCGACAGCGCGTCGACCTGCTCGCCGGCGAGCAGAATGTCGAGCTTGACCATGTCCGATGCCTGCATGTCGCGCAGCTCGTAGTCCAGCGAGGCGTAGCCGCGCGTGCGCGACTTCAGCGCGTCGAAGAAGTCGATCACGATCTCGCACAGCGGCAGGTCGTAGGTGAGCTGGACGCGGTCGGCGGTCAGGTAGTGCATGCCCTTGTGCGTTCCCCGGCGATCGATGCAGAGCTCCATGATCGGGCCGATGTACTCCTTCGGCGTCAGGATCGACGCCTCGATCATCGGCTCGCGAATCTCCTTGACGCGGCCCGGGTCGGGGAAGTCCGACGGGATGTGGACCTCGATCTCGGAGTCGTCGGTGAGCGTGACGTCGAAGCGCACGGACGGCATCGTCGCCATCAGGTCGATGTCGTACTCGCGCTCCAAGCGCTCGCGCACGATGTCCATGTGCAGCAGGCCGAGAAAGCCGCAGCGAAAGCCGAAGCCCAGTGCCTCGGACACCTCGGGCTCCCATGAGAGCGCCGCGTCGTTGAGCGTCAGCTTCTCGAGCGCGTCGCGCAGATCCGGGTACTCGTCCGAATCGATCGGAAACAGACCGCAGAAGACGACCGGTTGCACCTCGCGGTAGCCGGGCAGCGGGTCCTTGGCCGGATTGGCCTTCGTCGTCAGGGTGTCGCCGACTGCGAGCGCCGAGACCTCCTTGATGCCGGTGATGAGGAAGCCGACCTCGCCCGCGCTGAGCTGCTCGGTCGCCACCATCGCGGGTGTGAAGAAGCCGATGTCGTCGATGTCGGCCTCGGTCCTGCCCACCATCGAGCGGATCGCCTCGCCCTTCTTGAACGTGCCGTCGACGACGCGGATATACGCGATCACGCCGCGGTACTGGTCGAACTCGGAATCGAAGATCAACGCACGCGGCGGCGCATCCGGATCCCCGGACGGCGGCGGCACCTTGGCGACGAGCTCTTCGAGCACGTCAATCACGCCCTCGCCGGTCTTCCCGGAGATGCGCAGGATGTCGTCCGTCGGCTCGCCGAGCAGGTCGGCGACCTCCTCGGCCACGCGCTCGGGCTCGGCGCCGGGCAGGTCGATCTTGTTGAGCACCGGGATCAGCTCGAGGCCGCTCTCGATCGCGAGATAGGTATTGGCGAGCGTCTGCGCCTCGACGCCCTGCGACGCGTCGACGATCAGCAGCGCCCCCTCGCACGCCGCGAGCGACCGGCTGACCTCGTAGGTGAAATCGACGTGGCCGGGCGTGTCGATCAGGTGCAGCTCGTAGATCTCGCCGTCTTTGGCCTCGTAGAGCACTCGCACCGCCTGAGCCTTGATCGTGATCCCGCGCTCGCGCTCCAGATCCATCGAGTCGAGCACCTGCGCGCGCATCGCCCGCGGGTCGACGGTCTTCGTCATCTCCAGGATGCGATCGGCCAGCGTCGACTTGCCGTGGTCGATGTGGGCGATGATCGAGAAGTTGCGAATGTGGGCCTGGTCTGCCATGTCGTACCTAGAGGGTAGATGCGCCGTCGCCGAAGGCCCGGATGACGCACGCTTTGTTTGCGCGGGCGCCGGACGTCTGACGCCTGGCGAAGTGCATGGCGCTGGCGTGAGCCGTTGCGCTGCGCCGAAATCTCCCGTGCCTGCCATCTCTTGTGCATCCACCTGAGCCAATCCACCGGTGCAAGCACGCGCCTGTGCCGCCGCGGCGCCACGAGCGGCATGACCGGCCGATCAGCGCGCCTGCCGCAGCCGCGCTCGCACCAGCTCGCGAATCTGGTCGGCCTCCTTTACCCGCAGAGCCAATACCGCGGCGCCGTACACGACGATGCCCGCTGTCAGCGAGACCCCGACCGCGATGACCTGCGCCGGCAGCGACCGGCCGAGCAGGGAATCCAGGCCGCTCCACAATCCGTAGGTGACCAGCGCCAGCGCTGCGGCGGCAACCAGGATCCGCACCGTCGTCGCGGCGGTCTGCGCCCCCTCCAGCCGGCCACCCACCTCGCGGCGCAGGTAGTACGCCTGGCCCGCCGTCATCGCAGCACTCGCGATCGCGGTGCCGATGACGATGCCGGCGATCCCATAGGGCTTGTAGAGCGCGAGCGCGACGACCGCGTTGAGCACCAGGGTCGCGCCGCCGAGAGCTGTCGGCAGCCACGGCCGCTGCAGCGAGAAGAACGTGCGCGTCAGCAGCAGGTTCACTCCCGCAAACGGCAGGCTGAAGGAGAACCAGAACAGCGCTTCGGAGACGAGCTGCGTCGAGTGCGCGTCGAACGCGCCGCGCTCGTAGACGAGCCGCGTGATCGGCTCGGCGAGCACGAGCGTGCACGCTGCCGCGGGGATCAACGTCAGGAAGATCTGGCGCGTGCCGGTGCCCGTGAGCGCGCGCAGCCCATCCACGTCGCGGCGCACGGCCAGCCGCGCGAGCGACGGGAACAGCACCGTCGCGATCGCGACGCTGAACATCCCCTGCGGGAGCATGTACAGGCGAAACGCCGCATCGATCGCGCGGGGAACCTCGTCGGAGATCGCGGTGCCCAGCGTCGAGTTGATCAGCAGGTTGAAGTTGATCAGCCCGAGGCTCAGCGTCACCGGGAGCATGAGCGTCAGCACCTGCCGCACGCGGGGATCGTGGATGTCGATCGTCCGCGCGAATCCGAAGTCCAGCCGGCGCAGGACCGGGAGCGCCATCGCGAGCTGCACGACGGTCCCGATCAGCACCCCGATCGCGTAGGCGTAGAGCTCCTCGTCGCCACTGAACGCCGGCCGGATCGCGATCAGCACGGCGATGATCACGAAGTTCCACACCAGCGGCGCGAGCGCTGGGATCGTGAAATGGTCGTAGGCGTTCAGGATCCCGACGACCAGACCGTTCAGGCCGAGCAGCAGGACGATCGGAAACAGCACCTGCGACAGGCCGATCGTGAGGTCGTCGAGGCCCGACGCGGGCGTGAAGTCGTTGCCGGTCATCAGCGGCATGAGGTACGGCGCGACGAGGATGAAGAAGACGCTGACGGTGGTGAGCGCGGCGACGATCAGCACGACGAACGTCGACGCGAGCTGGAACGCCTCGCGCCGGCGGCCCTTCTCCAGCAGCTCGGTGAAGACCGGGACGAAGGCGGCGCTGAGGGCGGCGTCGGCGAACAGGTTGCGCACGAGGTTGGGCACCTGGAAGGCGATCGTGAAGGCCGAGAACGGCCCGCTCGTGCCGAAGTAGCTCGACGCGACGATCTCGCGGATGAGCCCGGCGACGCGCGACAGCCCGGTCAGGATCGAGAAGACCGCGGTGTTGCGGGCGATGCGCCCGGGCTTCGCCTGCTCGGGGCGTGTCTCGGCCGCCATCGGTGCGCTACTCTACGACGCAGCCGCGGCATGAGTCCGCGGCGCTTGTACGCCATGGCCAACATTCATTCACAGAAGAAGCGCATTCTGCGCTCCGAGCGCGAGCGCCTCGAGAACCGTCACTACACGTCGGCGATCCGGACGTACTTCCGGCGCCTCGAGGCCGCGGTCGCGGCCGGCGACGACACCCTCGCCGACGCCGAGTGCAAGACGCTGCTCTCGACGATCGACAAGGCCGTCAAGCGCGGTGCGCTGCACAAGAACACCGGCGCCCGCAAGAAGTCCCGCGCCAGCCGCGTTCGCCGCGGCGCCGCCGAGTAA
>JAWVGJ010000082.1:0-14443 GCA_033855115.1 Solirubrobacteraceae bacterium
CGCCGCGACCCACGACCTCGCCGCGGCGAACGGCGGCGGCGTGACGTGGTTCAACGTCCAGAAGAGCTTCGGCCCGGTCTCGATCAACCGCATCGGCGTCATGTACCAGTCCGAAACGCAGACGCTCTGGTTCGAGCTCGACGCCGACCTCGCCTTCGGGCCGCTGACGCTCAACCTGGTCGGCCTCGGCATCGGCTCGCCGCTGACGAGCTTCAAGCCCAGGTTCAGCCTCCAGGGTCTCGGGGTCGGCTACGACAAGCCGCCGCTCCAGATCGCCGGCGGGCTCGTGAACCTGGCGCCGCCAGGCGCGAGCTACATCGAGTTCGAGGGCGGCCTGACGGTCGGCACGCCTCAGTTTAAGCTCTCGGCGTTCGGCTACTACGGGAACAACGAAGGCTTCTCCTCGATGTTCGTCTTCGGGGACATCGGCTACCCGTTCGGCGGGCCGCCGGCGTTTTTCGTCACCGGCGTGGCGCTGGGCTTCGGCTACAACTCGAGCCTCCGGATCCCCACGATCGACGAGGTCGACGGCTTCCCGTTCGTCGTGGTTCTGCCGACGTCATCCGCCCCGAACCCGGCGATCTTTGGGACGAATCCGACGCCGGCCAAGGTCCTCGAGGTCATCCGAACCACCGACCCGCCCTGGGTCAAGCCCGAGGCGGGGTCGCTCTGGTTCGCCGCCGGACTCACGTTCACGAGCTTCGAGCTCGTCAACGGCCAGGCGCTCATCACGGTCGAGGCGGGCGACGACCTGGTCATTGCGCTCGTCGGCGTCGCCAGCGCGCAGTTCCCCCAGCTGGTCGACCAGAGCTCCGGTGCCGTCTTCGCGCACGTCGAGCTCGACATCCTGATCCGGTTCGCGCCGATCGAGGGCGTGTTCTCGGCCCAGGCGCAGCTCGCGAAGAGTTCGTTCGTGCTCGACCGCAACTGCGTCCTGACAGGCGGCTTCGCGTTCTTCATCTGGTTCGGCGACAACGCGCACGCCGGCGACTTCGTCCTCACGCTCGGCGGCTACAACCCCGGCTACAAGCCGCCGGCGCACTACCCGTCGGTGCCCGCCGTCGGGTTCCACTGGTCGCTCAGCGACGCGATCACGATCAGCGGCGGCGCCTACTTCGCGATCACGCCCGCCGTGTTGATGGCCGGCGGCCGCCTCGAGGCCACCTACCAGGCCGGCAACCTGAAGGCCTGGTTCGACGCGCACGCCGACGTGCTGATCCGCTGGAAGCCGTTCTGGATCGACGCGGACATCGGGATCACGATCGGCGCCTCGTACAAGGTCGACCTCCTGTTCACGTCGTTCACGGTCTCGGTCGAGCTCGGATGCGAGCTCGAGCTGTGGGGGCCGCCGACCGGCGGGACGGTCACGGTCGACTGGTACATCATCAGCTTCACGATCGGGTTCGGGGAGGGCAAGGGGGACAAACCGCAGATCAAGGGGTGGAGCGACATCGAGACGATGCTCCCCAACACCGCCCCGCAGAAGCAGTCCCGCAACGTCGTCGCGCTCACGCCCGCGGACGGGCTGACCACACCAGGGACGAGCCCGACCCCGCAACAGGCGCCGGCCGCCGGGACCGCCGGCGACGACCCCGGCGCGCCGTGGTCGGTGCGCGGCAGCCGCTTCGCGTTCGAGACCGCGACGTCGATCCCGGCCACGACCGCCAGCGTCGGCGCCAGCCACGCGTTCAACGGCGACACGTTCGACGTCCACCCGCTCGGCTGGAAGGGCGTCTCGTCGACCTACAGCGTCACGATCGAGGACAGCGCGGGCGCCGACATGTCGCACGCGTTCGAGGCCACGCACACGACCCGCAGCGTCCCGGCGTCGTTGTGGGGCGCGCCGCCGGAGAGTCGCGACGGGCCGCTGGTCCCTGCCGCGGACCAGCAGCTCGTGCACGGGCAGATCCTGGGCGTCTCGATCCAGGTGAACCCTCCCGAGCTGGGCGCGACGGCCGGACCGATCGACGTCGAGAAGAACCTGTCCACGCTTGACCTCGAGCTCCCCGGCGCGCAGCTCCCGCTAAGCGGCTCGGCGCAACCGGTCGGCGACGTGCCGGTCAACAGCCCCGACACCGTTCAGAAGATCGCCGACCCGCACACCGGCATCGCGTCGACGATGGTCACGTCCACCCGCGGCGCGATCTACGACGCGCTCCTCGCCGTCAACTTCGTGCCGGCGGGGCACAACGACCCGCTGAGCGACTTCAGCGACGAAATCGACTGCGCGCTCGCCGCCGAGCCGCTCCTGGTTTCGTGACGCCTGGACCGGGGACATCCGACCTGCCCGCGCTCGCGTTCGCGCGTGCGCGGTCGGCCCCCCCGCCGGGCAGCATCCAGTTCTACGACGGCTACTTTTCGGCACTCGACGCGGGGAAGTACACGATCGGCCTGAACCAGAAGGTCGCAGCGCCGTCGGGGACACAGCCCCAGTACGGGACCACGCAGGTCTTCGAGGTCGTCGCGCCTGAGTTCGCGATCGACCCGGATGTCGTCCACACGGCCTACCCGCCCGCCGGCGCGACCGGCGTCTACGACGAGCAGCTCCCGTTCGTGGTCCTCGGCGACCCGTCGCTGCCGTGGGAACGAGCGATAACGCCGGGTGGCGGCGCGCCGGACTCGAGCGACCCGACACCGTGGATCGCGCTGGTGATCTTCGCGGACGGTGAGATCGCGCTCCAGCAGGGGTCGAGCAATCCGGTCGGGACCACCACCGTGTCCGACCTGCTGGCCCCCGACCGGAACGTCCTGAAGCCGCAGATCCCGACCGCGAACGTGTCGGCGGCGGTGCTCGCGTCGCATTGCCAGACGATCACGATCCCGGGGACCGTCTTCAACGCGGTGATGCCGGGCAAGGACGACCTCCGCTATCTCGCCCACACCCGTGCCGTAAGCCACCCCGACCAGGGCGACCTGCTGCTCTCGGTCGTGCTTTCTAACCGGTTGCCGGTCGCGGAGGGAGCGCCGCTGCGCTACTACGCGCAGCTCGTCTCGGTCGAAGGCTTCCAGGACTACCTCGGCCCGAACGCCAAGCCGATCCCGCCGAAGCCGTCGGGCGGCGCGCCGCAGGACGTCAAGCTCGTGTCGCTGTCGCACTGGACGTTCACCTCGCAGCCCGAGACGGGGCTGAGCTTCAGGGACCTCATGGCCGGGCTGATCGCCAGCGAGCAGGTCACGCCCGCGCTGCGGCTGCCGGCGCCGCCCAGCGTGCAGATCCCGCCCGCGGCCGCCACCCGCATCCAGGACGGCTACGCCCCGCTGTCGTTCGTGACCGGCACCGGCGAGCAGAGCTTCGCCTGGTATCGCGGGCCGTTCACGCCGGTGGTGCCCCAGCCACTGCCGCAGGTGGGCGACCCGCCGGTCGGCGTGGACGAGGCGACGAGCGCGGACTCGCTGATGATCTACCACGCCGAGCAGGGCCTGTTCGACCTCAGCTACGCCGCAGCCTGGAACATTGGCCGACAGCTCGCGCTCGCGGACGCGCAGTTCGCGCAGCAGATGAGCCGGTACCGGCGCGAGGCGCGAAGCGCGCTCGGGCGGCTCGCGCAGCGCATGGCCGCGCCCCACCTCGCGGGCGTGGATGAACCGGCCGACCTGCTCGAACCGGACGCCGCGCGGCAGCGCTTCGTCGCGCGCGTCGGCGACGGCCTCGCGTCGCGCTGGACCGAGGCGATGGGCGCCGCCCGCGCCGGCGAGCGGCCACCGCCGGACGCGACCCACCGCGTGCCACGCGCGCGGCGCCGTGCCGCCGTGCATCCCGCGACGGTGCTCGAGCAGCCGTGGGCCGGCGACGTGCTCGGCGACCATCTGGCGCAGACCGCCGACCCGGTGAGCGCCTGGCTCGCGAAGCTGTCGCTGCTCGGGTCGGTCCCGTTCTCGTACCTCGTTGCGGACCCGCGCATGCTGCCGGCGGAGTCGATCCGCTTCTTCTACCTCGACCGGGGCTGGATCGACGCCCTCGTGGCGGGCGCGACGAGCATCGCGGTTCACTCCACCGCCGACGTGGCGTTGCTCGGCGCGCTGCGGCCGCGGCTCCACGACGCGGTGGCCGCGCACCGCGTGAGCCTGGGGGCACCGGCGGGCGGCACCGCCATGACCGGGATGCTGCTCCGCTCCGCGCTCGTGTCGAACTGGCCGGCGTTGGTCGTGCGCGCGACGCTCGGCGGCGCGCCGCTGCCGATCGTCCGCAGCGACTGCCCGTCGCCGTCGGTCCGCCTGTGCCTGTTCGACGGCGTGCCGGACGAGGTCAGCCTGGCGGAGCCATACCAGGGCCTGGTCTTCGGCCTCGAGGACGGCGTCGTCGGGCCGCGCAACGTCACCGCGCCGAGCGTCGCGGGCGCGCAGATCGCGAACGTGACGCCGGTCAAGCCGACGTTCAGGACGCCGCCCGCGAACGCGGCAGGCGGCGTGCTCCAGGTCGCACCGCTGGCGGCCGCGCTCGAGACCGCAGTCGGGGTGAGGCGGTTCAGCTCGAAGGCGGTCGTCAACTGGAACGGGACGGCGCTCCAGACCAGCTTCGTCAGCGCGAGCCGGCTCGATGCGACCGTGCCGGCGGCCCTGATCGCGTCGGCGGGCACGGCCGAGGTCACCGTGGCCGCCGGCGGCGCGACATCGTACCCGGCGCCGTTCACGATCGACCCGCCGCTGGCGATCGACGCGCTCGCGCCGAGCATGGTCGCGGCCGGCGGCCCGGCCTTCATGCTCGTGGTCGACGGCGTCGGCTTCGGGCCCGACTCCGAGGTCCGGTGGAACGGCACGGCGTTGGAGACCAAGGTCGTCAACTCCTCGGAGGTCACGGCGGCTGTGCCCGCGAACCTGATTTCGGGCGCCGGTAGCGCGAGGATCGAAGTGGCGGCCGGGGAGAAGACCACCCCGGCAGCGCAGCTCGCGATCGTCGCGGGCGGGCCCGCGATCAGCGAGCTCGAACCGAGCATCGCCGCGGCCGGCAGCGGCGGGTTCACGCTGACCCTCGTGGGATCGGGGTTTGAGCCCACCGGCACGGCGGTCAACTGGAACGGTGCGCCGCTCGTGACGAAGTTCCTCAGCCCGACCGAGGTAAGCGCGACGGTGCCGGGGAACATGGTCGCGACCTCCGGGGTGGCCACCGTGACCGCGACCGCCCGAGGGATCACGTCGAGCGGCAAGCCGTTTACGATCGGCGGGGCGCAGCCACAGATCGGCTCGTTCGAGCAGGCCGTCGCGATCGCCGGCGCCAACGGGTTTGACCTCGTTGTGCGCGGGATCAACTTCGGCAACGACACCGTCGTCACGTGGAACGGCACCGCGCTCAAGACAACCTGGGACGACTCCAAGCAGGTCACCGCGGCGGTCCCGGCGAGCGTCATCACCGCGGCCGGTGCGGCCGCGGTCACGGTCAAGTCGGGCGGCCACGCGTCGCCGCCGGCGAGCTTCGTCGTGATCGCGCCGACGCCGGGCGTCGGGTTGCTCGAACCGAGCAGCGTCGTCGCCGGCGGGCCGCAGTTCACGCTCAGCGTCACCGGCGGGTTCGGCGCCGGCGACTTTGCGATCCAGATGGTCAACGCGCCTGAGCTCCAGTCGTTCATCGCCACCCACGGGGAGAAGCCATGACGGATGCGAGCCCGCTCGTCGTACCGATGGTCGTCGAGGCGTTCGTCGTAAACGACTGGGTCCGCGAGGGCCACACGTTCGTGCGCACGCAGATGCAGTACGGCGTGCTCCAGCGTGCCGGTAACGCGCAGCCCGGACTCGACGACCGCGACCTGAACTTCGGCCAGACGAACCCTGTCCCGCCGCACGACGTCGCCGCCTCGGACTACTACAACGGCGTCTACCTGAAGTGGCGGCTGCCGAAGGCGTTCACCCACGGCACGCAGGACTCGGCCGCGTCGAAGATGCACTTTCGCTGCATCCCCAACCGCTGGATCGTGGTCCGCTACGGCGGCTCGCTGAACGCGCGGGTCGCGACCGCCTGGCTCGTCGAGAGCGACTACATGTGGCCGACGAACACGCCGCAGCCGGCGATGACCGCCGCTCAGGTGAGCTCGCTGTACGTGCAGGGATCCGCCGGGACGCCGCCGGTCGGGGCCTACATGGGCCGCAACGTCCAGCTCGGCAGCTGGACCGAGCCCGGCACCTCGCAGAAGCTGACCGCGATCGCCCCGGGCAACATGGCGTTCGCCTTCTACCAGCCGAACAACAACAACGTGCTCTCGTTCATCGACGTGCTCGGGCGCGCGCCGGCCGAGACGCTGTGCTACCAGGTGTTCGGCTGGTTCTCGCTGCCGGGCGACGACCCGCTCGCCGACGTGGCCAAGGACGGGTTCGAGAACGTCATGGAGAAGCTCGGCTGGACGCTGCCGAGCGGCACCGACCCGACCCTCGCCGCCAGCTGGTCGCTGCTCTCGGGCTACGTGAGCGGCGTCGCCTGGCAGACCGCCGACGAACCGCCCGGCGGCGCGCCGAAGGGGACGGCGGTCTCGATCGCGGCAGGCAACACGGCCGTCGAGGCGCTGACCGCGATGGTCACGGCGCAGGCGGCCGCGCAGGGAATCGAGGTCGACGCCGAGCTGCTCGAGGCCTTCCAGCTCGACATGCTCGACGTGCTCGACGAGCCGGACGGGGCCGCGCTCCTCGACGAGAAGCTGCACGCGAGCTTCTTCAAGCGCTTCTCCGGCGGCTACACCTGGGATATCGTCGACACGCCGGGCGCGGAGCCGGTGTCCGAGCAGGAGCTCGCAAAGGAGCTCGCCTGGCTGGCGCAGCTCAACCAGGCCCAGGCGACGCTCGACGCCGACATCCGCACGCTGACCTCGCTCCAGGTCGAGCTCTACGAGATGTGGTGGAAGTACACCGCATGGCCGTCGGCGTACAAGGGGCAAACGGTCGTGAAGGGGCCCACCGGCGCACCGCTCAAGCGCGACGACCTCCTGAACCAGCTCCAGCCGACCGTCGCGGGGACGATCGCGCAGCAGGCGTACGCGCAGCTCCAGAACGTCAAGGCCGACCAGGGCGCCGTGCCGAGCGGGGCCACCGAGAAGGCGCTGGCCGCGGCAATCCAGGACTACGCGGCGAAGCGGGGCCTGCCGGCATCGCGCCAGCTCAAGCGCTCCGCGGCGCCGGCCTTCTTCGAGCCGAACAACCCGGTCGTGCTGATCGCAGGCGCCGGTGCCAGCGGCCTCGTGCCGGATCCAGAGGCGACGGTCTGCCGCTTCCCAGCGCAGCTCGTGACCGGCTTCAAGTGGCAGGGTCAGGACATCACGGCGTCGACGCAGGGGCTGGCTGTCCCGCGGCCCGACCTGTCCGGCGTCTCGGGCGTGCCCTGGACGAAGACGCTGGCGACCGCGCTCGTCGACGAGGCGTTCTTCGTCGACCCGCAGAGCGCGACGGCGATCTGCGCCGCCATCCCCAACGGCACCGTCGCGCAGATCCAGGCGGCGATGGCGACCGATCCGCTCGGGACGCCGCCAGCCGGCGCGTTGCAGGCGTGGACGCAGAACCCCTGGCACCCGCTGCTGCTCCTCTGGCAGGTCAGCTACTACCCGATCGCGTACGGCACGCCGGCCGCGCCGAACTGGACGTTCGAGGACGGGCGCTACGTATGGAGCGGTGCCGGCGTGCAGCAGACGACCGCCTTCCAGGGCGTGATCCAGCTCAGCCCGGCCGCCGCGTTCAACCTGGCGGCGCGGCTTGAGGCGTTCCTCGCCACCGCCCCGCATCTCGACCCGCTCGAGCTCGAGGAGCTCCAGAAGCTGCTCGACTTCGTCAAGACGCAGGACAACGACTGGGACGTCCTGTCGCAAGCGCTTGACGGCTTCAACGAGCAGGCCAGGCTGGGGATGTCCGGCGTCTTCATGGGGCCGGAGGCGAGCCCGGTCTCGACCACGCCGCCGCTCGCGACGCTGATCGGCGACCAGGACAGCTACCCGCCCGATTTGGGCAACGTCCCCACCCGCGTGATCGCACCGAGCCCCTTCCAGCCGTGGCGCGCCGGGCAGTTCTCGTTCGCCGAGCTGATCGTGATCGACGAGTGGGGGCAGGCGGTCTGGCCGATCGACGAGAGCACCGCGAAGCACGAGACGGTCTACCTGCCGCCGGACATGACGCCCGTTCTCACATCCAACTCGGTGGACTTCACGATCGCCGCGCAGGTGCACGTGGACGGTGTGACGCCCGCGCTGATCGCGACAGGCGGCGGCGACGTCACCATGACGGTGGCGGGATCGGGCTTCGCCGCGGACACGGTCGTCCATTGGAACGGGACGGCGCTGGCCACCACCTTCCAGAGCGCCGCGCAGCTCTCCGCGGTCGTCCCGGCCGCGCAGACCGCGAGCGCCGCCAGTGCCCAGGTGACCGTCCAGTCGCGCGGCACCGCCTCGAACGCGGCGACCGTGACGGTCTCGGGCGGACCGGCGATCGGCTCGCTCAGCCCGGACCTCTTCCAGGCCGGCATGGCGACGTCCGCCGAGCTGGCGCTCAGCGTCGGCGGACTCGGCTTCACGCCGTCCGCGGTCGTGCAGTGGAAGGGGACCGCGCTGAGGACGGCGTTCACGAGCCCTACGAAGCTGACTGCGGCCGTGCCGGCGAACTTCCTGGCCGCGCCGGGCACCTCGGAGGTGACCGTGGTGGACAGCTCGAAGACCTCCCCAGCGGTCACCTTCACGGTGGCGCCGGGGGCGGCGATCGGGTCGATCGCGCCGGCGTCCGCCGTGGCCGGGAGCCAGGCGCTTACGCTGACCGTCACCGGGGTCGGCTTCGAGCCCGGCGCGGCGGTGGCGTGGAACGGGATGAGGCTCGTGACGACGTTCGTGAGCTCCAGGCGGCTGACCGCCTCGGTGCCGGCGGCCGACCTCGCGAGCGCGGGCACGGCCGCCGTCAGCGAGCAGGTCGGCCAAACGGTGATCCCGACGGCGAGCGAGACGTTCGCCCAGGTGCCCCCGGCGCTGCTCGAGCCGGCCCGCCTCGAGTTCGACTTGATCTCGGCGACCGACGAGTGCGTCGTCTTCGGCCCGGCGGCGCCGGCTGCCGATCCCGTCTGTGGCTGGGTGCTCCCCAACCACCTCGACGGCTCGCTCATGGCCTACGACTCGGCCGGTACCGCGCTGGGCGAGATGGCGGTGGGCGTCGGTGTGAGCGGGGCCGCGAAGCCATGCTGGACCGCGGCGCCCGGCAGTCCGTACACGACGCTCGCCGAGATCGGGGCCGCCATCGAGCACTTCGGCCCGTTCCTCGAGACGCTCGGGAGGCAGGACGCGGCGACGTTCGCGGCGTTCCTCGCCTCGATCGACGAGACGCTCTGGACGACGGTCCCGATGGGCGCGGCGTTCGACAGGAGCCTCGCGGTCCTGATCGGGCGGCCGCTCGCGATGGTCCGCGCGCGCCTCGGCTTCGAGCTCGACGGCCTAGCCCACCCCGACCCGAGCTGGCAGTACACATTCACGCCGCAGCCGAACCTGCTGGCGGGGTACGAGTTCGCGATCGAGCTGGGCAACGTCGCTCAGCTCGACGACGGGCTGATCGGCTACTTCGTGGAGGACTCGTACGGCACGTTCAACGTGGTCCAGCAGTCGGGGGCCACCGCGAGCAACTACCTGCACCCGATCGGATTGGACGACAACTACGTGTACCTGCCCTTCGATGGCAAGACGCAGAGGCACGTGTCGATGCTGGTGGACCCGCGGGCGCCGGTGCACGCCACCACCTCGATCCTGCCGGACGTCACGCTGGATCTTCCGACCCGGTTCGTGGACGACGCGCTCGCCGCGATGGACGTGACGTTTCGCCTCAACGGCGTGCTGACCGACCAGCAGATCGCGGCTCCTTCGAACGGCGGCTCCGAGACCACGACCGTCCAGCTGCCGCTGCCCGACCAGAAGGCCGGGAGCTGGACGTGGGTCGAGAAGGACGGGGGCGTCTGGGCGCGCTACCCGACTGCCGCCGCCGACGCGACCGCGCGGCTGACCGAGGTGCCGCCGGTCCTGCGGCGCGGGCTGCTTCAGCTCTCAGCCGCGCTCGGCCGCCAGGGAGCGAACGGGAGGGAGAAGCGATGAGCGTGCTCGACGACGACTTGAAGCAGAGGCTCGCGGACGCACTCCGCCACGCATAGCGCGCGCGGTTCACCCCTACGGAAGGAGCAGCATGAAGCCGGTCGCCCGCCCCAACGCCTGGGTCGCCGTCGAGGACGACCCCGCCACCCAGCTCACCTACGCCCCGCGCGTCGACCCGGCGCCGCTGACCGTCAGCGTGCCCGGCCGCGACCCGAAGCTCGGCTCGCTCGTCGTCGTGATCACGAACCAGACCCCGGCCCCCGTCGCCGTCAGCTCGATCACGTTGACGGTCACGGTGGGCCAGACGGGCGTCCAGGGAACGCCGCTCATGCCGACGACCGCCGACTCCCACGCGCTCGTCTCCGACACGACCACATGGTCGTTGGCCTGGCCGCAGCAGCCGGTCACGAGCGGCACGGTCGACTGCGCGCTCACCCCCGCGACGGGGAGCACCGCGACGCTCGCCGCCGGGGCGTCGGTCTACGTGGAGATCTACAACTTCCACACGGTCGAGGTGCCGAGCACATCAACCGTGCTCGTCAGCGAGACGATCGGAAACAGCGACCCGAGCTTCACGAACATAAACGTCAGCACGTTCCCGGACGGGTTCTTCTTCGACAGTCTGACGGTGAACGTAGGCAGCACGGGCGCGCTCGTACCGGTCGCGCAGGTGGTCAAGGGCTCAGGCGTAACGCTGACCTGGAACTCGTCGCTCGTCGACACCAAGAAGCAGACCGTGTACTGGTCGAGCCCGACGGATGGGCAGCAGCACACGATTCCGATAAAGCTCGGCGAGTGGAGCACCCCGGCCAACCAGCCGCTCACGAGCGACACGGTGTTCGTGGTCGTCGTCGAGGCGGTGGGAGCCGGGGACGAGCCGCTGCCGGCATCGCTGGCGACGGCCGTGTCGGTGCAGAACCCCGCGCTGGTCGCATCGTCGGCGTCCCTCGACGGCGAGCTCAAGGCCGGCAGCGCGAAGATCACCACTGCGCTCACGGCCGGCACAGCAACGGTGAACGGCGCGGTCGGGGCCGATACCGCAGGCGTGAAGGGCGAGCTCACGGCCGGCAGCGCAAAGATCACGGATGCGCTCACGGCCGGCACGGCAACGGTGAACGGCGCGCTCACGGCCGGGGCAACCACAGTCCACGGCAACTTGTCGGCCGGCACCGCGAGCGTCGACGGGCACGTCGGCGCCGGGTCGGCGACCGTCAACGGCGAGGTCCAAGCCGGGTCGGTCACCGCCGGCACGGCCAAGGTCACCTCTAACCTCGACGTCCGCGGGGCGACGGTGTCGCTCCTCGGTGCGGCCCAGCTGCTCCCGGCGTTCGGGACGTACACGGCGAAGGCGGACTCGCTCGTGATCGTGACCACACCGAGCCCGCAGAGCCCCCGACCGCCTCAGTACGGCTACTACGTCACGGGCAAATGCGGCGCGACGACGATGTTCGCGTCCGCCGGCGGCTGGACGACGTTCGGCGGGAACGAGATCCTGTTGAACTCCTCGTTCGTCCTACCGGTCGCCGCCGGCCAGCAGTTCACCCTCGCGGTCAATGAGTACGCCTACGGAGCGCAGGTCGCGCTCTCGTTCATACCGCTCGGGGCGCTGCCGAAGCAGGGACCGGCCTTCGAGCAAGTCGCCGAGGCCGGCCCGCCCGACCGTGCGATCGAGGACGCGCTGGCGGACGCGGTCGCGCAGCGCGAGCGTGAGACGGGCGAGTTCGTCGCCCTGCTCGAGGAGGCCATCGGCAAGCCGATCGGCGACGGCCTCAAGCAACAACTCGTAGCGACCCTGCGGGGCCGCTGACCGGGGAAGGGTACGCACCATGATCGCCGCCACGGGGCCCGCAAGTTGCTCAAAGCCCATCGCCTTAGCTGCTCTCGCGGTGACCCTTGACGGACCCTCTGTCGCGAGGCGGGGCTCAACGCGCGCCTGCGGTACCGGCCGTGAGCTGCGCTGCCTGCGTGCGCGTGAGGACGCCGAGGCGCTGACCGTCGGCGATCGCCTGGCCGATCAACGCCGGTCCGAGCCCGGCGGCGTGGGCGTCGAGGATCGCTCTGACTGGGGTGACGATCGGGATGCCCTCGTGCGGGATGATCTCGTCCTCGCGCAGTCGGTGCGGTGGACGACGTGGCTGAAGGCGCTTCTTGGCATCTCCGCACCTGCCTGAAAGCACAGACCTGTTCTCGCGACCCTGCTTGACAAAAAAGCGGAACATGCAGGGCTTCTCCAGTCGGGGAGACACGATTTGAACCTGCGACCGCCCGTCCCCCAGCCGGATTAGGCGCATTGCTCCGAGTTGGAGCAATGCTTGTTTGCGGGGGTTTCTTGGTTCTCAGTGCGTCTGAGTTGCCCTAGGTTTGGACCCCATATTGGGCCCCGAGCGTATGTTCGGGTCGATCCGAGCGGGTCCGTAGCGTGTCTTCGGTGGCACGGTTCACGCTCGAGTTCTACGAGGATGCGGACGGCGACCAGCCGGTGCTCCGGTGGCTGCGCGAGGAGCTGACTCCGACCCAGCGCCGCACGATCGGCGTTGCGCTCCGGGAGATCCTCGAGGTCGAAGGCATCAGCGTCTGCCGCGGCGCCTACGGCAAGCAGCTCGGCGAGGGCCTCTTCGAGTTCCGGCTCCGCCATGACGCCGGCGAGATCCTGAGATCGCTTGGCAAGCCCGCCCGCGACGAGCCGCAACGAGAGCGCATCCTGTTGCGCGTCTTCTGCCACGCCCACGGCGACCGCCTCATCCTGCTGCTCGGCGGCTATGACAAAGGCGCGGACCCGAGCAAGCGCCGCCAGCAGCGAGAGATCGCGGAGGCGCGCCGTCGGCTGGTCGACTTCCGAAAGCGAGCTTGACGCCATATGGGCTATACCCCATACTGATCGCATGGCGACGTTCGACGACTTCATCGCGGAGCTTGAAACCGAAGCTCGGGCCGAAGGGCCCGAGGCCATCGCCGAACTTGAGGCTTTCCGCCTGCACTTCTCGCTTGCGCGACAGCTTGCCGCGCAACGCCGCGCCCGCCACCTCACGCAGAAGCAGCTCGCCGAGATGACCGGCATCGATCAGGCCGAGATCAGCCGCATCGAGCGCGGCCAGGCGAACCCGACGACGGCCACGCTCGGGACGCTAACGAGGGCACTAGGCGTCGACGTCCGACTCGTTCCAGCCGCGTAGACCGAGCGTCAGACGTCGCCGAGCGCCGCGACGAGACGCCGCTGGTCCTCTTCCGCGCGATGTTCTCGTCGCAGCGTGCGGGCGTGTGTCGCGGATCCCTCCGAGCTCGGTCTTACGCTCATGAGCCATGAGCGAGAAGCGGCATCGACAGCAGCAGCGCAGACAGCGCCGCAAGGCGGCGGCGCGTCCCGGCTCCAACCACCCGGGGCGGCCCGCAGGCGGAGACGACGTCGATCGCGAGCTGGCAAAGCTGCTCGCGGACATGGCAGCGATGACGGCGCGCGAGGCGCACGAGGCGGCGGACGCGCTCGAGGCCGAGCAGTGGGCCTCGACGATCATCGGCACCTGGCACGCCCGGCCGATGCCCGGCCAGAATGTCGAGGCGATGTTCTTCCCCGGCTACGTCGATGCCCTGGCGCGACTGGGAACCGCTGCGGCGCTCGCCAGCTTGCGGGCGCTCGCCGCCGCCGGCGCCGACCCGCACGGGCGCCGTGCGAGTGCAGCGGCGGACCGACTCGCGGCGCGCGGCCACGCCGAGCCGCCGTGGTCCATCGAGCTCGGACACGTGCAGCCGACCGCCGCCGCGTTGATGTCCGAGGAGGCCTTCGACGATGGCGTCAGCGTCATGGTCGAGTTCGCGGGGCCCGGCTATGAACCGCACACGTTCGGCATTTACATCGACCACAACCTGGGCGGCCTGGTCAAGGACAGCTTCCTCGCTGGACCGCTCAGCGAGGTGCGCGCCCAGCTCAACGGCACGGCGCCCAACGGCGTCGGCCTGTCGATCTGCGATCTCGACCTCGCCGAGGCGCGCGCCCGCGTTGAAGCCGCGCTGTTCATGCTCGATCACACCTACGACCCGCCGGTCGGCGAGGACGTGCGACCGATGCGCGCGCTCATCGACGCGCGCATGCGGCTGCTGCCCGACGGGTTCGAGCTTCCCGCCGACGACGAAGAGGTCACGCCTGAGGAGCGCGAATCACTGCTCGACGGGTTCCTCTCGTCACCCGAAGGCCAGCGCTGGCGCAGCGACGAGGACGCCGAGGAAGTCGCTGAGCTGGCGATCGACTTCGGGGCGGGCTACAACCACGGCGGCCCGCAAAAGCAGACCTTTTCTCAAGTCGGGGAGACAGGATTTGAACCTGCGACCGCCCGGCCCCCAGCCGGGTGCGCTACCAGACTGCGCCACTCCCCGTGGCTTGTGAAGCGGGCGACGGGAATCGAACCCGCCCTAGAAGCTTGGAA
>JAWVGJ010000083.1:0-4592 GCA_033855115.1 Solirubrobacteraceae bacterium
CCCCGCCGCTGTTCTCGCTCGATCAGAACGAGTTCGAGACGCTGCTGGCGGCCGATCACGTCAACGTCGTGGACACCGCGCGCAAGGTGTCGCGCAGCGAGGTGGAGGCAGCGATCGAGGCGATCGCGACGACGCCGCGCCTGCTCGTCGCGGGGACCGACCAGATGGCCTTCTTCGCCTCCTACCTGCGCCACCTGCTGATGCTGCTGGACCTGCGCGCCGAGATCGTCGCCAGCCCGTCGCAGGAAGCGCTTGGCAGGCTCAGCCGGATCGACGAGCAGACGCTCGTCATCGGGTTGTCAGCAGGCCGTCCGCACCCGCTCGTCGTGCGCGCGATGAAGCTCGCGCGCCACCGCAAGGCGCGGACGATGGCGATCACCGACGCGACGCTATCGGAGGTCGCGAAGCTGGCCCAGATCCGGCTGTACTACTCGTCCAACAGCCCGGCTTACGTGCGCTCGCACACCGCGCTGCTGAGCATGGTCCAAGCGCTCGCCTACGGCGTCTACGCCCGCGACGCCGACGACTACGCCGATCGCATCAAGGCGTTCAAGCTGAAGTGACCGGGGGAGGGAGAGCGGTCGCGCGGCGTCCCGCCTCGCACCGCTCTCCTACGGTCCGCTGACGGCTTCGGCGTTGCGCCAAGTTACACTGGCCGGGTGAGAGACGAAGCAACATTCCGCGTCAAAGCGGGCCTCGCGGAGATGCTCAAGGGCGGCGTGATCATGGATGTCGTCGATGCCGAGCAGGCCCGGATCGCCGAGGCCGCCGGCGCCGCAGCCGTGATGGCACTGGAGCGCGTGCCGGCCGACATCCGCCGCGACGGCGGCGTCGCCCGGATGTCCGATCCGGCGATGATCAAGGGGATCCAAGCCGCGGTCACGATTCCCGTGATGGCCAAGGCGCGCATCGGCCACATCGCCGAGGCGCAGGTGCTCGAAGCGCTGGAGGTCGACTACATCGACGAATCGGAAGTCCTCACGCCGGCCGACGAGGACAACCACATCGACAAGTGGGCATTCTCGGTGCCGTTCGTCTGCGGCGCGACGAACCTCGGCGAGGCGCTGCGGCGCATCGGCGAGGGCGCGGCGATGATCCGCTCCAAGGGTGAGGCCGGGACCGGCGACATCGTCGAGGCCGTCCGCCACATGCGCTCGATCCGCTCGGAGATTCGCCGCCTCGGCACGCTCGACGACACCGAGCTGGCCGCTGCCGCGAAGGAGCTCGGGGCGCCGCTGGATCTCGTCCGCGGCGTCGCTCACGAGGGCGGCCTGCCGGTCGTGCTCTTCTGCGCCGGCGGCATCGCGACGCCCGCCGACGCGTCGCTCATGATGCAGCTCGGCGCCGAGGGGCTGTTCGTCGGCTCCGGAATCTTCAAGTCGGCCGACCCGGAGCTGCGGGCACGGGCGATCGTCGACGCGACGACGCACTTCGCTGACCCGTCGCGCGTCGCGCTTGCATCGGAGGGACTGGGTCCGGCGATGGACTCGCTGGAATCGCGAGGGCTCAAGGACGACGAGCTGCTCGCCCCGCGCGGCTGGTAGGGCCCATGGTGATCGGCGTGCTCGCCTTGCAGGGCGGCTTCGCGGCGCACGCGCGGATGCTGCGCGGGCTTGGCGCCGATGTTCGCGAGGTGCGCGTGCCGGCCGATCTGCACGGCCTGGACGGGCTCGTCATCCCGGGCGGAGAGTCGACGACGATGACGCTGGGTGTCCAGCGCGAGTGTCTGACCGAGCCGTTGCGCGAGCTGGCGGCTGCTGGGACGCCGATATTCGGCACGTGCGCGGGCCTGATCATGCTCGACCGCGACCACCTTCAGATTATGGACATCGAAGCGCGCCGCAACGCCTTCGGGCGCCAGGTCCGGTCCTTCGAGGCCGACGTGGACATCGCGGGCCTCAACGGCGTGCCGGTGCGCGCGGTCTTCATCCGGGCGCCGTGGATCGCGTCGCACGGCGAGGACGTCGAGATCCTCGCCGAGGTCGACGGTCAGGCCGTCGCGGCGCAGCAGGGCCGGATGCTCGTCGTCGCGTTCCATCCCGAGCTCGGTGCGGACACGCGCCTGCACGAGCGATTCCTCGCGTCGGTCAGAGAGGCGGCCAGCGCTGCGTGATCCACGCGCGGGCCATGCGGCGAAAGCGCTCCGGATACGTGTGCGGCGATAGGGTCATGACCTTGAGAGTCGTGTCCGTTTGGCCCCTGCGGGCCGCACGCGCATAGCTGATCCCCTGCTCGACGTTGACGAGCGGATCGATGTCGCCGTAGAGCATGAGCTGCGGGCTCTGCCTGCCCTCGATGCGGTAGTACGGAGACGCGTTGCGACGATCCGCGCGCGACATGCCCAGTTGATTCCAGTAGCGCTGGCTGGCGAAGTAGCCGTCGAGCGAGAACCAGGTCACGAGGTTCATCGGGCCGCCGGCGACGACGGCGCCGTCGACCTCGCCTCGTGATGCCAGCGCCGCCGCCAGCGTGGCCCCCGACGAGACGCCGTACGCCACGACCGGGCCGCGGAGCCTGGCGTTGTCGGCGTAGTCCTTGACGGTGTCGATCTCACCGAGGATGTTGCCGGTCGGGTTGCGATCGCGATAGGGGACGACGATGACGCGGTAGCCGTCGTCGCGCAGACCGTTGGCGATCGGGGCGACCGTCGACGGATCACCGCCGTTGAAGCCCCCGCCGTGCAGCAGGAGGATCGTGACCACAGACGCGAGCTTCATAGAGCGGGCCGCAGTCTTGCACGAGCCTGGCCGGTTCTGCAACGTGGTACCTTCGCGCCCATGCGAGGCCTGCTGCTGCCCGTGCTCGTGGCCTCGCTCGCGGCCACGGCCTCTCCGGCCCACGCCGCGGCCTCGATCGAAGGCACGTGGTCCTACCAGGGAGGCCAGGTCGTGGTGGCGCCCACCGGCCCCGAGGAGTACCAGGGCACGGTCGTGCGGAAGATCAAATCCACGCCGTGCAGCCACAAGACCGGCGAGGTGATTTGGGCGATCAACGACAGCGGAGAGACAGACCTCTATCGCGGTGGACAGACGTTCCGAGACCCCGCGGGCTGCGCGATCGCGCCTCTGCGCGGCTTCGCGCGCTGGACGGTGAGCGCAGACAGCGCGGAACTCTGCTTCGTGGCGCCTGAAGATGACGAAAGTCCCCCGACCTGCGAGACGATCACGCGGCTGGCGCGGGCGCGTTCGCCGGCCACGTTCGCCGACACCGTGATCCTGCCGAGCGACAGGCGCTGTCGCAGCCGCCGGACGCTGCGCATCCAGCTGCGCCAGCCGCGCGGCGACGCGGTCGTGGCGGCGGAGGTGCGTGTTAATCGCAAGCTCGTCGCGTCCGTCCCGCGCCGGCGGATCGGCCTGCCGATCACCCTGCGCGGCCTGCCGAAGGGCCGTTACACGGTGCAGATCACGTTGCAGACGGCGACGAAGCTGACCATCCGCGGGAGCCGCAGGTATCGACGCTGCGGGTGAGGTTGCTGCAACTCGGCCTGGAAGATTGGCATCGGACGCAATCACCGAGATACCGACCGCCGTTATCCGATCGCCCAACGCCTGCTTCAGCAGGCGGCACGATCGCCAGGCTCGTGCCGGCGCAGCGCGACGTGGGGCTAGGCTCGGGTGATGGCGTCATCACATGCGGGGACCTTGGCGCTGCGCGTTGCTGCGGGCGGCGGGGTCGATGCCGAGGCTGTGGCTGCCAAAGCCCGCGAGCTGGGTGTCTTGGGCTGGGTGCGGCCCACCGGAGAGCTCCATGGCGAGGGCGCGCCCGACGCGGTGCAGGCGCTCATGGCGTTCCTCGGTGACGCCGTGCCGAGCGAACGCGTGCGCGTCGAGGGCCACGAGCAGTTCGCGATCCGCGGCGTGAGCGCCGGGGTGTTCGTCGTTCAGGAGCATCAGGCGACGGCCCACCACTACGACCTGCGCTTGCAGGTTGACGGCGTGATGCGGTCCTGGGCGGTGCCGAAGGGGCCGTCGCTGGATCCCGCCGCCAAGCGCCTGGCCGTGGAGGTCGAGCACCACAGCGTGGGCCACAACGACTTCGAGGGCACGATCGGCGGCGGGGGCGTAATCGTGTGGGACCGCGGCACGTATGAGCAGGGCGGCCGCGTCGCCTGGCCCGAGGCGATCGAGCGCGGCCACGCCGTCTTCGTCTTGCACGGCGAGAAGCTGCGTGGCGGCTTCGCGCTCCAGCGCACGCGACCGGGCGCTAAGCCGCAATGGCTTTTGATCAAGCGCCGCGACGACGAGGCGCGCCCCGGCTCGGACATCGTCGCCGAGCGGCCCGAGTCGGTGCTCAGCGGCCGCACGCTGGGCGCGCTGCTCGGCTGAAGGCGTGTTCAGGCCGGCGCGTTCGTTCGTGAGGAGTCCCAGTAGCGCCTGGGCTTGCACCTCGCCCGCTCGCCGATGTGCTGTTGACCTGCTTGTAACGGCAAACGGTGCGGTGCTCGAAGGCGTCTACGGGGTAGGTTCGGGACGGCGACTATGAGTGAGCCGATTGACAGCGATGCATCCGAATGAACGGCTCGTGCGAAACGCTTACGAGGCGTTCGCCCGCCGAGACATCGCCGCGGTGATGGGTCTGTTGTCCGACGGCAT
>JAWVGJ010000084.1:0-13685 GCA_033855115.1 Solirubrobacteraceae bacterium
GGGGAAGCTCAGGCTCTTCGCGATCGCCGCGCGCGCCTTTCGCTGCAGGTCGAGGTCGATCGTGGTCTTGATCTTCAACCCGCCGCTGCGCACGGTCCGGACGCCGTACTGCTTGATGAGCTCGTCCGTGACGTAGTCGAAGAAGTAGCTCTCGCGCTTGCGCCGGAAGTAGACGCTGGACTTCAGTTGGATCGGCTCGGCGATTGCCGCTCTGGCCTTGGTTTCGGAGATGAAGCCCTGCTCGGCCATCTTTTGCAGCACCGCGTTGCGACGTGCGGTCGCGGACTCGGGGTGCAGAAACGGGTTGTATGCGGTTGGCGCCTGCGGGAGCCCGGCAATCAGCGCGGACTCCGACAGCGTGAGCTGCGAGGCGGGCTTGTCGAAGAACGTGCGCGACGCCGCCTGGACGCCGACCGCGGTCTGCCCGCCGTTGGTCCCGTAGGGCACCGAGTCGAGGTACTTCGTGAGGATCCACTTCTTGCCCTTGAGGCCGGGATGCAGGTTCTCGAGCTCCTCGGCGAGCTTGGCCTCGCGGATCTTGCGCTTGAAGGTCTTCTCGCGATTGCCGGTGTAGAGCACCCGGATGAGCTGCATCGTCAGGGTCGAGCCGCCCTGCAGCGCCTTGCCCGAGCTGGCGTTCTTGAACGCCGCGCGCACGACGCCCTCGAAGTCCACGCCCTTGTGCGAATAGAAGCGCTCGTCCTCGATCGCGACGGTCGCGTCGCGGAGGTCTTGCGGGATCTTCGACGACGGGATCGGGATGCGCAGGATGTCGTTCTGGATGATCCCGAGCTTCTGTCCGTCGGCCGCGTACACGGTCGAGACGCGCCCGGGATCCTGCGCCTTGAGCGAGTCGATGTCGGGCGCCGAGTTCGCGATCCCGACGACGTATCCGACCGCGCTCAGGAGGGCGATGACCGTGCTCGCCAGGAGGACGGTGATCGTGAGGACGATGACGCGACTTGTCCCGCCTCTGCGGCGGAGTCGGCGCTGGCGTTCGAGGCGAACGGACATCAGATGAGGGTTGTGCGCGAGTGCCGAGGCTCGACGCGCGCGCGGCGAACGATTCTAGAGACAGGACGAGGTTCGCCCTTCGATACATGTGCTCCTGCCCGTGAACGCGGCGTACCGGAGTCCGCGTTGCGAAGATCCTTCGATGCAGACCCGCGCGCTACCAGCCCGCACGGCGTCGAACGCCGCTCCCAGTGCCGCTCGCGCTGCCGAGCTCGCCGACGCGTGGCACGCGCTGTGGGTCTCGCGTGTTCTCGTCTGGGCTGCCGCGGTGATCGCGGTGCTCGTCTTCGGCCTGTCGGGCCGTCGGGCCGACTTCGATCCCGCCGGATTGACGGTGCCGTTCGGCGCCGCCGGTGACGTGCTCGCGGCGCCGCTCGCGCGCTGGGACTCGGTCTGGTACTTGGCGATCGCCGGCGGCGGCTACGGCGATGGTGCACGCGAAGCGTTCTTCCCGCTCTATCCGCTGCTCGTGAAGATCGCCGGGGTCCCGCTGGGCTCGGCGCTCATCGGTGGCGCGCTCGTCTCGACCGCGCTGCTGTTCGTCGCGCTCGTCGTGCTGCACCGGCTCGTGGCGCTGGACTACGACCGCGCCGTTGCGCGCAACGCGGTGCTCGTGACGGCGCTCTTTCCGATGGCGTTCTTCTTCTCAGCCGTCTACAGCGAGTCGCTGTTCCTCGCGCTGTCCCTCGGGGCGGTCTACGCGGCGCGGCGCGAGCGCTGGGCCTGGGCCGGAGCGCTGGGGGCGCTCGCGGCGGCGACGCGCAGCGCCGGTCTGTTGCTGCTCGTGCCGCTGGCGCTGATCTACCTGTTCGAGGGCGGACGGGCGCGGTGGTCGGCGCGGCGGCCGCTGCGATGGGACGTGTTGTGGCTCGCGCTCGTTCCGCTGGGCCTCGCTGCCTACTGCGCCTACCTGGCGCTGGAAGGGCTCGACCCGCTCGCGCCGTTCAACGCGCAGGAGGTGTGGTTTCGCTCCTTCGCCGGACCGTTTCACGGGATCTGGGATGGTGCGGTCGCCGCCTGGCAGGGCGCGCGCCAAGTGCTCTCGGGCGCTCGCTCGCCGGTCTTCTTTCAGCCCGCGGGCGGCGACCCGTTCCTTGTCGCGCGTCACAACATCGAGCTGTTCGGTTGGCTCGTGGTCGTGCTCGCGGCCACGGCGGGCGCGCTGCGCCGTCTGCCAGCCGCCTACGGTGCGTACCTGGTCGCCGCGCTGGCGCTCCCGCTCTCCTATCCGGTCGGGCCGCAGCCGCTCATGTCGCTGCCGCGCTTCGCGGCGGTGCTGTTCCCGCTGGCGATCTGGCTTGCCATCTGGATGACCGGACGGGCTTGGCGCGAACGGCTGGTCATCGCCGGGTTCGCCGCCGCCCTCGCCGTCTACACCGGGATCTTCGCGACCTGGCACTGGGTCGCGTAGTGCTGATCACGCTCGACGCGCTCGGCACGCTCGTCGCGCTCGAGCCGCCGGCGCCGCTGCTTGCGGAGCAGTTGCGGGCGCGCGGTGTCGACGTGTCGGAGGAGCAGGCGGGGTTCGCGATCGCCGCCGAGATCGCGTACTACCGGGCGCACCTCGCCAGCGGCTGTGACGCAGCGGGGCTGGAGCGCCTGCGCGACCGCTGCGCTCACGTGCTTGGCGAGGCGCTCGAGCAGGCCGGGGTGCGGGTTGGCGCGATCTCGCCGCGTGAGCTGCGCGACTCGTTGCTGGCGGCCCTGCGCTTCCGTCCGTACGACGAAGTGCCGGCGGCGCTGCGCGCGCTGCGCGCGGCCGGCCATCGTCTCGTCGTGGTCTCCAACTGGGACGTCTCGCTGCACGAGATGCTGCGCGATGCCGGCCTTCGGGGGCTCGTGGACGCAGCGATCAGCTCCGCGGAGGCGGGCGCCGCCAAGCCCGACCCCGCGATCTTCCGTCGCGCGCTGGAGCTCGCTGGAGAGCCGGCGGCGGACGCTCTGCATGCCGGGGATTCGCTCGAGTACGACGTCTTCGGCGCGCTGGCCGCGGGGCTGCGTGCGGCGCTGCTTGTGCGCGGCGGCGGCGCGCCGGTGGTGCCGGCCGGTGTCGCGGTCGTCGGGTCTCTGGCCGAGGTGGTGTCGCTCGCCGCGTAACCTGTTTGCGACTGTGTCGAGCACCCAGCCTCCGCCTCCCACCGGTGCACCGATCGGAGGGCCACCGGATCTGGTGAAGGCTCCGTCGCCGTCTCCGCCGTTGCCCAATCGCGGTGCCGCGAGCTGGCGACCTTGGACGGCCTGGGTGGCGATGGTCGCCGGCTTCGGCGCGACGCTCGTCGCGGGCGCGTTCGTCGCGATCATCGTGCTATCGACGTCGGACGCGCCGAAGAGCCATGACTTCTCGCCAGGCGTGAACATCGGGCTGACGCTGTTTCAGAACCTCGCGTTGCTCGGTTCTGCGTTCGTCTTCGCGCGCATCGGCGGCGGGCGCCCGAGCGCCGAGGACTTCGGGCTGGTCAAGACCCGCTTGGGCCGAGCCGTAGGCCTGCTCATCGCGGTCTGGTTCGGCTTCTACGCCATCAGCACGATCTGGGCGCTTGCGCTGCACCTCGACGAGAAGCAGGAGCTTCCTGACCGGCTGGGCGCCGGCGACTCGCTGGGGAGCACGCTGCTTGTGGTCTTCCTGATCACGATCGTGGCACCGCTCGGCGAGGAGCTGTTCTTCCGCGGGTTCTTCTTCCGTGCGCTGAAGAACTGGCGCGGCCTGCTGCCGGCCGCGATCCTGACGGGCCTCGTGTTCGGGGCCATTCATCTCGGCTCCTCGCCGGCGGCATTCACCGTCCCACTGGCCGTGTTCGGCTTCGGCCTGTGCATGCTGTACCACTGGACGGGCTCGCTGTATCCCACCATCGCGCTGCACGCGCTGAACAACTCTCTGGCGCTGGGCGTGGCGCTCAAGTGGTCGTGGGAGATCCCGGTGACGATGGTGGGATCGGTTGCGATGACGCTGTTGATCGCCTGGTCGATCGGCCGCCTGCTCGGCCACCGCCACGGCGCACCGCGGGCCATTGCGGCGACGTAGCGCGGACAGGTCGTCGTGTGTGGGGCAGTCGTGAGCGCCTACCCCCGCCCGGTGATCCTCCGGGTGGGATAGTGCGAGCGTATGCGACGCGCGGCCGCCCTGTTGACTTTGCTGGCGGCAATGGCGCTGCCCGCGCGGGCGCTCGCCGTCGAGCAGGTCGCGACGCCGGCACCCGCGCCTGCCGAGCAGGTCGCGACGCCGGCACCCGCGCCTGCCGTGCCTCCCGCCGGACAGCCAGCCACGCTCGCTCTGTCGCTCGAGCGGGTGGGCGGCGACCGTGCGACCGTGCTCGTCGGCCAGCGCATCCGCGTGCGCGGCGCCACCGACGTGTTCGTCCCCGGTGAGAGCATGACCGTGCGGTTCCTCAGCTCCGGTCGCAAGGTCCGCGCGATGCAGGTCTCGTTGCAGCCGGGCGCGCAGGGCGGCGGCGCCTTCCGAGTTACGTACAGGCCCGCCCGCGCGGGCCCGTTGCTCGTCCGCGTATCGCACGCGGCGACGCCGGCGCTCGGGGATCTGCTCGCGACGTCGGGCGAGGTCGACGTGCTGCCGCGCAGCGTCGGCCCGCGCAGCCCCAGCGGAGCGGTTCGCGTACTGCAGCGCCGGCTCGCGCGACTCGGTTACGGCGTAGGCCGGCGCGGGGTCTACGACGCGAGCACATCGCGCGCCGTGCTGGCGTTTCGCAAGATGACCGGCATGGCCCGTACGTTCGATGCGTCCAAGCCCGTTATGAGCGCGATCGCGCGCGGCGCCGGAGCGTTCACGATTCGCGAGCCAAACCACGGGCACCACGTCGAGGCCGATCTCTCGCGCCAGGTCATCGCGCTCGTCGACGGTGGGACGGTCCGGCGCATCTACCCGATGTCGTCGGGCAAGCCGAGCACGCCGACGGTGATCGGCTCGTTCCGCGTCTATCTCAAACGCTTCGGCACGAACGCCAAGGGCATGGTCCATTCGGCGTACTTCACCGGCGCCTACGCGACCCACGGCTATCCGTCGGTGCCGGTATATCCCGCGAGCCACGGCTGCCTGCGCGTGCCGATGGCCGACGCGCTCAGCCTATTTCACTGGATGCGGATCGGGACTCCGGTGGACGTCTACCGGTAGCGAGCCCGTCAGCCGCGGCCGCGCGCGAAGCGCGCCAGGTATCCGATCCCGAAGCCGTAGACGAGCAGGCCCAAGAGGGCCGGGATCCCGCGCTCGGCCCAGCGACTGCGGTTCGTGTCCGACACGATGCCCGCGAACGGCTTGAGCAGGATGTCGTTGGCGTCGTCGATGTACTCGCGCGCCTTGCTGTGTCGCTTCTCGCGCTCGCGCTCACCGGCTGGGGTCGGGTCCGCCGACTCGTAGCCGGCGATCTTTCCCTGCTCTTCCTTCGAGGCGCGGGAGAAATCGTCGAACGCGAACAGGACGAAGCCTGTCGCGATGATGAGGCTCAGAACGATCGCGAGGTAGCGCAGGGGGCGTTCGAGCACAGCTCTAAGGTACGCGACGATGAGCGCCCGTGTCCGTCTGGCCCAAGAACTGCGCGCGCACGCGCTGGTCATCGGCGACGTGACGCTCACGAGTGGCGCGACGGCGCGGTACTACGTCGATGCCAAACGGGCGATCCTTCGCCGCGCGGGCTTTCTGGCGCTTGGCGAGCTGCTGGCCGAACACGTGCGCGAATGGGATGCCTCGGCCGTCGGCGGTCTGACGATGGGCGCCGACGCCGTCGCCTGCGCCGCGCTGGCGGGCGGCGCCGACGTCAAGGCGTTCTTCGTGCGCAAGGAGGTCAAGCGCCACGGACTCGCGCGCCGCATCGAGGGTCCGCTGCTCGCGCCCGAGGATCGCTGCCTCGTCGTCGAGGACGTCGTCAGCACCGGCGGCTCGACGATCCAGGCGATCGACGCGCTGCGCGAGGCGGGGCACGAGATTTGCGGCGTCGTCAGCGTGCTGGACCGCCTGGCGGGTGGCGGCGAGCGGATCGCGGCGGCGGCCGGGGCGCCGTACCGGGCGCTCGTCACGATCGACGACATCTATCCGGAGCGCCCCGATCGTTGAGGCGCGGAGGCGCGCGGGCGGGGGGCCGGTCGCGCGTCGCAGGGGCTCAGTCATCCAGCTCGATCCGGATCACCAGGAGGTCGGCGCCCAACGCCTTGACGCCGAGCGCGTTGAGGCGGTTGATGGAGCGCAGCCGCGCGTGGGGATCCTCGCCCTCCACGACGTGTGCGGTGCCCGTGCGCCAGCGGCCGCGGACTCGAACGCGCACGCGCGGTTCGGCCTCGATGTTGCGCACGTACGCCGCCTTGCGGCCCATCTCGGCGACGATCCAGAAGGTATTCGTCGCGCGTTCGAGGCCGTTGGAAACAGGCGTGCGGCGCGGCTCACCGCTCTTGCGCCCGGTCGTCTCGAGCAGCGCGACGCCGGGGACCAGCCCCCGCGACGCGAGGGCGCGGATCGGCGGGTTGAGGACGCGCACCTGAAGCGCGGTTACCAGCTTGCGCTTGCGCTCGGAGCCGCCCATGTGCGCGGCCAATCATCCCAGGCCGCTTGGGTTACGCCACGCGCGCGCCGGTCCCGTGGTAGCGCAGTTCGACGTCATCGACCTCGATCTGCGCTTCGCAAGCGCTGCAGAGGCAGCGTTGGGTCAAGGTGCCGCCGCAGTTACGGTGCACCGCCTGCGGCGACGCCTCTCCCTCGCTGCGATGGCGGTCGCCCCACTCCATGAGCGCGAGCAGCACGGGCCACAGGTCCTCGCCCCGCGGCGTCAGCCGGTACTCGTGGCGCGGCGGATGCTCCTGGTATTGGCGGCGCTCCAACAACCCCTCGTCGACGAGCCGGAGCAGCCGCGTGTGCAGGACGTTGCGCGCGACCCCAAGGCTGCGCTGGAAGTCATCGAAGCGATGCACGCCGCGCAACGCATCGCGCAGGATCAAGATCGTCCAGCGCTCGCCGACCACTTCCAGCGCACGCGCGACCGAGCAGTCCTGGTCGCTGTACGTGCGATGAAGCACGTGGTGAGTGTAGAGGTCGGCCTTGTGGGTTCGCAGGCGTCCGGGCTCATACGAGGCGACAAATCTCACGCCCGAGCGGGATTCGGGTCTGCGTCCTCTCCTAAACGCAAGCGGGCTGAAGCGCCTTGTACCCGCCCTGCCCATATGGAAGCATATGGGCGATGGCGCGCACTCAGACGCTCGTGCAGCTCTCCGACGAGCTGCTAGCCCAACTCGATGCCCGCGTTGCCCGCGAAGGCCGCTCGCGCTCCGAACTCATCCGCGAGGCAGTGGCCGGTTACCTATCCACGGACCGCCAAGCAGAGATCGACCAGCGCATCGTCGAGGCGTACACGCGCCAGCCCCAGGAGGATCTGCTGGGCGCTGACGCTGTAGCCAGGGCGATGATCGCCGCGGAGCCCTGGGAGGAGCCGGCTCGATGAAGCCTCCGCGCAGGTCGACCTCGTGAACCGCGGCGAGGTGTGGTGGATGGAGCATCCCGAGGACGGGCGCCGGCCGGCATGCGTGTTGACCCGGCAGGCCGCCATCCCGGTGCTCAACGCCGTGCTCGTGGTACCTGCCACTCGGAGTATGCGTGGCATCCCCACGGAGGTGGCGCTCGGTCCGGACGACGGAATGCCCACCGACTGTGCATTGACCTTCGACAACCTCGGTGTGGTGCCCAAGGGGCTGCTGACCGAGCGCATCACGCGCCTCGGCTCGGACAGACTAGCCGAGTTATGCGCGGCGCTCGAGGTCGCCACCGGCTGCTGAACCGGACGCGCCCAGCTGTTGGCGACAGAGGCGGGAACGCGAAATGCCCGACCTGTAACGCCATGCCCCGAGCAGGATTCGAACCTGCGGCCTACTCCTTAGGAGGGAGTCGCTCTATCCAGCTGAGCTATCGGGGCTCGGACACAGCCGGCAACAGGATACGGCCGCTACTTCAGGCACAGCTTCGTGAAGTCGACGTTGTAGACCGGGTGCCAGACAATGCAGTTGTCGAAGTCCACCCGATCGGAGGCGAACGCGCTCAGAAGGCGGCTGCCGTAGGGGATGATGTGCGCCTCTTCGACGAGTCGCCGGTCGATCGCCGCGTAGTCGTCGGCGACTGCGTCGAGGTTCGTGCTCTTCCCGGCCCGGTCGATGAGCTTGTTGATCACTGAGTCGTCGATGTTGCCGAGGTTCGGGTTGCCCGTCTCGGTGATCGAGCGTCCGTCGATGAGAAACGAGAAGGTGTTCGGGTTCGGAAAGTCCTGGCCGTAGGACGCGAAACCGGCCTGCGCCCGTGTCTTCTGATCACCGACGACGTCGTAGTAGACCGATCCCTCGAACGTGCGCGGCCGCGCCTTCAGCCCGATCCGGTTCATGGCGTCGGCGATGTATTCGACTATTGCCTTGGTCTCGGATGCGTCCGTGCCGAAGACGCTGACCTCGGCGCCCTCCGCGCCGGCTTGCTTGACCAGCGCCTTCCCCTCTTCCAGGTTCGGTGGCTCGTAGGGGCACGGGTCCATCTTCCGGAAGCCTTTGATGGTGGCCGGGAGGAAGTTGCAATTCGGCTCGACAAGTCCCCCCGCCAGGCGTGAAATGGCGCGCCGGTCGACGGCGTGGTTCACCGCTTGGCGGACCTTCTTGTTGTCGAATGGCGCGATCCGCTCGTTGAGGAAGAAGTAGTAGGCCGCATTGATCGGGAACTGCTTGTAGCGCTTGCCCTCGTACTGCTCGCGGATCGCCGTGACCTGATCGGGTGCCGGCGGATCGATCATGAGATCGATCTTGTTGCGAACCGTGTCCTCGGTCGCGCGGCGACGGTTCTTGACGGTGGTGACCGTGATCTTGTCGAGCTTGCCGGGATCGAGTCCCTCGACGGCGAAGCCCGGCACCTTGACGAGGTCGAAGTTGCGTCTGGAGTCGACGTTCTCGATCTTGTAGGGACCGACGCCGGGCGGCGGTTTCGGGGTCTGGTTCTCGAACGGCGTGTCGCCCGGCACGAGCCCGCCGTAGTCCAGCGCGAGGACGTTTGCGAATGTGCTCCTCGGCGCCCTGATCCTGATCGTGATCTCACCCGTCTTGTCATCGGCATCGATCCCGGAGATGTCCGACTGCGCGTTGTCGTCGTTGAGGTATTTCTCAGCCCCGTCTATGACGGTGAAGAGACTCAATCCGGACGAGTGCAGCTTGAGGATGCGCTTGATCGTGTGCTCGAAGTCCGATGCCTTCACCGCGGTCCCATCGGAGTACGTCAGGCCCTTGCGCAGCGTGAGCTTGTAGGTCTTTCCGTCGGCCGATATCTGGGGCAGCGAGCGCGCAAGTCCGGGGATCAGCTTCCCGCCCTCGATGCCGGCGCTGTGCGGATAGGTCAGCAGCGGCGTGTAGACGTTCCACAGCGCCTGCCACGCCACGGCGCTGTTGGCGCGGGCAGGATCGAGATCGTCGGCGGCCGCGGAGGTCGCAACGATGATGGAGCCACCGCCCTTCGCACTGCCCCCGTTGGTCTTGCCGTCGCCGCCGCCGCCGCCACCGCCGCAGGCACCCACGCCGAACGCGCTGACGCACACAAGCAGCACGGCGACGAGACCTCTCACGGTCCTGGTGGTCCGTCTAGGCATTGCGGTTCCTCCTGGACCGGACCCGGTGTGGACGGGGGTGCCGGCCGGGCAGGGGCCATCGTACTCGCCGTCACTGCGCGTTGGCGCAGGCGTACCAGGCCGTTAGTCCAGGTACGTCGCGACGTCCTGCAGCGGTGCACGCTCGGGCACGCGCGGCTCTTGGCGCGGCCGGCCGAGGTGCAGCAGGCCGATCACATGCTCGTCCTCGGGAACCTGTACCGCGGCGCGACCCTGCTCGGAACGCAGGACGCCGGGCGTGCGCCAGTAGCCCGCCAGGCCGCGGCCGTGGGCGGCGAGCAGCACGGCGTACGCCGCGGCCGCCGTCGCCAGCAGATCCTCTTCGTTGCCGACCGCGTCGTCGTGCGTCTGAGTCGCCGAGACGACCACGAGCGTCGGCGCGCGGTCGAGCTTGGCGGCGGCGACCGGATCGCCGCAGGCCTCCTTCAGGCGCGCGCGCGCGTGCGTCCCGACGACGCGGAAGCGCCACGGGTTCGTGAGCCTGTGGTTCGGCGCCCAGCGCGCCAGCTCGAAGAGCTCGTCGAGCGTCGCTCGCTCGAGCGGTTCGGACGCGTAGGCCTTGTGCGTTCGCCGCGTGCGGATGGCCTGCTCGAGCTCCACCGGCGCGCTATCCCTCGTCGGCGTCGACGTCGTCCTCGTACAGGGACTCCTGCGCGATCTTCGAGCCCCGCTTGTCGAAGAGCTTGCAGTCCAGCGTGTCGCCGCGGTAGTTGTCGGGCGCCAGCAGCGTGAATCGCTCCTCGACGAGCGTGCACTGGTCGACCGCAAGATCCGCGAGCTCGGCCGTGACGACCGCGCCGCCGGACACGAGCGGCCGGCCCCAGACGAGCGTCATGTCGGCGGTCTTGTCCAGCTCGCCACGCCAGACGCCGACGACCTCCTCGCAGAGGTCGAGCTGCCAGTCGGGGTTGGCGTCGGCGGTCTCGCCGGTGAAGTCGGCGACGGCCGAGAACTCGCTCGGCTCTCGGTCCTCCCCGCCGGGCCGGAAGGAGACGTAGCCGAACAGCTCGTACGCCGTCGACGTGATCGTCGTCGCCGGCACGAACGTTCGCCCGTGCCAGGTCCGGTCCGGGTAGAACATGATCTCGCCGGGTTCGCCGAGATCCTCGCCCTCGCCGTCAAGCGCATCGCAGGCGCCGAGGAAGTGGCGCGTCAGCGTGGCGGCCCAGCGTCCGTCAGGTAGCGGGTCCTGCGGGGGCTCGGCGACGAAGCGGGGGACGAAGCGGGGCTCGACGGGCATTGGCTGGGGCAGTCTACGAAGTCAAGGCCCTCACACCTCCAGCAGCACGGTCACCGGCCCGTCGTTGACGAGTTCGACCGCCATGTTGGCGCCGAACACCCCACCCTTGGCTTCGAGGCGGTCGCGGAAGCGCTCGTACAGCGGCTCGGCGAGTTCGGGCCGCGCGGCGGCGATGTACGAAGGCCGGTTGCCCTTGCGCGTGTCGCCGTACAGCGTGAACTGGCTCACCGTCAGCACCTCGCGCTCGCCGAGCGGCTCGTTCATGCGCCCGTGGGCATCGGGGAAGACGCGCAGCGCGCGGATCCTGTCGGCGAGCTTGTCGGCCTTCGCCTCGTCGTCGTCATGTGTGACGCCGACCAGGACGAGCAGCCCCGGGCCGATCTCGGAGACCGGCGCGCCGTCCACGCGCACCGCCGCACGGCTCACCCGCTGGACAAGCGCCCGCATTCGCCGGACCTCGAACTACCCGAAGAAGACCTCGGCCGTCGCGTAGAGGTCGGGATCGAGCAGCTTGGGCTCGCTCAGCGCGTCGTCGAGTGGGACGAGCTCGATCTTCGTGCCGCGCAACGCCGTCATGACGCCGTAGATGCCGTCGGAGGCGGCATCGATCGCGGCGACGCCGAAGCGGGTGCCGAGCACGCGGTCATAGGCCAGCGGCGAGCCGCCGCGTTGGATGTGGCCCAGCACGGTCGCGCGGCATTCGAAGCCGGTGCGCTCCTCGATCTCCTTCTCGAGATCGAACGCGATCCCGCCGAGGCGGGCGTGGCCGAAGGAGTCCACCGCGTCGCCGGTCGTCGCGGCCCCGCCGCCGTCCGCGGGTGTCGCGCCCTCGGCGGCGACGACGATCGAGAACGTCTTGCCCGTCGTCTCGTGGCGGTGCGTGATGTGCCGGCAGACGTCCTCGATATCGAACGGGCGCTCCGGGACCAGGATGACGTCGGCGCCGCCGGCGAGGCCGGAGTAGCACGCAATCCAACCGGCGTCGCGACCCATGACCTCGCAGACGATGACGCGGTCGTGCGACTCGGCCGTCGAATGCAGGCGGTCGATCGCGTCGGTCGCGATCTGCACGGCGGTCTGAAAGCCGAACGTGAAGTCCGTGCCGTTGAGGTCGTTGTCGATCGTCTTGGGCACGCCGACGGCCGGGAACCCGGTGCCCGACAGCTTGCGCGCGACGCCGAGCGTGTCGTCGCCGCCGATCGGGATCAGCACGTCGATGCCGCGCTCCTTCAGCGAGCTCAGGACCTTCGCCTCGCCGTCCTCGACCTTGTAGACGTTCGTGCGCGACGTTCCGAGGATCGTGCCGCCCCGATGCAGGATGCCGCTCGTGTTCTCGAGCGTCAGTTGGAAGGCGTCGTTCTCCAGAACGCCCTTCCAGCCCTTGCGAAAGCCGAAGATCTCATGGCCGTAGGTGTTGATGCCCTTGCGTACGACCGCGCGGATGACCGGGTTGAGCCCCGGGCAGTCACCGCCGCCTGTGAGGAGTCCGATGCGTGCCATCGGCGCATCCTATGGCTGCGCGCCGTCGCTCGACCGCCCCCCGGCGGGGACCACGGCCGGCCTGGCGCCGCTCGCGGACCGGGGTCGCTGACTGATCAGCGATCCGCGTCCGCGTGACCGGCCTGACGCAGCGCTCGCTTGGCGCGCAGGTGCGGCATCGGATCGATCGGTTGGCTGATCAGGCGGCGCACGATCGCCATCGGCACGACGCGGGTGAAGAACGGGCCGACGTCGAACGCCCGACGAACCTCGCGCACGTACGCGCGCGGGATGCCGGGGTGGATCAGCCCCTGGCTGACGTCGACGAGGTCGGCCTTGCGAAACGCCTCGGCGAGGCGCGCATGCGGTCCCCGGTATCGCGTGATGCGATGGTGCTCGGCGATGATGAGCGCAAGCTCGTCCGACCATTCCGGGCGGCCGGTCTGCTCGAGCCAGGCGTCCTGCGCCCGAATCGACGGAGCGAGATAGTCAAGTGAGCTGAACGCCTCGAGGTCGTGAAACGCGGCGGCGATCGCGAGCTTGTTATCGCGGTCGTCCAGATCGTCAGGCACAAGCGCGCGGGTGAAGTTCAGCACGCGATAGACGTGACCTTTGTAACCGGCGAAGCCCGCATCGTCATCGCCGGCGCGGTCGCGATGCGCGTCGAGGATCTGCTCGACGAGGGGATGGCTGGAAAGGATGTCGGGTGAAGGCAAGTACGCCGAAACCTACCTCTGGTGAACCGCCGGTTACAAGGTCGCGAACCGGTTGCTACACCGCGCGCAGTTGGGCCGCCGCCTGCTCCGGCGCGACGACGTTGAGGTCGACGCCCGTGCCGAGCGCGAGCCCGCTGAGGACCGTCAAACGCGGCACGATGTCGATGCGCCAGCAGAACCGCTCCGCGTCGCGCGGCGCCGTGCGGACCCACAGATTCAGCGGCGGCGGCGCGCCGAAGCGCCGGGCGAGCCGCGACAGTCCGTCGTGCAGCAGCGCGGCGCCGCTCGGTCCCTCGTCCTCGAAGCGCTCGCGCCGCCGGCGAGGCGTGAGCATGAGCTGATAGGGCATCCGCGACGCGTATGGGCAACTGAGAACCGCGTCGTCGTCGATCGCGACGATCCGCGCTCGCCGACGGACCTCTTCGTGGATGAGGTCCTCGAGCAGGTTGCCGCCCATCGTGCGCACCGCGTACGCGCCGAAGCGCTCGCGCTCACGCGCCACGATCGCCGGGACGAAGTCCGTCGCGAACAGCTGTGCATGTGTGTGTGGCAGCGTCGCACCGGCCTCCGCCCGCTCGTCGACGCACAGGTGCACGTAGGCGGCGCGCGCGTGCG
>JAWVGJ010000085.1:0-31805 GCA_033855115.1 Solirubrobacteraceae bacterium
CCAAGCGGCCGCTGGAGGACATCTACCCGATCGTGTTCCTGGACTGCATGGTCATCAAGGTCCGCGAGGGCGGCACGGTGCAGCGCCGCGCGCTGTACCTCGCGCTCGGCGTCACGCTCGACGGCGAGCGCGACGTGCTGGGCATGTGGTTTCAGCAAACGGAGGGCGCGAAGTTCTGGATGCAGGTTCTCACCGAGCTGAAGCAGCGCGGCGTCCAGGACATCCTGATCTGCTGCGTCGACGGGCTGACGGGCTTCCCCGAGGCGATCGAGGCGATCTTCCCGCGCACGACCGTCCAAACATGCGTTGTCCACCTCATCAGGGCAAGTCTGAAGTACGTCCCGCGCCGCGAGCGCGAGCAGGTCGCCCGCGACCTCAAGCCGATCTACACCGCCGTCGACGCCGACCAGGCCCACGCCGAGCTCGAGACCTTCGATGAGAAGTGGGGAACTCGGTTCCCCGTGATCACCCAGGCCTGGCTGAACGCGTGGGAGTACGTGATCCCGTTCCTCGCGTTCCCGGCCGAGGTCCGCCGCGTGATCTACACCACAAACGCCATAGAGGCCTTGAATCGCCAGCTGCGCAAGGCGATCAAGACCAAGGGCAGCTTCCCCAACGAGGACGCCGCCCGCAAGCTCGTCTACCTCGCCCTGCAGAACGCCACACCGCAATGGACCCGGACGCGAAACTGGACGACCGCGCTGCTCGCGTTCAAGATCCACTTCGGCGACCGCGTCCCCGACACTCCAAACTGACTGTCACTGATTGACACTCACGGAGTCACTGTTACACTAGCCAACAAGCCGCCTACACAGTTTTCCGGACGCCCTCCGTCATACGACAGCCGGGGACTGGTGTGCCGGCGCCTATCGGACGGGAGTGCGGCGGACCGCGGCGGTTCGGGGTGTGGGGGTGGGGCTCGGTGGGCGTTGTGTGACGCGGTCTTGGAGTTCGCCGAGGTCGTTGTTGCCGTCCAGTACAGCGGCGATCGCGTAGAACGCGGCGGCGCCGATCAGGCATAGCAGTGCGTAGCCGAGGTTCATGGCGATCCAGACCGCAACGAACGCGAAGCCCAGCAGCGCGGCAAAGTGGCGGTCGGTCATTGCGGTTCCCTTCGGTTGGTTCGTTGCAGGCGCACGAGGCTGATGTTCACGCGTAGTGCGGGGAGTTCGTGGCGTGCGAGGCTGTCGCGTGCGCGCTGGTGGACGTCTGTGAGCGTGGCGGCGAGCGCGTCGGCGCGGCTGACGTCGATGTTAACTGTCAGGTTGTCGGTTGCGTAGCGTGCGTGGGCGGCCGCGACGGCGGGGTGATCGAGCACGGCGATCTCGGCCGCTCGTTCGATCGCGCGCGCGTTAACATGAACGCTGCCGCGCCTGTCGCCTACCAGGCGAAGGTCGGTCCGGGCGAGGTAGGGGCGGGGCACTGCTCGCCACGCAAGGTAGCCGAATATCAGACACGCGATCAGGCCGCCTAGCGCGACGATCAGGCGCGTCGAGGCACTGATGTCCTGCGGCTCGAGAGCTGCCAGGTAGTCATAGGCGGTGCGGTAGCCCGACAGGGCGTTGATCGTGCTTGGCGAGACTGTGAGCGCCAGCAGCGTCAGCATCGCGCCGCCCCATGCCAACGCCAGCGCGAAGATCACCACGACGGCGTTGGCGCCAACGCGGGCAAACGGAAAGGAGCGTGATCGCACGCGTTGGCGCAACATCAGCTCACCCGGCCAGCGCGGCGGGGCACGCGACCACGTACGCGCACGCGTAGCGACAGGGACTCGGCCAGCCCTTGAACCGCACTCCGGCTCGAGGCTGTGGCGCTGGCGCGATCCGTCGATTCGGTGTGGTAGGCGGTGAGGCGCAGGCGAGCACCCGAGCCGCGGCGACGCGGCCTCGTCTTGGCCTTGACGTGCAGCACGTCACGCGACCGTTCGCCCAGGGCAATCGCGGCTTGGCCGACCGCGCGCGGACGCGCGGCGATCGTGCCGTCGGCGTCCGCTTTGATGATGACCAGGCGCGGGCGTCTGCGGCCCAGCACGCCGAACAGCAACAGCATGCCGAGCACGATGGCGCCGCCGCCGGTCAGGGCCGCGACCTTCGCGGTCGCGCCGCCGGCCTGGATGTCAGCAAGCAAACCCCCGACGCCGGCATGAAGATCGTCCAGACGCGCGGTCCTGACCAGCCCCGGCAAACTCAACGTGGCGCTACCGCCCTGAACGCTGAAGACAGCGACGACCAACCCGGCGACAGCCAGCACCGTCGTGAGCAGCAGCGCAAGCAGGCGCGCCAGGCCGCGGGCCACAAGCACCATCATCAGCCCCCGCGCGTCTCAGCCAGCACGTCGTCAAAGACAACGCTCACCGCACCGAGCCGCTCCTCCAGCCCGGCCATGCCAGCCGATCGCCGCAGGCGCCCTCGAACCTGCTGCGCGAGCTGCTGAAGCGACACCTGGGGCGGCCAATGTACGAGCAGATGCATCTCGATGTCCACGCGTCCATCGGCGTCCTCGACGGCCAGCACACCCGCAACGGTGTGCTGAGAGCCGATCGTCAGCCACCGCCCAGCCGGTCCGGTGGTCGCTGCGACCCCATCACTGACGGCGATTGCCTGACCGGCAAGCCGCGCCAGGCGCACACGGCCAGACATCCACAGATCGCCATCACGGGTCATCTCACGCCACCCGCGGCGCCTCGACGGGCTCGTCGTCGCCGGGAAAGTACAGGTCGTTGACGGTGATATTGACCTCCATGACAGCCAACCCGGTAATGCCCTCAACGCGCTTGATGACCTGACTGCGCACCGCGTCGGCGATCCGCGGGATCGACTCGCCGTAGTCGATCACCAGCGTGAGATCCACCGCCGCCTCCTTCTCACCGGACTCGACCGAGACACCTTGCGTACGCAGATCGCCAAGACCGACGCGCTGCGTGACACTGCCGATTGCCCTGGCGGCGCCGCTACCCAGCGCATGAACACCGGGCACCTCGCGCGCAGCCAGACCGGCGACCCTCGTCACAACACTCTCGCCGATCGTCGTCTGGCCCAGCTCGCTTTCAAGTGGCACGCGTCCATCAACCTGCTTGCTCGATGCCGCGCCCGACGCGGCACGCACGGTCTTCTCAGCCTCGCTCATTGCTCTTCCTCCGGTACATGAATGGATCCCCACAAGCACGGTGTTCCGGCGCACACCCCCGGTTGGATCACTCACCCGCCAAGACCTTGCACGACCTGCGCGATCGCGGGAGCATCATCAGCGAGTCCAGCCGATCCTCGTCGGCGCAAAGCGGCGCTCGTCACGACGGCTACCCCCGAGCGACGTCATCCGCTCCTGACTGATGTTCTCGACATCCCCGTGACGGATCCTCGCGCGGCGTTTTTGGCGCTGGCCCCTCACCCACTCCCGGTTTGCCGCAGGATTGTTTCGGGGCCGCGAACATCGCTTGCGCTCCTGAGACCGATCTGTATCGTAGTTGCCGGCGGCGTGTAAGCCACATCCAGCCGTTTAACCGGGGTGCGTCCTGCTTCCTGGGGCTCACGAGTTCGACGCTGACTCGTGCAACCCGTGCCCAGCGTCAAATCAGGACAGACCATCTCCTGCGCCTGTACGGCCCGCTGCTCGGCAATCGCGGGCTGGCGCGACGTGACCGAACCGATCCGACTCACCGAAGAACGGAGTTTCACATGAGCATCAAAGAAACCGCCCGCAAGATCCCCGGAGTCGCCGCGGTCGAGGGCCTCGTGACCGGGACACTCGCCAACGAGCAAGACCTGCCGATTCGAGACTATGACGCGCAGAGCGCGAGCGACATCGCGTCCCAGCTGAAAGGGTTCTCACAGCGCGAGCTGCGCATGATCGATGCATACGAACGCAAAAATCAGAATCGCTCGACGATCACCGACAAGATCTCAGCGCTGAGCGGCGACGAGCCCTGGTCAGGCTATGACGAGCAGAGCGTCGACGCGATCACAACCGCCCTCGGCGAGGCCGATGCCCAGAGCGCACAGAAGGTCAAGTCCTACGAGCGCGACCACAAGAACCGCGTCGGCGTCATCACAGCCGCCGACAAACGCATCGCCGACTAGCAACGCGCGACGGGCTCGGACCGCGAACGGCCCAAGCCCCTACTGCGCGTTTCCGCCTAGCGACCGCAGCTGAGTTCTGACGGGCTGCCGCGGCGGTAGCGAGGGTGCGTCGGGCCGCGGAGTGGCGTTAGCCTGGATCCACGAAGGTCGCGGATGGCTCGGCGTCGGGAGTCAAGTCAGCGTGGATCGGCTGAACATTCGTAGGGCAACCCCCTCGAAGTGAGGCCGATCCGCGCTGACGACGGCTCCCGGCGGCCGAGACGCCGCGAGATTCGGTGGATCCAGGGTTAGAGCAGCTTGGGTGTGGCCTGTAGTGTGAGCAGGCAGCCAAGGCCCACGATCGCGATTGCGGAGGCCGCGGGTAGTGCGGTGATCAGGCGCTGAGGAACCTTGAGTCTCGTCGTCACGCGGCCGGCGTGTACGACGAGCAGTCCGAGGGCCGTAAGTGTGGCGGCCAGGCCGACGCTAAAGGCCAGGATGAGCAGAAGCCCGAGCGCGACGTGATGCTGGGCGACAGCGCCGAGCAGCACGACGAGCGCCGATGGGCATGGGATGAGGCCGGCGGACGCTCCCATGGCGATCAGCCCCTTGCGAGTGATCGTGTCTGGGACGTCGTGGCGGTGGCCGTCCGGACCGTGGTCGTGGTCGTCGTCGTGGCGGTGACGGTGCCGCTCGTGAGAATGAGCGTGTGCGGGCTCGTCGTCGTGGGCGTGGCGCCGGGTTCGCTGCGCCCGGTGATAGGCAACGCGCGAGCGCAGCACGGTTAGTCCGATCGCGACGACGAGCAGCCCGGAGATGAGCGTCAGCCAGGGATAGAGGTCTTCCGGGAGGATGTAGTGCGCCAGCAGCAAGGTGATCAGTCCGAGGGCGAAGACGCCGATGGTGTGCGTCACGGTGACGACGGCGCCGAGCACGACGGCGTCCCGGCTGGTGCCCTTCGAGCCCACGAGGTACGCCGCGACCATAACCTTCCCATGGCCGGGTGACAGCGCGTGCAGTGCACCCCAGCCCAGCGCCGCGAGCAGCAGCAGGATCAGCGCTGTGTTGCCGGCGGCGGCGTCCTCGAAGACGCCTGCGAACCCGTCTCCGGCGCCGCTGTGGGTCGTGACCGTGTCGGCGCCGGCGAAGCGCGGGGCGATGAGCATGGCGTCGCCGGAGCGGACGGTCAGGGTCGCTGTGCGTTGATTGAGCGGACGCTCGACGGCGGATGGAGGATAGGCGCGCAGTCCGCGCGTGGGATCCTCGGAGGACACGCTGGAGCGCACCGCGGTCCCGTGGCCAGGTCGCGCGACGATCCCTGTGTAGCCCAGGCGGTCGGGATAGGTGGCGTCGTGCAGTTCTACGACGTGCGCGCCGGTCGCCGGCGCGCGTAGCGAAAGCTCGATGCGCGTGGTGTTCAGGCCGCCCTGCCCGTGCGGGAACGTCAGCAGCGCCGTGCCGGTGCTGCGTAGCGCGACGGGGCTTCCGTCGACGCTGACGACGAGGCGACGCGCGATTTCCTGGCGGGCGCGTTGCAAGATCTGTGCGCGCGATTGCCGGCGGGCCTGGAAGCTCGGGATCTCGGCGATGTCCAGGATGTAGCGCAGCTGGATCGTGTCGTCGGTGACGGCGACCTGTGTGAGGTGATTGACGGTGAAGTTGCCCAGCGGATGAGCGTGCGCATCCGTCGTAACCGAAAGCACCATGGCGACGAACGCCACGAGAGCGACGAGGCGCGTCATTGCAGGCTTCGCAGCGCATTGCGCGCGCGGGGCGCCCAGACGACCGAGAAGCGCGGGTTGGCCTGCAGCGCCCGGTGCAGGTAGCGGCGTGCCTCGCGGTCATGTCCGGCCGCTCGTGCGCTCAGGCCCGCGCGCGTGAGGATCAACGGATCGCGTGAGCCGAGCTTCAGCGCTCGTCGCGCCCACCTCAGCCCGTCACTTGGTCTCCCGGACCGGGTCAGGGCCCAGCTGACGGCGTCGGCCGAGCGCACGCTGGGCGCGGCGCGCCACGCGCGTCGGGCGAGATCGAGCGCGCGGCCGCGGTCGCCGTGATCGGCCTCGAACAGCGCGATCTCGACATCGCTGTTCACGCCGTTGGCGTCCAGCAGCCGGCGCTCGGCGTCAACCAGGGCGAAGGTCTCGCGGGCGCCGACCTGGCGACCGGCGGCCTGCTGGGTTTCGCCCAGCGCGATCACATACTGCGGCAGCGGGCGGCGGCGCACGATGTCCTCATAGCCGTGGATCGCTCGCTGCAGGCGTCCGGTGGCGGCGTCCAGCTGCGCCCGGCTGGCCAGCGCGGGCACGTAACCGGCGACGCCCGCCAGGGCGGCGGTGTACGCGCGACGCGCGGCCTCGCGGTGTCCGCGCATGGCCTGAAGGTCGCCAAGCAGCGTCTGGACATAGGCCACGTTCTCGGGCACCCCGCCGCCGGCGGCGACGGCGAGGCTCATCGCGCGGGTCGCGCCGGCGAGGTCGCCATGCAGCTCGCGAAAGTACGACACGCGGGCGTAGGAGGCCAGGTTGGGCCGCAGATCGATCATCTGCTGCAGCGAGCGCCCCGCCTGCGCATAGCGGCCGAGCTCGACCTGAGCGTCGACCAGCACCGAGAACGGGCGCGCCAGCTCGGGAGCCAGGCGGCGAGCGCGCTGCGCGTAGCGAAGAGCACCACGGAAGTCGTGGCGCGCCAACCCGAGCGTGGCCATCCCGATCGTCGCATCGACACCTTCGCCGCCCCGACGCAGCGCCTGGCGAAATGCCGCCTCGGCCCGCGCGTAGCGTGCGGGATCGGCGGTCTCGCGGGCGCGCTGCAGCGCGTCGTTGCCGCGCCGAGTCAGAGCATCGGCGTTCGCCGGGCCCGCGCGCGCTTGCTGCGGCGTGGCGTTTAGCGCCTCAAAGCCGCTCAACGCCGCGACGAACGCCAGCACGGACACCGCGAGCACACGCAGCTTGGGGGCACGGCCAGTCACGAGCCTCAGGGCACCTGCGGCCCGATCGGCAGCCGCAGGGGTGGCAGCAGCGGCCCGATCGGCACCTGCGGGTCGTTACCCGGCGGTGTCGGCAGGTGCGGCGGTTCGACGCGCCGCCCGACGGCCTGCGCAAAGCCCGACGTCGGCGCGGCCTGGTAGGGAAACGTGTCCAAAAACGGTTTGTCGTTTTGGTCGACGCCGTCGCCGGCCGAGATCTTGTTGTTCTTCAAAAAGCCGCCGACCAGCTGAACGAAGATGTCGGTGACATCGTCCTCGAGGCGCCGGCCGTTGGGAAAGCCCGCGCGATCGCCGCCGATCACGCCGAAGCGGTTAGGCGTCTGGGCGGGCGGGATGCCCATGTTGATCTTCAGCGTGTCGGTCGCCGCGGGGTTGTTCTTGTCGATCTGGTTGAGGCCCGCCATCCCCGTCAGGAAGACCTCAACGAGATCGGTGCGGTCCGTTTCGGGCGCGTTGAGCTTGACCGGCAGCTTCAGCCCCACGCCCACCTCCGCGCCGAGCAGCTCGCCGGGCAGCGCGTTGATCTGGCGCGCGAACTCTGGTGTCAGCACGAATTTCTTGATCCGCGCGTCGTCGCTGTCGGGGCGCGTCTTGTTATAGGCGTCCTTCAGTCCGGTCGGGATGAACAGCTCGTTGACCAGCGGCGTGCCCAAGCGCGAGACCTGCACCCAGCCGCCCCTCGACCCGCTGTTGCTGTCAAAGCGGGCGTTGGTGACCTGCAGCTTGCGCCGCTCGGTCGACGCCCAGACGCCGACGGTGGCGTTGTCGGCGTCCGGTCCGGACACGGGCTTCTGATCACGGGTGACGTCGGACTCGGGCACCTGCATCGTGATCGTCTGAATCGACGTGTCCGCCTGCGTGTCGGTCCCAGCGCCCGTGCTGCCGGTGAGAACTCGGATGTTGATGTTGTCAAACGCCGCGCCCAAGTCGATAAAGAACGCGTCGTCGCGCTGGCCGGCGAAGTACTTGGCGTCACCGATCGTCTGGATCGCATCAGAAGCGACCTTCTTGTAGTCAGGGAAGGACTTCGGGCCGCTGTTGGCAGGCGCGACCGGCAGATCGGTCGCGATTGTGCGCTCGCCGGTCGCCTTGGCGTTGGTGAAGTCCTCGCGCACGATCGAGTAGCGCTGACGCTGCTGCAAGCGCGGATCCTCAAAAGAGCGCACACCCGGAACGGACTGGCGGTATGAGCTGTCGCTGACCTTCGTCGCAAAGACGTAGCGGTAGCGGATGTCGGCCTTGCCGTCGCCCGTGTTGTCGATGTTGATGTAGTAGCGCGCACGGTCGTCGAAGCGAAAGAAGTTCGGCCCGTTGGCCGGGTTACCGCCCGGCACCCAGTTCGCCACCACGGTAAGTTTCTCCGGCGCGTCGTTAGCAGTAAACGCGTACGTGTCGGTGTTATCCGCCGACGGATCGAGCATGATGTTCGGGGCTTCGCGATGACTTGAACCCGCGCTCATCGACACTGCGATCAGGGCTGCCGCGACAGCGCCTGCCAGCGCCGCGAGCAGTGACAGCTTCTTCATGGGGTCTCCTCTGCTGACTGTGTGCGCCCGGCCGTGGGCGGTTCCGGCATGCCAGCCGGGGAGTTACCGTGTCTTTAGCGAAGCCGTCGTCGCAGCGGATGCCTTGATCGCGAAAGCTGGCGCGCGGACATCCATCGTGATCTGCCCGCGCGCTCACCGCGAAACGTGATGTCGATGACCATTCACTCCAAGCTCCTCGGGGCGCTTACGACAATCGCCCTCGGCGGGGCGATCGCGATCGCCCTCGTCCTGACCGTCGGGCGATCCCCCGACCAGCCGACTCGGTCACGACCGACCCCCGCGAACGTCGGCCCACCGATCCGCGTCGCCATCAGTCCGATCGCGGTAGCGGTCGGATCCGGCGCGGTATGGGTCATCGACGCCGCGCGCCAGACCCTCACCAAGGTCGACGCACACACGCGGGCCGTCATCGGCGAGCCGCGACGCGTCGCCGGCGGCCCGTTCGCCGTCGCCGTCGGAGCGGGCGCGGTGTGGGTCGCCGCCGGCGACGGGAGCGTCCGAGCCTACGATCCTCGCACCGTGCGACCGGTCGGACCGACCGCGACCGTCCCGGGGGCCAACGGTCTGGCGGTCGGCCACGCCGGCGTGTGGGTCTCCAGCCGACGCGCCGGCACCGTGACCCGCATCGACGCGCACACCCGCCGCACGGACCCACCCATCCGCGTCGGCCGCGGCCCCGCCGAGATTGCCATCGGCGCCGGTGGCGTCTGGGTCGCCAACGCCGACGGCGGCAGCGTCAGCCGCATCGACCCGCGGACCGGGCGCGCCGACAAACCGATCCCCGTCGGCGCCCGGCAGGTACTGGCGGTGACCGTCGGCGAAGGTGCAGTCTGGGTCGCCCGCGCGGCAGGGCCCGACGCCGATCGCACGCAACTCGTGCGCATCGACCCGCGGGCCGCGAAGGTCGTCGGCGATCCCATCCGCGTTCCCGGCGCCGTTCCACTGCACCTGGTCGCCGGACACGGCGTCTGGGTGACCGACAGCGGCGGCACGCCCAGACCCCAACCTGGCAGTGGCGGCGGCGTGACGCGCGTGGACCCGGCAACGCCAACGCTGACCGAGCCACCCCTGCGCACCGGCAAACGACCGTCGGCGATCGCACTCGGCGAAGGCGGCGTCTGGGTCACCAACGAGGACGACGGCACGCTCACACCGATCACGCTGGCCAAGCAGCGCTGAGCTGCCACGGCGGCCCCGAGCGGTGGACAACTCCGTTGGAGCGCACGGCTCTCGGAGGCGATAGCGGGCGGCGCTCGGGGCCCAGCTCACCGCCGCGTGCTCGTGCTCGGCGGAGACGTGATCCTGAAGCCCACGGGATGGCATGGCGACTGCCGGGAAATATCTTCCATCTGACCCTGCACCGCTGTTAGTGTCAGCCCGCCTATGAGACGAGTCGTCCTCTTCGCGCTGCTGGCGCTCAGCTTGATCCTCCCCGCGAACGCGTTCGCGGCGAACGACGACAAGGAGCGCATCGTCCTCCTGGGCCCGGTGCTCGTCGGCCCAAACGAGACAACCAGCGACGTCATCGTCGGCCAGGGCGACGTCAACGTCCGTGGCAACGTCAACGGCGACATCATCGTCGCCGACGGCGACGTGACGATCCGCGGCAAGGTCAAGGGTGACGTCGTGACGCTCAACGGCACGGCGATCCTCGGCCGGCGCGGGCAGGTCACCGGCGACATCCAGTATGCGAAGGCCAAGCCGAAGATCGCCCCCGGCGCGACCGTCGGTGGCAAGATCAAGAAGATTAACGTCGCCCACTACGGCGACTTCGGCGGCTTGGCCTATATCGCGGTCTGGCTCGCCGCCACCATCTCGGTCTTCGTCCTTGGCCTGCTGTTGCTTCTGCTTGTGCCGAAGGCGGCGGACGCCGTTGCGAGGGCGGCCAAGAGCAGTACGGTCGCGTCGTTGTTGTGGGGCCTGCTGCTCTTCTTCCTGATCCCGATAGCGGCGATCGTGTGCCTCTTCACCCTGGTCGGCATCCCCCTCGGTGGCGGGCTGCTGCTCGCGCTCATCCCGATCTATGCCCTCGGGTACACGGCCGCCACGTTCATCTTCGGCCGGCTGATCCTGTCCAAGAGCGCGCGCGTCCTCGCGTTCCTGGTGGGCCTCGTGATCCTGCGCGCGCTCGCGCTGATCCCGATCGTCAGCTCGATCGTCTGGTTCCTCGCGACGATCTTCGGGCTCGGCGCGATCTTCGTCGCGATCCTTCGGGCGCGCAAGTAGCGCCTGACCACGCGGGCTCGACCCAGCGCCCGCGCCGCCGCAGGACGACTGCACGATCCCATGCAGGCGCAGGGGTTCCCTGCCCGGTCTCGATGCGATTGCTAGCGTCGCGACCGGTGGTCTCACCCGCTCGTCGCCTGCTGCTCTCAAGCGCCCTCGTCGCGTGTGCTGCGCTCGCGCTGCTGGTGCTCTCAGGCGTCCGGACGGCTGATGCCGACCTGCAGAGCAAGATCAGCGCGAAGGCCAACCGCGCCGAGGCCCTGCGGGCCGCAGTCGCCGCGGAGACGAGCAAGATCCGCGCGTCCTCGCGCGGGCTCGCGACGGCCCAGCGACGGCTGAGCAAGCTGCGCGCGCAGGCGTCCGCGCAGGAGGCCGAGCTCAAGTCCGTCGAGGACGCGCTCGCGCGTGCGCGCGACCGCTTGACCCGTCTGGTCAACCGCCAGCGCCACGCGACCGATGCGCTGCGCACCAACCTCCAGACCGCCTACCGCAACCCGCAGCCCGACATCGTGTCGGTCATCATCTCGGCGGACGGCTTCACGGATCTGCTTGAGCGCGGCGAGTTCTACAAGCGGATCGCACGCCAGAACGCGCGGATCATGGACATCGCTCGCACATCACGGATCGAGGTCACCAAGCAGACGAACCAGCTGGCCAAGATCCAGTTGCGCGAGCAACGCGTCGCCGTGCAGCTCGACCGCAAGCGCAGCGCCGCGCAGGCCGTCGAGACCGCGTTGCTGCGTGAGCGCGAGAAGCGCCTGGCACGCAGCAGCTTCAAGCGCGCGGAGCTGCGCCAGGTCCAGAGCCAGCTCGCTGGCCTGCGCCGGCGTCTGGAGCGCCAGGCGCGCGCCGGCATCCGCACGAACGCGGGCGGCCTTGCGCAGCCGCCGGCGGGCGCGCCACCGCAGATCGGGCTCGTGATGGCCGCCGGAAACGCGATCGCCGGCCTGCCCTACCAGTACGGCGGCGGTCACGGCAGCTTCCAGGCCAACGCCTACGACTGCTCGGGCTCGGTGAGCTACGCGCTTGCCGCGGCCGGGCTCGTCAGCTCGCCGATGGCCTCGGGGCCGTTCATGAGCTGGGGCGAACCGGGTCCGGGGCAATGGATCACGGTGTACGCCAACGCAGGCCATGCCTTCATGGTCGTCGCCGGATGGCGCTTCGACACCTCCGCGCTGGGAACCGGCACCCGCTGGACGCGCTCGATGCGCGGCACCGGCGGGTTCGTCGCGCGCCATCCGCCGGGGCTGTAGCCGTTACGCGTCAGAACGCACGAGCCACGAGTACTTTTCGGCCCTCGCGTAGCTCGCCTGGCCCGCGATCTGCTGGACGGCGAGCGAGATCGTCGGGTAGACGTGGACGACGCTCGCCAGCTCGGTGAGCTTGAGCTTGCGCTCGATCGCCAGCGCGAGCTCGCCGATGAGCTCGCCGGCCGCGGGCGCGAGGGCGTGGGCGCCGACGATCCGGCCCTTGACCGTGACGATCCGCAGTTCGCCGTCGTCGGTGGATTCGGCGCGAGCGCGGTCCGAGTGCGACAGATCCTGACACCAGACCTGGACGTCGCCGTCGCCGTGCTGCTCGCGCGCCTGCGCCTCGGTCAGCCCCGCGTGCGCGAGCTCGGGGTCGGTGAACGTACACCACGGCACGAGGAACTCGCCGCCGCTCGATCCCGGCAGAAACATGTTGCGAATCGCCCGCGCGGCCTCGTAACCGGCCGAGTGGGTGAACAGGTAGCGCCCGGCGACGTCGCCGGCGGCATAGATCGTCTTCACGCTCGTGCGCAGCTTGTCGTCGACGACGACACCGCGGCGGCCGACGTTCACACCGATCTCCTCCAGCCCGAGCCGCTCGATGTTCGGCGCGCGGCCGGCAGCGACGAAGATCTCCTCGGCGGCCCAGAGACGCTGGCCTGAGTGGACGACCTTCCTACCATCCGTGGAGCGCGCTTGCACGCGATCGATCTCGATCCCGGTCTGCACCTCCACGCCCTCGGCCCGCAGCTTCGCCAGCAGGCGGTCGACGAGCTCTGGTTCTTCGCGCGTCAGCACGCGATCGCCGCGCTGCAGCACCGTGACCTCGACCCCAAGGCGGTTCGCCGCTTGCGCGAGCTCGATCGAGATCGGGCCCGCGCCGATCATGATCAGGCTCGACGGCGCGCGGCCGAGCTCGAAGATGCTCTCGCTTGAGAGAAAGCCGGCTTCGGCGAGGCCCTCGATCGGCGGCGTCGCCGGTCGCGAGCCGGTGGCGAGCAGGATGAAGCGCGCCGTGTGCTCCTCCTCCCCCACCAGCACCGTCGTCGCCGAGGTCAGTCGCGCCTGCCCGAAGAGGACGTCGACGCCCTCCTTGCGGAAGCGCTCGGGGTTGTCGTCGGTCTGCGCCAGCCGTGCTTGGATCGCCTTGATGCGTGACCAGACCTTCGCCGTGTCGACCTGCGGATCGACCGGCGTAAGCCCGTAGGCATCCGCGTGGCGCATCGTGTGCGCCGCCTTCGCGGAAGCCAGCAGCGCCTTGGAGGGAACGCAGCCGGTCCACAGGCAGTCGCCGCCGACGCGATCGCGCTCGACGCACGCAACCTTGACCCCGAGCTTCGGGGCGAACTCGGCCGCGACCATCCCGGCCGATCCCATCCCGACGACGATCAGGTCGTAGCGCGCGATGAGCGACGAACCACTAGCCGGCCGGCGGCGAGATCTCGCGCTTGAGGATCTTGCCGGTCGGCCCCTTCGGCAGCTCGTCGACGAACCAGATCTTGCGCGGGTACTTGTAGCTGGCGACCTGCTCCTTGACGAACGCCTGGAGCTCGTCGGCGTCGACCTCTGCGCCATCCTTGAGCGCGATGGCCGCGCCGACCTCCTCGCCGAGCTCCCCGTGCGGGACGCCGACCACGGCGGCCTCCCGCACCGCCGGGTGCTCGTACAGGACCTCCTCGACCTCGCGCGGATAGACGTTGTAGCCGCCGCGGATGATGAGCTCCTTCTTGCGATCGACGATGAAGAAGTAGCCGTCCTCGTCGACCTTGGCCATGTCTCCGGTGGCAAACCAGCCGTCCTTGATCGCCTCAGCGGTCGCCTCGGGCTTGTTCCAGTAGCCCTTCATGACGTTGTGGCCCTTGATGAGGATCTCGCCGACCTCGCCGGTCGCGACCTCCTCGCGCGCATCGTCGGCGACCTTCATCTGCACGCCTTCCAGCGGCGTGCCGATCGAGCCGGGCTTGCGCTCGCGGTCGGGATGGTTGAATGACGCGACCGGCGAGGTCTCGGATAGCCCATAGCCCTCGAGCACCTTGCAGCTGAAGGCCTGCTCGAAGCCGCGCATGACCTCGACCGGCATCGACGCTCCGCCGGAGGCGCACACGCGCAGGGTGGAGACGTCGTAGTCCGCGCAGTCGGGATGGTGCAGCAGCGCGCCGTACATCGTCGGCACGCCCTCGAAGACCGTGCACTTGTCGCGCTGCATGACCTCCAGCGCCTTGCCCGGATCGAAGCGCGGCAGCAGCGTGATCGTGGCGCCGCCGCGGACCGCCGCGTTCATCGTGCACGTCTGCCCGAAGGAGTGAAACAGCGGCAGGCCCGCGAAGATCACATCGCCGACGCCGAGGTCGAACAGGTTGACCGCGCAGTCGACGTTCCTGCGCAGGTTTGCGTGCGTGAGCTCCGCGCCCTTCGGCTTGCCCGTGGTGCCCGACGTGTAGAGGATCACGGCCGTGTCGTCACCCTCTTTCTCGGCGACGCTGTCGTCGGGCTCGTGCGCGAAGATCAGCCCCTCGATCTCGCCGGGCTTGACGGGAATGACTTCCACGCCGCCGGCCTCGTCGGCGCCCGCCTGGGCGGCGTCGATGAACCCGTGCCAAGCAAAGAGGACCTTCGCGCCGGCGTCGGAGAGGTAGTAGCCGACCTCGCGCCCCTTGAGCAGGACGTTCATCGGTACCACGACGGCGCCGGCACGCAGCACGCCGTAGTACACGGCCGGGAAGTACGGGACGTTGGGCAGCATGATCCCGACGCGGTCCCCCTGTCCGACGCCTTTGCTCTTGAGCATCGCGCAGACGCGAGCGCTTGCCTGGTCGAGCAGCCCGTAGTTGAAGGCCGCGTCGTCGAGCTTGCAGGCGATCACCTCGGGGTGCTCGGCAGCCGTGCGGGTGAGGTTCAGGGCGAGGTTCTCGGACATGGGTGCGACTCTAGCCCGCCGCAGGCGTTCGCCGATGCACCATCGGTGATCCGGGGATGATGGATGGACCGATGTCCGATGTCCTACCGATCAATCATCACCTCGAGATCCCGCTCGACGAGGTGACCGTCCGCGCCAGCCGGTCGTCCGGGCCGGGCGGCCAGCACGCCAACGTCACCGCTTCGCGGATCGAGGCGAGCTTCGACGTGGCGGCGTCGGCCACGCTCGACGAGGCCCAGAAGCAGCGCCTGACGGCGCGTTGCGGGCCTGTCGTGCGGGCGGTTGCGCAGGACGCGCGCAGCCAGGCGCGAAATCGGGCGCTCGCGCTCGAGCGGTTGGCGGCGCGGATCGCACTCGCCTTGGAGGTGCAGCGCCCGCGGCGGGCGACGAAGCCGACGAAGGCCTCGCGGGCGCGCCGCCTGGAGGCCAAGCGGCGCGGCGCGCAGCGAAAGCGCGAGCGGCGCCGGCCGGCGGCCGAGGAGTAGGGGCGTGTCGAGGTTTTCGTCCGGCCGAGGCGAGTCTGTCAGTGGCAAGGTCCGGGTTGACCGGGAAGCAGGCTCGGCGTAGCGTCGGTGCGTATCGTGGCGAGCGCGTTTCAGGGGGGAAGCTCATGAAAGACTTCCGGGTGATCACGTTCAACACGGCCGTCGGCAACCCGAAGATCAAGACCGACCAGCGCGCCTTCCTCGAGCTGCCGTTCTACCGCGAGATCATCGACGGCGCGGAGGACGCGCCGATCCTCGCGCTGCAAGAGGTCGGTCCCACCCAGGCAAAGGCGCTCGCGCAGGCCAAGAAAAGCGGGCACTTCAGCCTGATCCACATCGCGCGGCCGGGCCAGGGAGATGCCCTGCTGGCCCCAGCTCGCTTTAAGGTGCTTCGGCGCCGCAGGCGCTACTTCTTCGGCAGTCAGGTTCGGGCGCTGGCCGTGGCGGTTTGGCGTGCGATCGTCAAGCGCGAGCCACTGAACTGGCGCCAGTACCTGGAGCTGCGCATGTGGATCAAGGCGCGGCTGCACGACGAGGACTCCGGCCGCGAGCTGACGGTCTTCACCACGCACCTGTCCGGCGAGGGTCCATTGCGCCTCGCCCAGGCCAAGTCGCTGTTCAAGCGGGTGCATCGCGCACGCCAGCACGGACCGGTGTTGCTGGCGGGTGACCTCAACGTCCGCGCCGGCACGTCGAAGAATCCCGCGGACGCCGAGGTGCAAGCGCTGTTCGCGCCATTGCAGAACGTGGCCGCGACGGCGACGGATGCGCGCCGGCCGGCGATCGACTGGCTCCTCGCCAGCGACCTGCAGCCGGTGGGCTCCCGCCTGTACACGGACGCTGCGCTCACGTTGCCGGGGCTGCCGTCGGCCGATCTCATCAGCGACCACTACGCCAAAGAGGCCACCCTGCGGTTCGATGGATAGAGGGGCGGCGTCTCACCGCCGCGGGCGCGGATCGGCCTCAGTCCGGATCCTGCGGCGTCTGAAACTCGCCGTCGATGAGCTCGATCCGGTAGCCGTCCGGGTCGGCGACGAAGCAGATTCGGAACTCCTCGCGCCCGCCGGGGGCGTAGGGAGGCTTCTCGGGCTCGATGCCCTCGTCGGCAAGCCGCTCCAGCAGGCCGTCGAGGTCCTCGACGGTCAGCGCGACATGGCCGTAGCCGGTCCCGAGGTCGTACGGCTCCTCATGCCCCTCGTTGACCGTCAACTCGAGCGTATCGCCGTCGCCGGGCAGGCCGAGGTAGATGTTGTACGCGCCCTCGAACCGCAGCCGCCCGCGCCCTTGGAATCCCAGTGCCTCGTAGAAGCGCAGCGAGGCGTCGATATCGCGAACGCGAACGTTGGTGTGTACGAACTGCATGACATCTCCTCGCAAGGCGGCCGCCGGTCATGCCCATCCTTCCCGATCCGTCCCAGCTCCGCACGTCTGCGCGGGACGAGCGATGTCGCCGCTCAACCGAGTCGCGCTACAGCTTGAGACGCGGAATGCCGATGCAGACGGATGATCGAGATCCTGTTGAGGAGGATCAGTCGCGTCCTTGGTGCTCAGGAGCGCGCGAACGGTCGATCGATGGCGTGCGTCTGGGCGTTCGGCGCGAGCTGCCTGACGGCGACGATCCTGCTGCCTCATCCCACCGGCGCCAATGTGCCGGGCCTGGCCCTGATCGCCGCGATTGCGTATCCGGTCGCCGCGCTGATGTTCGTTCGTGCGGCAAGCCTCCCTCAATCCGCGCTGGAGGCGATCACCTATCTCGGACAGGCCCTCATCACGCTGTTGACGTTCTTCTGGGGAGCCCCGGAAGCGCCCTTCCTGTGGTTTCACGTCTGGCTCGTCGTGCACTCGTTTCACTTCTTGCCGCCGGCGCGAGCGATGCGGCAGACCGCCTGCGCCGCGGTGCTGTTCGTCGTCGCAACCGTCGCGACGCAGGCCCCATTCCCGGGGGCCACCAGCGTGGTGGGAGTCGGCTCGATCGTGGCGATCGGCACGCTGGTCGGCGCCTTTCGCGTGCGCGTCGACGGGCTGCTGCATGAGGTGCAGGCCGCCGAGCAGCTGTTCCGCACCTCCTTTGAGAACGCGCCGATCGGCAAGGCGCTGGTCCGCCTCGACGGGCGCTTCCTGCGCGTGAACCACGCGCTGACCGCCATCGTCGGCTACACGGAGTCCGAGCTGCTCCAACGCACGTTTCAAGAGATCACCCATCCCGACGACCTGGACGCCGATGTGGCGCTGCTCACGCGGCTCATCGATGGCCAGATCGACTCCTACGAGCGCGACAAGCGCTACCTGCACGCCGACGGGCACATCGTCTGGATCGCGCTGCACGCCTCGATCGTCCGCGACGCGCGGGGAGTCCCGCTGCACGCCATCGCTCAGGTCCGCGACGTGACCGCGCAGCGTGCGGCCGAGCTTGAGCTGGGGCGCTATCGCGCGCTCGTCGAGTCCGCCGAGGACGCGATCTACGCAGTCGATCCAGACGAGCGGATCCTCACCTGGAATCGTGCCGCCGAGCGGCTGTACGGCTATTCGCCGGAGGAGATGATCGCCCGTCCGCGGGCGGTCATGGTGCCGAGCGAACGCCGCGACGAGATGGCGCCGCTCGTCGCATCGGTGCTCGCCGGCCACGGGGTCGAGCAGCTGGAGACGACGCGCCGCCACCGCGACGGCAGCATCGTCGACGTACAGATCACCGTCTCGCCGGTGCGCGATGGCTCCGGCCGCATCGTCTGTACCTCGACGATCGCCCGCGACATCTCCGAACGCGTGGCCGCCGAGCGCGTGCGCCAAGCCCTCGAACGAGATCTGACCCGCGCTCGCGACCACTATGCCGGCGTGCTCGCTGCGGCCACGGAGTCGTCGATCATCGGCACCGACGGCAATGGCACGATCACGATCTTCAACGCCGGGGCGGAGCGAATGCTCGGCTATCGCGCCGAGGAGGTCGTCGGCACGGCCACGCCGTCGCTGCTGCACGACCCCGCCGAGGTGCGGGCCCGGGCACAGGAGCTTGGCCTGCATCCGGGGTTCGACGTGCTCGTCGCGGCGGCGCGCCATGGTGCGGCCGAGACGCGCGAGTGGACGTACCTGCGCAAGGACGGAGGCCGGCGGCGGGTCAGCGTGACAATCACCGGCCAGCGCGACGAACAGGGGGCGTCGACGGGATTTTTGGCCATCGCCACCGACATCACGGCGGCCAAGCGCGCGGAGGAGCTGTTCCGCGGGGCGTTCGAGCACGCGCCGATCGGCGTCGCGCTGTGCGTTGCCGCGGGTCCCAGTGCCGGGAAGCTCGTGCGCGTCAACCACGCGCTCGAGGATCTGCTCGGCTGTCCCCCCGGGGATCTGATCGGCACCAGCCTCGCGGCGCTGGCCGACAAGGAGGATCGACCGCGACTGCAGGAGGCATTCGCGCGGCTCCTGCGCGGGAGCGCCGAGCGCGTGCGACTCGAGCAGCGCCTGCGCCACGTCGACGGCCGCCAGTTGTGGACGCTGGTTTCCGCCTCCCTCGTACACGCCGCCGAGGACATGGCCCCGCAGGTCATCGTCCAGTTTCTGGACATCTCGGAGCGCAAGAGCTTCGAAGGCCGGCTACAGCACCTTGCCGATCACGACGCGCTGACCGGCTTGTTCAACCGCCAGCGCTTCGAGACCGAGCTCGAACGCAGCCTCGCGCACAGCAAGCGCTACGGCGCTCGCGGTGCGGTGCTGGTCCTCGACATCGACAACTTCAAGTACGTCAACGACACGCTCGGGCACGCGGCCGGCGACGAGCTGATCGCCTGCGTCGCGAGTGTCCTGCGAGCGGGACTGAGGAGCACCGACGTCTTGGCGCGCCTGGGCGGCGACGAGTTCGCGCTGATCCTGCCGCACGCCAGCGAGGAGGAGGCGCTGGCGGTGGCCGACAAGCTGCTGGCAGCAGTACGGCTGCATGGCTCCCCGGCCACGCTGCAACAGCACGCACGCGTCACGGCCTCGATCGGCGTGACCCTGTTCGGCTCCGAGCCCGGCCTGACCGGGGAGGATCTGCTTGTCGAGGCGGATGTCGCGATGTATGACGTCAAGGAGGCCGGCCGCGACGGCGCGAAGGTCTTCCGCAGCGAGCACCTGCGCCGTGAGCGCGTATCGGCTCGCGCGAGGTTGCTCGAACGCGTGCGGTGCGGCCTCGAGCAGGGCGCGTTCCGGCTCCTCGCCCAGCCGATCACGGGCATCATCACCAGCGGCGCGCCGTGGCACGAGTTGCTGCTGCGCTTGGAGGACGACAGCGGCGACCTCATCCCGCCCGGCAGCTTTCTGTCACTTGCCGAGCGCTTCGACCTCATCATCGACATCGACCGCTGGGTCCTCGCCCAGGCGGTGCGGATGCTGAACGCCGAGTACGTGGCCGGACGCAGACTGCGCCTGGCGATCAACCTGTCGGGGAAGACGCTGGGCGACGAGCGGCTGGGCGATCACATCGTGGGGCTGCTGGCCGCGCATCCGATCGCCCCGGGAAGCCTCGTCGTCGAGATCACCGAGACCGCGGCGATCGTCAACGTCGAGCGGGCGCGAGCGTTCGCCACGCGCCTGCACGAGCTCGGGTGCTGCCTCGCGCTGGACGACTTCGGCGCGGGATTCGGGTCCTTCTCCTACATCAAGCACTTGAACTTCGACTACCTGAAGATCGACGGCGAGTTCGTGCGCAACCTCGTCGACGACAGCACCGACCGGCTCGTCATCGAGGCGATCGTCAACATCGCACGGGGCATGGGCACCAAGACCGTCGCGGAGTTCGTCGGCGACGCCGAGACCCACGCGCTGCTGCACCGCCTCGGGGTGGATTACGGGCAGGGCTATCACCTCGGTCGCCCCACCCCGGTGGCCGAGCTGAAGCTCGGCTGCGAGGCCTGAGCTCGTCCGAAGGTCCCGCCAGTGCAGCGAATCAGGAGCCGTGCGCGGCGCGCGCGTCGGCGACGACCCGCGCTGCCTGTAGGCGGCTATGGATCCCCAGTGCTCCGTACACGCTGCGCACATGGAACTTGACGGTGTTGACAGAGATGAACAGCCGCTCTGCGATCTGCTCGTTGGAGTCGCCGGCCGCGACGTGGACGAGCACCTCGCGCTGGCGCGCGGAGAGCGCGGCCAGCGGATCAGCTTCGGCGTCGCGATCGCGGCGGGCGCGCCATCCGGGCGGCAGCACCACCTCGTCGGCGAGCACGCGGCCGACCGCCGCGACGATCTGGGCCGCGGAGCTCGTGTCCGGCAGCAGCGCGTCGGCGTCGTCGTGGTCCAGGATCGCCGGCAGCCAGCGCTCGGTGTCGCCCGCGAGCAGGACGATCCGGGCGCTCGCAAAGCGGGCGCGCAGCGCGCCCTTGGGCGGTCCGTCTTCGTCGGCGCCGTCGCCGAGATGCACGACGACCGCGTCCGGGTGGCGACCGCCGGGCACCGCGAGCTCCTTGGCCGTCGTGACGGGCCCGAAGACCCCGTAGTCGCCCGAGGCGCGCAGCGCCCCAGCCAGGCCCTCGAGCAGCAGCGTGTGGCGACCGATGAGCGCGATCAGCGGGAGGTCCGCAGACGGACCCGGCGACGTCCGCGCGTAGCGACGCTCGGCGAAGCGCAGCACACGGGCCAGCGACTCGGGCCCCAGCCGCCCCTTGACGAGGTAGTCCTCCGCACCGGCGGAGACCATCTCCGCGGCCAGCTTGTCGTCGACCAAACTCGTCAGCACGACGATCGGAGCCGCCCCGCTCGCCTGGCGAACGCGGTTCAGCGCCTCGATCCCGGAGCCGTCTGGCAGCCGGAGGTCCAGCAGCACGACGTCGAACGCCTCCACGCCGAGGATCCGGGCAGCGGATCCGACGCTGTCGACATGGATGACCGAGCAGCCCGGAATCCCTTCCCGCAGCAGCTCCAGGGCGAGCTTCGCGTCAACCGGGTCGTCCTCGACGAGGAGGATCCGCGAGGCGAGGCTCACGGTGCTAGCCCTCACGCTCGAAGGGACCGTCCATGTGCGGCTCCTTGGGCAGGGTGAAGGCGAATCGGCTACCGCCAGCCCTACCCGGCTCCACCCAGATCTCCCCACCGTGACGGCTTACGACCTCGGCGCAGATGGCCAGGCCGAGGCCCGAGCCGGACACCGACGGCGAGTGCGCCCGCTCCAGCGGGCGGAATATCCGGTCGCGATCGGCATCGGCGACGCCCGGGCCGTTGTCGCTGACCCCCACCTCCCAGTGGTACGGGCGGCGTCTCACATCGATCTGCAGCTCGGGCCGGACGCCGGGCCCCGCGAACTTGACGGCGTTCTCCAGCAAGTTGCGCATCAGCCGCAGCAGCTGCTCGCGGTCGCCGCGCACGGTCGGCAGCTCTTCGAGGTGCACCAGGGGCTCGCGCGCCGCCGCGTCATGGCCGAGCGCCGCGATCGCCTGCTCGGCGATGGCGCCGAGGTCCACGTCGTCGTGCTGCAGCATCGTCGTCGCGCCGCGCGCGTACTCGAGGATGTCCTGTACGAGCCCGCGCATGCTCTCCGCCCGCTCCCGTCCGGCGGCCAGCAGCTCGCGGTCCTGGGGTTCGAGGCGATCGCCGCTGCGCCGCTGCAGCTGCGCGAGCACTCCGCTGATCGACGCCAGCGGAGCCGATAGGTCGTGCGAGGCCAGCGAAGCGAAGCGCCGAAGCCGCAGGTTCGTGTCGCGCAGCTGCACGTTGTGGCGGCGCAGCTCGTCGGCGAGCGCCGCGTTACGCTCGTCACCGCGCCGCAGGCGCTCATCGGCTTCGCGGCGCTGTTGGATGTCCTGGACCTGCGCGACCGTCCAGTGGTCGTCGTCGCCGTCCTCGATGTTCGAAACGCTCAGCTCAGCCCAGCGCGACGTTCCGTCCGCCCGCACACAGCGAACCTCCAGACGCCTTGCCGGCCGCGGCCGCAGCAGCGCGGCACCGAGCAGCTCCCGGACTCCCTCGGCGTCGTCGGGATGCATCAGCCCGGTCAACGCGACGTCCAGCAGGGCCTCGGGAAGACAGCCGAACAGCGCGCAGAGCGACGGGTTGGCATCGACGATCCGTCCCTCACCGTCGAGCAGCGCGATGCCGTTCGGGGCGCCGACGAAGACGCTGCGAAGCCGGCTGGCGTCGAGGCGCCGCCGGCGGTTCGCCGTGCGCTTGGCCTCGTCCATCGCTGCGTCAGCGATCGAGAGGATCGTCGTTGCCGCGCTTGAAGGCGTCGAGATCCATTGCCATCAGGGTATCGACGGACGGTAGGACCGCCGCCAACCTGCCCGCGACACGGGTGGGGCAACCAGCCGGTCATCTACACGTTCACCGCCGCGGACGTGATGCCGAGTGGACCGCTGTCGCTCTTGCGAACGACGGGCGGTACCACGAGGACGGGACACCTGGCGTGGTCGACGAGATATGCCGAGACGCTGCCGAGGATCGTCGCGAATGGTCGGCCACGGCCGCGCGAGCCGCAGACAAGCAGGTCAAGCTCCTCGCTGGCCCGCGCCAGCGTCGCCGGTGGATAGCCGAGCAGCGCACGCGTCTCGAGCGACTTGACCTTGCCCTCGACCGACAGCCGCGCGACGTCCAGCCAGGTCGTGGCGTGCTCGGTCGTCGGCGCGGCAGCGAGCAGCACGAGCCGCGCCCCCGTCGCTTGCGCCAGGTGCGTCGCGGCGACCAGCGCGCATTGCGCCGTCGGGGAGCCGTCGTAGGCGACGCCGATGCGCTCAAACGGACCGGCCTGCGGCAGCGGCACGCTCAGCGGGGCGACGGCGACCGCACAGGGCGCCCGCGGCAGCAGCCAGCGGGTGACATAGCTCTGGGTGTCCCGACCGAGCACGAGGACGCAGGCGTCGATGTCGCGGGCGAGCTGGATGAGCGCCTCGGCAACCCCGACGGACGGCACGGTCTGCTCGCGAACCTCGATCTGGTTCCCGGCGTACGCGTGCGCCCGGCGCAGGGTCGCCTGCGCGAGGCCGGCGCGCGGGCTGCTGGCGGACATCGGCGCCATGCTGGCGCTGAAGCCGACCGGCTCGCTGACATAGGCGCCCACGAGCATGAACGGCTCGTCCAGCGCGCGGGCCACCAGCGCGCCGAAGCGGACCGCGTCGGGGCTGTCGAGCCCGCGGTAGCAGGCGACGATGGGGTGCTCGCTCATCGAACCTCCAATGTGGGATCGGCCGCGACGTGCTGTCGGGACCGCGTCGGATGACTCCCCCAAAGCTAGGTCGTCGCGGGCACTCAGCACAACGTCCGCGCGGGCGGGCTTGCCCTGCCCGCCGGGATGATCGAAGGCCCACCCGTACGGGTGGGAGGAGCTCGCGTAGACGAATGTTGGGGTTCCGCTGCCCGTTCGTCTCGGGGATAGTGCCGGAGCCTTCCTGGCGCTCGATTCTCTCGACGAGAGGCCGTGACGACGTGACCGAGCCGGTTGCACGCCTGGCGCCAGCGCCGTTGGAGGTCGCCGCCTTCGCGGGCTGCCCGAGCGAGCACAGCGAGGAGTTGCTCGCGATCGTCGGCGCGGGTGGGCGGCTCGAGCAGGTCAGCCGATCGTGGGAACACGTGCTGGGATGGCCGCTCGCGCAGCTTCAGGGCCGCTTGCTGCTCGACCTCGTCCATCGCGACGACGCCGCCGGTACTGCCGCCGCCTTCGCGCAGCCGCCGGCGGCGGGCACCGAGATCTCCGGCCTCGAGAACCGCTGGCGCCATAGCGACGGCAGCTGGCGCTGGCTGCGTTGGTTCGCGCGGTCTGACGGTCAGCGCTGGCACGCGCTCGCCAGCCATGTGACCCAGCGCCGAGATCTCGAGCGGCGGGCGCTGTACGACGCTCTCACCGGCCTGCCCAACCGCGGGCTGCTAGAGGACCGCCTCGCGCAGGCGCTGGCGGCGCTCGGTCGCTCGCCCGGTTGGCTGGCGCTGCTGTTCATCGACCTCGATGGCCTGAAGGTCGTCAACGACACCCTTGGCCACGACGCCGGCGACGAGATGCTGCGCGAGACGGCCCGGCGGCTGGCCGGCGCGCTGCGCGACAGCGACACGCTCGCGCGGATCGGCGGCGACGAGTTCTTGGTCGTCGCAAACCGATTGCGTAGCGTCAGCGAAGTCGGCGGCGTCGCCCAGCGCCTGATCGATGCCTTCGCGGCTCCGTTGCGCCTTGGGGGCGACGAGCTGCCCTTCGCCACGAGCATCGGCGTCGCCGCGACGAGCGAGGCCGGCACCGCCGCCCAGGAGCTCGTCCGCCGCGCCGACGTCGCGATGTACCGCGCCAAGGGTCGCGGCGGCGGCTGCTGGGTGCGTTTCGACGAGCAGATCGCCGGCGAGGTCGACGCGCGCCTGCAGGTCGAGAGCGAGTTGCGGCTCGCGCTCGCGCACGACGAGCTGCGGGTTCATTACCAGCCGATCGTGCGCCTCAGCGACGGGACGACCGTCGGCTGCGAGGCACTCGTGCGCTGGCAACACCCGGTACGCGGTCTCGTCGGGCCATCTGAGTTCATCGGTCTGGCCGAGGAGAACGGGCTCATCGTCCCGATCGGCGCATGGGTGCTCGACGAGGCGTGCCGCCAGGCCGCGCAGTGGCGGCGCGAGGGGATCGACCTCACGGTCTCGGTCAACGTCTCGCCGCGCCAGATGAACCAGCCGGACTTCGCCGAGCTCGTGCGCGCCACGCTCGCGCGCCGTGGCCTGCAGGCGCCGTCGCTGTGCTTGGAGATCACCGAAACGGCTGTGCTGCGGCGCCTGGAGCGGCTCGCGACGCTGCTCGGACGGCTCAAGCGCCTCGGAGTGCGGATCGCGATGGACGACTTCGGCAGCGGCTTCTCGTCCCTGAGCCACTTGCGCGGCCTACCGATCGACGTCATCAAGATCGACGGGTCGTTTGTGCGTGCGGTCGCGTCGGCAGGACCGGATCGGGCAATCGTCGCGGCGATCCTGTCGCTCGGCGAGGAGATGGGCCTGACCGTCATCGCGGAGCGCATCGAGGACGAGACCCAGCACGAGGCCCTGCGCCGGCTGCGCTGCCCGCTCGGTCAGGGCTTTCACTTCGCGCGGCCCGGTCCGGTCGGCGAGCTGCAGCTCGATGGCTTCGACGCGCGCGGGCGGCCGGGCTTCGGCGATCCCTACGTCATACGCGAGTTCATGCGCCAGATCGGGATTCCCGCACGGATGGACCGCTGACATGACCGCCGCCGTCGCGGCGCTGAACATCGTCGTCGGTCTCGTGTACTTCCAGTACGGGACGATGACGGCCATCGAGATGCGGCGCAACTGGCGCGAGATGGGCTGGTCGCGCTTCGGCATCGCTTGGATGCTGATGGCCTTCACCTGCGGTCCACACCACCTCGTCCACGGGATCCACATCGCCGCCGAGGGCCGTCCCGCGGGTGGCCTGGACCTCGTCGCGAGCGTGATCGCGTTTCCCGCCGCCGCGACGTGGTTCTGGCTGCGCGTCGAGGTCTTCCGCGGGGGACGGGGCGACCGCTTCATCCACAGCAGCCCCTTGTGGATCCTGGCCATGCCGACGGCGTTCTGCGTCTACGTCACCGTCGTGGTCATGACGATGATCCACGACGGCGGCGTCGCCGCGCGAGGGCTGCAGATGGCGATCCCCAACCTCCTGCTCGTCGGTACCTACGGGATGGTCGGCCTCTACCTCACGCGAACGCAGCTGCACAATCGCCGCCCGCTCGGAGGCTGGTCGCTGTCGGGGCTGTCGCTCACGCTGATCTTCGCGACGTGCTCGGTGATGCACGCGGTGTTCGCCGTCTACACGCTGCGGGGGATCTACCCACCAGACGCACACCACGTCGCCGTGGACTGGCTGGGGGTGCCGGCGGGGCTGTACTTCCTGTACGTCGTGCGCTCGCTGTACCGCGGCAGCGCGACCGACTGGAATCGGACCCGAGCGCCGCGCGCGGTGCCACCGGCGATCGCGGACGAGACCACGCCCGTCGCGTTGCCTGCACGCCGGCGCCGCCCTGGCGACCGAGCCGCGCCGGCCGGCTCCTGAGCATGGATGCGCTGCAAAGACGACAGAATGATCGAGAAGCTCTCCTCGCCGACCTTCCGGACGGCGCCAGCGTGGCGAGAGAAGCCGTCTGACCGGCGCTACAGGCCCGGCGGATGGACGATCGTGTACCCCTTGTCGGGGCGCATCTCTGTCTGCCAGCGCGTGCCGGCCGTCCTCGCACCGCTCGTGTCGAAGCGCAAGCCGGCAACGACCATGAACGCGTGCCCGCCGTTGGCGTAGATCGTGATCCACTGGCCCGGGCCGGCCTCGCCCCAGCTCATGAAGTTGCCCGAGGGCATCGCCGTTTCGAGCAGCCCGGCAAAGTGCAGCGCGTAGGAGACCGAGCCGGAGCAGTCATAGCCGGCGTCGTCCCACCTGCCGTGCCCGCCGCCATAGATGTAGGGCATCTTGGCGATCACGTTGCCGGCGTTGATGACCTGCTGGATGACTGGCGGCGCAAGCGCCGGAGCGACGGCAAGGCCGTCCGCGCCGACGGTCGCGACCATGCCGGGCCCGAGCAGAAGCGGCGGCGGCGGCGGGGGGGCGGGCGGCGGCTGGTTCTTCGGGAGCGCTCCACCGGTCGCCGCAGCCGCGGCGACCGCGCCACCGTTGGCGACGACGTCGCGCAACACGAGGACGTCGAGCTTCGAGACCTGGCCATCGACCGTCCGCCGCTGAGAGGTCTCGAAGTCCTGGACGGCCTTCTTCGTGCCAGAGCCGAAGACACCGTCGACGCTCGTGCGCAAGCCGGCCTTGGTGAGGAAACTCTGCAGAACCCGGACATCGTGACCCTTGTGACCTTGCTTGAGCGTCCGATCGCCGAGGTTCCAGGCGCGCTTGGCAGCGGTTGCAGCCTGCGCCGGTAGGAGCACCACAACGACCACGCACAACAAGGTGATGCGGAACAACGACGTCACGCGGGCAAGACCCCTTCTCCTTCGGGTGCCTGCGGGGTTAGCTGACGGGCTCGCGCTAAAGGAGCAGCGCTATGCCGCACAACGCGGCAATTCGCCCCCGGGACGCCGAAGCGCCCCAAATGGATCCCCCACTCCCCACCGATGATCGGCAGGGATTCGGCTGGTCATCGACGCGGCAACCCTAGCGCACGCTTCGGATGTTTGCACCCTCGTTGGACGAAGTTATGAAGACCGGCCCGGAAGATCCAAAACCGCGTCGATGATTGCCAGGGCCACCTCGGCACGCGACCGCAGCGACGCCTGCACGATGTACTCGCGCGGCGTATGGGCGCCTCCGCCGCGGGGTCCGAGCCCGTCGATCGTGATCGCGATCTCCGGGGCCATGTAGCTTGCGTCGCTCGCCCCACCGCGGTCGGTGCCGACGATCGCGCGACCCAGCGTCGCGCCCGCCCGCTCCAGCAGCTCCGCGGTCTGTGCTCCCGCATCCATCCCCGGCCAGCGTCGCAGCAGCTCGCCCTCCAGGCGGACGCCGTCGACCGCGGCGGGTAGGCCGTCGAGCACGAGATCGAAGACGTCGAGGTCGTCGGCGCGCAGATCGCAGAGCAGCTCGCCTGTGGCTGGGACGACGTTGAACGCCTCGCCGCTGCGCAGGACTGTCGGAACGGCGGTGAGGTGCTTCGCGCCGCGCGGGTTATGGCGAGCAGCGACCGACTGGGCGGCCGCGGCGAGCGCGAGCAGCGCGTTGGCGCCGCTGTCGGGGGCCGTGCCCGAGTGCGCCGAGCGCCCGTGAGCGAGCACGCGCAAGGTGCCCGCGGCCTTGCGGCGCACGACGACGGCCTCGTCGCCGCCCGGCGTCAGCTCGCCGCCCTCGAAGCAGAGGCAGGCGTCGTAGCCGGCGAAGCGCTGCGTGTGGTTGAAGTCGCCGGCGCGCCACTCCTCGTCGCAGACGAGCAGCAGCGCCACCTCGGCGAAGTCGTCGCTGCGCAGTGCGAGCTCGCGCAGGACGCCGAGGGCGAGCACGTCGCCGCCCTTCATGTCGACCGTGCCCGACCCGATCAGGTTCTCGCCGTCGCGCTCCAGCGGCTTGTGATCCTCGTGGGAGTGGACCGTGTCGACATGGCCGAGCAGCAGGATGCGGCCACTGCCCTTCCCGCCCAGTGTGAGGATCAGGTCGTCGGCGTGGTCGACGGAGGAGCATGGTGCTCGTTCGACGCGAATATTCGCGGGTGCCAGGGACACGGCGAAGGCAAACGCCTCCTCGGCGCCCGCGACGTCGCCGGAGGGCGAGGAGATCGCGACGAGGCGCTCGAGCTCGTGGGGAGCGCGCCCGGCGATTCGCCTGGCGCCGTCTGCTAGCCATGCGTGCATGCGGTAGGCGTTTCTACCGCAAGCCGAGCCCGCGCGGGCCCTCATGTGCTCGCCGCAGGCCTCAATCGGTCAGAACTCGCCGCGATAGGCGTACGCGATCGTGTACACGCTCGGGGACCCGCTCGTAAAGGTGCGCATGCTGACCTTGGCTCCCGCGGGGATGACCGCGGTGGTTCCCTCAGGCGGCTGGCAGCTCACGGCGGTGTCGCCTTCGATGGTGCATGAGAGGGCGGTATCGGTTTGATTGAGCCGCAGCGCGATCGTGACCGACGAGCCGGCACCCGGGGCGTTGTTGACGGTGGCGATGAAGCTCTTGGCGGTGTACGAGCTGCCTGGTGGGACCGGCACGAGCGCGCTGGGCTCCGAGCCGAAGTTCGCACCGGTGCCCGGCGAGGACCAGCCGTCGGCGGCCATCGAGCTCGCGACGATCGTCGGGCCGGCGACACCCGACGCTCCGGGAGTGCCGTTCGTGCCCGCGGAACCTGCCGTCCCGCCCGGGCCTTCGGCCCCCGTGTCACCCTTGGCGCCGGTGTCGCCCTTGGTACCGGTGTCGCCCCTGGTACCGGTCGCGCCCGTCTCGCCCTGGGCTCCGGCCGCCCCTCGTGCTCCGGCGGCGCCCGCGGTCCCGCCCGCGCCCTGGAGTGCCGTGCGTGCCTTCTTGGAGAGATCCACCACGCCGATCGATCCGTTCTTGATGTCCTTGCCTGTGATCAGCCTGGCGGCGCCGGCGGACACTGCGGCGCCAAGGAAGAAGGTGATGCAACCGACGGCGATGAGCGGCGGGAACCTGCGCATACGAGACGTCCTTTCGCGGGGAGGAGCTGCAGCGGCGTCATCTGCGTCGCAGCCCGATGCTCGGTCGCGGTTATCGGCAGCTCAACGGAGATCCCGTAGACGAGTTGCCTAGGTTCAACGACCCGCGGACTCGAACGCCGGTGATCGTCACCAGCAACTCAACGGCTTCCCGAAAGGGGCGATCTGCGCTGCGATCGCCTCGCTCAGGCCGGCGATCTGCTCACTAGCCGAGCACGGCCTCCAGCCGCCGCTCCAGCGCGCCCGCAATCGCCTCGCGGACGAAGCCGGCCTCGAAGCGCTCGACGGTCGCCTCCAGGAAGCCTTCGATGACCAGCCGCCGCGCGTCCTCCAGCGAGAGCCCCCGCGAGCGCAGGTAGTAGAGCTGCTCGGGATCGATCTGGGCAATCGCCGCCGCGTGCGTGCAGCGCACGTCGTTGGCGAGGATCTCCAGGCCCGGGATCGCGTCGGCGTGAGCAGTCTTGGTGAGCAGCAGGTTGCGCGACTCCTGGAAGGCGTCGATCTGCTGCGCGCCAGGATCGACCTTGATCATCCCCGACCAGACGGTGCTGGAGCGGCCGTCGAGGATCCCGCGGAACGCGAGGTCCGACGTCGTGTTCGCCGCGGCGTGAACCTGCGTCGTGGCGTAGTCCAGATGCTGGCGCCCGTGAGTGGCGTACGCGCCGGTGACCTTCGCGTCGGCGCCGCGGCCGGCGAGCTCGGTGTCCATCCTCACACGGCCGTGGCCCGAGCCGAAGCCGAGCGCGATCCAGTCCAGGGAGCCGTCCCGGTCGACGGTGCCGCGCTGGGTGCCGAAGATCCACGACTTCTCGTTGAGGCCCTGGGCGCAGACGTAGCGCAGGTTCGCGTTCTGGCCGACCGCCAGTTCGGTCACGGTCGAGAAGAGCGCCTCCTGCGAGTTGTCGGTCGAGACGTACTGCTCCCAGACCTCCGCCTGCGCGCCCTCCTCCAAGACCACGAGCGTGCGCCAGTGCAGCGCCGTCGCGGCCTGCGACTGCACGACAGTCACGACGATCGGCGTCTCGAGCACGACTCCGCGCGGGACATAGACGAACGCCCCGCCCTGCCAGCCCGCCTCGTTGCGGGCGACAAACGGATCCTCGGCCGGGACGATCGAGCCGAAGTGCTGCTCGACGAGGTCGGGGTGCGACTGCACGGCCGCACTCAACGGCATGACAAGCGTGCCCTCCGGCAACCCCTCCGGCGAGGACGGCTCGGGCGCGAACGCATGGTCCACCTGTTCGAGCAGCACGGCGCCCTGCGGTGCCTCGAACACGGCCAGGCCCGCGGCGTCGACATCGACGGCCTCGGGCGCGGCGTACGAATCGAGGTCGAGGTTCTTTAGCGACGTGAACTCCCAGCCCGGGTTGCCCCGGAACGAGGGCAGCGGCAGCAGCTCCTTCAAGGAGACGGCGCGCTCGCGGCGCGCCGTCAGCCACCGTGGTTCGGTCGCCGTCGTGGAGGGACTAGCCAATGGAACCCTCCATCTGCAGCTCGATCAGGCGGTTCATCTCGACCGCGTACTCCATCGGCAGCTCCTTGACGATCGGCTCGATGAAGCCGTTGACGATCAGCTTGGATGCCTCCTCCTCGTCGAGCCCGTGGCTCGTGAGGTAGAAGAGCTGCTCCTCGCCGACCTTCGACACCGTCGCCTCGTGGCCGACGTTGACGTCGTCCTCGCCGATGCGGATCGTCGGATAGGTGTCCGAGCGCGACTGGTCGTCGAGCAGCAGCGCGTCGCAGACGACCTTGGACTTCGAGCCGTGGGCGCCCTTGGCGACCTCGAGCAGCCCGCGGTAGGAGCCGCGCCCGCCGTCCTTGGAGATCGACTTGGCGAAGATGTTCGACGTCGTGTTCGGCGCGGCGTGGATGATCTTGCCGCCCGCGTCCTGATGCTGGCCGGCGCCCGCGAACGCGATCGACAGGATCTCGCCGTGGGCACGCTCGCCGGTCAGGTACACCGACGGGTACTTCATCGTCAGCTTCGAACCGAGGTTGCAGTCGACCCACTCGACGGTCGCGTCGCGCTCGGCGATCGCCCGCTTGGTGACGAGGTTGAAGACGTTCGTCGACCAGTTCTGCACGGTCGTGTAGCGAATCCGCGCGCCCGGCTTGGCGATCAGCTCGACGACCGCTGAGTGCAGCGAATCCGACGAGTACGTCGGCGCCGTGCAGCCCTCGACGTAGTGCACGTAGGAGCCCTCGTCGGCGATGATCAGCGTGCGCTCGAACTGGCCCATGTTCTCCGTGTTGATGCGGAAGTAGGCCTGCAGCG